>NZ_JADYVF010000029.1:0-19818 GCF_020193625.1 Bradyrhizobium sp. IC3123 | reverse complement strand
ATCTCATCATGGCCTGGCTGCAACAGCAGTCCGCTCGCGAGAGGCCGGATACATTTATGCAACTGGAAGCGTCATTTTCGCTGTTACGACCCTTGCACGGACGGTGCGGACCATACATTCTTTCTCACGAGGTCCTTCAAGGCCGCGTTGTCCAGCATAGCGTCGGCCGGCAACCGTTTCAGCCGCGTGTTCTCATCCTCCAGAGTCTTCAGCCGCTTGGCTTCCGAGACCTTCAGCCCCCGAACTTGGCGTTCCATTTCTAGCTGCTGGCGTCGTTGACGCCATGCTTGCGGCACAGATCGGCCACCGACACGCCGGCCTCATGCTCCTTCAATATCGCGATAATCTGCTTCTGTATTCGGTCTGCTTCTGTCAATCCCTTAAAAGCGCGTGCCGCGGGTACCTTGCTTCTGTTCGTGGTCGGCAAAGCCGCGACACGATGGGATTCGGTTGAATGGTCGGCTCTTCGGCGTAGTCACCCGCCTGGAGGCGGACGCTACGACAGATCATACGAACTCGACCATCCCCACGCCGAGCGATGCGGGCCCGTCGACCAGGTCGTGAAATTCTTGCCCGCACTCACGATCCACCGTGAGACGGTGGATGAAGGTCTTGAAGTGTTCGAGCAAGCTTTGGCCGAAACTCTGGTAGAGGTGAGCGTGCCGACGAAATAAGCAATTCGATCTCAGTAGCACCAGAATGCATCTCGCCGTCAGGTAAGTTGACCGCTGACTCTCACCGCCGCCGCAAGCAGGAATTGCATCGCGCTCTCGACTGAATCCTCTGCCGCTACCGTCTCTTGAATGCTCTGAGGTGTTCCACTCATGGTGTCTCAGGATGGCTTTGCGGTCGGATCTTCTTCGATCATGTCGGGACACGTCAGCGAGTCGAAATCAGTGCTGGCTCGATCGGCGTGCGCAGGATGGGCTGTGATCTGGCCGCGAGATGACCGCTCCAGCTTTGGCTCACTTCGCGAGAGACGTCGGACAGGTTTTAGCTGGTCCGGCGGACCGGCGAAAGAGCGACCTTTCGCCTCCGATGTTCCTACCAGATTCGGTCGTCTCTAGTGATTTGATGATGTAGTACAAACTCGAATAGCGAGCCGGAACGCCACGGCTCGGTTCGTCGGCATAGGAGGCCGGGCAACAATGAAGTGCATAGTGGATCAGTTGCAAGCATCTCGCTTTCTCCAAGTGTATGACCGCGCCGCCATTCGAAAGGGCGTTAAGATCTCGATCGGCTTCGATTTTCATGAGTATGTCGCGATCACGGAGCGCACTCCGACAAAAGGCAGGACATATCCGATTTTTCGGCCTGACACATCACCCATCAAAGCAGGCGAGGGATATTGGATCGTGGGGGTTGACAAGAACAACGACGTCGTCCTCGTGGAGGCTGCTCGACTGTATGACCTATCGAGCAGCAATCTAAAGGAACATCTTGAATCTCTGAGATTTTTCTACGCTGATCCGAGCAAACATGCACATCCTGATGATTGTTGCATTTGCAAAGCGCCGATTGCGCGCCAGATCACTGGAAGGGTGGTCTTTCGCGGGGACATTTGGGTGCGCGGAGACTTTAGGAGGCAGGGTATGCCCAAGATCATGGAAGGGATAATGCGCGGTGTCTCCTTTGCCATGTGGGCTCCTGATTTCATGTGTGGTCTTGCGGGAACGTGGTCTGTCGAGAAGCGTGTCTACGACATAACGCGTTGCGAACCAGGTGGTTCGATATTGCGATTGGTAAACGAAAACATTGTGGACGACGATTGGCTTTTCTGGACGCCAGGTGAGGAGTTAATCAAGTTAGTCAATGGGTACGACGGAAGCGCAGTGGTATTTCCTTCGTGATCGTTGCTGGCACAAAGCCCTGCTCACTACGTTAGCGACTTAGGAGCAGCGATATGCCGCAAGCATCTAAGGAAGGCCAAGTAGTCCGACGGACGTCTCCGAGGCCATGCGGCTGAGCGCTAATGGCGGACGCCATGTTGGACAACACGGCGGGCCGACGTTGGGATGGAAGTGGGCACTCGCGAAGAGGCGGAGAGCTGTCGTCCATTTGAAGGAACTTCGGGATTATCGAATACGGCTGGCGTGTAAAGTCTTCGAAGGCTGCCGCATGGCGGGCATCACGGACGGTTGACGGTGCAGCAAAATCGCGCGGGGGCTTGGTGAGATGTGTCGGTGCACTACCGTCTTGACCGGGGAGCGCCTCGTCGCCTAGCACACAAGGCAAGCCCGTAAAGACGCGTTTTATCGAGGGCTTATGTATAGAGGGCCGAAAAATGATTGCGGCAGCACTTTAGATAAAGGTCGGTTGCGTTCATGTGCACCGGCATTCGTGTGACCGATGGCATGAGTGCTGGTCCTGAAGGAGAGCGCGAATTGACGCCCCATCAATACGTGGCGTATCTCACCCACCTTGCTCGGCGTGAGATGATTCTGTCGTATATAGTGAGGGTCCCAATATGCTTGACTATATAGTTGACGGCTCAGAGCCGGGTGGATAACCAGTTGGAGCGAGGCGGCAGCGGCGGTGGGGCTCTGCGGTCAACGGTCAGACGGACTCAAATGCGCCGACCATAGGCGCGTTGAGGCGGGGCGCAGGCTCGACCTCCCACCGCAACACCTGTTTGCTGGTCGCAAGGCGCGAGTGCCGGTCTGCTGAGCTTGCCGGAGGAGGGGCGGCGATCTTCGTTCCGGTGATGTTGGAGCTGCGCACGTTGGATCTGCGCGAAAGTGGCAATGCAGGATTACAATCGACATCGAGATTGATGATGCGCTGGTGCGCGCAGCGGTGGGGATCTATCCGATCGGAGTGCGCGGGATGGGCTGTCGGCGTACATGATGGCGGCTCGGTGGTCGTGAAGATCCGCGACGCAACTCGTAAAGATGCCGCTGGGTCTCCTGGCTGGTGCGCGAGCAACTCCACTATGACCCGTTCGAGGTATTGACTTTCGTGCTCAGAGCGAGTGGACCGTTTGAAGAGTTTTGCGTGAGGCGGGTCCGAGAGTAGGTCTCGGTTGTCTGAACAGCAATTCCGCGTCGATAAGTGGAGCTTTTGCCAGAGTTAGGCTGCCGCGCGGAACGGCAGCTGGTTGAAGTAAGCTTGATCCGAAGTGCCGCGTCAAGGCTCGACTGGGGACGCCGGCCATTGTAAAAGTCGAGGTATCGGCCGATCGAGGCGCGGGCGTCGGACACGGTGTGGTAGGCGCGCAGATAGACTGAGACGATTCCGACTTTGAGACCGAGCGGACGCAGAAGTCCGCGGATGACTTGCTCTGCGGCAGCGATGGAGCGGATGATATGCTTGCGAGCAGCCGCCAGCGTCCGCGCCCTTTGGCTGCCGATGCTCTTGACGTGAACAGGCTTGAACCAACCCGTTCTCACCACCTGCGCGATCCCGCGGGCGTCGTTGCGATCGGTCTTCACCGGCATGGCCGAAAGTGCCGCTTTGACCTGGCGGGCTTCCATACTGACGGCCGGCAGCCCCAGTTCGATTAGATTTGCGGTCAGTCATTCTGACGTCGGTCCTGCCTCCAGGCCCACCCGTTCAACTTGACCAGCCCATGGTTCGAGGTACTGCACAATCGATGGCGCGTCCGCGAACGTCGTTCCCTCCCGGATAAGCTCTCCGGTCCCATCCACCGCACATACCGCATCGGAATTCAGCGAAACATCGAGGCCGACGTAGATCATGACTTTTCTCCTTCGGATGCAGTTGGTCCATGATCGTCAGTCAAAACGTGCCGCGCGGCAAATAGGTCAGGCGATCGGGACCGAATACTCCATCTCTTCCGAAAAGCGGCTGCGCTTCATGCTCTGGTCTTTGTCGTGGGCCAGAACGAACTTCAAACGGGATTAGGCCCGAGGGGCAAGGTCACCGACCAAGGCTCGCAGTTCACGGGCGCCGCGTTCACCGGCGTGCTCGCCAGTCATGGTATCGCCATCAGCATGGACGGTCGGGGTGCCTGGCGCGACAAACGTGTTCGTCGAGAGCGGGAGTACACCCGACTGCATCGTCTGGTTCTGAAGGTCGTGCGCAGTGACCCGGCTTGTCGGCTCTTGATGACGATGCCGGGGATCGGCCCGGTCTCGGCGTTGACCTTCCGATCGACTGTGGACGATCCCAGGCAATTCCTGCATTCCCAATCCGTGGGCGCCTATCTCGGGTATTGCTGCAAGCCATCGCAATGCCTGGCACGACGGTCAAACCCTCCGGAGAGTCATCGATCGGACCAAGACACCCGCCGGATGTCAAATTGAGTGAACCTATGTAGACAACAGGTGCCGCCGGCAACAAGCGCAAATGAACAATCGCTCAGATTCACGGCGACCTTGATAATTCGTTCACTGGGCTGGCTGTGGAATGAGTTTGGGGCGACCGCACTCGCCATCCACGACGCGTTCGTGAAGCCAAGCTTCTTGGTCGTTCACAGAGGACCACAAGCGCCATGCCGTTGAACTGGCGGTATCGAGTGGTCAATCGATCGGGGCGGTCGCCAAGGAGCTCGGTCTGCGCGACTCGGTGCTGCGGCGCTGGGTGGATAAGCTCCGGCAGGAGCCGGCATCGGCGGCGAGGCGCCCACCACGCAGGCGACACCGATGCCGGCGGACCAGGCTTCGGAGATCGCCCGGCTGCGTCAGGAAAACGAACGACTGCGGATGGAGCGCGACATTTAAAAAACTGTCCCGCACCGTGGCGCGCCTGTGCGCAGCGTAGAAACAGCCTTGTGCCATGCTCGGCGGCCGGGAGGGTAGCGGCCGCTCGATTATTGGAGGCACAATCCCCGTTAAAAAACATGGTCCATGGGTGCTTGCGAACTTGAGAGCGGTGCCGCCGCCTGGCGGCGATCCCGATTAAGAATATGACGATTGGCATCGCCCAGCGCTCAAGAAGACGAGCGGCGGCCGACCGGAACTGAAGCTGGTCAACCTCGGGGCCGCCGCCATCGACATTGGATCAAAGATGCACATGGCTGCGGTGAACCCAGCTTGCACCGACGCGCCGGTGCGCTCTTTCGGTACATTTACGCAAGACTTGCATCAGCTGCCGAGCTAGTTCGGAGCCTGCGGCGTGACGAGTATCGCGACGGAATCCACTGGGGTCTATTGGATCCCGGTTTACGAGATCCTGGAGCAGCGCGGGTCTGAGGTGATCCTGGTCAACGCGCGGCACGCCAAGAACGTGCCCGGGGTGATCCGAGTCATTGTTGCAGGCGAGCGGAATCCTGACGTCTTGGCAACCTATCGGGACGTGCGATGCCATTCATCCATCGCGACGATCCGTGCGGCACTGGTGGGCAACGACTGGCACGAAAATGTCTTCGCGTGACCCAATCGCTGGAACTTTACGACGTCTACCGGGCCAAGATACTGGACTGTGACCGCAAGCTCGAGGTCCTGATCGCGGCACTGAACAAAAAAGGCGCAAAGGCCACGCATCAAGACCAAACAGGTCAATGCGCCTACCTTCGATGTCAGGACTGCGCTGTAGGGCGTGCTCGGCGTCGATCTGATTGAGATCCACGGCTTGGGTCCATCACTGGCATTTGAACACAGCGCTCGGCGCATTCTATGCGTCGGCTAGCCTCCCGAGCGGGCAAGTCCAAAGCCGTAACGGCGACCGCCCGCAAGATTGCGGTTTTGGTCCACAACACACTCCGGCATGGCATGAGCTACAAATATCCGGGTGCCGCCCATTATGAGCAACAATATCGCAGCCGCGTCCTCGCCAACCTACAACGCAGAGCCAAATCACTGGGCTTCGTGTTACAGACCATTCCAGAGGACGCCAATCCGGCTGTTTCTTAGGGAGTCGATCGCGATCTTTGCTGGAACTCGGACATGACCTCCCGCTTCATCGAGGACCATCGCGACGGTACGGCTGATGTGTGCCGTCCTCGAGGTGTCGCCGGCCGGCTATTACGCTTGGGCGCGCGTCCGGTGAGCACCCGCGCAACCTCCGATGCTGCGTTGCTGGCGGAGATCTGGCAGGTCCATCGCGAGAGCGGCCAGCGCTATGGCAGTCCTCGGGTCCACGCCGCCCTGCGGACGCACTAGGGCATGCACATATCTGGTGCGACGGATTGACTCGGGTCCGCCGCGGGGATTCCAGAATCGGGAGTCTGTGTGATTCGTATTGCGGCACTCCATGGTTTGGACGGGGGTGCCGCGATGTTGTCACGGATTGACTGGACGCTGGGCCGGTTCGGGGATCGTCGTCTCGATAAAGGGGGGCGGCGCTCGCTGAACGCATGGTTGCAGGCAGAACTGTCTGCCTTCGGCAGCTCTCCAGGGGGAACCGCGCGCTGGAAGTGCGGTTCAACCGCTTTCTTGGCCATGAAAAGGTAACGGCGGAGCGGATCATCGAAAGCTGGAGCGAAAGCACGGTCACTGCGGTAGAAGGCCGCCACGTGCTGGCGATCCAGGACACCAGTGAGATCCACTTCAACACCACATCGCAACGCCGGCGTGGGCTCGGAGAAATCGGAAAAGGTAATAGCCACGGCGTGCTGCTGCATCCGCTGCTGGCTGTGGATGCCGACGACGGCAGCTGTCTTGGGCTTTTGAGCGGACAGATATGGACGCGCAAAGGCCGCCGCACGACCTCGCACGACGAACGTGAGCTGTCGGACAAGGAATCGCAGCGCTGGATATCCACTGCCGTGGCGGCAAGGCCGCTGCTTACCAAGGCCGCGGCGGTGACGGTGCTGGGCGACCGCGAGAGCGATATCTTTGCCCTTTATGCCAGCTCGGCTGAGCAACACTTCCACGTCATCGCGCGCAGCATGCATGATCGCAAGCTTGCCGACCGCAGCAGCCTATATGAGGCCAGCGATGTTATGGCCGTGGTGGACCGGCGTACGATCCAACTGCCTGCGCGCGCCGCGCGGCCAGCTCGCCTAGCCCACCTCGAACTTCGCTTTGACGCAATCGAGCTCGCCCGCCCGCAGAGTAAGTTCCTGCACCATCTGCCGAAAAGCTTGCCATTGGCGGTGGTCGATGTGCGCGAGGTCAATGCCGAGGCCGGCGTAGAGCCGCTGCACTGGCGGCTTCTCACCTCTCACGAGGTTACCGGCACCGAGGACGCCTGGCGCATCGTCCAATGGTACAAGCAGCGCTGGATCATCGAGCAGTTCTTCCGTGTCCTGAAGACACAAGGCCTCAAGCTCGAAAACAGCCAGATCGGATCCGCCGATCGTCTTCTCAAGTTGGTTGCGATCGCCGCCAAGGCGGCCGTCATCACCATCCAGCTTCTGCAGGCCCGCAACGGTAGTCGCCAGCTTATTGTCGCGGCCTTCGATAACCGCCAAATAGGCGCGCTCATTGCCCTCAACCAGCAACTCGAAGCCGCGAGCAAGCGACTAAAGAACCCGCATCCGCCCAACAGCCTCGCCTGGGCCGCCTGGATCATCGGCCGTCTCGGCGGCTGGGACGGCTACCCATCGTCCAAGCCGCCGGGCCCGATCACCTTCAAAAACGGCCTCGAATACTTCCACGCCGTCTCAGCAGGATGGAGCCTCAGAGATATGTGCATGCCCTAGTGCGGACGCAGGGACGTGGGGTCAGCCGGGGCCGGATCGAACTGCTGATGCGGCGGCATGGCATTCGGGCGATCACGGCGCCGCCACGTCGGGTCCGCACCACCGACAGTCGCCATGCTCTGCCGATTGCGGCGAACCTGCTCGCGCGCGACTTCACCGCCGCAGCCCCAAATCGGATCTGGCTGGCTGATATCACCTACATCCCGACCGCGGAGGGCTGCTTGCATCTGGCCGCCGTCATGGACCTCTTCAGCCGCAGGATCGTCGGTTGGGCGATGCAGGATCACATGCGGGTCAAACTCGTCTCCTCCGCGCTAACAATCGCGGTCCGCCAGCAGCGGCCCGCTCCGGATTGATCCATCATTCCGACAGTACGCTTCACACATCTATCGCAGCCGCGGGCCTTCCCGCATCGATGAGCCGCAGGGCCGAATGCGTCGACAATGCCCCGATGGAGAGCTTCCTCCACACCCTCAAGACCGAGCTCGTTCATCATCGTCAGCATAAGACCCGCACCTACGCCCAACGCGATATCTTCGCCTTCATCGAGGGCTCTACAATCGCACCAGGCTCCATTCATCGGATATATCCCTCCGATCGAGATGGAGCTAAAAGCCGCTTAAACCCTTCCACTTTTTCGGGGGAAGATCAGATCTCGTCAGGAAGACAGCTTTCTGCCACGCACACGTTGCGCGGCGTCTAAAAGAATGGGTTTTCTCATTGATAGTGGGCCTTCATCTTTCCAGTAGATCTGGCTTTCACTTAACCTATCCGCCCATTCGAGGACCTCCTGCCAGTTGAGGTATGCATAAGCCTCCGAGCAGTTCGTCTTCTTCATTGAATGCTCCTTTGTGCGCATCTGCGATGATGTCGTGGTGACTGAAGGCGTAACGCCTGCTCCAAATTTGTTCACTTAGCCGTAAGCAAGACGGCGAAGCCGTCCGGAAGGGAGGCAGGTGCTCCGAGCTGACTCAGCTTCAGTTTCTGCCCGGCAGCATGCACTGCGTTCTGATGGGCATCTGACATGTGCGCAATGCGATCGAGCAGAGGAAGAGCTTCCTTCCACTGTAATTGGCCGTAAAGGGGAGAAGCTGCGAGCATGGATGGTGAAAAAAGAGAGCACGCGGCGGGTCTCACGATGTGAAGTGCACTTGGTCTTTCGAGCGCGCCTGCACTCACACGCAGCAAGCCGCGCGAGATGGCTGAACACTAAAGGGCGGGCTTCGCTGTAACATCTGGTTGTCCCCACGTTGATTTGCAAGACATGCGAGGTCTGCCGCCCAGTTGCGGGTACAACACGGAGGCTTGGTAACATCAAGCCAATCGGTGGTCCTGCACATACGTCAAACGCAGCTCGATCTCTCTTGCATTAAAAGGACTAAACCACCGAATGTGCGACCCGGGCAGCTACCAGACTGGATAGTCCGGAGCACGACGCGCGCGAGATGAGACACGCAACTGCGACGGTAGCGACGAAGGAATATCAAGTCGCTTAGGTACCTCTCAGCGAGGGCAATCGTCGCCGGTTCGGCACGTTAGTTTGCCACCATTAGGAATCCGGATGAACAGGCGTCTGATCCAGTTAGCGTCATAGCCACGGTCGGCAAGCAGCATTGCCCAGATTTCAAACGAGACAACAGTCTTCCGGCAAGTTCGGCGTCGCGTGTCCCGTCGGGGCTCAAGCCAGACGCACCGGCTACAGAACCCCATGCTGGGCGGCGGCGATCAAGGTGAGACCTCTCATCCTGATTGTCGCGCCATACCATGCTGATGCACGCGGACAAGCGTACCCATTCGGCGTAGCTTACGATTACCCACATCTTTGAGTCAGAGCTTCGCTCCCGTTGCGATATCAATGAATCGCGATAGTCCGCGCCACATGATCAGATTCCCTGGTGGCGGATCGTTGGCGCGGGCGAGATAGCCGCCGAGCCTGGCGATCTTGATGAGATAATGCGACAATGTCTTTCGTTGGGTGCTGACTGGATTTTTGTCTTTGACGAGCCGATCAAGCAATTAGCTTTGGTCAACCCAAATTCCGGTGAGACATTTGGCGCTGAACGATTGAGCATCGTCATCCAAAAAATGCGCCAGCTCACAATGCAGAACACCGAGATCAGATTCGTCAATCGCTGAGCAGTCCGCAGTTGCGAGTCCTCTGCCCTACAGCCGGATTTGAGTATCTTGTGGAAGACCTCGATCTTGCATCGCAAGGAATACCAATCGAGCTTCTCGATCGCATCGCCGCGCGATTGCACCGGAAGATCGGTCAGGAGTTTCCATTCAATTTTCTTTCTGTTCTTTGGCGCTCCTCTTTCATCAGCGTGGATCACTGTCAAAGTCAAAGCTGGATACCGCGACTGCTTGCCTATCGGTGGCAAAATACGGATTTTACGATACCGGATTTCAAGAACAGCCTGGTCTGGATTGCCCTTACTATCCTGGACTTCGATCCGGTGGAGACCTTTGACCGCGACCTCGTCCATTATCGTTGCAACGGTATGATCGCCATCGCCTGCCAGGCGATTGACACAGGTCCTTACCAAGAAATGCGTTCCAACCTCTTGGGCGGCGCAAAACAATTCATAAATATCGGCCTCACGATCACCGATATGGATGCACTTCGATGGCTTCTCAAAAAGCTCCGTGGATTGCTTGAGGTTTTCCAGCCACCGAATGCTCTCCTTGGTTTCAATGGGGATCCGTGTCAGGTTGACCTCGCGCCTGAGCGCAGCGACCCCTCTGAATTTCTTTCTGGTCCAGAACTTCACGGCGCTGAGCCCCAGTGGAAGCCCCTCAAGGGTCACCGCAAGGCTCGAATGCATCAATATTCCGCATGTCGTGTACGTTTGGGGTTTTCCGTCCAATCTTCGAGAGTTGCTTTTGGGGATGCGCTTAATCATCCCGATCAGATCCGGGCGCTCCCTTTGATAGGTGAATTCGGTCGTATCATGCAGAACAAGAACAGGCCCTTTCGCAGCCGCGATACGTTCCCGCGTCGATTTAAAATGACCAGACAGGATGTCGGCCTCGCTTACTCGTTCATTGGAGAAGAAACGATAGGCCGCCTTGGTATTCGCGCAGTCTTGGCAAACCATCGGAATGCTCTGTCCGATGTCTCCACCAATCTGCTTCAGCAGCATGCGAAATCTCTCGCCAAGTCGAGCGTCCTGGAATTCGCACAGCGCAGCTTCACGATCAAACCAACTCACCGCGTCAGACGCCAAACGATGGGCGTTCTCATCCCGGGCGCGTGAAGTCAGTCCCATAGAGCACCTCTTCTCGAATCAGGTGCCCATCAAAGAATCACAAGTGATTCTGGCGACTCAAGTTTTTCGGCTCAGTGCACCTCAAAAAATGTGGGTAATCGTAAGCTTCACCGGGGGCTTACCTTGCGGGTAACTCCCGGGAACGTCGTCGTCTGCGCCGCGGCCCGACCCGCCGCAAGCTCGTCCTCGGTGGAGGCGGCTTCCAGATCTGCGAACTTCAGCGCCACCTGCTCGATCAGCCGCGCCGAACGTTCCGACTGTTGCCCATAGATCTGATGCTCAGCCGGGCGATCTTAGCTTCTGCTGTGGGATCAGCGTCTCGTCTTCCGACGCTTTCGAGCGAGCGACCGCGAGCTCAGCGGCGACCTTCAAACCCTTCGCGCGATCGGCTCCCAGCGCCTCTCTCAGGTTGCGACGTCACCCGCATCGGCGTCGCGGTCGGCATCTATGCGACACAGTGAATCACAGATTAGATGCGTTGGAACTCCCAAAATACTTTGCGGCCGCCAGCTCAAGTGCGGATTCCGCCAATCGATCCCTTCCAGCATATAGGCCCATCTTCGCAAGTGTGTTCCTGATCTGAGGACGCAGAAGATGCCATTGAAGACAGAGGAACGCCACGCGGCTTGTTCGCCAGCAATCGGCTCGATGACAGTCCGTTAATAGTGGGCGATTTCGCTTGCGCTTGTTCGAGCCTTCAGTTTGAAAGCCGGAATCACAGTGGTTCGGCCAAACGCAGCGCTCGCCGCCGGCCCCGGCGCGGCGCTGATGGGCAGAAGCAACATCAATTCTCCCACATTCTCATAAACTGCTAAACATGACGTGCTGGCAACGTTCTCCTCAAGGCATGCATTCACCATTAACATGCATCGCACATTGAAGGCACGATACAAAGTTTACGTGCGACTCTTTGCAAATTGGCTAGCCGCAGAACTAAACGCAGTCAAGCTTGCGCTGTATCCATCCGAAGATGCGATCATCTGAGACCACGAAAACTTTCCACTTCCCCGAACTCTGTCGAGATCGTACGCGGCAGAACCAACTGGAGGTCCACTCGCACGGTCGCACCAGCAGCCTTTAGTTCGATCGCCTCCGATGTGCAACGATACGGTTTCCACCGTTACCTTTCGGCCATCCTCAGTAAGCATAGTCGAGCCCTGCGATCAGCTGAAAATGGCTAGAAAGAAACGAGGGTACGAGCGCACGTTGGATTCGAGTGACGCGGCGAGGATGCGCACCTACCACGGCTTCTTGCAACGTGAACAACCAAGCGACCGTTTACAACTCAGTGAAATGCAGCTAGCGGACTGTTTCCCGAACGACACAACTGAGAGCTGGCTCCGGGAATCTGGACAGGGCGATAGGTGGAGTTTCTGCCTGACGGCGGGCAAGATTGTCCCGCGAATCAGGAGAGACGATGAGCAGACGAGCCCGCCGGCAGCACGCACCGGCATTCAAGGCCAAGGTGGCGTTAGCGGCGATCAAGGGCGAGATGACGCTGGCCCAGCTGGCTGAGCATTTCGACGTGCATCCGAACCAGATCACGCAGTGGAAGTCTCAGCTTCAGGAAGCGGCGGCCGAGGTATTTGGTCCTGGCGATGGCAACAGAACGAGCGAGCCCGCGGTGGACGTGAAAATGCTGCACGCCAAGATCGGGGAGCTGACGCTTGAGAACGATTTTTTAGAAGGCGCGCTCAGCAAAGCCGGCCTGCTGAGCGCAAAGCGATGATCGACCGTGAGCACGACCTGCCGATCACGAAACAGGCGGAAGTTTTGAAGATCAGCCGTGGCAGTGTCTATTATCTACCACGTCCGGTGTCGCCCGCCGACCTCGCGATCATGCAACGGCTTGACCGGCTGCATTTGGAGTTTCCTTTCGCCGGTTCGCGAATGCTGCGAGACCTGCTGGCTGCCGAGGGGTGCAAGATCGGCCGCCGGCATGTCAAAACGCTGATGCGGCGGATGGGGATAGAGGCGCTCTACCGCCGGCCGCGTACCACCAAGCCCGAACCCGGGCACAAGATCTATTCGTATCTGCTGCACGGGATGGAGATCACACGCTCGAACCAGGTCTGGGCGATGGGCATCACCTACATCCCGATGGCGCGCGGCTTCGTCTATCTCGCGGTGGTTCTCGACTGGTTCAGCCGCCGGGTGCTGTCGTGGCGCGTCTCGATTACGATGGAAGCCGCATTCTGCGTCGAGACGCTGGAGGACGCTCTCGCTCGCCACGGCAAGCCGGACATCTTCAACACCGACCAAGGCTCGCAGTTCACGGGCGCCGCTTTCACCGGCGTGCTCGCCAGTCATGGCATATCAGCATGGACGGCCGGGGCGCCTGGCGCGACAACGTGTTCGTCGAGCGGCTGTGGCGCAGCGTCAAATGCGAAGAGGTCTATCTGCGCGCCTACGACACCGTCTCCGACGCCCGCGCCTCAATCGGCCGATACCTCGCCTTTTACAATGGCCGGCGTCCCCACTCGAGCCTTGACCGGGGTACCCCGGATCAAGCTTACTTCAGCCCGCTGCCGTTCCGCGCGGCAGCTTAACTCGGCAGAAGCTCCACTTATCGACGCGGAATTGCTGTTCAGACAACCGATGCCAGCTCTCTGCTCCAGATGCGCATACCGAGAGTTGGCTGAGTTGGTAGCTGTTTACTGGGCGAACTGATTCGCTGGTCGCTCGAGGCCGAGATTCTCTCTTAGGGTTTTTCCGAAGTATTTCGATCGGAATTTCCCTCGCCGACGCAATTCAGGAACTACCAGGTCAACAAAGTCTCTCAGACCGCCAGGCGCAGTCGCTGGTAACACATTAAATCCGTCAGCCGCGTGTTGATCAAACGTATCTACCATGGCGTCAGCAATTTCCTCCGGCGTTCCAACAACCATGAGATGTCCTTTGCTGTCTGATATCAATTGGATCAGTTGTCTCCAGGTAAATTTCTGACGTGCGGCAACGTCGACGAGCAGCTTCTGACGACTCTGGATGGAATTCGTCCCCGGCAAAGTCTCAGGGACCAACGCGTCAAGATTCACCGAACGTAGATCGGTGACTGAGCCTAACCAAAGATCGGCCGCCCCAACTTGAACGTCAATGTGCGTGGTCGCCCTTAACCTTTGAAGTTTCTCAGAGGCTTCTTGCTTAGTTTTTCCAACTATCGGAACAATGCCCGGCATGATTACCACTTGATCCTCATTCCGCCCGAGTGCCCGCGCTTTTTGCTTGAGACCTGCGTAGAATCGCTTACCGTTCTCAAGAGATGGCTCGGCGGTGAACACGACTTCGGCAACTTCGGCAGCGAAGGCTATACCTGTATTGGACGCGCCAGCCTGAACCAACACGGGATACCCTTGCCGGGGCCTTGCAATGTTCAAGGGCCCTCTCACCGAAAAATAGTTTCCCCGATGATTGAGCACATGTAGCTTCGTAGTATCAGCGTAAATACCAGTTTGCCTGTCGCGAACGAAAGCATCGTCCTGCCAAGTGTCCCAAAGGCCTTTGACTATCTCCACGAACTCGCTCGCTCGAGCGTAACGCTTGTCGTGATCTGGCAGTCGCTCTTCACCAAAATTGTGAGCTTCGGGAGCCATGGCGGAGGTAACAATGTTCCAGGCTGCGCGCCCTTTCGATAGATGGTCAAGTGATGCGAACATTCGCGCAAGATTGTACGGTTGATAGTAAGTGGTCGTCGCTGTCGCAACAAGACCGATGTCCCGAGTTCGGGATGAAAGGGCCGACAACAGCGTAATCGGCTCGAGGCCATCGTTACGACCTACACGTGACATGGTTGCGTGACCATCTATTATGCCTTGATGATCAGCGACAAATACGAAGTGAAAAGCGGCACTTTCGGCGAGTCGTGCAAGTTCTTCATAACGCTCGACATCCCCTACTCCACTGAGGGGTACGCTTGGATCGAGCCAAGCGCCTTCATGGTATCCCGCCCGAGTGAGATACAGTCCGAGCTTCATTTCCTCGTCGGCCCGCATGCGTTGTCTCCCTTCATTGCCTGTTCTAGCGTGATGCATTGAACTGTTTGAACTCAATCTCGACCTTTCGCCGTTCCTCGATGTCGATAGAGTGACGCAAGCACTCGCTACAGCTCCACTCGTATGAGCAAGCCCCGAACTCAAGCGGAGCGCCGCAAAGAAATGCATCCACTTTGTTCGCAATTCCGTGAGAAAGGGCCCTAGAGGAGAGAAATACCGCTTAGTTCACGCAGTGTTTTTGTCGTAAATTCACCCTACATAAGAATTGACGAGAACAGACCTACCAAGTGTGAGGGCGTCCTAGTCTAGTGCAGTGCCGCGCCTCTAGACGCGCATTGCTCAAAATTGCAATGTATCAATCTATTTTCTGCTTCGCGGCACTCGGGAACGAGCACCAGGTCACACGAGAACATGACCTTCGCGGTGATTCCAGCCGGTTGATCGCAACATGTGATCGGGCTTGAGCAAGCGTTGTCAGATAGATTCCCGAACAATTGCGATCGATCCCAGCCCGGGCCCCAACCCAGGTAGATACCACCAATGTTAATAGTTGATATTGTTCGCGGAGCGGCATCGGATGCCCAAAGATCGCAGCGATGATCACTGGCATTGTCGTCCTTCAGTACGCGCTGGCGTCGGACGCAGGCTCGACTGACGAATGCCGGCACGCTCTCATTGCTCGGTTGGAAGCCATATCTTCGCCAGGTGATCGACCAGCTGAGCAATAGTCTGCCGTCGCTCCAAATCGGTGAGCGCTATTTCGGCGCGGAAGCATTGAAACGCAGGAGCCAAGCGACGGAGTATAAAGCGAGCAGTCGCTACACGCAGGCTCGGAAGAGCTTCAAACCGGTGGGGCGCTCTAAGCTCTGACGCGCACCGGCCAGTTCTGAAGCGCCCTCCTCGATCGGAGTGGCAAAGAGGGTTCGTCTCGATGATAGAGGGCATCTTTGATAAAGGCTTCCAGAGATAAGATAGCTGAAACAAAACCGACCCCGCATTCTCCACTCGGAGTTAGGAGACAGGCAACAGACGTTCATGAGCTTACTGACGAGCTGCGCGAACTTGCAAGATTCGCGCTGCCGATAATCCTGACGCAGGTTGGGCAGATCGCAATGATGACGACTGATCTCGCCCTAATCGGTCGCATTAGCAGCTAGGCACTCGCAGCGGCGGCACTGGCGGACAGGGTCTATCTGGTTAGCTTCACCTTTGGCGCAGGCCTCCTGGCGGCGGTCGCCCCCCTAGCGGCTCAGGCGTTTGGGGCAGGCAATCTACTTGCGATCCGAGGTACGGTACGCACGCGCTTATGGATGGCGTTGCTGCTTTCGCTTCCGATCACAGCCCTCGCATTGTGCGGAGAACAACTGCTGCTCGCCTTTAAGCGGCCTCCCAACGCGGCGCGTCTCGCCCAGCAATACCTTCTCGGGATCGTATGGGGCATTGCACCGGCGTTTTGCTTTCAGGTGCTCCGTAGCTTCATGAGCGCGGTCGCGGCGATCCCCGTAAATGCCGGCTTAGTTTATCTACTGATCTATGCGACTACCGCATGTTTGAACGTCTTTGGCACTTCGACTGGCCGTTGATGCGTCAGCTGCTGGTGATCGGGATACCGATCTCAGTTGGTTCAATGATAGGAAATGGCCTGTTCGTGGCCGCGGCGCTTTTGGCCGGCCTGATTAGCACCAGCGCGCTCGCTGCCCATCAGATCGCTGTTCAAGTCGATGTTATCCTATTGGTGTTTCTTTCGGTATCAGCATGGCTGCGGCCATACGCGTCGGCCACGCGGTCGGCCGTAACGACGGATCCGGCGTCAAGCGTGCCGGTCTGGCAGCGCTTTTACTCGGCATGGTGACCATCGCAACTTTTTACGATTGCGGTATTTGCCGCGCGTGTTGAGATCGCCGAACTGTTTTTAGCCGAATCGGGCGGCGACGCCGATGAAGCGATTGAACTAGCTGCCAAACTCCTCTTGGTTGGAGCGAGCTTCTTTCCCGCGCGACGAAACTGATAGGCTGGTGGTGCTGACTCGCGAATTTGTCACGAGTGGCTGCGAAGCGGTCATCTCGTTTCACGTCGGAGTGAGAAAAGGCCTCCGGCGGGCATGCCGGAGGCCTTCTTGGAGGTTAACACATAGATGAGCAACAGCGCGTCTTTTCTCCTTCCGTTAGTTAATAGAGAATTAGAAATTGCGCTGAGCTCGGACCACTAGCGTGAACGCATTCTGGTCCTTCAGCTCATACGTAGTACCCGGCTTGGCAATCGAATTCTGCACCGGCAAAGTGACCGTGCTTCCGCTTGCGTACTTCTGGTCCAGCATCGTGTACGCGAGTTCGGCTGAGAAGGTCAGGCCCTTGACCGGAGTCCAACCCGTCCTTGTACCGACAGTGGCGAAGTTGAAATCGGGGTTGCAGCCAGCAAGGCCTGTCGAGAGCGCAAGACCTGGAACGACAGCACCGCAGATATAACCCTTGGCCGTACCGTTGTAGCGCACAGCAGACCAGGACCCGAAGACGCTGCTGGCCCACTGCGGGTCCCAGTTGTGGGTGTAACCGCCGTTGAAGCCGAATGTCGTAGTCAGCTCCTGGCCGGATCCCGGCACAAACACCGAGTCAGACACACCAGCGAGCCCGACGCTCTGGTACGCACCCGCGAGACCCGTGCTTCCGTACATCGCGTAACTGGGCGCATTCGTGTAGTCGTGGAAGTTGTAACGGCTCGCACCCTTCGTATACACAGCTGTCATGTTGATCGTATCGCCGGCACCGGTCGGAATGTTCTTGATCGACAATGCCAGCTGACCGGCCCCGCCCCACTTATCATCCGGATGGCCAGTGAGCTCGGTCGCGCCATAGTAAGCAACATGGTTATTGTGCGCTGCGACCGAGGCTTTGAAATAACCCCAACTCTGGTCAACAGTAACGGATCCGATGAGGTCTGGAGCCCTCGCCCCCCCGAAATCGTTAGCGCCGTACGCACCGGCAGCAAGGCCTCCAACTGACGCGGCGCTCACGTTCCAGACAGCGAGCTGGTTGCGGGAAACCTGATCCTCGGCCGACAACGAGGCCGAGATGCCTTGCCCGAAATCAAATGTATAGGCGATCTGGTTCACGGGATCCCAACCGCCAGCACCTGTTAGCTCGAAGGATTGCGCCGCATATTGGCCCCAAGGAGTACTGAACTGAGACGTCGCTTTGCCGAACGTGAAGCCAGCGAATTGAATGAACGCGTAATAGAGACCGGGGGTACCCTGAGCGACCTGATTACCAATCCCCGTCGTATACGTCGTGCCGCCCGCCCCGTTACCGCTATAGGCACCCCCTGTATAGGTCCAAGCCAGCTCGGCGAACGTACGGAGCACGCCGTACTCGGTCGCTGTACGCGTGTCGATCGAGAGATCTTGGCGGACGCGCGCGCTGTAATATTCGCTCAGGCGGTTGTGCGCGCCACCCACACCACTGTCCGGCGCTGCATAATGGTAGCTCGTGTTGAATGTCGTTTCAGCGCGCAGGTAGCCACCCAACTTGATGCACGTGTCAGTGCCCGGAATGTAATAGAAGCCGGCGCCATACAGAGAGCAGACCTTGACATACTCGATCGCCTTGGCCTTGACAGGAAGATCAGCCGCCTGCGCCACACCCAAGGTGATCAGACCCGCCGCCGAACCGAGAAATAGGCTCTTAGCCATCCTCATAAAAGACCTCCAATTGTTTCACGTGAAGAGTGGCCGCTCACCCCAGAACTTGGCCATCTTCGCCCCCAATCATTCGCGATCGACAGGGCCTTCCCGAACGTCGGCTGCTAGATTTACCGCTGACGTCGCGGCGCGGACCATTCCGCCGCTCGCAAATCTACGTTGACAGATTGCGTTCGATATCGGCGTGAAAACTTAGTACAAAACGTACGAACGCATCGGCGCTCTCGGTCAGAGTGCTCTAATCGCGTCAGAACCGTACGAATGGTACTAAAGATGAAGTTCAAGGTACGTTATGTACGAACTACGACTCTGTCGGTCGGTTAACTCGCATATCAAGTCGTCCGTGAAGAATGCGAATTGACCTGAGAAATAAGCAGAATTGGTCTTGATGTAGTATTCGATTTTGCAGGAAAGCGGGGTATTGGACCTCGCTTTCTTGCGTTTTGAGTTTTGCTTTTAGTTGATTCGTGATTCTCTGACGGCGTCGTCGACATTGGGGATTGCGATGAGCAAGCCGCGGGATGATCGCCAGAAAGACCTGTGCTTCCGGCGCTTGATCAGATCATCGACATGGGTCATCCGCTGGTGCGGTTGGCAGCGCTGATCGACTGGAACATCCTGAATGAGCGCTTCAGTTCGGTGTGCCAAGCAGGGTCGGGACAGCCGGGCTTGCCGACGCGGCTAGTCGCCGGCCTGTTCATTTTGAAGCACATGCACAACCTGTCAGATGAGGTGCTGTGCGCTCGCTGGATCGAGAACCCCTATTGCCAATACTTCTGCGGCGAGCTGAGCTTCCGCCACCGCCTGCCGTTCGATCGATCGATCGTCGATGACGCGCTGGCGGCAGCGGCTCGGCGAGGAGCAGCTCGTTGCGCTAATCCAAGAAAGTCTGTCGGGGGCGCACAAGACAGGCGCCCTCGGCCCAAAGGACCTGGAGCGCGTGGTGGTCGGTCGAGTAGCCCCGGGGAATTGCACCCCGAGGCTCTCACGAAACCGGACGTGAACCTCTCGATTCATCCGGCTTCTATCTTCCAGCCGCAGGTCGAATGCCGACTCGCCACAAATAGAGGAGGTTCGGATCGCGCTGTGCGAGCCGTCCCAACCAATATACTGAGGCGACTTTCCGGCCTTTCAACCGCTTGTATTTCCGCCTCGTCCAACGGGCGAGCGCGTCGTTAATGTGACGAAGGACATTGACACATTCCGTCCGGTAAAACCGTCCGTAATAGTTCAGCCATCCTTGCACGACAGGATCAATCAGCTTGGCGAGTTCTTCAAGACTCCAGTGGTTTCGCGTCGAACCCAGTCGCCATGAGCGAA
>NZ_JADYVF010000028.1:0-27457 GCF_020193625.1 Bradyrhizobium sp. IC3123 | reverse complement strand
GCCCCGGCTCCGAAGGCGGCTGCTCCCAAGGCAGCTCCCAAGGCTCCGGCGCCCGCAGCATCCCCTCAGGCTCCCCCGCAGCAAGGCGCCCCGCAGCAGGGCGCAGCTCAGCCCGCCGATCAGCAGATCCAGCTGATCTATGCGCCCTGGACCAAGTTCTGCCTCAAGGGCCAGGACGCCAATGCCAAGCAGGTCTGCTTCACCGGCAAGGACGGCCGTATCGAATCGGGCCAGCCGGTCATCGCGGCCGTGATCATCGAGCCGGAAGGCGAGCCCAAGAAGATCCTGCGCGTGACGCTGCCGCTCGGCATGCAGCTCGTGCACGGCACCCGCATCATCGTCGACAGCAACGCGCCGCTGCAGCAGCCCTATGTGATCTGCTTCCAGAACGGCTGCATGTCCGACTACGAGGCCACGCCCGAGCTCATCAACAACATGAAGAAGGGCCAGAATCTCGTTGTCCAGGCGATCAATGCCAACGGCGCGCCGCTGACGCTGCCGCTGCCGCTCGCCGGCGAATTCCAGAAGGCCTATGACGGTCCGCCGACCGATCCGAAGGTGTTCGAGGAAACCCAGAAGAAGCTGCAGGAAGAGCTGCAGAAGAAGGCCGAAGAGCAGCGCAAGAAGCTCGAGCAGCAGGGTGGTGGCGCACCGGGCGCGGCTCCGACCGGTCAGAAGTAATCGGGAGCAAATCCCGGACGTGAAAAAGGCGCTCGGTTCGAGCGCCTTTTTTGCTGGCCGACGATCACGACGATCAGTTCAGCGAGGGATTGCGCGGGCGATAGCCGCCGGCCTTGTCCTTGACGAAGATCTCGGCGACCTGGGAATGCCGGACCGGCTCGCCGGAATCGTCCGGCAACAGGTTCTGCTCCGAGACATAGGCGACGTATTCGGATTCCGCGTTCTCCGCGAGCAGGTGATAGAACGGCTGGTCCTTGTGGGGCCGCACTTCCTCGGGAATGGACAACCACCATTCCTCGGTGTTGTTGAATTCCGGATCGATGTCGAAAATCACCCCCCGGAACGAGAAGATCCGGTGGCGAACGACCTGTCCGATCTGGAATTTGGCGGTCCGCGCTTTAATCATCCCCCGTCGATAGACCAGGATTGTGGCCGATGCTAGTGCCCTCAGCTGGAATTAACCTTCGTCTCCGGGGCGGATAGCCCCCAAGCCTTCAGAAAAAACTTCAGCAATGGTCGATATCCTCAATCTGGCGCTGCCTTATTTCGGCTTGATCTTCGTCGGTTTCGCTTGCGGGAAGGTCAAGTCCATCCCGGAATCGGGGCTCGCCTGGATGAACTTCTTCCTGCTCTACGTGTCGCTGCCGGCGCTGCTGTTTGCGATCATGTCGAAGACGCCGTTTTCGGAATTGAATAACCCGCCGTTCCTGATGGCGACGACGCTGGCGACGGTCGCGGCATTCACGCTGGCACTGGTGGTCGGCAAGCTATTCGGACGGCTGACGCTGCGCGAAGCGACGCTCGCGGGCCTCTCCGGCGGCTACGGCAATATCGGCTATATGGGCCCGGGCCTCGCACTCGCAGTGCTGGGGCCGAAGGCGGCCGCGCCGACCGCGCTGATCTTCTGCTGCGACAGCATCTTCCTGTTCACGATCGTGCCGCTCTTGATCGAGCTTTCCGACCGCGACCATCCCTCGCTCGTCCATGCTTTCGGCGTCGTGCTGAAGCAGATCGTGCTCAATCCGCTGATCATGTCGGCTTGCTTCGGCGCGGCGGTGGCGGCGCTGCATATCGAGCTGCCGGTCGCGCTCGACCGCACCATCACCTTCCTGCAGAACGCGGCCGCGCCGACCGCGCTGTTCGTGCTCGGCGTGACCGTGGCGCTCCGCCCGTTCGATCGGGTGCCGTGGGAGGTGCCGGGCGTGATCGCGGTCAAGCTGCTGATCCATCCGCTCGCGGCGTTCGCCTTGATGCTGGCGTTCGGTCCGTTCGCGCAGCCCTGGGCCGCCACCGCCGTGCTGATGGCCGCGCTGCCGCCGGCGCTCAACGTGTTCGTCATCGCCCGGCAGAACGATGCCTGGATCGAGTCCGCCTCGGTCGCGGTCCTGCTCGGCACCTTCGCGTCGGTGGTCACGCTGACCAGCGTGATGTGGGCGATCCAGACGGGACGGTTGGCGTTTCCTTAAGCGGGGCAGGAAATGCGGATGCTTGCCGACTTCAGCACTATCAACGAACTTGGCCGCAAGATGCTAGATGAATTGGCGCAGCCTCGCGCGGCCTAACGTAGCAGTCAGGCGCGCATCAGGCTGAGCCGTGCGAAATCGGCGCGAGAAACGACGAAATTGAGCCCCAGTGCCGCGCTCGGGCTCAGCCAGTTCTAGCAGCGACTGAAAGGCTCTAACGGATTGCGGGAGGGCATCTTCGCATTGGTATTGATGCTTTGAACATACCGCATCACGAAACCTGCGATCACATCGGCGGTTTGAATCCCTGCCGACGCGTTCGAGGAAGCAAAGGTAAGATGCGCGCCTTGAGTGAAGCCGTAGTCGGCGTGCGGCAAGGGCCAGGTCAGGCCCCGCTCCGCGAATTCCTCGCATGCACGTTTTCCGTCGTCGAGCACGTGATCGTATTGCAGTTGCTCATCGTGGATGATCTGGACACCGTCCATCTCCTTACCTCGGAAGAGATTGATACGCGCGTAGAGATTTGTGAACGACGAGAGGTTCGGCAGAAGCCAGTACGGCTTCCCCGCTTTGCTAAGGTCAGGCACAGGAAGAAACGCCCGACGGTCGGGCTCCAGACTCTTAGCGTCAGTCTCAAAATCGGCGAAACTGTCCGCCACGATCTCATGCACGAATTCCGCGTTGCTATCGTCCGGCATACGGCTTTGCAGCCATCCGAGCAGCTCGACAAACGCACGCCGGGTCAATAGAACCGAAGGGGCCGTGCAGGCGTCGATATATGCCCGTATGACGTTGAGCGGCATCAAGGCGTGGAGATACTCCGCAACTGCGTTCTTCATCCGGATCACGTCGGCACGGCGATCGAATTCCCCCGCAACCGGCGGGATGACAAAATGGTTGACCATCGTGGTGCAAATGAAAAACCGCTTCTCGACCACCTCGATGAAAACTGGGCAACGACCCTCTTCCAAATATGCGATCAAGTCCGCCACGAACCCCGGCTTGTTTTTCAAGGTCGACGATTTTAACTCGGGAGTCTTGATGCGGTGCCGCAGGCGGAGCCGTTCAAGCGCGCTCGCAAGGCCCTCGCTGTCATCGACTCCAAGTCCAGCCAGCACGAACACCGGTTGCTGTCCGAAATCGAGCGCATCGCCCCCCTTCACAAGGTCGCCGGAGTTTCCGCTCTCGTCGATATAGAAGTTGCGAGCCGACGAGGCTGACGGACGGGCTCGCAGGAGCGAGGCGTGCATCAGATCGCCGCGCGTTGCAAGGCGTCTCTAAAGGCCGGACCGACGAACTCGGACAACATCCGTTGAGCCCAAGGCCGTCGTACATTGTCTGCAAGCTTCGCAGTCTCGCGCAGCGCAGCGTCGAGGCGGGCTAGAAGCGCCAAGGAGCCTTCTGCGACGACGCTGCGAATCCAATCCTCCAAAGCCGGCCCTTCCTCACTCACGCGCCTGAATAGAGAAAATGTGAGGGGCTCGACGATGCCGGCGGCATGGCAGACAATTTGGCCGTACCCAGTGATGTGATGGGTCAGGACCCCCCGGCTGTGAATGACGGTATCGGGCCGACGGAGCACATGCGGGCACCGACCGATCTTGGCGAGTAGTTCCAAATCAATCCGCACAGTCTCGTCCTGACGAATAAATCCGATGCGCTGCCCGGCCAAATGCGAGAGGATCAGCCAAGCATGGTAATCGCCTATCATCTCACCGAGACCTTCGTCTGGATCAACCGGGAAGGTATGGCGGTGGCCTTTGAACTCACCGACAAAGGAGCCGTCATCCTGAAACGTCATGTCCATCATGCCTATGCCAGGAACATGCATCGCAACCTTCATGCCGGGTGTGATGGGCGTCTTCTTCGGCGGCATCTCGACCAGCGCGGACACAGCATCCAACGGGACGCCGGAGTTGCCATGCATCATCGCATCGGCGAAAGCGCAGGCGGCGATGATATCGCCAAGTGGAAGACGCGACGTTATCTCGACCAGCGAACGGGCCATATCAGCAGCATCATTGCGCGCGCGCTCAATCAGATCGGGGGAAAGAACGGCGGATGCTTCGCTGGCAAGCAGTTCGGGCAGGCGCACAAATAGCACCGGCTCCCCGGAGGCATGAAGACTTGGTTTTAGGTATCCGCGCGTCATCAGGCTTTCGACCTCGCTGAGCGCAAGGAATTGTAACAACGTTTGGCGGCGAACGACGAAGGTTGCCATCGACTCCAGCATCAAAGCGATCGGACGCTTGGTATCTTCCGCATCGGTCAGGACAGCCTTGGCAATCTCGCGAAATTGCCGGCGGAGCTCGTCGTTGCGGAATCGCTCGCGCGTGTGACCGATCAGATCGAGGCTCAGCTGCGCAGGGAGCACAGCGGCCCGGTTGAGCCTTTCGCCGGGATCGGGTGCGTACCGACCGCCAAGTGCGCGCAAAATCCATGGTACCCGCAGCTCAGCCGTCGATTGGCTGCCGTGCATGACAGCCAAGCGATGATCCCACAACTGTCCCGCCGCCTGTTCGAACTCGTCGTCGTCGAGCAAGTCCAGTTCAATCCTTGCGTCTACGCGTCGTCCAATCGCCGATGCCTGTCGTCCCTTGGCATGATCCACGAGTTTTTTGACCACCGCATCGTCGACCGTCACCACTAGCCGCAACTGTGCGCCGAAGTTCGGTGAACTCAGATCCTCCAGATCACGCCGCAGCCGATCGTGCTCAGGACCGACGCCGTCAACCGCAAGAACGAGAGCCGGGCCGTCCGCGCGCGAGAGCCGAGCAAGCCACGTGCGAGCTTCTTCGGCAGTGACCGGCCAAGCCAGCGCCGAGGTGAGAAGATCGGCAACGGCTTGGAAGACGCCACTGCCTTCGTCCGCCGGAATGAACAGGACCGCCATATCGGCAGAGTCCGCCGTACGCCACACCATCTCGCGCAGCAGGCTACTCTTGCCGACCAGCGGCGCGCCCTCAACCAACAGTAGTCGCTTGCCTCGCTCCAACTCCGCTTCGACCACTGCGGAGGCCTTGCGCGGGAACAGAAAGCCACGTACGAACGGCCGCGTCGGGTCGTCCCACGCGCCGCTCAGCTCGTCGACATACGCTTGGGACGCGCCTCGTACGGCCTGCATCCATACCGTGGGATGTGATCCCATCAGCGTGCTGACGGCGTTCTTCAGGTCGTGACCGGCGGCTTTGGCGGCAGCGGTGACGAGTTTGTGGAATGTTTCCTCGGACATGGAGCCGGGCTCAAGTTCCTCGCCGCTGTAGGAGTCAAGAATGCGCGTCTCGTCGCCGTTGGTCACGACCACCAGCGGGAACCGTGGCCGGATCACGCTCGCGTAGGATAGGGCTTGCGCAACATCGGCCGCCGTGAGGGCGAGTCCCGCGCGCTTTAACTCGAGCACAGCGAGCGGCGTCTCGTTCCAACGAACCAAGGCGTCGGTGCGCCCTTCCGCTTGGAAATTCCTGGCCCCCTCGATATCGATGGTTGCGTGCCCGAAGTTGAAAGAAAATCTGGTTTGATGGCGGATCGCATCCGCGGGCAGCCACGGAAACACCTTGCGGATGGCTCGGGGGATTTCGGCTTCGAGGTCAGCCTCGGTTGGGGATCTCGTCAATTGTGTCGCAGTCATCGAAATCCATCGATCTAAAAAATGGCCTGAGCCTTCCCGAAGTGCGTTTGCAGCAGCTACGAAGGGATCGTTCGGACTGACGAGAAAGCGTCAAGCTATTCGTTGCAAGATATGGGGATTTCAAAGGGGCCGCGCTACCACAGTCTGGCGTCTCCACTCACGATGATGCGCAGCATGAAGTCTCGGTCGTCGATATCTACAAAAAGACATTTAGATCAATGGCTTGCGAGGCGTTTTGATTTATAGCCCCACCTACCGCCGCCAGGTCGGCGTCAAGCCTTCGCGCATCGCAAAGCGGCGGAGCGGGCCGATGGCGCCGAGGAGGTGCATGCCGACGGCGCGGACGGGCTGGAGCGGGAGGAAATCGTTGAGCAGCGAGCGGTTGGCGATGTCGATCGCAAAGGTACGGCTCAGGATGTCCGGACGCCGCGCGCGGTCATAGCGCTTGAGCACATCGTCGGCGCCGGGATCCTGTCCCGCGGCGATGGCCTCGCCCGCGAGCCGGGCAATGTCGGCGGCATCGCGCAGGCCGAGATTGAGGCCCTGGGCGCCGATCGGCGGCACCACATGGGCGGCTTCGCCGACCAGCGCGATACGGTCGCGGCCGAAGCATTTCGGACGCTCGATCGCGAGCGGGAACAGGTTGCGGCCAGGCTCCACATTCATCCGTCCCAAAATCGAATGCGACTGTTTCTCGATCGCCGCCGACAGCGCCTCGTCGCTCAAGCCGCGCAGCCGTTCAGCCTCCGCAGGCGCTGCGACCCAGACGATGCTGGAGCGGTCGCCGGGCAGGGGCACGAACACGCAAGGCCCGTGCGGCGTGTGGAACTCGGTCGAGACGTTGCGATGCGGCCGGGCATGGCTGATGTTGAAGGTCAGCGCAGTCTGGTTCAGCTCGCGCCGCGTCACGGCGATGCCAGCAGCCTCGCGGCACAGCGAGTGCCGGCCGTCGGCGCCGACCACGAGGCGCGCCGAGAGAAACTGTCCGGACGCCGTGCGCAGCGCGACGTCGTCGGCCTCGATGACGACGCTTTCGGCCTCGTCGTCGAAGCGGACGAGATTGGGCAGCTCGGCCGCGCGCGCTTCCAGCGCCAGCATCAGCGAGCGGTTGTCGATGTTGTAGCCAAACGCATCGAGGCCGATTTCGTGACAGGAGAAGCGCACCTCGGGGCTGCGGAACAGCCGGCCGGTGTCGTCGACGAGGCGCATGACTTCCAGCGCAGCCGCCTTGTCCCTGCAGCGCGACCAGACGTCGAGGCCTTCCAATAGATCGATGGAGGCGCCGAGCAATGCGGTGGTGCGATTGTCGGCATAGGGAACGCGGCGCGCCACCAGTGCGGTCCGGGCACCCGCCTGCGCCAGGGCGATCCCCGCGGCAAGGCCGGCAGGTCCGCCGCCGATCACGGCCGCGTCATGGAGTGTCGATGCGTCTATCATGGAACGACATTTGACACGCCGGGCGGCAAATTCAAGCCCACCTATATTTCCCTGATTTTATGGCGAATTTTGCGATCGTGCGCCGCAATGGCGGATGTGCAAACCGGTCGCATTCTGATAGCAGAAGCCATGGATATTCAGCAGGATTCCCTGAAGCCGAGACCGGTGATCCGCGCCGCAGCCTTCTCGGTACACATCTTCACCGCCTTCGGCGCGGCAATCGCGCTCCTGGCGATGCTGGAGGCCGTGCGCGAGCACTGGGCGGCGATGTTTCAATGGCTGGGCGTCGCCCTGATCATCGACGCTATCGACGGGCCGATCGCGCGGCGGCTCGACGTCAAGAACGTGCAGCCGAACTGGTCGGGCGACGTGCTCGATCTCGTGGTCGACTTCTGCACCTATGTCTTCGTGCCGGCCTATGCGATCGTTGCGAGCGGCATGCTGCTGCCGGTAGCGGCTCCCTTGCTCGGCATCGCCATCATCGTGACCAGCGCGTTGTATTTCGCCGACCAGCGCATGAAGGCCGACGACAATCATTTCCGCGGCTTCCCGGCGCTTTGGAACGCGGCCGCGTTCTATCTGTTCCTGCTGCATTGGCCGCCGCTGTGGGCGACGCTGCTGGTCGCCGCGCTGGTCGTGCTGACGTTCGTGCCTTTCCATGTGCTGCACCCTGTCAGGGTGGTGCGGCTGCGCTGGCTGACGATGTCGCTGATCGCGGTCTGGGCGCTGCTCGCCTTCTACACGCTGCAAATGGATTTTCGCGTCGGCACCGGGGTGACCGTCGTGCTCTGCGCCATCGCGCTCTGGATCAGCTTCAGCGATGCCTTGATCCGGTTGGCGAAATCCCTGGCGAGATTATCGGCGTGATGGAGCTGCTGACCAGCCCGGAAGCCTGGGCCGCGCTGCTCACCTTGACGGCGCTCGAGATCGTGCTCGGCATCGACAACGTCATCTTCATCTCGGTGCTCGTCTCGCGCCTTCCCGAGAAACCGGCGCAGCGCGCCCGCCAGATCGGGCTTGCGCTGGCACTGGTCTTTCGCCTCATCCTGCTCAGTCTCCTGGTCTGGCTGATCGGCCTGACCGCTCCGGTGCTCTCGATTCAGGGCTATGCTTTTTCCTGGCGCGATCTCATCCTGATCGGCGGCGGCCTCTTCCTGATCGCCAAGGCCACACATGAGATTCACGGCGAGGTCGAATCCGATCACGACGCGAGCGAGAAGGACTCCACAGGCAGCGCCTTCTTCTGGGTGATCGTCCAGATCGTGATCATCGACATCGTGTTCTCGCTGGACTCGATCATCACTGCGATCGGCATGGCCGAGGACATCAAGATCATGATCGCGGCGGTCGTGATCGCATGCGCGGTCATGTACGTTTCGGCGGGTCCGGTGGCGCGATTCGTCGCGGAGCATCCGACCACCAAGATGCTGGCACTGGCCTTCCTGGTGTTGATCGGCGTCGCGCTGGTTGCGGACGGATTCCACTTCCACATTCCGCGCGGCTACATCTATTTCGCAATAGCGTTCTCGGCGGCGGTGGAGTTCTTCAACGTGCTGGCCAGGCGCAACCGCCGGAAAGCCGCCAAGTAGTCGCGTTGGGTCGTTTCCAGTCGGCGTCGAGTTGACAAGGCGGGCGCGATAGCTTTCGCTCAGCCGCACGAAGAGGAGGTCAGGTGATGACGAAAGCCATCCGTGTGCACAAGGTCGGAGGCCCCGAAGCCCTGGTCTATGAGAGCGTCGACGTGCCGGCGCCCGGGCCCGGCGAGGTGCGCATCCGCCAGCACGCGGTCGGCCTCAACTTCATCGACGTCTATTACCGCACCGGCCTCTACAAGGCGCCGGGGCTGCCCTTCATCGCCGGCAATGAGGCCTCCGGCGAGGTGGTCGCGGTCGGGCCAGGCGTGACGAATTTTCATCCCGGCGACCGCGTCGCCTATTACCACAATCTCGGCGCCTATACCGGCGAGCGCAACATCCCCTGGGAGAAGCTGGTCAAACTGCCCGATCACATCACCTACGAGCAGGGTGCCGTGCTGATGTTGAAGGGGCTGACGGTCTGGTATCTCCTGCACAAGACCTTCAAGGTCGAGCCGCATCACCGCGTGCTGGTCCACGCCGCCGCCGGCGGCATCGGCCTGCTCGCCTGCCAGTGGGCGAGGGCGCTTGGCGCGCATGTCATCGGCACCGTCGGCTCGCGCGAGAAGGCCGAGCTTGCGGAGGCCAATGGCTGCGATCACGTCATCCTCTACAACGAGGAGGATTTCGTTGCGCGCGTGAAGCAGATCAGCCGTAACGAGGGCTGCGACGTCGTCTATGACGGCGTCGGCAAGGCGACGTTCCCGGGCTCGCTGTCCTGCCTGAAGCCGCGCGGCATGTTCGTCTCGTTCGGCAATGCGTCGGGCCCCGTGCCGCCGTTCGCGATCGCCGAGCTCAACAATCACGGCTCGCTGTTCGCGACGCGGCCGAAGCTCAACGATTATGTCGGCACGCGCAAGGAACTGCTCGAAGGTGCCGACACCCTGTTCGCCGCGGTCATCAACGGCAAGCTGCACGTGCCGATCAACCACGCCTACGCGCTCAAGGACGCCGCCAAGGCGCATATCGATCTCGAAAGCCGCAAGACCACCGGGGCTTCGATCTTGAAGCCGTAGCTCTTTCGGCATCGGCGGTTTCGTAGGGTGGGCAAAGGCGCGGAGCGCCGTGCCCACCATCTTCATTGCGGTGAAAAATGGTGGGCACGCTTCGCTTTGCCCACCCTACAGCACTACGCGACGCGTCTTGCCGCGCCGGCCTTGGTCAAGATCGCGTCGAGACATTCGATCATCTCGGCGATCTCTTCCTTCGTGACGTTCAGCGCCGGCATGAAGCGCAAGCTGTCGACCTGCGGCGCGTTCAGCAGCACGCCGGCCTCGAACGCCTGCGCGACGATGCCGGGTGCGATCGGCAGCTTGAGATCGAGCGCGAGCAACAGGCCGCGTCCGCGCACGCCGCCGAGGCCATGCCGGGCCGAGACCTTCTGCAGGTCGCTTTCGAGCAGGAGGCCGGTCTCGGCGATCTGTTTCAGGAAGTCGGGCTTCTTGACCTCCTCGAGCACCGCGAGGCCCGCCGCGCACATGATCGGGTTGCCGTTGAACGTGCCGCCCTGGTCGCCGTGCTCGAAGCATGACGCGCGTTCGGTCGCGAGCAGGGCCGCGAGCGGCACGCCGCCGCCGATGCCCTTGCCGAGCGTCATGATGTCGGGCGCAATGCCGGTGTGCTCGTAATGGAAGAGCTTTCCGGTCCGGCCCATGCCGGTCTGGATCTCGTCGAAGATGAGCAAAAGGCCGTGCGCCTCGGTCAGCGCGCGCAGCTGCTGCAGGAACTGATCGGTCGCAGGCCACACGCCGGATTCACCCTGGATCGGCTCGAGCATCACGGCGACGGTGTTGGCGTTGATCAGGGCTTCGACCGAGCCGATGTCGTTGAGCTTGGCCTTCTTGAAGCCCGCTACCTTCGGCTCGAACAGCGGCTCGAACGCTTTCTTGCCTGAAGCCGACATCGTCGCCAGCGTTCGGCCGTGGAAGCCGCCTTCGAAGCTGATGATCTCGAACGCGCCGCCTTTGTGCAGGCTGCCATATTTGCGCGCGAGCTTGATCGCGCCTTCGTTGGCTTCAGCGCCCGAATTGGCGAAGAACACCTGATCGAACGCGCTGTGCTCGACCAGCGCCTGCGCCAGCTTCAGGCTCGGCTCGTTGTAGAAGGCCGGGCTCGGCGTCAGCAGCCGCTTGGCCTGAGCTGCGAGCGCGTCGGCGATCGCGGGCGGGGAATGGCCGAGGCAGTTCACGGCCCAGCCCTGCACGAAGTCGAGATAGCGCTTGCGGCTGTCGTCCCAGAGGTAGGAGCCGGCGCCGCGGACGAACACGGTCTTTGGCCGTGCGGTGATGTCCATCAGCGCGTCATACGGATGCGTGGTCATGTCGTACTCCTCTGGAGGCGGGTGGAAAAAAGGGCGCAAAAAGCAGAAAGGCCGCACCTTGCGGGTGCGGCCTTTCTCGAAAACTAGCTGAATTCAGTGGTTCAGCGGCGTCCTCGGACATGGCGCACCCTCTCGTCGTCGCGGGAGCGACGGCGGAGCATTTCGGTGCGCTGGTTGGTCCGGGCGTTGATCATGGGGCGGGTCCGTACAGCCGAATGGCAGGACTTGTCAAGCAGGCTTTTTTCAAGATGCACGCCGAGCGTGCATCGGTCAGGTCGGGTGCGCGGCTTCCTCGGCCTCTGCATCGCCCCAATCCGCGTCCGCGATTGCGGTGTCGATCAGCTCGCCCCGCAGCAGCTTGAGCGGCGAATTCCAGTACAGCGCGATGTTGTGGAAGGGGTCGGTCAGCACCTTGGACACCCAGACCAAGCCCGTGGTGACGTCGCGGGTGGCGAAGAGCTGCAGCATGCGCGCAAGTCCGCCGCCGATGCCGATGGCGAGCCAGAGCGCGCCGACATGCCGGACGAAATCGAGGCGGGACGCCGGCGCATCCAACAATCCGAACAGCGTCGGAAAGGCGAACAGCGCCAGCGGCGCACTGCCCCAGACCAGCAGCAGCACGATCTTGCGGGCCTGATTGTAGCCGACCTTGATCGCTTCCTTGTGTTCGTTGCTGACGCCGTTGACGGCGTCATAGCCGTTCGGCTCGAAGAAGAAATGCCCGGTCTGCCGCGTCAGCATCGCGAGCCAGCCGACGATGCCGGCGAGAGCAGGGTCCTTGAACAGCAGGGCATAGCAGCCGAGGAAGATGACGGCGCTGATCAGGTGCAGCGTCTGGTTGACGGTGCTTTGGTGGTAGAAGCGGTAATCGTCGAAGCGCTGCGTGCGCAGCATGTCCGAGAGGCGGCTCATCCTCATCCCTCGCTCGCGTTGAAGACGCGGGCAGAGTTAGGTCGAGTCCGTGACCGCTGCGTGAATGCATTATAGTGTCACATTCCTAACGTGACGATTACTCGACACTGTAATGCGAGAACACATCGGCGATGCCGGCGTTGATCGCCTTTGCGGCCGCGATGTCGCGCTCGGCGCCTTCGCTGTCACCCTTCTTGCGCTTCGCCAGTCCGCGGCCGTAGAGCGAGCCGTCGAGCCCCGGCTTGATGCTCAGCGCGGCATCGTAATCGGCGATCGCCGCGTCGAGGTTGCCGAGCTTGAGATGGGCAAGGGCGCGGCTGTCCAGCGTGTAGGCATCGTTGGGAGCCATCTTGAGCGACTGCTCGCAATCGGCCAGCGCCTCCTGCAGGCCGCCGACGATCGCGCGGGTGAAGCAGCGCGAATTGAACACGTCCGCGCGGTTCGCATTCGCTCTGATGGAGCGGTCGTAATCGTCGAGCGCCAGCGCCACGGCGCGCTCGGGCTCGCCACGTCGCCGAAACATTTCGCCGCGATTGGCGAGCGCGTGCACATCGTCGGTATTGGCCTTGAGCAGGGCCGAGCAGCCGGCGAAGCGCCGGTCGTCACTGCCTCCGCCGTCGTTTGCGAAGCACCACTGGCGGGCCTGCGCGGTGGATGGTGATCGCGCGTCGGCGGGGGCCGGCAGCGCGAGCAGGGTTATCGTCAGGCCGAGTGCGGACAGCTTGAGGAGAATCCCTGACGTTTCATCGTGTTTCATTGTTTGTCGCGTCGAAACCATTGCGCCTCTAGCGCGTTTGTGATCGAAGGACGCGACTTGGTTCGAACCGAATGCATCACCGCCCAGACCAAGAAGGCGGGACCAACCAGATAGCTCAAAGCCTTGTCCGATACGCCCTATCCGATCGACCTCGACAGCATTCGCGGCGCGTTTCCGCCTGGCATCGAGGCGCCGCCGCTGCTGGTCGACTTTGCGGCCTGGCTGAAGGGGCGTCCCTGGGGCAGCGTCGGCTGCTTCTCGCTGCAGGGCCAATTCTCGGACTCCGCGCCGATCGTCGACGGCAGTTCCTTGCGCGACCGGTTCTCGCTATTCATGCGCCTGCCTGACGGCTCGGCCGTTGGCGGCTGGTATGGCGCGGGTCTTGATCGTGACAATCCACCGATCGTCGGGTTGGGATCCGAGGGTGACTACGAATTGCTGGCGCCGAGCCTCGATGCGCTGCTGACGAGGCTGACGTCGCAGCAATTCGACAGGGCCTGGAGCGATCTGAAGCCGCATGACGAAGTCGAGCCTCAGACCGTCGAACTTGCGCAATGGCTCGCTGGACAGCCCGTTGGCGACAAGGCGGCGTGTGACGACGGGCCCCCGGAGCTGCCTGATTTCCGCGGCTTCATGGAAAAATGGAGCCGGGACCGCGAGGACTATTGGGCCAACCATCGCATGATGGCCGAACTCGGCTGGCGGCTGACCGCCCATCTGCCCAAGGGCAAGAATGCCTGGGATAAGACGCGTTTCGAGGTCGCGATCGTCGGCAAGCAATACCAAGCGCGCGTGCTGACGCGCGGACCGCAGCCGTTCGAGGAAGCGACTTCGATCGAATCCCTGCTGCGCGATCTGCGCGAACAGATGTGGAAGGCTCAGCCTGAGCTCGGGTTATGGTATGCGGTGAGGTTCGGCCTCTACGCCGACGGCCGCGTCATGCCGAGCTTCGAATACGATGTACGCCCGACCATCGACGGCGAACCGGCATTGCTCTCCGAGGCGAAAGCCGATCTCGCCCGTGCACCAAGGCCGGAGCGCTGGGTGCCGAAATGGCTGGCGTGATTGTCTCCACACTGTCATTGCGAGCGTAGCGAAGCAACTGTTCCCGCGGAGGGATTCTGGATTGCTTCGCTACGCTCGCAATGACGGAACGCGGTCAGAACCCCGCGACGCTGCCGTGCAGATCGTATGCGTCGGCGCGCTCGATCTTCGCCGTGACGATCTCGCCGACGCGCAGCGGGCGGCGGCTCGTCAGATACACCGCGCCGTCGATCTCCGGCGCATCGGCCTTGGAGCGGCCCTTGGCCACGGTCGGGCCGACCTCGTCGATGATGACCTGCTGCCGCGTGCCGATCTTGCGCTTCAGCCGCCGCGCCGAGATCTTCTGCTGCCGGGCCATCAGCGCGTTGTAGCGCTCCTGCTTGACCTCTTCGGGCACCGGGTTTTCGATCGCGTTCGAGGTGGCGCCGGCGACCGGCTCGTATTTGAAGCAGCCGACGCGGTCGATCTCGGCCTCGTCGAGCCAGTCGAGCAGATAGGCGAAATCGGAATCGGTCTCGCCGGGGAAGCCGACGATAAAGGTCGAGCGCAAGGCGAGATCGGGACATTCCTCGCGCCAGCGCTTGATCCGCGCCAGCGTCTTGTCCTGCGCCGCCGGACGCTTCATCGCCTTCAGCACCTCGGGGCTCGCATGCTGGAACGGGATGTCGAGATAGGGCAGTACCTTGCCCTCGTTCATCAGTGCGATGACCTCGTCGACATGCGGGTAGGGATAGACATATTGCAGCCGGACCCAGGCTCTCAACTCGCCGAGCTCGCGCGCGAGGTCGAGGAATTTGGCGCGGACCTGGCGGTCCTTCCACGGGCTCTCGGCATATTTGAGATCGACGCCGTAAGCTGAGGTGTCCTGCGAGATCACCAGGAGCTCTTTGACGCCCGCGCCGACGAGGCGCTCGGCCTCGCGCAGCACGTCATCGGCTGGGCGCGAGACGAGGTCGCCGCGCAGCTTCGGAATGATGCAGAAGGTGCAGCGGTTGTTGCAGCCCTCGGAAATCTTCAGATAGGCGTAGTGGCGCGGGGTCAGCTTGATGCCGTGCGGCGGCACCAGGTCGAGATGCGGATTGTGCGCCGGCGGCAGCGCGCGGTGCACGGCGTTCAGCACGCTCTCATATTGCTGCGGGCCGGTGATGGACAGCACGCCCGGATAGGCCTGCTCGATCGCTTCCGGTTCCGCGCCCATGCAGCCGGTCACGATCACCTTGCCGTTCTCGGCCATGGCCTCGCCGATCGCCGAGAGCGATTCCTGCTTGGCGCTGTCGAGGAAGCCACAGGTGTTGACGATGACGATGTCCGCCCCGTCATGCTTGCGGGCGAGCTCATAGCCCTCCGCGCGCAGCCGCGTGATGATGCGCTCGGAATCCACCAAGGCCTTGGGACACCCGAGTGACGTGAATGAAATGCGCGGCGCTCTGTCCATGTAATCGCCTGGAGCCTATCTGAATTGTCTGGATTTGCGATCCAAGTAATTGAACCGATGGCGAAATTCAACAACTAACGTATGCGGCGCGCGGCTAAAGCAGTACGCGCGCGTAGTTGGCGTGATCGGCCAGTCACCAGCGACGGTATTACTGACTGACGGTTCCTGGTCTGGAAGCTCATTCGGATCGAGCGAGTGGAGGATCCGAGGTGAATTGCTCGAACACGCCCGTTTTGGTTGTTATTCGGTTTCTTGCTTGATTTCACGGAGCTTAACCACTATGCGCCGCTTCATCTTCGGCTTGGCTTTCATTACCGTTTCCTATGGCGCCATGTTTCCGGCCCGCGCTGAAGTCGACAAGATCATCCATGTCTGCGATCGGCAGGAACGATTGTGTCCGGAATTCAGGCCTCGCGTGAAGGCACCCGACGGGTGGACGAGGGATGAGGCCGCGAGTCTCAAATACGGCGCATCGATGTTCGTTCCCAAAGGGAAGACATTCGGTAAAGCAGAAGCAATCATCTATGCCGAAGGCCGCTATAACGAGGACCGCACCGAACTGGTTCAATGGATCGCAACGAGCGATAGCGATTGGGCGACGACATCCGGCAAGAATGCCAAGATCACTACGCTTCCCTCGGTCAACCCCAAGGTCGTCATCAACCGCTACGACAATCCATCCCTGAAGGACCAGCCGGTTGAAGTGATCGCGCATTACGCTGATCTCGACAAGGACGGCAATTCCTACGTCGTGCGGCTAGCGGTCTCCGGCCGCACTGAGGCGGCGGTGCTGGCCGCGGTGCCACTTCTCGACAAGATGATCGTTGGCGCGAAGATTCCGTGAGAGCATGAGTTCTGCTTCGCAGCTGAAGGCTGCGCGAGCGTTTTCTTGCGGGAGGGCGGCACGGAGAGTTTACATTCGTCGTGTCAGGGACACCCGAGCGACCCGAAGCTGACCTTGGGCGCAGCCGTCTGATCCATATCTAATCTGCCTGATTGACCGGCCTGAGCTAGTCCCAATTGCCCATAATTACAACCCTTTGCAGGGCGATCCGGCGTGCTATGGATGAATCAGCTGCCGTGAGTGAGCCATGAGCGCCGAACAGTCGCCCAAAATCGTGATCGTCGACGAAAGCCCGATCCGGGCCGCGATCCTGGAGGAGGGATTGCGCGAGGCCGGGTTTACCCAAGTCGTCCATATCAGCGAGATGCAGAGCCTGCTGGCCCGTATTTATGCGGCGGACCCCGACATCATCGTGATCGATCTCGAAAACCCCAGCCGCGACGTGCTGGAGGCGATGTTCCAGGTCAGCCGCGCGGTGAAGCGGCCGGTCGCCATGTTCGTCGACCAGAGCGATTCAGCCTCGATCCAGGCCTCGGTCGAGGCGGGGGTGTCGGCCTATATCGTCGACGGGCTGAAGAAGGAGCGCATCAAGCCGATCCTCGACCTTTGCGTGTCCCGTTTCAACGCCTTCGCCAAGCTCCAGGAGGAACTGGAGCGCACCAAGTCGCAGCTCGAGGACCGCAAGATCATCGAGCGCGCCAAGGGCATTCTGATGAAGGTGAAGGGCCTGACCGAGGACGAGGCCTATGTGCTGCTGCGCTCCACCGCGATGCGCGAGAAGAAGAAAATCGGCGAGATCGCGCAGTCGATCATCACCGCGTCGGAGATGCTGAAATGACCGTTCCCCTCCGCATCGGGTTCATTCCGCTGGTCGATGCCGCCGCGCTGATCGTCGCGGTCGACAAGGGCTTTGCCGCCGCCGAGGGGCTCGAGGTCGAGCTGGTGCGCGAGGTCTCCTGGTCCAACGTCCGCGACAAGCTCAATATCGGCCTGTTCGATGCCGCGCATCTGCTCGCGCCGGTGGCGATCGCGTCCTCGCTCGGGCTCGGTCACGTCAAGGTGCCGATCGCCGCGGCCTTCAATCTCGGCATCAACGGCAATGCTATCACGGTGTCGCCGGCGCTCCATGCCGCGCTGATGGAGGAGATCGACGGCGATCGCTTCGACCCGATGGCGACGGCGAAAGCGCTGGCGAAGGTGGTTGCCAAGCGCCGCAAGGCAGGGGCCGAGCCGCTCACCTTCGGCATGACCTTCCCGTTCTCCACCCACAATTATCAATTGCGGTTCTGGATGGCGGCGGCGGGCGTCGATCCCGACGAGGACGTGCGCCTCGTGGTGCTGCCGCCGCCCTATATGGTCGACAGTCTCAAGAACGGCCATGTCGATGCGTTCTGCGTCGGCGCGCCCTGGAACTCGGTCGCGGTCGATCTCGGCATCGGCCATATCCTGCATTTCGTCGCCGACATTCTGGTGCGTGCGGCGGAGAAGGTGCTGGCGGTCCGCCAGACCTTTGCCGACAAGAACCCGGACGTGGTCGCAGCCCTGGTGCGGGCAGCCGTGAAGGCCGCCGAGTTCATCGAGCATCCCGAGAACCGGACCGAGGCGGCGCAGATCCTGGCCCAACCCGAACGGATCGGCGTCGACGCCGAGGTCATCCAACGCACCCTGACGGGGCGCCTGAAGATCTCGCCCGATGGCACCTTCCGCGAAAGCGGCCGCTACCTGCTGGTCGGACGCGAAGGGGCAGGGCGTCCCGATTCGGTCCAGGCCGCCTGGCTCTATGCCCAAATGGTGCGCTGGGGCCAGACGGCGCTCACCCCTGACGGGGTCAAGACGGCGATGGCGGTGTTCAGGCCCGATCTCTACGACGCGGCGCTCGGCAACAGGGCGCCGCCTGAGGGTCCCGCAGCGTTCGGCGCCTTTGCCGGTCCGGCCTTCGACCCCAACGATATCCGCGGGCATCTCGAGGCCTTCGGGGTCGGGCGCTGGAAGGCCTGATTCGCGGTTGCTTCGCTTTTGAGCAACTAAGATCCTTGGCTAATGTTTGAGCTGGCTGCTCGTATTTCGGGAGAGTTCCCAAGCCGGCAGTTTCCGGGTGACGTCCTAATTATCTGAAACTTCATTGGTTTTTATTTCGACCAAGCTGGCACGCAACTTGAATGTTGCGCTGCGGCCAGCTTGTCATAGGTGCCTGCTGAGCCAAGTCCCGCAGCAACGAAGCTGATCGGACCGTGAGTAACGAAGCCGGCTCCTGAGCCAGCCTGACGTTCCTCGCGGGTCGCGCAATCCGTCGAAGCCACCGAAGGTGGCCGCAGGAGCTTCGTTACACACCATGAAAATCGATACGGTCTCAGTCGACTTTACCGACGAGCAGAAACGCTATCTCGAAGGCTTCACGACCGGCCTGCAGATCAGCCGCGTCGGCCGCGGCCTTGGTGGTGGCGGCAGCGGCAAGGCGAATGCCGAGCCTGTGGGTCCCGATGCCGTGCACATCAAGGCGCAGGACAAGGTGATCGCGTCGGGCAAGAAGCTCGCCGATCAGGAGAAGTTCAAGCGCGACGAGCACCCCTTCGACGCCTATCCGCGGCTGCGCCAGCAGGCCCTCGACAACACCCCGCCGAGCCCGGCGGATAATTTCCGCTGGCGCTATTACGGCATCTTCTACGTCGCGCCGACGCAGGACTCCTACATGTGCCGCCTGCGCATCCCGAACGGCATCATGAAGCATTGGCAGCTGTCGGGCCTTGCCGATCTCGCCGACGAGCTCTGCGGCCCCTACAGCCACGTGACGACGCGCGCCAATCTCCAGCTGCGCGAGATTCCGCCGAAGCACGCGATCAGAATGATCGAGGGCATCCAGGAGCTCGGCCTGTGCTCGCGCGGCTCCGGCGCCGATAACATCCGCAACGTGACGGGAACGCCGACCGCCGGCATCGATCCGCAGGAAATCATCGACACGCGGCCCTATGCCCGCGAGTGGCACTACCACATCCTCAACGACCGCTCGCTCTACGGTTTGCCGCGCAAGTTCAACGTCGCCTTCGACGGCGCCGGCCGGATCGCGGTGCTTGAAGAGACCAACGACATCGCCTTCACGGCCTATGAGGTAAAGGACGGTTTCGGCGTCGAGCCCGGCGTCTGGTTCCGGCTCGGCCTCGGCGGCATCACCGGTCACAAAGACTTTGCGAAATATTCCGGCATCATCGTCAAGCCGGAGCAGGCGACCGCCGTCGCCGACGCCATCGTGCGCGTGTTCATCGAGCATGGCGACCGCACCAACCGCAACAAGGCACGGCTTAAATACGTGCTCGACGCGATGGGCCATGACGGCTTCCTCAAGCTGGTCGAGGAGCGGTTGAAGACGCCGTTCACGCGCGTGCCGGAAGAGGCGTTCGCGCCGCGGCCCACGGCGGACCGCATGGCCCATATCGGCGTGCACAAGCAGAAGCAGGACGGCCTCAACTGGATCGGCGTATCGCTGACACTCGGCAAGCTCACCTCCGATCAGATGCGGGGCCTCGCCAAGGTCGCGCGCGACCTCGGCGACGGCGAGATCCGGCTCACGGTCTGGCAGAACCTGTTGATCTCGGGCGTGCGCGACGAGAATGTCGAGCTCGCCTCTGCCGCCATCAAGCAGATCGGGCTCGCGGTCGAGGCCTCGCACATCCGCGCCGGCCTGATCGCCTGCACCGGCAATGCCGGCTGCCGCTTCGCAGCGTCCAACACCAAGCGCAATGCCGCCGAGATCGGCGACTGGTGTGAGCCGCGCGTCGCCATGGACAAGCCGGTGAACATCCACCTGACCGGCTGCCATCATTCCTGCGCGCAGCATTACATCAGCGACATCGGCTTGATCGGCGCGCGCGTGCCGATCAATGAGGAGGACACTGTCGAGGGCTATCACCTCTTCACCGGGGGCGGATTCGGTCCCGATGCCGATGTCGGGCAGGAGGTCTATCACGACCTCAAGGCCGAGGACGTACCGAAGACGGTCGAGGCGCTGCTCAAGGCCTATCTCGCCCATCGCGCCTCGCCCGACGAAACCTTCCTCTCCTTCGCGCGCCGCCATGACGGCGAAACGCTGCGCAAGCTTGCCGATGCACAGGTGTCCGCATGAACCAGATCACGCCTCCGCCGAAACTCGATATCATCCCCGCCAGCGCCCCGTTCTCGGATGCGCAGCGCTCCTGGCTGAACGGCTTCTTTGCCGGGCTTTTGTCGCCTGACGTCGCAACACCGCTGTCGGCAGAGCAGGGCGCCGCCGTCATGCAGGCCGGTGACGGCGACGACGGCGAAGCGCCGTGGCACGACCAGACCATGCCGATCGCCGAGCGGATGAAGCTTGCCGAAGGCCGTCCCTTGCGCCGCAAGATGATGGCGGCGATGGCACAGCAGGATTGCGGCCAGTGCGGCTACAACTGCCACGATTATTCGGAAGCAATCGCGAGCCGTAGCGAAGCGCGGCTCAATCTGTGCGTCCCCGGCGGCAAGGAAACCGCGCGGATGCTGAAATCGCTGTACGAGGAGCTCGACAAGGCGCCCGCGGCCAAGACCACCGACAAGAGCACCGACAAGGCCGGCGCTCCGGCGCCGGCTGTGACCGTGACGATCGCAGAGCCCGGCCGCTCGCGGGACAATCCGATCCAGGCGACCTTCCTGTCGCGCCGTCTTCTCAACAAGGGCAAGTCGGAGAAGGAGACCTATCACATCGAGTTCGATCTCTCCGAGGGCAAGCTCGACTATGTGGTTGGTGACAGTTTTGGCGTCTTCCCGCGCAACGACGTCGGCCTCGTCGACCAGATCATCGCGCTGCTCGGCGCCTCCCACACGACCAAAGTCAACGGCAAGACGTTGCGCGAGGTGCTGATCGACGACGTCTCGCTGTCGCCGGCGCCCGACACGCTGTTCGAGCTGATCTCCTTCATCACCGGCGGCGCGCAGCGCGAGAAGGCGCGGGCGCTGGCGCAGGGAGAGGATCCCGATGGGGATGCCGCGACGCTCGACGTGATGGCGGCACTGCAGAAGTTTTCCGGCACGCGGCCGCATCCCGAGGCCTTCGTCGAGGCGCTGGAGCCGCTGCAGCCGCGGCTCTACTCGATCTCGTCCTCGCACAATGCGACGCCGGGAAAGCTGTCACTGACGGTGGACTCGGTGCGCTACGTCATCGGCAAGCGCAGGCGGCTCGGCGTCGCCTCGACCTTCCTCGGCGAGCGGATCAACGAAGGCGAGAAGCTCAAGGTCTATGTGCAGAAGGCGCACAATTTCGGCCTGCCGCAAGACCCGAAGACGCCGATCATCATGGTCGGTCCCGGCACCGGCATCGCGCCGTTCCGCGCCTTCCTGTTCGACCGCAAGGCGACCGGCGCGCCCGGCAAGAACTGGCTGTTCTTCGGCCATCAGCGCAGCGATTGCGATTTCTTCTATCAGGACGAGCTCAACGCCATGAAGACCTCCGGGCTTCTGACGCGCCTGTCGCTGGCCTGGTCGCGCGACGGCGAGAAGAAGTTTTACGTGCAGGACCGCATGCGCGAGGTCGGCCGCGAATTGTGGACCTGGCTCGCCGAGGGCGCGCATCTCTACATCTGCGGCGATGCCAAGCGCATGGCCAAGGACGTCGAGCGCGCGCTGGTCGACATCGTCGCCCAGTTCGGGGCACGTTCGACCGATGAGGCCGTCAGCTTCGTCGCCGAACTCAAGAAGACCGGCCGCTTCCAGGCTGACGTGTACTAGTCGGACGACTCCTCTCGGGGTTGGGCGTCATCCGATTGTCATCCGTCCCGGTTCCAACTGGCTTGGATTCTAACGAATAAGATTCTCGGAACCTGCTGGTGAAGAGAATTTGCATCTGCGATGGGGGGCCTCCAGAGGATCCTCATCGCTTTTTCCGCCACCGTCTTGCCTCCCGCCCTGGTTGTTCCTTCATACTCCCGCAAATGGGGCGTTGGAGATCGACCATGCGCGAACTATCGGCGGAAGCCAGGCTGCACTTCTACGCGCGTTCGCTCTCGCGCCGGACCGGGGCGAGCATGCATCACGTTGCGATGTACAGCGCGTTTGCGGTGATCGCGGCGATCGTGTTCGGGACGCTGTCGGTGCACCCGTTTTGATGTGTCTGCGTAGGGTGGGTTAGCCGGAGGCGTAACCCACCACTTGTATGGCTGCAGCAGAAGAGGTGGATTACGCTTCGCTAATCCACCCTACGACACCCACCCTGCTCACGCTCCGCGCTTGAACGGCGCCACCTCGATCCCCGCAGCCTTCAACGCCTGACGCACGCCGCGCGCGATCTCGACCGCGCCGGGCGTGTCGCCATGGATGCACACTGTATCCGTGCGCATCTTGATGACCTTGCCTGTGACGGACACCACCGCGCCGTCCTGCACCATGCGTACCACGCGCTCGGCGATCGCCTTGGCGTCGTGCAGCACCGCGCCGGGCTTCTTGCGCGAGACGAGGTTGCCGTCATCCTCATAGGCGCGGTCGGCGAACACCTCGTGCACCATCGGCAGGTTGGCGTCTTCGCCGGCCTTCACCAGCTTCGAATTGGCGAGCACGACGAAGATCAGGCTGGGATCCACCGCCTTGATGCCGGCGGCGATCGCCTTCGCCGTCATGTCGTCCTCGCAGGCGACGTTGGAGAGCGCGCCGTGCGCCTTCACATGGGTGACTTTGTAGCCGGCCGCGGTCGCGATCGCCTGCAACGCGCCGATCTGATAGGCGACGAGGTTCTCGATCTCGGAGGCCTTGAGCCCTGCGATCGGATGCCGGCCGAAGCCGTGCAGGTCGCGATAGCCGGGATGCGCGCCGACCGAGACGCCGCGCGCCTTCGCAAGGTCCACCGTCCGGCGCATGATGTCGGGGTCGCCGGCATGGAAGCCGCAGGCGACGTTGACCGAGCTTGCCAGCTCGATCATCGCGGCGTCGTTGCCCATCTCCCACGCGCCAAAACCTTCGCCGAGGTCGCAATTCAGATCGACTGTTTTCATGGGTTGCTCTCCGCCTCTGGTCTTGTTGTCGCTTACGGCTCCGCCGTGACCTGCCACGTCCCGGCATCGACCGCGCTCACCGCATAGCCCGCCACGTTAGCATCGCTGAGCGCCTCGATGTTGAGGGCGACGATGTCGGAGGAGCGCAGGCGATCGGGCAGGCTGCGGATCGCTTGCGCGAACTTGCGCGCCTCGTCCTGCGCTTCGGCCATGCTGACCGCCTTGAAGCGGAACGCGGTTCCTGCCGAGGTCTGGGCGAGGCGGCCGATATCGGCCGTGATCACGGTTGCGATCTTCGGATAGCCGCCGGAGGTGCCGCGATCCATCATCAGCGCGATCGGCGCGCCGTTGCCGGGCACCTGGATGCTGCCGTTGACCGTGCCGTCGGAGACGATGTTGTGGCCGTGCAGATGCTTGATCGCGGGGCCCTCGAGGCGGTAGCCCATGCGGTCGGAGGTCGCCGAGATTTTCCATTCGCTGTCCAAGAACAGCGCCTTGTTGGCGTCGTCGAACTCGTCGTCCTGAGGACCCAGCAGCACGCGGATCGGGCCGCTCGCCGGCTTCGGCAGCTCGATGCGCAGCTCCGGTGCGCCGCTGGCGGCATCGACCGTGAACTCGTCACCGGCCTGGAGCGGGCGCGGGTAGGGGCTGCCGAGGCCGGCGCGGGCGTTCACAGCAAGACTGCCGAACACCGTCTCGCCCTTGATGGCGCCTTCGATCGCGAGATAGGTGAAGGCGCCGCCGCGGGCAAAGCCGAGCGTCAGCGTCTCGCCATCCTTGAGCGTCACCGAGGTGTCCATCGCGACCGCGCTGCCGGCGATGTCCGCATTGCGCGGCGCGCCCGATATCGCCGCGCGCACGGCGCCGTCGCGGGCGGTGAAGGAGGCACCGAACGGGCCGATCTCGATGGCGGCCGCGAACGGCTCGTTGCCGACCAGCGTGTTCGCCGCCGCAAGCGACAGCCGGTCCATCGCTCCGCTCACGGTCAAGCCGTAGCGCTGCGCGCCGTGGCGGCCGCCGTCCTGGACCGAGCTGGCAGGGCCGATGCTGGCAACCACGAGCCGGCTCATGCGTCCACCTGCTCGGCGACGATCTCGCCGGCTTCCGCAGCGCGGTCCATGTCCTCGAATGTCTTGTGGTCGATCGGGTAGAACGTGACGCGGTCACCGGGCTCGGTGAGGAAGGTCGGATTGCGGTGGAGCTGATAGGTTCGCACCGGGGTGCGGCCGAGCAGATGCCAGCCGCTCGGGGCGGCCAGGCACTGGATGCCGGCCTGGACGCCGCCGATCGAGATCGTGCCTGATGGCGTCAGCAGCCGTGGCGATTGCCGCCGCGACATGTGTAGGAATTTGTCGAGACCGCTGAGATAGGACCAGCCCGGCGTGAAGCCGATCATGGCGACTTTATAGTCGCCGCGCGAATGCCTGACGACGATGTCATCCGGCGTGGTGCCCAACGTCTTGGCGACGTCCTCGAGGTCGATGCCGTGCTCGCCACCATAGGCGACGGGAACGCGCCAGCGGCGCGCTTTGGTGACCGGCGGCAGCGGCCGGGTGGCGATCGGGAGGATCTTTTCGCCGAGCGCCTCAAAGCCGATCTCGCCGGGATCGTAATGGACCAGCAGCGAGCGATAGGTCGGCACGGTCTCGGTGATGCCGTCGATGGGCGCAGCTAGCAGCGCCTTGTCGAGCGCCAACACGCGCTGGTTGGCATCGTCGTCGATGGTGCGGCTGAACTCGACCGTGACGGCACTGTCGCCGCTGGGCAGAAGGCGGGGCGGGGGAAGCGTCGCGGCCATTGAGCTGTCAGAGCGCTGTCGTAATCGGGCTTCTCGGGAATGCGGGCTCGACCTTGAGTTCCGCTTGTCCCTGCTTCGCGTAAATGTGCCCGCAAGTCCAATAAATTAATGCAAGGGGAAGCGATAAAGCCTTGTTATCGCATCGCATAACGGCGCTGCGGCCCTGCGTAATTGCTAGCCTCTTGGCCCTTGACGCAAAGCTCTCGGCTCGCAAGATGCGCGCGTTCTGTCCCGCACCTTGGAGCTCGTTCTCGTCCATGTCGCTGTCCCCCGAAGCCCGCAAGACCCTCGCCGGCATCACCACCGCCACCATCACCACGGTCCTGCTGAAGAAGGGCCTGCGCAATGTGTGGATGCGCGGCGCGCGTCCGTTGCGGCCGGGCCTGCCGCGGCTGGTGGGACCGGCCTTCACGCTGCGCTTCGTGCCGGCGCGCGAGGATCTGGCGACGCCGGAATCCTGGTCGTCGCCGATCTCGACCCGCACCGCGATCGAGGCGATGCCGGAGGGCTGCATCGCCGTGGTCGATGCCATGGGCATCACCGATGCCGGCATCTTCGGCGACATCCTTTGCGCGCGCATGGTCAAGCGCGGCGTCACCGCGCTTGTCACCGACGGCGTGGTGCGTGACGTCGAGGGCGTGCTTGGCACCAATTTGCCGGTTTGGTGCGACGGCTATGCCGCGCCGCCGTCGGTTGCAGGCCTCACTTTCGTCGGCTGGGGCGAACCGATCGGCTGCGGCGGCGTTGCCGTCTTCCCGAACGACATCGTGGTCGCCGACCAGGACGGCTGCGTGCTGATCCCGCAGGCGATGCTCGATCATGTCCTCAATGAGGGCGTCGAGCAGGAGCGGATGGAAGCCTGGATCGTCAACGAGGTGAACAACGGCGCGGTGCTGCCGGGCCTCTATCCCATGAACGCCGAAACCAAGGCGCGCTACGCCGCCAGCAAGAAGTAACGGACAAAGGAACGAGGACCCTCATGGACATCACGCTCGCCGGCACGCGGCCGACCCGCCGCGCGCCGAAGGAACACTTCACCGGCACCGTGTGGCAGGACCCCATCAACATGGCGCCGGCGCCTGCACGGCTGAACGTCTCGCGCGTCGCATTCGAGCCGGGCGCGCGCACCAACTGGCACCACCATCCGCTCGGGCAGACGCTCTACGTGATCTCGGGCGTCGGCCGCGTTCAGACCAAGGGCGGCCCGGTCCAGGAAATCCGTCCCGGCGACACCGTCTGGATTCCGCCGGGTGAAGTGCACTGGCACGGCGCATCGCCGACCAACGGCATGTGCCACATCGCCATGCAGGAAGCGCTCGACGGCGTCTACTCGACCTGGCTGGAGCCGGTCACCGACGCGGAGTATGGCGCGGCGGTGGGCTGACTCTCGTGTCCCGGACAAGACGCATCGCCCAAAGCGATGCGTCGCCGATCCGGGACCCAGATCTTCGACCCACTGAGAGCACTGGGTCCCGGCTCTGCGCGGCAACGCTTCGCGCTGCCGCTTGTCCGGGACACGGCACCTAAATCTTCTCCGCGGTCCAAGTGCCCGTGCACATGGCGCCGCGCCAGGTGCCGGAGCCGGACGCGCCGCTGAGCCGGCCGAAGCCAATGGCACGCTTGATGCCGGTGCTCAGGGTGACCTTGATGTTGCCGGCCTCGGCGACGCGTCCCGACGCCGTCACCGCGGCGCTGCTCGAGGCGATCTGGCCATTATTGATGCCGATGGAGACAGTCGCGCCGTTGCCGCAGGCCTGGCTTGATGAAGCAATGCGGACGTTCCACGCGCCATCGAACGTGCTTGTCGCAGCGTCGGCCTGCGCGAGCGGGACAGCGATGACGACGGCGGTGGCGAATAGAGCCTTGCGAAACACGTTCATGACACGCCCCTGTGGTTGACCATGCGGGGGACCGTCACACGCGTGCGGAACCGGCGATGTGAGGGCTGTCACGTGCGCAGAAGGCTGTGTGAGCCTGCGCACGCCGGCACGCCAGGGCGCAAAAGCAAAGGACCCGCATCGCGGGCCCCTTGTCTGAGTAAGAACGATCAGGTGGATCTCAGTTCACCCGCGTCCAGGTCTGGCCGCCGCAGAACATGCCGCCGAAGGCGCAGCCCTGCACCCGCAGCCGGTCGGTGCCCTTCATGGCGATCGTTGAATCGTAGGTCGAGCCCGAGTTGGGATCGAGGATGCGGCCCGACCATTTCTGGTCCTTGCCCGCCTTCATGTTGATCAGCACCTGCTCGCCGTTCTGGTTCGACTTGCTGTCGACCGAATAGCCGCAGAGGTTGGTGCCGCATTGCTCGATGCGGACCTTGCCTTCCTTCTCCTCGGTGAGCCAGACGCCGACCGGCGAATTGAGGTCGCGCGTCGGCGCAGTTGCAGGTGCAGGCGGCACTGCGGCCGCCTGAACGCGAGCGGGAGCAGGCGCAGGTGGCGGAGGCGGGGCTGGCGGAGCCGCAGCCACGGCCGGGGCGGGCGGGGGGGGCACGGCGGGCGCGGCGTGCTGCTCGGCCGGC
>NZ_JADYVF010000027.1:0-46895 GCF_020193625.1 Bradyrhizobium sp. IC3123 | reverse complement strand
TATGGTTTTTGTCCGTCCTTTGGTCGGGCTGTTCAGCGATAGCGATAGCGTCAGGGAAATTGCCGTTTCTGCCTGCACCGTCTTCCATCTCTTTTTTGGACTGTATGGTATTGAGACTGTCGTCACGGCGATGCTTCAATCGCTCGGGAGAGCGCGTCTCAGCGCGGTTGTGTGTTTCGCGAGACATTATCTCTTCATTCCGGCTGTACTGTTCTTCCCTGCCATCTCTGGCTTCAGCGGAGTATTGGCCAGTCAAGCCATCGCGGAGCTAGGCGCCGGGATGATTGCACTGTTTATCATGCGCCGTCAGTTCGTTGAGCTCAGGCGATGCGGCCGACACATTCAGCCTGGAATCGAAAGTGCTCTTTGATCTGATCATCGGAGCCGGCATTTAAGCCTGCATGGCCGGCGACGGGATGGCTCCAAAATTAGGTGTGATGTGCAAGAGCGAGTCGCTATGTATCGGTCTATATCGCTGCGATTGCGATGAAGGCAAAGCCGTCGAACGTCGTGCGCGGGTGGCGCAGCGCGGCGAGGTCGACGTCGCGCCTAGTCTTGGCGAGCACTCGAGCTCAAGCCAAGGATAAGAGAGACCGATCATGAGGAAGCTACATCCGTGGCTTATGATCTGAAATCCGACCGCCCTTCAGTGTCGTGTCGCTCATAGTGAGGCAAGTAGGCAGCCGGAATTTGCGGCTTGCAGTCTGAGAACGGAAAGACGCCTTCGGAGCGATATTCCCGGCTGTGGGCGCTCTGTTTCGATTGTGTGTACTCAACTACCGCGAGGCCAAGCGGCATGCACGCCGTAAGGAAAATCTACGTCTCCGGGTAGAACGAAAGACACGGCATCACGGGGACGACCTGCATTCGTGCCGAGTGCAAATTTCGAAAATCGAGGGATTAAGTCCGTTGTTAAGCTCCGAGCCGAGAGGATTCGGCGGCGAAAACTCTAGCCAAAAATGGTCCAGTTTGACGGCCTCAGATCCCTTGAATCGTACGTAGCGTCAAGTTGTATCTCAGATGGGTGGGACGGCCCCCGACCACGCCAAGGCTATCCAACGAGCGAAAAGGATTGCGAATGTTTCAATTCTTAGACTCACGCCGCAGGACTTCCGTGATCAGCGAAAGCAGGGCGGTTTGAACGGCACGCTCTTCTTTAGCGATGGTGGCGGTGTTGTTCACCCGATGCAGGCCCGTTCCCCTTCGGATGCACCTCGGAGCACCAACACGCCATTGCGCAAGTGGCGGCTTACGAATCGCCGATGCTGATCTCGTTACGAACGCGGCTGCGCGACGAGCGGAGCTGGAGCTCTCCACCGATCCAACAAACGACTAACATTTTGATGAACGAAATGGGAGCCATGATGACCGGCGAATCTATCCTGATTTTGGGCGGCGGACCGCGAGTGCGGACGCAATATCGTGAACAGCGAAACCAACATGTTGGCGCCGACGTCGGCACCAGTGGCAGCGACGCTGCTTCTTGGGCGGGTTGCACAATGGCAGAAATGCCGCTCGATCATCGCCTCTACCCGTTGCGACCGCCTATTCCGCTTTGGACATACCCACCTCCTACTCGGCAGCAGAGCTTCGTGGCCCTAGCGGACGGCCTGCCATGGCGGCCTATGCTAGCAGCCATTTCGCCGCGGACCGGACCGCGCATGGTTTCCGGGGCGGCATGAGCTATGCCAAGAGGTGAGGCTCCCTTGACCGCCTCAGTCAGGCCGCTTGAACGGGCGAGTAATCATGGCTTTTGAGACACAGCATCCAGTATTCCAGGCCTTGCGCGAGCGTCTATTACTGGGCCATTGGCTACCCGGCACAGCCTTGAAGCCTGCCGACATTGCCGATGAGCTTCGCGTCGGAATTTCGCCCGTACGAGAGGCTTTGATACGGCTGACTGAGCGCGATGTGGTGCAAAATGTCGACCACAAGGGGTTCAACGCCAGGCCGATCGACCCACATCAAGCCATCCTGTTCTGCAACATGCTGTCGCAAATGTATGTCGATAGCATCAGCGATTTCACCAAGGCGAAGCTGATTGATGAAGTGGCGGCAAGCTTCTGCGGTGAAATTAAGCCCATCTACGCAAGCAATGAGGATCCCGCCAAACTCTTCTTGAAAGCAGGCGAGTGCTATCGGCGCGCGTTGCTGGTCAAACAGCATCGCCACATTGCGGATCACGTCGCGGACGTCGTTTATGTCTACCTTTCACGCGCAATGGGAACACGTACGTACTACAGCGAGTTGCTTGTCGAAAGTCAAAGTATCAGTGCGTTGATGGTCGAAGGGCAGCACAAAGGCGCAGCCCGTGCCATCCAAGACTTTTTCAGGCGCCGGGTCACGGAAGTTATGCGAGCACAAGCGAGGCTCTCGCGGATGCCGACCACGACAAATCTAGCACGTAGTCACGTGGACTTATCACGCCCCGGCGATGCGTGATTGCTATGATCGTCGTGTCCGACGCGAGTTGCCGAAGTTCGTCGAAGATTCCGCGCTCGGTCTGCTCGTCCAACCCGGAACTGGCCTCGTCGAGGAGCAACAGCCGAGGCCTTGCGATGAGGGCACGGGCGATCGCAAGGCGCTGCCTCTCGCCGCCGCTTAGCAATTGGCCCCGCTCGCCGACGCGGTAGTCCAAACCGTCCCGCAAGGAGGTCACCTTATCAGCCAGATGGACGCATTCTAGTGCGTGGAACACGTCCGCATCGGGAAACGGGCGGCCCAGCAGAACGTTTTCGCGGATACTCAGATTCATCATCATAGGCTCTTGGGGCACGTAACCTACGTGCGCCAAGTAATCTTCCGGATCGATCGTGGCCAGGTCCAGAGAGCCAACGCGTACCAGGCCGCTGTAGCCTTGATGCATTTTTAGCAGGAGCTGCATAAGCGTCGATTTGCCAGCGCCCGAGCGTCCGATGATGAAGTTGATGACGCCGGGCTTGAACTCGCCCGTTATCCCAGAGAGAAGCGGCGAGGCGGCGCGCTCATAACCAAACGAAAGCGCGCTGATGGAAATGGCGAGTGAGCCCGATATCGGCATAGTACGCTTGAGCATAGCGGGTCGTGCCGCTGGGGCATGGGCATCAAGCAGCGCCTGCAGCGGCCGGGCCATGCCACGCGCAATGATGATGTCTCGAATTGACATGCCAATAAGCTCGAAGGGCCGGTTCAGTTGAACCAGGATCATGCTCACCATGACGAGCCCACCTATCTCGCCTGATCGGTCATAGAGCCACAGCGAAAGCCCCAAGATCGAGGCATACTGAACGAACAAGAGGGTCGCTTGCAAAGCGCCATAGCGCAACCGGGCGCCATAGAACGAGAGCCAGGCTCGGCGCGTGGCGGCGGCCTGGCGGTCATACAACTCAGCTATCCAGGGTTGAGCGCGGAACACCCTGATCGAAATGATGTTCTCGATTGCATTTCCTAAAACGTTCGAGCCCTCGTTACTTGAGGCCTGCGCCTCAGCCTGATACACTTTTGTAACTCTATTGCTCTTCCACGTTATCAACACGAGGACGGCGCCGTAGGCTAGAACGAACAGCGCCACAAACCAATTTGCTGCTCCACCGACGGCAAGGAACGAGAACGCAACATCGGCGACCCCGCCCATCAGCACCATCAAATAGAGCTGAATGTACATCTTATTGGACTGGTGCCAACTCTCTACCATTGCCGAAATCTTGCTCGGATTGTTTTGAGAAAACAGCGAGCCCTCGGCGCTCACCAGAGCGGCCATGATCTTCTTGCTGGAGAGATTACGAACGTCCTGTTCCAGCCTGTTCGACAGAACCGCCTTGACCTCCTGCAAGCACCGAGCAAGTGCGGTCGTAACGGCAAACAGCAACAACAAACTGAGCGTAAGAAGCGGCGGCGCGCTGGCCAGCCGGGCGACGGCCCGTGAGAACAAGAGCGGCCCGGCGACCGTGCAGGCAGACGCTGCAATGGTCGTGAGCAAGAAGCCCGCGACAAGAACGCGGGAAGATTGCAGGCTCGTCTTGATGATGTCCCATTGGAGCGGGGGCAAGAGCGGCTTACCCCAGTTCATGAAGGTCCATCCAATCGGCAACAGCGCAGAGACGAACGAGTGCAAACGCTGAGTCGTATGACAAATTGTCGATAGCTGAACGGAGGAGATCGCGGGAGATCAAGCCTTGCCGATACAATGCACTACGCTCGACACGTGACACTAAGGCACCATATTCGTACCGCATTAGCATGTCGCGCCCGGCACCTTTGCCAACCCGATAGTAGATCACGTCGGGCAAATGTTCCCGGAAGGCCTCGCGCTCAAGTGCACGATCAATTCCATTTGAGTGATGATGTCGGCGAGCCGTGACGAGACTTGCCTTGATGAGCGGCCAGAACACAAACGCCTTTCGCTCTTCTACCGCAATGTCTCGTAGTGCGATGCGATTGAGCTCCGCATGACGCATGCCGAAGAACTGAAACAGTCGCGTCGTCGGCAGGTGGCGTAGGGACCTGGCGCCTGGTACGAGCTCTGCACCGAAATCCGGCCGCACTGACGCGACAGGCGACTGCGGCCGATGATCACCGAGCATATGGCGGCGTAAGTCCCGGCCGCTCCGACCGGTGATCACCTCGCGAAGAACACGCCAGACAGACGTTCGAGCCTGAATCGCAAGGCCGGCGAGCTCGCGCAATGCATCTTGTGGCGATCGGGATTCGGCAAGCAGCTCTCTGGCCATCGTCAAGCGGCGCATTCTGAGAAATAGTTGATCGCCTCCGTCTCCTGTGAGCACCAGGCGCGATCCTGCGGCCTGCGCAGCCTCGTGAAGTTGAGCCGTTGTGGCGATCGTGGCCGCTAGCTTACAAGGTCGCGGCGTTGGAGCCAGCAATTCTGACGATAGATGGGTCATCGACGAGCGAGCATTCGTTTCGACATAGGTTGGCGCGCCGCCCACCTGCTCGGCTAGCGCGGCAAAAAAGAAGCGTTCGTCACCATTGACGTCCGTCTCTGAGTAGCTGTTCAGGAGGGAAAGGGGCCTGCCTCGATGGAGGTCGGCCGCAGCCAGCGCCACTACCGACGAATCAAGGCCCCCGGAACATTGAATACTGAAAGCACCGCCATAGTGGCGGGTTTTGTGAGCGACGCTCGCTGAGATCAATTGGCGAAAACTGGCCACGTCATCCTTGAAAGAGAACGCCGAGGTGTTGAGCCTGGCTACGGCGCCCGCCAGAAAATCGACTTGCCGAAAAGTCCCCCTTGAGACGATGAGCGCCGCGCCACTCAGTAGCTCAAAAATCCCACACAACCCTGTTTCCGGGGTCAACCAAGACGCGTTGCGTATCAGGCCAGTCAAATAGCCAAAGTTGAAGGCGTGGCGTTGCGCCAAGGCGGCATCTGGCAGCTTCAGTCCTGCCCAGCACTCAATCTCATCATTTCTGACCTGGTAGAAGATGGAGATCTCCGAGAAAGGTGGGCGTACGATCGCGATGCCACTTGGCGCGCGAACAATGAACGCCGCATCGCCAGCGTACCGCTCCTGCAGCAAGGCGACAATCTCCGGCAGAGACGTGTCTTTGAACTGTGTTGGCTCCAATTCAGTCGGCATGCCGGTCTCGGCGTCAACAATATCGTTGAGCACCGTGATTTCCACGCGGCCGTCTACAATGATGGTGGCAAGCTCCTTCGCTGAATCCAAGAGCCCATCTACATTGAGTCTCATTTCGCGAAGCTCAAGATGACGCTGTAGTCCTCCACAGCACGCTTCGCGTCGTTCAAAATGAGGTCACCAGATTGCAGCCAGGCGTGGGCTCTGAACGGGGGCTGCTTCACACCAACGAGGAGCTCGAGCGATGCGATGTAGGGATAGAAAAACAGATACCCCCCTACGGAATCCTCAAGGCAGCGCGGGCGGCGGAACCGAAGATTGCGCAGATGTTGGAATACGCTGGCGTAGTAATCGATTGTTTCGACTCCCATTGACGCCGGTGCTGTTCCCCGACGCGAGGCACGTAAAAAGTCGAGTTGACGAGCGATGGTCTGGCTGCGAACGAAGCGAGCAGCATGAGCCGCACGCGCATAGTGCCACACCAGATGGAGGGGTGGGAGAAAGGCTGGCGGTGAACTCAGGCAATCGCGCAACTTGGCCGTCGTCTCGGTTAGCCGTTCACGCTCCTCCGGACAAGCTGCAGAAGTGCTCGCCATGCTGTAACGATTGGATTGCAGGTCGAGGCTGATCCAACGCCCGTTAGACCACGCATGAAATATGTCACTCACAGCAGCGATCCCTTGGCCACCGCCTCAAACTGATGGGATGGGCCGAAGCCCATCCCATCAAGACGGTCCGCGTCAATCGGACTCATCCACGAAATAATAATCGCCGGTCGTGTGTTCTGCGCGCCACGAGCCCCCAAAGCCTTTTGTGAGCTCGGTGGCGTCCCCGAGGTCCTGCACCGTGTCATTGATAGCGGTTTCATTGATAGCGGTTGTATTCATCCACTTTCTCCAGAGTGACCGGCATATCGCCAGCGCGCGGAAGCTAGCATCGTGATATAAAATAGGGCTTTTATTTTCTGAGTATGATCTCGAGCGATTTGAAAAATAGTTTGACGTTGCGGAGGATGCGGGATGGGCGACGAGGCAATTAGGTGGCGCGTTTGCGGCCAGCGGCCGAAGGGACGATGATTCAATCACCTATAGCGCCTGAGTAGAGTTACCGGCACGGAAGGCGTCTAGTTCAATGGTAGCAATTCCATGGCCAGCGACCGCTTCGCGCTGACAGACAGTACCAGATCCAGTGCAGGCAGCCGATCTGACTTAAGCAAAGTCTAATCCGACTTCGTCACCGCGCAATGCCGCGACAGTTTCCGTCGCCGTGCGAAAGCTTGCTCAAAATGATCGCGATATTTGCCGAATCAGGCACCATGCTGCTGGGCTTGCAAGCCGCCAACCACTTTTGGCTTGGCATCGGGTCCGGCGCAGCAGCGCACCGACCCGTCTAACCGAACATAGATCTCTCAGCCGGCTTGGCGTTCTGGTAACGCTGCGTGATTTACGGCAGCAACTCCCGCTGAGGCGCGTCACGTTGCGCTTTGAAAGCGACGACGAAGACCTCAAGCCCGGCCGAGGTTAAACCGTTCTCAGTGACGAGACCCAGCCGCATGAGGTTGACCGCTGTCTCCATACATGGAACCTCCGCCAGCCGAGCGGACGCCCAGCGGTCCGCTTGCAGGACGCCTTCCAACAATGATGAGAGAGCTTTTACTGATCGTGTCGCCCCCGTGCAGTGGATCGTGTGACTTTGCCGGGCTGGCCGCGTTTGTTTGGAATTCTGCAGAACGATCTCGGTCAGCGCATATTGTCGCCGTTGTGTCGCCCATTCTTCGCGATTTTGCAGAGAAACAACCTGGCCTTTCGATTAAAAGGAGGGGCCAAACAGGAGATTGCATATGAAGGTCGGGGTCCCTAAGGAAATCAAGACGCACGAATACCGCGTGGGTCTGACCCCTGGCGCCGTCCGCGAATATGTGGCTGCCGGTCACAATGTACTGGTCGAGACCAATGCGGGTGCCGGCATTGGCGCGAGCGATGACACTTATCGCAAGGCCGGCGCGACGATTGTCGGCTCAGCTCGTGAGGTCTTCGCATCCAGCGAGATGATCGTAAAGGTGAAGGAGCCGCAACCTTCTGAATGGACTCAGCTGCGCGAGGAGCAGATCCTTTTCACGTACCTGCATCTGGCGCCAGACCCGGAACAGGCGCGGGGACTCCTCAAGTCTGGATGCACCGCTATCGCCTATGAGACCGTGACGGATGCGCATAGCGGGCTTCCGCTGCTTGCGCCGATGAGCGAAGTCGCGGGAAGGCTTGCGGTCGAAGCGGCAGGCAGCGCCCTGAAGCGCTATAGCGGCGGGCGAGGGCTGTTGATCGGCGGCGTTCCTGGCGTGCAGCCGGCCCGCATCGTCGTGATCGGAGGCGGCGTTGTTGGGACACATGCGGCCCGAATGGCCGCTGGCCTGGGCGCCGAGGTCACGATCCTCGACCGTTCGATCCCCCGCCTTCGCGAGCTGGATGAACTGTTCGAAAGCCGCGTTCGTACCAGATTCTCGACCATAGATGCCCTCGAAGAGGAGGTCTTTGCAGCCGACGTTGTCATCGGCGCGGTCCTCGTCCCCGGTGCAAGCGCACCGAAACTCGTGAGCCGCAGCATGCTAGGCTCAATGCGCAAGGGATCCGTCATCGTTGACGTCGCCATCGATCAAGGCGGCTGCTTCGAGACATCGCGCCCGACCACGCACGCCGATCCAACTTACGAGGTGGATGGCGTCATTCACTATTGCGTCGCCAATATGCCCGGAGCCGTCCCGCTCACATCGAGCCAGGCACTGAACAATGCCACACTGCCCTTCGGGCTGGCGCTCGCCAACAAGGGTTTCGCGGCGGTGCTCGAGAATCCGCATCTGCGGGCAGGCCTCAATGCGTATCGCGGCCGGCTTACTTACAAGGCTGTAGCCGAGAGCCTCGGCCTGCCATTCTCCCCGATCGAACAGGCTGCGGCCTGATCCCAGAAGTCCCTATGGGACGTTTCCTCCCTCACTTAAGGGCCGCTCCTTGGAGTGGCCCTTTTTTTGTGCCCGGCATGTTCGGCAGCTTGGAGGTGGAAGCCCTCTACTTTTGGATAGCTATGAAATCCCCCACGGGATCGAATCAACGTGAATCATCCCCTGAGCGAACTCGCGTGGATGACTAGTAAGTGCATTACAACCCAAAGATCCGAAGGAGACGCACTCAGACCAAGCCCACGCTTCGCCGGGGGTGTTACGGCTCGATACGTTCCGACCAGAGCGATATCGTCTTCGATTTACCCCGATACTTCTCGCTGGTCGATCAGTTCCTTGCCGGCGAGGGCGAGTTCAGCTTCGTAGACCGCGCGATCAGTCACCTCGATACGCTCGATATAGTCCCACGGGCTCCTCAGTATCGCGGCTCTAACGTAAAGACATCCGTCTCAGACCAGGTGGCAGGCGACGAACCGGCCGGGCGCAACCTCCTTCAAAGGCGGTCTTTCCGCGCAGACAGGCTTGGCTAAAGGACAACGCCCTCTCAGCTTGCATCCAGGCGCGATATCGATAGGGTTTGGAATTTCCCCGGACAAAGCGAAATCGTCGCGCTTTGCGTCGGGATCCGGAACTGGAATGGCCGCCAGCAAAGCGCGCGAGTAGGGATGCAAGGGCTTTGCAAACAGATCCTTTGTGCCCGACATCTCCACAATGCTGCCGAGATACATCACCGCAACGCGGCTCGCCAGGTACTTCACAGTGGCCAGGTCGTGGGAAATAAAGAGGTAGGACAACCCGAGTTGTTCACGCAGCTTCTCCAACAGAAGAATTGCCCGCGAGCGTAGTGATACGTCCAGTGCGGAGGTTGGCTCGTCAAGAACAACGAAGCGGGGATTCGTTGCAATGGCCCTGGCTATATTGACCCGCTGGCGTTGACCGCCCGAAAGCTCGTGCGGATAGCGGTCCAATAGATCGCGGCCGAGCCCCACCTCCTGCATGAGCTCCTCGATGCGGTCGCGCCGCTCCTTCGCCGGAAGCTTGGTATGAAGCGTGAGCGCCTCCTCCACCATCCGTCTCACCGATAGTCTGGGATTGAGCGAGGCAGTAGGATCCTGAAACACCATCTGGATGTCGCGGCGCAAAGGCTTCATGGCATGCGCATCAAGCCTCGCTATGTCCGTGCCATCATAGCAGACAGATCCCGCCGTCGGCTCGATTAGCCGGACCAGGCACCGCGCGACTGTCGATTTTCCACAGCCGGATTCGCCGACCAATCCAACCGTCTCGCCGGCTTCTATATCGAAGGAGACAGAGTCAACTGCCCGCACGACGGGCTGATCCTGACCTCGCAGGCGTGCGAGCGTCCCGGCCATCCCGCCGAGCGGAAAGTGCATTTGCAGATCACGTATCTCAACAAGTGCCACGGCGTTCCTCGAATCCATAACATGCTACAACATGGCCGGGGGCGGCCTCGATCATCGCAGGGCGTGCCGCGCGACAGCGATCCATTACCCACTCACAGCGTCCTGCGTAACGGCATCCGCTCGGCGGGTTGACCAGGGAAGGAACCGACCCCGGTATGGGCTCTAGGACGACGTCCCGATCGACCCTCGGTATCGATCGGACGAGCGCCTTGGTATAGGGATGGGCGGGATTATGGAACAGCTCCCGCACGGGGGCGCATTCCACCACTTGGCCCGCATGCATAACGGCAACGCGGTCGCATATCTCGGCAACAACGCCGAGATCGTGCGTGACCAGCATGATCGCCGCACCTGTTTTCGCGCTCAATTCGCGCAGCAGATCGAGAATCTTGGCCGCGATTGAAACGTCGAGCCCGGTCGTTGGCTCGTCCGCGAGCAGGAGCTGAGGTGAGGTTGCAAGAGCCATAGCGATCATGATCCGCTGGCACATCCCTCCCGAGAGCTGATGCGGGTATTGCTTGGCTCGCTTTTCCGGCGCCGGAATGCGCACAAGGCGCAGCATCTCGAGCATTTTCTTGTCCGCCTCTCGTGCCGACAAGCCGGCGTGGACCATCAGCAAGCGTGAGATCTGCTTTCCAACGGTCAGAAGCGGGTTGAGGGCGGTTCGCGGCGTCTGCGATACCATCGCGATCTTTGCGCCGCGCATGCGCCGCATCTGTTCCTCAGGGAGCGTACCCAGATCAACTCCGTCAAAGTGAACGCTTCCGGAGACGACGCGCCCTGGGGGACGGATCAGGCGCAGAATGGCGAAAGACGTGACTGACTTTCCCGACCCGGACTCGCCGACCAGCCCGAGAACCTCGCCCCGGCGGATCGTCAGGTTGATGTGGTCGACTGCTTCAATGGCACCCTGGTTTATCTGAAAGTGGACGGTCAGATCAGAAATCTCAAGCAGCTCGGTCATCTCAATCCCCTCATGCGCGGGTCAAGCAAGTCACGGAGTCCGTCGCCGATAAGGTTGAATGCGAGAACGGAAATCATGATGGCAAGGCCAGGAAACAGGAACAGCCACCATTCTCCCGTGACGATCTGTGAGGCACCTTCCGCGGTCATCACGCCCCATTCGCTCTGTGGCGGCTGAATTCCAAGGCCAATGAAGGAGAGCGAGGCCATCGTCAGAAGCGCAAAACCCGTCGAGAGGGTCGCCTGCACAATCAGCGGGGGAAGGCAGTTCGGCAGCAGGTGAATGAACACAATCCTCCAGGTCGGATTGCCGAGCGTGCGAGCAGCATCGGCATATTCCATCTCCCGGAGCCGAAGCATCTCTCCACGGGTCAGCCGCAGATAAGCCGGGATTTGTGTGATCGAGATGGCAATTGCGACATTGGTGGTGGAATTGCCAAGCCCTGCCGTGATGCCCATGGCCAGTACGAAGGCCGGGAAGGCCATCAGAGCGTCGACGACGCGCATCGCGATCGTATCAGCCCACCCCCGGCTGTATCCGACGACTGCTCCAAGCAACCCTCCGATTGAAACGGCAACAAACGTTGCTGCAAAGGCAACCAGCAGGTCGACCCGGGCCGCAAAAATGATTCGCGAGAGTTGATCGCGGCCGAACTCGTCAGTTCCAAGCGCATGCTGCCAGGAAGGCGGCTGCAAAGAAGCTGCAGGGTCGGTGGCATCGGGCGGGTAGGGCGCCACGATCGGCGCCAATATCGCAGCCGCCGCGATCAGCACGATCACGCACAGTGCCGCAAAGGAAACAGGATTGCGCTGAAGCCGCTGCCACACCAGAGATGAAGCCGGTTGCGAAATCGAAGAGGAGAATGATGAGGACATCAGCTGAACCTAATCCGGGGGTCAACGAGGCCGTACGCGATATCGACTGCCAAATTGACCATGACACACGTCACTGCGACGAAGAGGATGAAAGACTGGATCGGAGCCGAGTCCTTCGTAAGCAATGCAGTCACCGCGTAATTGCCAATGCCGGGCCATGAGAACACGCTTTCGACGACCGCATTTCCGGCCATCAAGAATCCAAAAACGATTCCGGAAATAGTGATGACAGGTATCAGCGCATTTCGCAGCGCATCCCGATAAATCACCGTTCTTCGCGGCAATCCGGCCGCCCAGGCCGCCTTGATGTAGTCGGACTCGAGGATCTCAAGCATGGTGGACCGCACCATGCGTGCGACTGGCGCGATCGCGCTGAGCCCGAGGGTCGCTGCAGGCAGCATGAGCTGATGCAGACTTGATCGTAAGGTGGTCCAATTGCCGGTAAGCAGGGAGTCGATCACATAAAGTCCGGTTATGTGTGCGGGAGGTTCTATGCCGGATCCGAGGCGCCCCAGCGGTGAGGGGGCCATGTTGAGCATGTAGAAAAAGACGTAAACGAACAGGAGCCCGGTCAGGAAGCTCGGCATGGCGACACCCATGATGCCGACCACTCGTCCGATATGGTCGATCAATGTGTCGCGATGCACCGCTGACAAGACCCCAAGAGGCAGTCCGATCACGATCGCGATGAGAAGGCTCGCCAGATTGAGCTCGAGAGTGGCGGGCAGGCGCTGCAGAAAGTCCTGAGACACCGGCCGTCCCGTCGAGGCACTCTCGCCAAGATCGCCTTTGAAGATGCCCGAGACGTAGCGGTAGTATTGCTCTGGAAACGGGCGATCCAGGCCCATTTGGTGCTCCATTTCAGCGAGATGTTCGGGCGTGGCAAACGGGCCCGCCTTGACCATGGCCGGATTGCCCGGGAGTAGGTAGGTGAGGGTAAAGCAGATCACGCTGACCCCGAACAAGGTCGGCAGAGCCAGCGCAAACCGTCGCATGACATAATTGAAGAAACCCATTGGAGCGCTCTCCCGTTTAATACGAAGATGACGTGCTCAGGCGAGCTTCATGCTGAAAAAGCGCTCATAACTATCCCAACGCTTCTCAATGCCAACGAGGTCGGATCGCATGACGCGGGTCCAGTTTTCGTACCAGAGGTGCCCCCAAACGGCGTCGCCGATGATGATCTCCTGCAGGCGTTTTGCCGCCGCCAGACGCTTGCTGGTGTCGGTTTCATGCATGTTCTCATCGATCAGCTTGTCGACTTCTGGATTGGAATAGAACGAGGTGTTCGTGCCCTTCGCTGTGCTGTGGAAGTTGAAGAACAGGTGATAGAAGGGATCGTTGATCCAGGACTGCCAGGACTCGATCGAAAGCTGGTGATCGCCTTTGGTTGCGATTTGGCGGAAGGTGGCTTCGGTTTCCTTGACGATGTTCACCTTGAAGCCGATCTTCTCCAGCTCGGTCTGGAGCCAGATCGAGGCCTGCTCGTGCGGCTGCCATCCAGCGCGTACCGCAAGGTCTATCGGAACCGGATCCTTGCCGAAGCCCGCCTCGCGCATCAACTCCTTGGCCTTTGCGATGTCGTACTTGTAGGGACTGATCGTGTTGTCGTAACCGGGCGTCAAACTAGGTACAGGGCTCTTCATCTCGGTGCCGAAACCATACAGCACGCTCGGGATGATCGCCTGGACCGGGATGGCGTAGTTGATGGCCTGCCTCACTTTGACATTGTTAAGCGGAGCCTTCTGCGTGTTCATGCAAAGCCAGTGACACAGGGTGTCCGGCACGGAGACTGTCTTCAAACCTGGCTCCGCCTCGAGGCTCTTCACATTGCGCGGAGACAGCGTTGATCTGCCGACGACCATGTCGATGGCTTTGCGCTTGAGCAGCAGCACGCGATCGGCTTCGTTCGGCACATATTTGAGAACGATCCGATCGAAATAGGGGTGACCACGCCAGTGATCAGCCTGCGCTTCCAGGACGACTTCGACGCCCGGCTGGTTCTTGACTAGTTGATACGGCCCGACGCCGGCCGTATTTCGCTTCAACCAGTTGGCGGCCCAGGGATCGTCTGCGTTCGCATTCGCCTTTACCTCATCCGGATCAAGCAGCGCGTTGTTCATAAGCGCCATCATGTCCAGCGCCATCGGGCTTGGCGAGGGCATATTGATCTCGATCGTGAAGTCGTCGCGCACCTTGAACTGCTCGGGCTTGGTTACCCCAAGAAGGCGCGGAAACAGGAGGCGCATATAACCCGGCGACTGCAGCCCGCGGTCGAGGAGATACTTCACGGTCGTGGCGTTGACGTCGCGGCCGCTCGGTAATTTCAGGCCTTTGCGGATGTTCAGCACCAGCGTGGCGTTGCCATTTTCGAAGGACCAGGACTGAGCGATGCCGCCCTCGATCTCGCCAGGCTTTGCTTGCGACACTCCCGGCTTTCCCTCGACCGGCTGCACCTTCCACATCAGCGGACTGTCGTAAACGTTTGCCTGCACCGTGTAGCCGGCCGACGTCTTGAACGAGGCCGGATCGAGCGTGTCGATGTCGGCATCCCAGGCGACTGTCAGCGTTCGCTTATCTTGTGCGGCAGCTAAACGAGCTGTGCCCGTGAATGTGAGCGCCGCGACGCTGGTTGCGGCGAACTTCAAGAAATCCCGACGGCGCGTGTCCCTGTTCATCTCATTCCCCTCCTGACTGTGCGCGAAAGATTTGCCGGTCGTCCGGTGCGCGATGGCTTGCATTATTGTCATCGTCCTGCTATTGTCAACTAAGTTTCAATATACGAAACTAGGTGATCAAAAAATGGGCGCAATTGAAAATGCCGCGCAAATCCTTAGACTTTTTGGGCCCGGCAGGCTTGAAGTCTCCGTGACAGAAGTCTCGCAGTTATTGAGTATGCCCAAAAGTTCAGCATCTCGTTTGCTGAAGACGATGCTGGTTGAGGGGCTCCTGTCGCGCTCGGAAAATCCTCCGCGCTACAAGGTTGGAAATTTGCTTTTTGAGATTTCGCGCCTCTACAAGCTGAACTCCTCCTTGATCGACGCGGTCGATGAGGCCGTAAAGGAGATCACCCGGGAGACTGGGCATACCGGTTATGTCTCGATCCTTGATGGTGCGGATGTTCTGGTCATCCGGATGCACCAGGGGTCTCATGCCTTGCGCGTATTCACGCCGCTGGGCCAGCGTGCTCCTGCATTTGCGACTGCGATTGGGCGCAGTCTGCTCTCGCGCTTTCCAGATAATGTGGTGCGCTCCCTTCATCCTGAAGGCGTCACGCCGCCTTCGCCGCGCGCCCCTCAAAATGTCGACGAGCTGGTGGCGGCGCTGGATCAGCCGCGCCGGTTCGGTTGGGCCGAGGCCCTCGATGAAGCGATCCCCGGGGTCGGCTCAATCTCCGTGAGCGTCTCCGATCCAGAAATCCGCGAGACGGTGGGCTTCTGTATTTCCTATCCAGCCTCGCACATGAGCGATGAGGAGAGGAATCGTGCGATCACGCTGCTTACGACTGCCGCTGAGCGTATCGCGCACCGCTTCGGCGATCAGTTTCTCATGCAGCGTGCGCAGCGCGCCCTTGGTGGTGGCGGCCCGGTTGCTGCTTGATCCGGTTTTTTGTCGCCGCAATTGACGCGGCTCGGAGGCTATAGATGAGACAATTGAGTCCGGAGGATATCGAGGCGCTCTCCGTCGGCGCCTGGATTCTCGGAACGGGTGGCGGCGGGAGTCCGTATCACGCGCTCTTGAGCATGCGGAGTTACTACAATGAAGGCGTTCGCGTAGATCTGATCGATCCCGACGAGCTGGACGATGATGATGCGATCGCGGTTGTCTCCATTATGGGCGCGCCGCTTGTTTTCCAGGAGCGTCTGGTCGACAGCAGGCTCATCGCGCGCGCCGTGTCGGCCATGGAGGAGCATCTTGGTCGCAAGTTCAGGGCGGTGATGGCAGTCGAAATCGGTGGCGGCAACGGCATGCAGTCCTTGCTCGCTGCCGTCCACCTGAAAATTCCAGTTGTCGACGCCGATGCGATGGGGCGTGCCTATCCTGAGGCGCAAATGACGAGCTTTGCGGTGGGCGGTCTCGCTCCCTATCCGCTGACCTCCGTAGACCCGCGCGGTAATGAGGCGATCGTTGGCAAAACCTCCTCCTGGAAATGGATGGAACGTGTGAGCCGAAAGCTTTGTACCGAGTTCGGGTCCATCGTCGCGACCTGCAAGGCGCCGCGCACCGGTGCTGAGGTGAAGAAATGGGCCATTCCCCGTACCACATCCAAAGCCATCAATCTCGGGCGGGCGGTTGCCGAGGCCAACCGGCAGCACGCTGACCCGATTGCAGCCATTCTGAAAGCGGAATCCGGCAGGTTCCTGTTCTCCGGCAAGGTCGTTGAAGTCGAGCGGCGGACAACGGAGGGCTTCCTGCGCGGCCGCACAGTCGTGGAGGGGCTTGGCGATGATCACAGCAGCCAGATCCGGATCGATTTCCAGAACGAGTGGATCGTCGTGTGGCGCGATGGGCAGGCGCTCGTCTCGACGCCCGACCTCATTTGCGTTCTCGACAGTGAATCCGGCGAAGCGATCGGAACGGAAACCATTCGCTACGGCCAGCGGACAACCGTGATCGCGCTGCCGGCGGCTCCGGTCTTCCTCTCGCCGCGCGGGCTCGACCATGTCGGCCCCCGCGCTTTTGGTTATGACATCGATTTCAAGTCGGTATTCTGCTCATGAGACGCATTGGGATTGACGTAGGTGGCACCAATACGGATGCCGTGCTGATCGACGGCGGAAAAGTCGTTCAAGGCGTGAAGGTCGCCACCACGGCCGACGTCACCAGTGGTGTGGCTGCGGCCATCGGGGCGCTCGATCTGAGTGCCGAGCATGCGAGCGGTCTCGACGCGCTGATGATAGGTACGACCCACTTCATCAATGCGGTCGTTCAGCGCCGTCATCTGACGAAAGTGGCAGTAATCCGAGTTGCACTCCCCGCCACGAGCTCCCTGCCGCCCTTTACCGACTGGCCGGCTGGGCTTGCCGAGCTCGCCAATGGCGGGGTCTTTCAAATCGAAGGCGGCCACGATTACGACGGGCGCAGGTTCGCCCCTCTGGATATCGCGGCAGCCAAGCGAATTGCGCGCGAAATCGGCAATCTCGGCCTCAAATACGTCGTGGTCAACGCACTGTTCTCTCCGCTTGATCCGTCCGACGAAGAAGCGGTCGCCGCCATCCTGCGCGAAGAAATCCCCGATGTGTCGGTGACCTGCGCACATTTGCTCGGCGGGATCGGATTGCTCGAACGTGAGAACGCCGCAATTCTCAATGCCTCTCTCATTGCGCTTGCTCGGGAGACCATCACGGCTTTTGAGCAAGCCAAGTCAAAGGTCGGGCTGAACGCGCCGCTTTTTGTCACGCAAAACGACGGCACCGTCGCGGAGGCCTCGCGTGCCGCCGCATACCCTGTGTTCAGCTTCGCCTCCGGTGCGACCAACTCGATGCGCGGTGCGGCCTATCTTTCCGGGCTCAAAGATGCGGTGGTGGTTGACGTCGGCGGAACGACGGCGGACTTTGGCTACTTGCGGAACGGCTTTCCCCGTGAAGCCAACACGGTCGTTCATATTGGAGGCGTCAGGACCCTATTCCGCATGCCGGACCTCGTTTCCATCGGACTTGGTGGCGGCAGCCATATCGACCTTGGAGCGGCAGCCATCGGGCCGCTCAGCGTTGGGTATCGCCTGTCCACGGAAGCGCTGGTGTTTGGCGGCAATCGCGTGACCTCGACCGACATCGGCGTTGCCGCCGGACTGATCGACCTTGGCGATCGCAAGCGTGTGGCACACATCACTGCCGATGACGTGAAGAGGGTTCTGCGCCGCTGCAAGGAGATGCTGGAAGAGAACGTCGACCGGATGAAGACAAGCGCTTCAGACGTCACGCTGATTGCGGTCGGGGGCGGCGCGTTTCTTGTTCCGGAAGAATTGCAGGGCGTCGGGCGTGTCGTTCGGGTTCAACACGGGGGCTGCGCGAATGCGGTTGGCGCAGCCATTGCGCAGGTCAGTGGTGAAGTCGATCAGGTGTTCCAGGGGCTGACGCGAGACGAGGCGGTTGCTTCAGCACGCAAGCTTGCCGATTCCCGGGCAGTGGAGGCCGGCGCGGATTCGGAATCGCTTGCCCTGGTCGAGGCAGAGGATACGCCGATCGCCTATCTGCCCGGAAATGCCATGCGCGTGCGCGTCAAAGTCGTCGGCAATATCCGATCAACCCGAATTGGGCAAACAGCCAAGGAGAAAGTCACATGCCAGTCCGTTTCCTGATCAGCACGCTCAAGGAAGGGGTCGACCCAGCGGAATATGAGGCCTGGGTCCGCGAGCGCGACTACGCTCTCGTGCGGAGCCTCGACAATTACGTGAGCTACAAGGTTCATCGCATTCGCCGCCCCATCCAGGGCGCCGAAAACTCGACGTGGCAATACATCGAAAGGATCGAGGTCAAAAGCCTGGAGCAACACGACAGGGACCTTGCCTCACCGGCTGGTGTTGCGCTGCGAGAGGAGCTCTATGGCAAGTTTCTCGATCGCTCGAAGAACATCTATTTCGTCAGCGACGAGATAGAATGATCTGTGCTCCGCGTTGAGCTCTGCCTAGTCCAAGAACGTAAGCGCAAACAGGACACCAACAAGATGACCCTCGACCTGCTGATTCTCGGCAACGCGCCAATGGCCAAGATGCTTGATCGCGTGAAGCTCGCCGAAGCGAGCGGATACGACACGGTCTGGCTTGCCGATGAACGGTTCTATCGGGAGGTCTATTCGTGTCTTGGATATTTTGCACAAAATACGTCTCGGGTCAGGCTCGGACCTTGCGTGACAGATCCCTACGCCAGACATCCGGCGCTGACGGCCATGGCGATTGCGACGCTCGACGAGATTTCCAACAAGCGCGCAATTCTCGGCCTCGGCGCCGGTATTTCCGGTTTTGCTGAGCTTGGCATCGATCGGAAGAAGCCGGCGCGCGCTATCAGCGAAGCGATCGAGGTCATTCGGATGCTCCTGCGCGGCGAGACCGTCACCTACGAGGGAGAGGTCATTCGGTTCAAGGAGGGCAAGCTGAATTTCACCCCTGTTCGCGCCGATATCCCAATCTATGTGGCCAGCAATGGTCCGCTCGGCCAACGGACGGCAGGCGCTTGCGCCGATGCCGCGTTCATGGAGGCCGGCGGCAATGCTCCGGAAATCAAGGCCTTCCGCGCGAGACTGGACGATGGGGCCAGGAAGGCGGGCCGCGATCCCAAATCCGTCAGGCTGATCGTTCGGCTCAATGCCTGTGTTGCCTCAGACGGTCAGGCCGCCCGTGACGCGCTTCGGCCGACGGTTGCAAGACTGCTCGGGGCAGGGCGTCTCAAGTTTGAAACAGCCGAAGAGCAGGGGCTGACCTTGCCGGAGGACGTGCTCGCCTCTGTCCAGGGCGCCCATTACGCCGCCGGGGTGACGCCTTACCTTCCTCTGCTGCCATACGTGACCGATCGCCATATCAACGCCTTCACTTTGGCCGGCAATGTGGAGGAGGTGACCGCGCGTGTGATCGAACTGCGCCAGGCCGGCGTCGACGGGATTATCATCATGCCCTTCGCTCCCGAAGGAGGTACGATCGAGGATACGATCGCCAAGATGGGCTCCGAGGTGTGGCCTGCCGCCCAGGCGCTGGAAGGGAGCAAGCCATGAGCTTTGATCTCCATCGGCCGGCCACGGTCACTGAAGCTATCGACCTTGCTCAACGCTTTGCGCCGACCGCGCGCTATGTCGCCGGCGGGACCGATACGGTTATCCAGATCAATCGGAAGAAGATCGATCCCGTACATCTGATCGATGTCGCCTGCCTGGCCGGAATGAGCGAAATCACCGAGACTACCGAAGCATTCACCCTTGGCGCGTTAACGAGGTACCGCACGATCGAAACGCATTCTGCGTTTCGGGGTAATCTGCGAGCGTTGGTCGAAGCTGCCAGCGTCGTCGGTGGCCATCAAGTACGAAACATCGCAACCATCGGCGGCAACATCGTCAATGCTTCTCCTGCCGCCGACTTTGTGCCGCCACTGCTCGCGCTCGATGCAAGCCTCGACATGACAGGTCCCAATGGACGGCGCTCCGTCCCCTTGCGCGACTTCATCGTCGGCCCGGGAAAGACTGATCTCTTGCCCGCCGAGATCGTGACCAGCATCCGATTTGCCAAGCTTCCGGCCGGATCCGCAACCGCCTTCCTGAAAGAAGGGCGCCGGCGGGCCATGGAGATATCGGTGGTTTGTGTTGCAGCTTGCTTGACGCTGGATGCCTCCACCTCGCGTTGCGCTTCAGTGCGCCTGGCAATCGGAGCCGCAAGCCCAAAGGCGTTCCGGCCCGAACAGGCGGAGAGTTATCTCATCGGCAGATCTGCCGGAAAGGAAAGCTTTGTGGAGGCGGGCAGGATCGCGGCAGAGGCTTCCAGTCCCATTTCTGATGTTCGCGCGTCGGCCGGCTACCGCCGCGGTCTTGTCGCGGTCATGGTCGAGCGCGCGCTCGGGACATGTTTGCAACGAATTCGGGAACAGGATCAATGAACCGGAAAATTCTCAATATCGTTGTCAATGGCGAGAGCCATCAGCTGCTCATTGAGCCTCATTGGACGCTGCTACAGGTCCTGCGCAACGGGATCGGCATGATGGGCACCAAGGAGAACTGCCTGGAAGCAGAGTGCGGGGTCTGCACGGTGCTGCTCGATGGAAGGGCCGTCAATTCCTGCATCCTGCTCGCGGGGCAAGCTGAGGGATGCTCGATCACCACGATCGAGGGGATCGGCGATCCCGAGCATCTGCATCCCCTTCAGGAAGCATTCATCGAATGCGGCGCCGTTCAGTGCGGCTACTGCATCCCGGGCATGATCCTGACGGCAAAGTCATTCCTGGACGAAAATCCGGGCTGCCGCCCCTCGCGCGACGAGATCAGGGAAGCTATCGCAGGTACCCTTTGCCGCTGTACCGGCTATCGCAAGATCATCGATGCCGTGGAAACCGCGGCAGAGCGCATCGCACTTTCGGGAGCCAAGCAATGAACGCTCAAACCCATCGCGTTGCCGGTCACCGCCTGCCCCGGCGGGATGGCGTCGGCAAGGTTACCGGAAAGCACGTTTACGCTGCGGATTTCAAGCTGCCCGGTATGCTCTACGGCAAGATCCTGCGCAGTGCTCGCGCGCACGCTCTGATCAAGAACATCGACATCTCGCGCGCGGCTGCGATCGCAGGCGTGCGTGGCATCATCACCGCCGCTGACATCCCGCAGGTCCGCTATGGAACGGCGGTGCGCGACACGACCGTATTTGCAACCGATCGCGTCCTGTTCATGGGACATGCGATCGCCGCGGTCGCTGCCACGTCATGCGAGATCGCCGAGCGCGCGATTGAAGCCATCAAGGTTGAATATCAGGATCTACCGGCACTGTACGATCCGGAAGAGGCGCTCACAAGCGATATCCGCATCCATCCTGATTGGGAAACCTACAAGGCGCTCCCGATCATTTCGCGCAAGGACAACATCGCAGGTCACGCCCGTATTCACGTCGGCGATGTCGAAGGAGCCTTCGCAAAGGCTCATAAGGTCTATGAGCATCGGTTCACGACCTCGCTTCAGCATCCAGGATACACCGAGCCGCGCGTTGCGACCGCGGATTGGGATGCGAACGGGATAGTGACGGTCTGGTGCAACACCCAATTGCCGTTCGACACGCAAACGACATTGGCCGAAATCCTCGATTTGCCGGCCGCGCGGGTGCGCGTCACCGTGCCGGGAATTGGTGGTGGCTTCGGTGGCAAGCTGAGGATCGGTGTCGAGCACTTCGCAGCTCTCCTGGCGCGCAAGACTGCCCGCCCGGTCAAAGTGATGTCGACGAGCGAAGAGGAGCTTATAGCCGCGCTTCCGCGTCAGGCTTCCGTGGTTCTGCTCAAAACTGCCGTTGACAAGGATGGGCATCTTCTTGCCCGAAGCGGTCGGGTCATCGTGGATTGTGGCGCTTATGCCGGCTCAGGTCCAGGCACGGCTGCTATCGCACTTCAGGTCATGGCAGGTCCGTACAAGACAGGAGCGCTCGCGTTCGAAAGCATCGCTGTCTACACGAACAAGGTCCATTCTGGCTCCTTCCGTGCTCCGGCGGGACCGATGGCGAATTTCGCGATGGAAAGCCAGATCGACATGATCGCAAAGGATCTCGGCCTGGATCCTCTCGAAATGCGCCTGCGCAACATCGTCAAGGAGGGGGATCCAGGCCCTTCGGGCGAGACGCACACCTCTGTGAGCATCGAGGAATGTCTGCGCAAGGCAGCCGATGCGATCGGCTGGCAAGATCGTAATCCCGAGCCAGGACGGGGCAAGGGCATCGCCTGCAGCTGGTGGATGACGACGGGTGGCTCGTCTGGTGTCTATGTCAAGATCAATCCCGATGGGAGTGCGACGCTCGTCAGCGGCGCCGTTGAAATCGGCACCGGCGCGATCACGGGAGCCGCTCAAGTGCTCGCCGAGGAGCTGTCTCTGGACTTGACGGACATCAACGTCACCGGGGTGGACACTCAGGCCGCGCCGTTCGACTACGGCGCTCAAGGCAGCCGTACGACCTTTTCTGTGGGCAATGCGTGCGTTGCGGCAGCTAAAGAGCTACGGCGTCAGATGTTCGAACTCGCGGCCAAGCAGCTGGAAGCACCGATTGAGGATATGAAGCTGCAGGACAAGCACGTGGTCGTCGGCAACAAGTCGATTTCGATTGCGGAGCTGGCACGCATCTCGCGTCTTGCCGGTGGCGGGCTCATTGCGCATGGCACAGCCATTTCACCGGCACCAGCCTACGATCCGACACGCGTCAAGAACCATCCGCTCCCGGTCTGGAATACGCCGAGCTACCATGCCCACGCCGTCGACCTTTCGGTCGATCAAGCCACGGGCAAAGTGACGATCAATCGCTATGTCGTGGCCCAGGACGTCGGATATGCGATCAATCCGACCTATATTGAGGGACAGATCGAGGGTGGCGTGGCGCAAGGTATAGGCCAGGCCCTGTCGGAAGAGATCGTCTATCAGGACGGTCGCGTCATGAATGCGAACCTGACAGATTACAAGATGCCGACGGCGATGGATGTCCCGGAGATCGAGAGCATTATCGTCGAATGCCGATCCGCTGCCGGTCCTTACGGTGCCAAGGGCGTTGGAGAGCCACCATGCATCGAACCACCGGCTGCAATCGGCAATGCGATCGCGGCGGCGACTGGCTGCTGGCCGAACTCGCTGCCGATGACCGCTGAAAAGATTGCCGCCACAATGCGAGCCCCGCACTCATGATCCGCGTCGAGGTCAATATGCATGGAAATCTCCGTCGGTTCTTGCCCGGCGGGGTTGGATCCATTCAGCTTGACCTCCCCGAGGGAGCGACGATTCTCAACGTGATCGGCTCGTTGAGCGCCGAGCATGATGTCTGGCTGGCCTCGATTGGTGACATGGTCGTGCCGTTGTCAGCTGAAGTCAAAGACGGAGCCGAGCTCAATTTCTTTCCCTATCTTGAAGGCGGCTAGTATGAACTTCTTTGTTCGGCGACGGACCCAGAAGTGTTGACCCGCGATCGAGCCGTCTTTGAACTAATTCGTTCACGTGAAGGAGCGGTGCGACTGATCTATTGAGTGTTCGGCCTGGTGTGAATACGGTCAAGCACGCTCGAGCGAAGCAGAGTTTCACTGTCAAGGCGTCATGCCGCAAGCAAAGGAGTGTAAGCCAAATGTCGAACGCGCCCCTTCCGACTTTGTCGATCGTCGGCGGCACTGGAGATCTCGGATCCGGCCTTGCCCGCAGCTGGAGTCGCGCCGGATATTCCGTCATTCTTGGATCGCGCTCGATTGAGCGCGCTCAGGATGCAGTCGCGCTCTTAAAATCCGACGGGTTCGCCAATGTGACTGGCGAGGCCAACGCTGCCGCCGCGGCGAAGAGCGATATTGTTGTCGTTGCGGTGCCATTCTCCAGTTATGAGACAAGCCTGGCCGAGATCAAGGACGCGGCCAAGGGCAAGATTGTTGTCACCGCGGTCGTGCCGCTCGTGCCGCCGAAGGTCTCTGTTGTTCAACTCCCGAGCGCCGGGTCGGCTGCGCTGATCGCCCAATCGCAGCTTGATCCGAGTTCGCGGGTGGTCGGAGCGTTTCACAATGTCGGCTCACAGAAGCTCCATGCCGGAGGAAAGGCGGACTGCGACGTTCTGGTGTTCAGCGATGATCCTGAGGCCCGCAAGGAGGTGATGTTGCTGGCGGATGCGGTGAGCAATCGCGGGATCGATGGCGGTGCGCTCGCGAACTCCGCTGCAGCCGAGGCCCTCACCTCCGTCCTGATCGCGATCAACCGCAAATACAAGGTGAAGGGTGCCGGCATCACGATTTCCGGCCTGACCTGAATGGAAAACCACACGGGCGTTCGCAACGATGCTCACAGCCCTCGATCCTCTAGACCGCAAAATCCTAAGCGAACTCATTCGGGATGCCCGCATAAGCCAGCTGGCGTTGGCCGAACGGGTCGGCCTCTCGGCAACGTCTTGCGCAAGGCGCGTGCTGCAAATGGAGAAAGCCGGGATCATCAAAGGCTACTCGGCCGAGATCGATGCAAACTCGCTTGGCTTTCCCCTCACCGTGATCGTCCACATCACGCTTGACCGCCAAAGCGAGGGCGCGCTCAGGGCTTTCGAAGCCGAAATTCAGAAATGCCCCGACGTGATCGCCTGCCATCTGATGTCCGGTACGGACGATTATCGGCTTTCGGTACTGGCGCGCGACATGGAGGACTACGAACGCATTCATAAGCAGCACCTGTCACGCCTGCCGGGGGTGGCAAGACTGCAATCGAGTTTCGCAATGCGCACTGTCATAAAGCGGTCAATTTCTCCGGCGGCGCTTCATGGCTAGCCTCTCCGTTGCGAAGCGGAGTTCGGAATAAGGGCAAGAGATAGCACGGAAACGCGCGTCAGCACGCTTGAAGGATGCGAACGTCGAAGACTTATCCAGGAGGTGTGCCAGGGTCTGCTTAAGGGAGAAGCAGATAGGATACAGAACTGATTTCGGGTACGGCGCGTAGAGATCGTATTCGAGGAGAGATGCCCCGCGCCAGAAACAACAAGACGTGTGGGCAGCGGCGAAGGAGGAAAAAGTCGCGATGACGAGGAGCATCACATACAGCGCCCTTCCCGGGATCCCTCTGGTGGGGCCTGGCGACGATCTGGTTGGTGTCATCGCGGATGGCGCGAAGACCGGAGAGATCGCCGTGGCATCTGGCGATATTTTTGTCGTCGCACAAAAGATCGTGTCGAAGGCGGAAAACAGGTACGTCTATCTCGATGATGTGAGGCCTTCCGACCGCGCTGTGGAGCTTGCAAAAACGGTCGGCAAAGATCCCCGGCACATCGAGGTGGTACTCTCAGAATCCACCGAGGTCCTTCGCGCAAGACAGAATGTGATCATCGTTGTTCACCGCCTCGGCTTCGTGATGGCGAACGCCGGCATAGATGAATCCAATATCGAGCAGGATCGCGGCCATCGCGTGTTGTTGCTGCCTGAAGATCCGGATGACAGTTGCCGGCACCTCAAGCGCGGCCTCGATCGACAATTCGGGGTCGATGTCGGCGTCATCATAAACGATAGCTTCGGCCGTCCATGGCGCAACGGCGTCGTAGGTGTGGCGCTTGGAAGTGCTGGAATTCCTGCCCTTCAGAGCATGATCGGCAAGCCCGATCTGTTCGGCCGGCCCATGCAGGTAACAGAGATCGCGGTCGCGGATGAGCTGGCGGCCGCCGCCTCGCTCTTGATGGGACAGGCGGCCGAAGGCCAACCAGTAATCCATGTTCGTGGATTCTCCTCTCGTGCGCCTATCAATTCGGCGTCCGCGCTCGTGCGTGCGAAAGAACGGGATATGTTCAGATGAACGGGCGGTCACATTTGCCGGGAAAAGGGCGTGTTGTGGCGCTCTGCGGGGGCGTCGGAGGAGCAAAGCTCGCTGTTGGATTACAGCACGTTCTCGGAGAACGATTGACCGTGGTCATCAATGTGGCCGACGATTTCGAGCATCTCGGACTCCATATCTCGCCGGACCTCGATACAGTCCTTTATACGCTCGCCGGTCTCAGCGATCCCGAGCGCGGCTGGGGCCGATCCGATGAGACCTGGAACTTCATGGAGGCCTTGAAGCAGATCGGCGGCGAGACCTGGTTCTTGCTCGGGGATCGCGATATGGCGATGCATATCGAGCGGACCCGCCGCCGCTTAAGGGGAGAAAGTCTCACAGCGATTGCCAGCGACATTGCACGACGGCTCGGGATCGCTTCAGCTGTGCTGCCCGTCACCAATGACAGACTTTCGACCATCCTCGACACCACGGAAGGCGAGCTCGAATTCCAGCGCTATTTCGTCGAGCGTCGCTGCGAACCGGTTGTCAAGCAGATCCGGTTCAGCGGGGCGCAAAACGCTCGCCTGAGCGAGGAGGTGCTTGCGTCATTCGATGCCGAGGATCTCCGCCTCATCATCCTATGTCCTTCCAATCCTTATCTCAGCATCGATCCAATCCTGGCTGTTCCAGGGATGGCTGAAAAACTGCGCGCGACCAGCGTTCCCGTTGTGGCCATTTCCCCGATTATCGGCGGTCAGGCAATCAAAGGACCGACGCGCAAGATCATGGACGAACTCGGCCTTGAGCCGTCAAATGCAGAGATTTCCAGGCATTATGCGGGGCTGCTCGATGGCCTGATCATAGATATTGCCGATTCGGCAGGGGCAGGCGACCTGGGGGTCGATGTACACCCGGCGCCTACGCTCATGACAGACATGCAGTCGAAGTTCATGCTCGCAGAGCATGCGCTTGCCTTCGGCGAAAACCTTCGCGCAACGCACGAGCGGCGGGGCAGGGCCCCTTCAAAGGGAGGCGCATCATGACGACACGTGATGCATGGGTAGTCATCCCGGCAAAATCGTTCTCGTGCGCGAAGCAGCGGCTCTCCCCATTGCTGACGGCATCCGAGCGCGCCCTGTTGGCCCGGTCTATGCTGTGCGATGTTCTGAGCGCGGCATGTGGCGTGATAAAACTAAATCATATCGCTGTGGTAACAAATGCTGAGGATGTCGCTCAAGAGGCGGCTCGTCTGGGGACTGTCGTGATTGGTGACGGCGGTGCGGACGGAACCAATGCGGCAGTGGCAGCCGGGCTCGCCGCGGTCGAAAATCGTGGGGACGAACTCATCCTTGTTCTGCCGAGCGATGTGCCGGCTATCTTGAGCGAGGACGTTTCGACGCTCCTCCAAGCCGCGCAAGGCAACGCCGTGATCGTGCCGGCGCCGCGCGATGGCGGCACCAACGCGGTTGCATTCACCGTAGCGCGAGCCTTGCAGCCGTGTTTCGGCCCCGATAGCTTCGCCCGCCACATCGCCGCAGCCGATAGGCTCGGCATTCAGCCTATCGTGTGCCGCAATGCAAGGATTGGGCTTGATCTCGATGCTCCCGCCGATGTCTTTGATTTTCTTGACCTGAACACGTCCACAGCCACCGATCGCTATTTGCGTTCGATTAATCTCGGCCAAAGGCGGCTGGGGATGGGAACGGACGGACGGGGCGCGCAAGCGTCGATGCGGCGGCCGAAGTGAGCTCGGGGTTGGTTGCCCAAAATGCAGAGAGCTCCGACGTTTTTCGCGGAGCGTGAGGAGTTCTGAGAATGGTGGATCGGATGCTTCTGGAATCCTTGAGGCGAAGTGACATTTCCGCTTCCGAGGCCATGTCTCTCGTCAGCGACGTGTCCCTTCCCGATCTCATGCGGATGGCGGCATCAAAGCGGGATGAGGCTCACGGCAGAAAGATCTCCTACTCGCGAAAAGTCTTCATTCCGCTGACCCAGTTATGCCGGGATGTCTGCCACTACTGCACATTCGCCCATCCGCCCCAAAAAGGGCAGCGTGCCTACCTCACCATCGATGAGGTGCTGGCGATCGCGCGTGCCGGTCGTGAGGCCGGCTGCAAGGAGGCGCTGTTTACGCTGGGCGACAAGCCTGAGCTGCGCTACCGCCAGGCCGAGCGAGAGCTGCACGAGATGGGCTTTGCATCGACGCTCGCCTACCTCCAGGAAGCCGCGCGCGTGGTTTTCTGCGAGACTGGCTTGTTGCCGCACCTCAATCCAGGCTTGATGGAGGCCGACGATATCGCAGCTTTGCGCAAGGTCTCCATCTCGCAAGGGATCATGCTCGAGAGCGCCTCGGCACGACTGTGCGAGCCCGGGGGGCCACATTTCGGCTCACCTGACAAGGAGCCTGGAAGTCGGTTGCGGACAATTGAACTGGCAGGCCAGCTCTCGGTCCCATTCACGAGCGGATTGCTCATCGGTATCGGCGAGACGCCGCTTGAGCGCATCTCCTCATTGCTTGCATTGCGCAATTTAGACGAAAGCTACGGGCACATTCAGGAAGTCATTATCCAGAACTTCAAGCCGAAGCCGGATACCCGCATGAGGGGCGCGGCGGCCCCAACAATGGAAGAGCATCTGTGGACCATTGCGCTCGCGCGATTGCTGTTCCGGCCCGACATGAACATCCAGGCTCCCCCCAATCTCAGCCCGGGCGTACTGGACAAGATTCTGGCCGCTGGCATCAATGACTGGGGCGGCGTATCCCCGGTTACACCGGACCATGTCAATCCGGAGGCGCCATGGCCGCATCTGGCACGTCTCTCCGAGGCCACCGTTCAATGCGGCAAGACGCTCGTCGAACGCCTCGCAGTTTATCCGCCCTATGCGCGTCAATATGCTCGCTGGACTGACATGTCGCTGCAGAAGAACCTGCTCGGTCTTGTCGACGGACATGGCTGGCCGCGCCGAGACGAATGGTGCCCTGGAGCGAGGTGCGAGCCGCCTGCCGGGGACCTCGCGATGCTGCGTGAAGATGCCAGCTCGCCCGCCGTCCTAACCGGCAGCTTTCGGAGAATCGTCGCAAAGGCTCATTCTGGGGCACGACTCGACGAGGCAGAGATCGTGTCGCTGTTCGAAGCCGAGGAGTGCGATTTCACGGCCGTGTGCCGCGCTGCTGACGAGCTGCGCCGCTCCGTCAATGGGGATTGCGTTAGTTATGTCGTCAACCGCAACATAAACTACACTAATATCTGCTACTTCAGGTGCCAGTTCTGCGCGTTCTCGAAAGGAAAGCTCGCCGAGAACTTGCGCGGGCGGCCGTACGATATTTCCATGGATGAGATCGGGCGGCGCGCGCGCGAAGCCTGGGAGCGTGGCGCGACCGAAGTCTGCATGCAGGGCGGCATCCATCCCGCCTACACCGGCGCAAAGTATCTTGAGATTTGTCGGACCGTAAAGCAGTTCACGCCCGAAATGCATATCCATGCTTTCTCGCCCTTGGAGGTGTTTCAGGGGGCCAAGACGCTCGGAGTTTCGGTCGATGAGTTTCTGCGCGAGTTGAAGGACGCCGGTCTTGGTACATTGCCCGGGACCGCCGCAGAAATCCTGGACGACGAGGTCCGCGCGATTCTGTGTCCCGACAAGATCAACACCGCGCAATGGCTGCAGGTCATGGCAGCGGCCCATAGAGCCGGATTGCGCAGCACCGCAACGATCATGTTCGGTCATGTCGACCGTTACGAGCATTGGGCAAAGCATCTGTTGCGCATCCGGGATCTTCAGACCGAGACCGGCGGCTTCACTGAATTTGTCCCATTGCCGTTCGTGCACATGGAGGCCCCGATCTACTTGAAAGGGCGCTCGCGCAAGGGGCCGACCTTCCGCGAAGTCGTTCTCATGCATGCCATCGGGCGGCTCGTCTTCCACACGAAAATCTCCAACATCCAAACCTCTTGGGTGAAACTCGGCGAACAAGGCATTCGCGCCTGCCTTGAGGCTGGTGTGAACGATCTCGGCGGCACGCTGATGGACGAAACGATCTCGCGTTCAGCCGGTGCTCAGCATGGCCACGAGATGGCTCCAAAACAAATGGAAGAGCTCATCCGGGCCATGGCACGCCTGCCGCGCCAACGTACGACGCTCTATGGCGAAGTTGCTGACGATCGTTATCTCGCGTCGCTGAACCCTCCGGCGCTCACTCCGATTGTTACGGGACTGGACGACCATCGCGAGGTGCGAAACATCCCTCGGTCCCGCGCGCTTGAAATGACGTAATGGGAGCGCGTCCCGCGCGAGCCTGAGACGATGCCGAAAGGCGTCGGCCGGGAATGCTTGACGCTGAATTTGATTTGTGATCACATATCGAGAACGGAGGGACCCTAAAGTGAGCCGCATTATCGCGCCAGCGCACGCTTCGCCGGGCATTGATCGCGCATCCAGCTTCGATCGGCCGGCGCTTCGCGCCATCTCTTCGTGTTGCTCTCAGCTCAAGCTTGTTGTGGGCGCGCAATGCGCTGTGCCGCAAGAGTCATTGGATCAACTATTCCGCGGCCTATGAGTTGGCTCAGCGTTGCAGGCCATCCAAGTGCATTCTTGGCGCCGTCCGCGTCAGTGGATCACGACGAGCAGCGGCAACGCCCTGCTTCAGCGCTCGAAATTTCGCGTTTCTGGCGCGCGCTCAGCTGAACCGCTCAGAACTGCTGTCCAGAGCGACTGCTAGTGGCCGAGGCGTAAGCACAAGAATCTGCCTCGGTCTTTGACCCGAAGGCCGATGAGGTCGCCAATCTGAGGGGGATTTTCCCGGCGGCCAATTTAACGATCACACCAATCAGGAGCATTCATGCCGACTTTAAATGAGGACCGAGCAGCCATTTTGAAAGTGCACCGCGACTGGTGGGTTGCCAATCACAAGTGGGATATCCCCTTGATGCGAACCTGCTTCCCGAGTGGCACCGCGTTCTTGAATTTCAACCTTAGCGGCGATCCGTACTTTGGGCGGGAGGAACTGACCGCTTTTTGGGAGTCGTTCAAGGACAGGCCGCGATCGAAGCCTGCGGTCATGCACATCTGGCGTCTGGATCTCCATGGCGACATGGCCTACCTGCTTTGCGAAGGCAATTTCGAGGAAGCCGACAAACCGGACCAGTACCTGCGCAGCACCGAAATTTACGTGCGCAACGACGGAGAGGGAAAGCCGGAGTGGAAGATCTGGCACTTCCACTGCTCGGAGATGGCGCCCAAAGACAAGATCCGGCAGCCGTTCGGCGATAGCTACGCCAGCCGCGGCGTGGGTTATCTGCCGCCAGGCTTCGGCAAGAGCTTCTCGGTTACGGACGACCAAAAGCTGTAATCAAAGCGAGCGCCCCGCCGGGCTGGCCGCGCCGCCTACATCCGGCGGACAGGCTGATCCCGCCGGGGCGAAGAACGTCCAAAGAAGATTTTCCAGCTGAACTTGCCGCCCGATGTGACCGCCGAGAAGCGGATGGACCGTAGTGCGCGAGCCTCACTGGAAAGGGAGAGCACACGCAATCGAGCGTCCCTTCGGCGGTTCGGAACGTCGTGACCGTGGAGGACTCATGAGGCGGCTCACTATCAAGCGACCGGTCGGTCCGATCGCCGTTTCTTACCATGGCGAGACCGACGCGAGCAGGCCGCCAATCCTGTTCGTGCATCCTATCAATCTCAAGGGCGCGGCGTGGGCCGAAATTGTTCCGGCATTCGCCGACCGATTTACGATTGTCCCCGACATGCGTGGATTCGGTGACTCGCCGCCGGCCGAACAGTACGACCTTGCGCGGTGGGCGCAGGACTGCATCGATGCCGTGGACCGGGCAGGCATCGATCGCTTCCACGCCATCGGCGGTTCGCTTGGTGGAGCAATTTCGGTCTATCTCGCCGCTGCAGAGCCCAAACGGGTCCTCTCGGTTGTTGCGGTAGGCAGTCAGCTCTACTCGCGAGATTCTGACAATGCGGCTGTTCTAGCCACCCTCGAGTATCACACCGTCACCGAAATGTTTGAGCTTATCTTGCCGAAATATGCGCTGGGTCCACACGCGTCTGCCGAAGTGGTGGCCAAGACCATTGCGCTGCGCAATCCAAACGGAAAGGACGACATCCGTCGCGTGTGGAGAGCCGCCTGCGCGGCCGATATCCGCGCCCATGTGGCCAGCGTCAATTGCCCTGTGACGGTTCTGACCGGGGAGTTCGACCTGACTTGCCCTCCCGCAGCCGGCGCAGAAATGGCAGCCTCGCTGCATGCTCCGCACGTTCTCCTGCCAGGTATCGGTCATTTGCCGATGCTGGAGGATCCGCTGGCTTTGATCGCGGCGATCAAGGCGCACCTCGAGCGTGTGGAGTCTTGATGATGACGTACTCGATTGTCGCCCGGGATTCGGTTACGGGTGAGTTGGGTGTTGCGAGCCAATCGCATTATTTCGCCCTCGGGCGCGTTGTGCCGTTTGCGCGAGCCGGCGTTGGTGTTGTTGCGACCCAATCGTTCGTTGATCCAGCTTACGGGCCGAACGGGCTGGATCTCATGGCCTCCGGCGTGTCGGCGCCGATGGCGCTCACGAGCCTGCTTGCGAAGGACGAGGACCGAGAGCTGCGCCAAGTCGCCTTTCTCGATGCCGCTGGCGGCAAAGCCATGTTCACTGGCGATCGCTGCGTTCCCCACCGCGCTCAGCTCGAGGCCAGCAACGTTGTGGTGCTGGGAAACATGCTGGCCAGCGACGCCGTGGTTCCCGCCATGCTGGCAGCTTACGAGGATACTGCCGGCCCACTTCTCGACCGCATGCTCGCGGCGATGGATGCAGCTGAAGCCGCTGGAGGTGACGCCCGCGGCCGGATGTCGGCCGCGCTCCTCGTTGTGTCCGCCGAAATCGCTCCAGCGCCCTGGGCTAACCGGCTCATCGATGTGCGAGTTGACGACCATCCGGAGCCGCTTGCCGAATTGCGCAGGCTCACCAAGCTCTCTCAGGCCCACACGATCTTCGGCGCATCTGTCTTCACACCCGGGCTGCTCTCGGGCGAGACGGCAGCGACAGGTCCGCAGCTTGCAGAGGCGCTGCGCATGCTCACGAACGCCCAGGGATTGATCGGCTTTGATCCAGAGCCAACCTTCTGGAAGGGCGTGCTGCTGATCCGCGCCGGCGAGATCGCTTCAGGGAGGAGACTCGTTGCCGCCATCGTTGCGGCGCGACCGCAGTATCGGGCCTTCGTGGATGGGCTCTACGCAGTCGGCATCCTTCAGCTGTCATCGAACGAACTCCTCGGTGCGTGAAAAGCTCAATCCTCTTGCCTCCTCTGCGAGGCATTCTGCCGCCGCCAGCCGGGCGGCAATTGCCTCAACGCGCGATTCGGGAATCCCGCCGACGAAGCTTGACGGGTTTTTCATAATGTGATCACATATCTCATATAGGAGAGGGAACTTGGAATCGCGCAACCTCATTGCCCTGCTGCCGTTGCCGTCCCTCGTCCGGGACTCGATGGCGGATCAGGTTTACCGGCATTTGAGAGATGGTCTGATGGCCGGACGCTTTGCGCCGGGTCAGAAGTTGACAATCCGGGGCCTTGCCGAGGCGCTGGGCTCAAGCCCGACGTCGGTACGGGAGGCGCTCCGCCGCCTGCAAGCCGAGGGCGCCTTCGAATTCCGCGATTCGGCGCGACTGAGCGTTGGGAGCCTGTCCGAGGCGCAGCTGCGGGATGTGCGCGATGCGCGCGTGGCGCTCGAGGGGCTGCTGGCCGAGCGCGCGGCTTCGCGTATGACGCGTGTCGACGATGCCGAGGTGGCGCAACTCTACGGCCGGCTGCAGAGCGCCGCTGATGCAGTCAATGGACCCGCTTATCTCTGGACCAACTTCGCCTTTCATCGGCGGATCTACCAAATTGCACAGGCACCGGCGATTCTCGGCGCCGTCGAGCATTTTTGGCTGCTCATTGGTCCGTGCTTCGTGCTCGTTGCTCCCGACGCTGCCCACCTGCAGCGTTCTATGGACGCGCACCGCCAGATCCTCGATGCGCTGTTGAGCCGCGATGCGCCCGCCGCTCGTGCCGCTGTGACAGACGACATCATGCAGGCCGCCAATTGTCTGTCCCGCTTTCTCGACAATGCGGGCATTGGGCGCTCCGTGGCCGTTCCGAGACGCGGCCGGGGAGGTGCACCGGCATGAGCGTGCTGCAGCGTCTTGTGCCTCATCCCGAGCTGCGCGTCCTGATCTCGGCGGGCGCATCCGGCATTGGCGCCGCACTTGCGGGTGCCTTCGTTGAGGCTGGTGCGTATGTGCATATCTGCGACGTCAACGACGATGCGCTTGCAAGCTTCTGCAATCAACATCCGCAGGTCCTTGCCACAAAGGCCGACGTATCGGACCGCGGTGCGGTCGCGGCCGTCTTTCGCGCGCAGGCTGCGCGTTGGGGTGGGCTCGACGTGCTCATCAACAATGCCGGCATTGCCGGACCGACGGGCGGAATCGATGCCATTGCAGAGTTCGATTGGCAGCAAACGATCGATATCAATCTCAATGCACAGTACCGCTTCGCCCGTCATGCGGTCCCGATGCTTCGCCAATCTCGCTATGGACAAATCCTCTGCATGGCCTCCGTTGCCGGCCGCCTCGGTTATGCCTGGCGTACCCCGTACGCGGCAACGAAATGGGCTATTGTTGGGCTCGTCAAATCGCTTGCTGCCGAACTCGGTCCTGACGACATCCGCGTCAATGCGCTTTTGCCCGGTATCGTCGAGGGCCCGCGCATGGAGGGCGTAATCCGCGCGCGCGCCGAGCAGCTCCATACCAGCTACGAGGCGATGCGCCAGGAATACCTCAAGAAGATCTCGCTGCGTCGCATGGTGACGGCTGAGGACGTTGCGGCCATGGCCTTATTCCTCTGCTCGCCAGGTGCACGCAATGTGACTGGCCAGGCGATCAGCGTTGACGGGAATGTGGAATACCTGTGAAACGTGAGAATGGGGGGGATGACTTTGCAGATCGAGATCGTGGCGGATCTGAAGACGACGCTTGGCGAAGGCCCGCTTTGGGACACCGAGCAGCAGCGTCTGTACTGGATAGACAGCATCGATGGTCGCGTTTTTCGTGCGACCGCAGATGGACGCGAGCTTCGCGCCTGGGATGTTGGAGCGAAAATCGGCTCGATGGCGCTTCGTCGCGACGGTACGCATGCGCTCGTCGCGCTGCAATCGGGCCTGCATGATCTCGATCTGGAGAGCGGGGAGCTGAAGCTGATCGCGGCCCCCGAGGCACATTTGCCGCGCAATCGATTGAATGACGGCAAAGTCGATCGCCGCGGGCGTTTCGTGTTCGGTTCCATGGATACACTGGAGGATCAGGCCTCTGGCCGTCTCTACCGGCTCGATCCCGATCTCTCGCTGCACGTCCTGGACGAGAAGATCATCGTGTCCAATGGCCCGTGCTGGAGCCCGGACGACCAGACCTTCTATTTCGCCGACACCTGGACTGGAGAAATCTGGGCCTACGACTATGACATCGAGACCGGCGCTGCGACCAAGCGGCGCCGTTTCGCGCCAGTAGATCGCTCAAACGGCGGTGCTGCCGATGGCGCTACGGTCGATGCAGAAGGATTTCTTTGGCAAGCGCTTGTTTATGATGGAAAGCTCGTACGCTACGCGCCCGACGGCAGCGTTGAGCGCGTTATTCAGATGCCGGTGCGCAAGGTCACGAGCGTGATGTTCGGTGGTCCCAACCTCGACATTCTCTATGTGACCTCCATGGCGAAGCCGCCCTTGCCGCGATTTCCCGATGACGGACAGCAGCGCGGGGCCCTATTTGCAATCAAGGGGCTTGGCGTCCGGGGCATACCGGAGCCGCGGTTCGCCAGCTGACCTCGCGAAAAGCTGCCTCGTCATCAATTGGCAGGCGAGGAGATCCATCGTGCGCAAGCGCGATGGGCACTCCTGATCCGGCTGTCCTGCCATAAAAGCCGAAAATTCCGCGGCCGCCGCCGCTTACCCACTACCGATTAGCTCTTGAGGTTTCACATGGCCAGGCCTGGCAAGGTCATTCTCACTTGCGCCTTAACCGGCGCGATCCACACGCCCTCAATGTCCGCGCACCTGCCGGTGACACCGGAGGAGATCATCGAAGAGGGCGTGCGGGCTGCGGAAGCGGGAGCTGCGATTCTGCATGTGCATGCACGCAACCCGAAAACTGGTCAGCCGGACCAATCGGTCGAAGGATTTGCGAAGATTCTCCCGGAGTTGAGCCGCAGATCGGGGGCCGTGATCAACATCACGACCGGCGGCAGCCCATTCATGACGGTCGCCGAACGCGTGGAGCCCGCCCGGCATTTCCGGCCTGAGCTGGCCTCGCTCAACATGGGCTCCTTCAATTTCGGCCTGTTTCCGATGCTCGAGCGTTATCACGAGTTCACCCATCAGTGGGAACGCGAGCACCTGGAGTCTTCACGCGACCTCGTTTTCCGTAACACCTTTGCCGAGATCGAGCAGGTCCTCGCATTGTGCGCGCCCAGTGGCACGCGATTTGAATTCGAATGCTACGATGTCGGCCACCTCTATAATCTTAAGCACTTTGTCGACCGCGGAGTGGTGCGGCCGCCGTTCTTCATCCAGTCCGTCTTCGGTTTGCTCGGCGGGATCGGGGCGCATCATGAGGACATCGTCACCATGCGCCGCACGGCCGAGCGGCTGTTCGGCGACGACTATGTCTGGTCGGTACTCGGCGCGGGCGCCGCGCAGATGCGCATAGGCGCCATGGCTGCGGCAATGGGCGGCAATATCCGCGTGGGACTCGAGGACAGCCTTTGGGCGGGGCCTGGCAAGCTCGCCACCTCCAGCGCCGAGCAAGTGAGGCTAGCCCGCTCGATCCTGAAAGGACTCGGATTAGAGGCAGCAACCCCGGACGAGGCTCGTGTCATGCTGAAGTTGAAAGGGACGAGCGATGTCGGCTTCTGAGTGCGATCTTGTGGCGACCTTTTGCGAATGAGACCGGCGCCAGCTCAGCAAGGCAGCCAAGGGCCACCGATCAGCGTTCGGGGCGAAGACAGGAGAACTCGGTGAGCTGTGAATAGCGTCTGGCTCTCTGCCGTGAGCGCGTGCGTTGTCGTCGCCTAGACTCCGCTGGGCATAGGCGAACACGAAATGGTCACACGTTCCGCAGGACGAGCCGATGGCGGTTCAATGTGACCAGCCGGCCTAATCGTCGCGTTTTCGGGTTCGAGCATGAGTTCAAATAGCATTGCATGCGCGCGCCGCACCATACGACATATCGCCACGTGTCAATTCGGCGCTTGGACGAAAAAAAGGTGATCGACCGCAAAGAACAGAGGCGTTCTACGCGGCTTAATAGGGAGGGCAGGATGATGCGAGAACAGGCGAAAAATGTCCACCGCTCGCCCAGATATGACGCTGACGGCTGGACCCACTGGCCGGATCATGAGGTCGAGAGCACCCAGCTGAGACGCCTGCTGGGAGATGCTCAAGAGGGCGCAAGCTTCGTGTCCGAGTGCCTCATGATTGCCGGCAAGATCGTTGTCGGCGACGACGAGAGCTGGCTCGAGGAGTGGCGTGCCCTGGCCGACCGGATCGCAAGGCGCGCGCGCCTCTCAAGCGCAGAAGGCCACTTTACGACGGCAAGGAACGAATGGCTGCGCGCCTTGAACTATTATCGCACAGCTTCCGCCTTTCTTGTTCGCAGCGATCCGAGAATTCCCGAACTGTCTCGCATTGCCAACTCATGTGCCGAGGCCTTCCTGGAAGTGCTGTCTCCGCGTGGAGAGGTGCTCGAGATCCGCTTCGGTACCAATTTGCTCCAAGGTTATCTCATTCGTTCATCGGCCGCGCCGCGCAAATCCCCGGTGGTCGTGGCTATCGGCGAGGAAAGAGATACCAAAGAAGACCTATTGGTGAGATTTCAGTCTCATGCCATTGCAAACGGCCTGTCATTGCTCGTTACCGACCTGCCGCGAGAGATCGAGCGCTTCCAGGATCGACCGGTCCACCATTATCAATGCGTGGCTCTACGTCGCTGGTTGGATTATCTACTCAGCCGCGATGACGTCGATCAGAGGCGAATCGCCTTGATAGGCGATGGTCTTGGAGGGGCCCTTGCCACACGCGTGGCGGCAACCGAAACGAGGTGGGCTGCTGCCGTTTGCGACGGCGGATTTTGGGATGATCTCGAGCACAGATATGTCACCGCCAGCCTCTTCGGTCCAGATATAAAACTATCCCCGTTCTGTAAGCTTGCCCGTCAGATCAAATGTCCATCCTTGGTCGTTGTGGGAGAGCACGACTATGTCAGCCTGGAGGATATCACTGCCTTGCATGAGCACTGCCGCGCCGCCGGCGTACCCATGGATCTCAAGATCTTCAAGGGCGAGGAGACCGGTTCATCGCACCGGCAACTCGACAATCCGAGCATTGGGCGGCAGTTTATCTTCGATTGGCTCAGAGACAAACTGCGCATCGACCGAAACGACCAGGCGCCTAGCATTCCAACGCGAAAGAATTGCGTAAAGAACGCTCGGCCGCTGGCGCTCAATGATACCCGCACGGCGTCGAGGGCCTAGGGCGCGAATTCAATTGGGATCAATCGCTCTCGCGCTCGGCGTCCGGTGCGCACAATCTGCTCATAAATCCTTCGGAGCCGAATGGCTCCTGTAATATAGCCACTCACACGTCCGGCTTGCTTGCATCCAGCTCGAGCTGAAGGGCCACTTTCTCCATTCTGCGCTTGATGGTCGAAAGCACTTCTCTGAAATCTTGCAGCCTTTCGTGCCCAAGATCTGCAAAAATCGTCTCATCCAGTTTTCTGCGCTTGGCTGCAAGGCTCGTAATTGCCTTACGAGCCTTTTCGGTCAGCGACATCAAAACGACCCTGCCATCCGCCGGAGAGGCAGTGCGAGATACGAAGCCCCCCTTTTCCAGCATTTTGGTCTCTGCGGTCACGAACGGGGAGCGGACGTTGATCTTCGCCGAAACATCTCCGACGGACACGCCTGCACCCTGATCCAGATCGGCAATCGCCATTAGGATCAGCCATTGGGGGCCGCTGACGCCAAGTGCCTTTGCCCAGGTCCGCCGAATGTCCTCCAGATGCACATTGATGGCCGCAATGTCCCAACCGACTTCTCCTATGATTCGGTCCGACGGAGCGGTTTGTTTGCTTGTCCTGTGACCTTTCGCGCTCAGCGAGGGCTGCTGCCGGGTCGTATCTCGGGACATGATCCGAGACCTCCTCTTCATTATTTCGCCAACTTACCTAACCCGGTTTGCAACACGCAGCAACAATGCGGGTGCGGTGGTGTGTTGCTCGAATACCACGACTCTTTCCCGAATCGACACTTCGCTAACTTATATCAGTTGCATATATAAGTAGCTTATATAATGTCCATCCCGTGACGGAGCGGCCCCTCGGTCGCACGTCAAGCAAATCGATCCATTCGCGCGTGGCGAAGACGTCGAGGTGCGCGAAACGAGAAGCAACAGTCGTGAACTTGGGATCATTCTTCGGCAACCGCCCATAAGGGCCGCAGAAGATGTTGGAGGGCTTTTATGAAGACGTTTAACCGAATGCTCTGCGGTTCGGCCGCTGCGCTCAGCTTGATGGGTGGTGCACAGGCGGCCGACCTGCCGGCCAAGGCAGGGCCGATTGAATACGTGAAGGTCTGCTCTCTCTATGGCGCCGGGTTCTATTATATCCCCGGCACCGACACATGCATCAAGCTCGGAGGTTATCTGCGCGTTGATGCGGCCTTCAACACCAACTCGATCTACACGCAGGGCGCGGTGAATGGTGCGCCTGGAGCGGGCAATCGCCTGCGCAACTCCTATTCCACCAATGCCCGTGAAGATCTGACGATCGATACGCGCACCGCAACACAATACGGTATGCTCCGCACCTTCTTCGATGGTGTGTTCGACTGGGGGTCGGGCGGCTATACCGGTGTTGGGACCAGCGGTGTTAACGGCTCGACGGTTTACGGCGGAACTGGCGTCGCTGGTGGATCGGTTGGTGTCTATCTGGCCTTCATCCAGTTCGCAGGGTTCACGATAGGCAAAACCATCTCCCAGTTCTCAACGCCCTGGATCAATTACCCCGCGAACAACTTTGACGGTCTGCCGGGCGGCGGCGGTGCGGTTACGGGTGTGAATCAGTTTACGTACACCGCTGACTTCGGCCAGGGTATCACGGCATCATTCTCGGCGCAGGATCAGGTCCAATACTACACGACCAACATCTGGAACATCAGCGGCGCGACAGTGGCTGGTCTTGCGACAGGCGCGTACGGCGCGAGCGACATTGCCGGTGCAAGCTCTCCTGACCTTGTCGCTATGCTTCGAGTCGATCAGGCTTGGGGCCTCTTCCAGGCGTCAGTCGCGATGCATGACAATCATGCCGCTTACTACGGCGCCGACGAGACGACCGGTCATCCCGGCGACAAGTGGGGCTGGGCGGGTCAACTGGCCTTGTCAATCAAGAATCTCCCGACCGGTCCGGGTGACACAATCAACGTCCAAGGCGTTTATACGTATGGCGCAAGCCGCTATAATTTCCAGGACCTCGTACCCACCACCTACGCGATGTACGGGGGGGCGGGACTTGCGGGGGTCTACCAGAGCGTCGGCCTTGCCGGTCTCGCCGACTCGGTCTTCGTGGCGGGCTCCCGTCAGGAACTGACCACCACCTACGGCTTCCGTGGCGGCTATACCCACAACTGGGATCCTTACTGGAACACTGGCATCTACGGTGCGTGGGCTGCTGCGCGATATAATAGTGCAGCGAAAGGCTACATCTGCGGTGCATTCGTCGCGGGCCTTGCGCTCTCGAGCGGCGCGGCCGGCTGCAACCCCGACTTCAACTATGCGGTCGCAGGCGTGATCACTCGCTGGACTCCGGTCAAGAACCTGACCTTCTCGGCCGATCTGGCATACAGCGTGCTCGACCAGAAGTATGCGGCCGGCGGCACTGTGGTGTTGCCGGCGCAGACGGGTATTGCCAAGCCCGGAGTTACCTACGAGCTGAAGGACCAGAGCACGGTGAGCTTGCTCCTGCGAGCTCAGCGCAATTGGTGATCTGTTTTGGCAACTAGCACGAAGGAGAAAGGAAGAGGCTTTTAGAATCGAGTTTGACCTCCAGAAGGCCTCCGGCATGCCCGCCGGAGGCCTTTCCAAGAACCGGTTTTTCAGGCCCATGATCCGCGGGACGAACGGTGCTCCGCCGCTCGCGTCCCATCTGAAGTCTCACGTTGACCGAACGACCCGACAAGTCTGCAACCTTAAGTCCAAAATCAAGAATGGGCTGAGCAAACTTGACGTAGACGCGAATTTGTGATCACATATCCGAAATTAAGACTTGGGGGGACCCGCGAAGGTGAAGGACAAGAAACCGCTGCCGCTACTGCCGTCCGTTGCCCGGGACTCGATGGCGGATCAGGTTTACCGGCATTTGCGTGACGGCGTAATGGCCGGCCGCTTCGCGCCGGGCCAGAGGCTGACAATTCGAGGACTTGCCGAGGCGTTGGGTTCGAGCCCGATGCCGGTGCGCGAGGCGCTCCGCCGCCTGCAGGCTGAAGGTGCATTCGAGTTCAGCGACACGGCGCGCCTGAGCGTCGTTCATCTGTCAGGCGCGCAATTGCGCGACGTGCGCGATGCACGGGTGGCGCTTGAGGGGCTTCTTGCCGAGCGCGCGGCAATCCGCATGACGGGCGTTGACGATAGTGAGGTCGCTGAGCTCTATGATCGTCTCCAGGCGGCGGCCGATGCAGTCGATGTGCCCGCTTATCTATCGGCGAATTTCGCCTTTCATAGGCGGATCTATGAGATCGCTCAAGCACCCATCATCCTTGGTGCGGTCGAGAATTTCTGGGTTCTGATTGGCCCGTGCTTCGTGCTCGTTGCGCCCGACGCCGCGCACCTGCGCCGCTCCATGGATGCTCATCGCCGCATCCTTGATGCGCTGACGCATCGCGACGGCCCCGCCGCCCGCGCGGCTGTGACCGATGACATCATGCAGGCGGCCAATTGCCTCTCGCGCGTTATCGACAAACCCGTAAAGAAGCGATCGGCGGCCGCTCCGAAAGGCAGGCGCGGAAACGCCTCTGCCTGAGGATCCTGCAGCGGTTCATGCCTTATCCCGAGCTGTGTGTCTGAACACGTCAGGCGCATCTTTATCTCCGCGATCGTCGATTGTGCGGACGCAAGCGGAACTTCCTGGGTCGCTCCTTTGCGGGAGCGCCTTCGAAGACTCGTGCGCACGAGACAGAGCTATCCACGTCATTCGAGCTTGTTCACGCAAATCCAGAACCTACGCAGGGGACTTGAATGTTGGGAAATCAATCACGCCGCAGCTTTCTCAAGCTGGCGGCGAGCGGCAGTGCGATGTTCACGCCGGGCCTTTTTACCGGGTCTGCAAATGCACAGGCTGGTCCGACGCTCACGGTGGCCTGGGGCACGGATATCGATTCCTTCGATCCGGCGCAATTCAAGTCCGACGGCGCTTATATCGTTCAGGCAAACATCTACGACACGGTGCTGAGCTGGGGTGCAGAGCCAGTCGCCGGATCGCCTAACCTTGCGATTTCCAAGCCCGCTGTTTTCGCAAGCGGCATCGGCGAAAGCTGGACGTATGAGAACGACAACAAAACCCTTGTCGTCAACATCCGTCGTGGCCTGAAATTTCCGAGCGGCCGGCCGGTGAATGCGAACGCGGTGAAATATCTCTTCGACCGTGGGCTGCAATCTTCCGGCTACATGCGGCTCATCTTTCCAACCATGATCGGGGTGACGGAGGCAGATCAATTCGAGGTGCGCGACGATAGTACCTTTGCGATCAACCTGCCGGCGCCGAGTGCCATGTTGCTCGACGTGCTGTCCTTGTCCAACAACGCACTTCTTGATCCCGAAGAGATCAAGCTGCACGCGACCGCCGACGATCCTTGGGCCTCTCAATGGCTTAAGCGCAACACGGCCGGGCTCGGGCCCTATAAAGCCGTCAGAAACGAGCCAGGCGTCGAGGTGGTTCTGGAAGCCACACAAGGCTATTGGGGGGCGTCACCCTATTTCAAGCGCATCGTCATCAAATCAACGGCGAATGAGGCTGACCGGATTCTCCTGCTTAAGCGCAAAGCCATCGACATGGTGATCGGACCCAACTCGATGTCGCCGAAGAATCTCAAGAGCCTTGAGGGCGAGCCGGGTCTCAATGTCGTGTCGCTGCCCGACACCAATTGCAATTTTCTCTGCATGAATCTGAAGAAAAAACCGTTCGATAACGTGAAAGTTCGCCAGGCGATCAATTACGCGATGCCGATCCACGCAATCATCCCGAACGTCCTCTACGGTTATGGCGAACAGATGAAAAGCCCGATCGCAGCTCAAACGCCCGGCCATGATGGTTCGCTCTCGCCGTACAATTACGATGTCGCCAAAGCAAAATCACTGATGGCGGAAGCTGGGCTCGGCTCGGAGCCGATCCCGGTCAAGCTCGCGGTGCGTGTTGGATATGCGCCGCATGAGCAAGCAGCGATATGGATTCAGCGCGAACTGGAGAAAATCGGATTCCGGGTCAGCATCGAGAAGGAGACTGACGCGACCTTCCGCCAACTGTCATCGACCGGCGGGCACGAGCTGTCGATTGAATCGTGGCAGTCCTGGATCAACGACCCATTCTATCACCTCTATTGGAATTTTCACAGCAAAGCCAGCGCGACCAACAAGGGGGGCTACGCCAATCCTGCCCTCGACAAGATCATCGACGAGAATATCCGAGAGGCTGATCCAGCCAGGCGCATGGCCGCAGTCAAGGATGCGCAGAAGATTCTTCTGGATGACGCGGCCTGGGGTCTGCTTTGGTATGACAATTGGGCGAGGGTGACTCGTTCCGAGCTCGCGGGCGTTGCGAAGTACTGGGATTCCTTCGAGCGCTTCAACAAGATGAAGCTGAGTTGAGAGCGGCCTGGACGCGCTGACAAGATCATGTCGTTCTTCGCTTTCGTGCTTCGCCAGTCACTCTTTGCTGACGCCGACCCTATTCGGCGTCAGCGTGACCGGCTTTCTTCGTCTATCTGTTGCCCGGTAATCCACCCTCGTGAAGGCCGGCGCCATGGCGACGCCCGAATACGTGCCTCGGCGTCATCGCGCATTCGCCCTCAAGGATCGGATGCCTCGGCTGGTTAGGGACCTGGCCGCGGACCGGCGAGGCGGCAAGTCAAGCCCTTTTTCTTCATCACCTCTCGGCCGGGTCAGCTCGCTTGAGCGCGGAGGGAGGCAACTGTCGGAGACGTTCATGTCGATAGAACTGTTGATGCTCGGCGACCAACCGGTGTCCCGCCTTGCCGCTCGTACCAGGCTTGCCGAAGAGAGCGGATTTGAAACCGTCTGGCTTGCGGATGAGCGCTTCTACCGCGAAACCTACTCGTGTCTGTCCTATCTGGCCGGGCAAACCTCACGCGTCAAGCTTGGTCCCTGCGTGACCGATCCGTTCGCGCGCCACCCGGCTTTGACCGCCATGGCCCTGGGCACCCTCGATGAAATCTCGAAGGGGCGCACCATTCTCGGCATCGGCGCGGGTGTCTCCGGCTTCGCCGAGCTCGGGATCCAATCGCGCAAGCCGCCTCTCGCCATTCGCGAAGCCGTCGATCTGATTCGTCAGCTCATGGCCGGGCAGGAGGTCGACTACCAGGGCGAGATCATTCGATTTCACCGCGGCCGATTGAATTTCACGCCGCCGCGCGCGCGCGTCCCTGTTCGCGTCGCAAGCAATGGTCCGCTCGGTCAGAAATTGGGCGGCGCAGTCGCCGATGGCGTGATGATGGAAGGGTGCGGCTCTGTCGACGAAGCAAAGGCCTTCGCGTCGGCCGTCGCCGAGGGGGCGACAAAGGCCGGCCGTTCTCCGGGCGAGATCAAGCTTGTCGCGCGCCTTGATTGCTGTATCGCCAATGACGGTAAGCAGGCGCGCGATATATTGCGCCCTTCAGTGACGCGGATCATTGCGCAAGCCACTTCGCGGTTCTACACGCTTCAGACACAGGGACTTACATTGCCAAAAGAGGTCGTCGATGCCATTGGTCCAGTCCCTTATGCTGCCGGCGTCGCCCCGTTCGCCGCATTATTTCCTCTCGTCACCGACCGCCATGTCGATGCTCTCACCCTCTGCGGGACTGTCGAAGAGGTGACCCAGCACGTCATTGACCTCCGCCGCGCCGGCGTCACCGGCTTCAACATCTTTCCGGTTCCGGCTCCTGGCGTCAGTTACGAAGACGTCATCATGCGCTTCGGAACGCAAGTCTGGCCGGCCGTCGAGGCGGCTTTCGCGAAGGCGTCGAGCGATCGGCAGGCATAAGCCTCGAGCCAACTTTTTTTCCCAAAAGAGGACTGGCAGTCTCCTCGCGGGCTCTTTGCGCCGCGCTGATCGAAGCCCTGCCAGGGACGTGACGGATGACGCGTGTAGCTTGGCGTCGGAGACGAGCGGGATGGTGAAGACGAGTGGCTCGTGCTTGGCGGACAGCGGTACTTATCGGCGCCCGATGATCCCAAACATAAGGATCTGCCGAAGCTTGGCCTTCAGGCTATCAAAGCTCGTTCGTCCTCTCTGAGCAATATTCATAAGGAGCAAATGATGACGACGGTCGTCTATATCCTGACCGCCTTGAAAACCGGTGTCGACCCGGACGAATATGAACGCTTCGAGCGCGAGGTTGACTATCCGTTTACAGCAAAGCTGAAGACGATCATCAGCTATCGGATTCATCGCCTGACGGAGCCGGTGCCGTTCGACGGCGGCCCCTGGGATTACATCGAGCGCATCGAGGTGACCGATCGCGCCGCCTATGAGGCGGAGCTCGCCACATCCGCCAAGGATCTGATCGACCTGATACACAACAAATATCTGGACGAGTCGAAGCTGAAGTTGATCTGGTCTAGGAGAATCGATCCATGAGTGCGGGCGAATGTGATCTCAACGGCAAGGTCGCCCTTGTCACCGGCTCCTCATCAGGCACCGGCGCTGCAATCGCAGTCGAGCTCGCCCGGCGTGGGGCGCGTGTCGCGGTGCATTGCCGGCGTGCTTTGAGCGAGGGCGAAAGCATTGTCGCTCGCATCGCCGCGATCGGTGGAAAAGCGATGCTGTTTCCGGTTGACCTAAGAGACCCAGAGGCGGCGGCAGCGCTTGTATGCCGGGTCACAGAGCGACTGGGAGCCTTAGGCATCCTAGTCAACAATGCGGGTCCCTATTCAGATACACCGTTTCGGTCGCTATCCTTGTCGGAGTGGGAGACGGTCATGGCGGTGAATCTAAGGACCCCGTACCAGCTTGCTCAAAGCGCGATCACAGGCATGGAGCGAATGGGCTGGGGCCGGATCATCAATGTGAGCGCAACCTCGGCCTATGCGAGGTCGCATTCGGTATACGGGCTTGCCAAAGAGGCTTTGATCCATTTGACGCAGTGCCTCGCGCTCGAATTTGCGCCGCTCGTTACGGTCAACGCGATCGTACCCGGCCAGATCGCCAGCGAGCGTACCAATATGATGGCCGACTACAAGGCCAGCGTCGTCATGGAAACACCGATGGCGCGACTGGTCACCGAACAGGAGGTCGCCCGGATGGTGGCGTTTCTCTGTACATCGGAGTTTTCCGCGGTGACGGGACAATCAATCGTCATGGATGGCGGACGATCGCTGCCGCGCACGCTGAAACTCAACCTCACGACGACCAGTTAGGTCTCCGGCTGCGCCAGAGCGCGCGACATTCGGTGCGGGTGCTTTCCGATGCTGATTCGTTCGCGCGTCAAAATCCATCGTATCTTGCAGGAATCATTCACTTACCTCCAGTCTTTCGTGGAGTTTCACCGCTAGTTTCCAGCGAAGGCAGTCAGATCGCCGAGAAACGACGTCTTCCCGGTGCTAGTTTGCCCGTAGACCCGAGGGGAAATGCAATGGGGCGGGATCCTATGTGAGGCCAATCGGCAGCTGGCCGCAGTACTGGCGCCTGACCTTGAGCCTCATCCGCGGCAAGTGTGAGCTAGCTTTCGTTGCACGGGTGACACGAAGGACCGTATCTCAGCGCGGCGCAAGGCGAGATGTCATGGAATGACGCGCGGGCAACATTGCCTAATCATTCGGACCAGCGGATTGATTGCGGTCGGCGGATCGGACTGACTGGGAGAGCGGCACAGATCTTGGTCGAGAGAGCTTGAAAGGCTCGGCGC
>NZ_JADYVF010000026.1:0-51260 GCF_020193625.1 Bradyrhizobium sp. IC3123 | reverse complement strand
ATGAGGGAGGAGGACGGTGCGGACCATCCCATTAATGGTGACGCAAGCGGCCAAGCGGAAAGCTGTCGCCCATCTCCGTGGAGCCTTCGGGATGAGCGAACTGCGGGCGTGTAAAGTCATCGGCTGCTGCTTTATGACGATGAGCAAGGCGACCCGGGCGGATGATGCCGGCCAACGCCAAGCGCGAGAGGGTGATCGCCGAGGTAGGTCGCCGTTTCGGCTGTCGACGCCCGCACATGCTGCTCAAGCGGGAGGGCTATCTGGTCAACCACAAGGCTACGGCGCCATGGCGGCCGTAAGCGGGCAATTGGGACTATGGCGCTGATATGGCGGCCGATGATCTCCAACGATCGTTGGAGGCTCCCACTTTCTATCGGACCAGCTGACCGACGTCCGTCCCTTCCGTATTCTGACCATTGTCTGGCACTGGTGGCCGATCCCTTGCTCCCGGCACCCGGGTGGCGCGGGAGCTAGACCGGCTGATCACCGAACGCGGGAAGCCCAAGACGCTGGTCAGCGACAACGACACCGAACTCACAGCAACGCAATTCTGACGTAAGCCGATACAGAGCCGCGCTACCTAGCAGTACATCGCGGGGCAAGCCCATGCAGAACGCGTTCATCGGGAACTTTAACACGGCGACATTCGCCGAATTAAGGAGGCTCCCAACTGTGACAGGCCTATGAGTACTGTGGGCAGACCACTGGCAACGGTGCCGCGCCGGGCTTTCGGTGAGGATAACCGGTGCAGAAATTCTTGATGCAGTACGGATTCTTGCCGCTTCCGCACTTTTGGCAGCGGGTGACGCAATCCTCGTAGGTCACTCCGGGTCGTATCTGCTCAATCAGCATAGGTTCTCGCTGAGTTTTCTGAGCCAGAACTGGACCGAGGAGTAACACGGCAAGGAGTAGTCCAATCGGGTATTTCATATGCTCCTCCTCCTGTCGTAAAGGGAGATTCGATGCGGACGGTGATGTCTGCCGAACTCCTGGTCAAGGCAAGCTCACAGCCAAAGTCCCAGCGAGACCGCTCTCTGGGCGGATTCAAGCAGCTCAGAATGACACGTCAATATTCTCGCCAGCCCGCGGAGTATTTGGCGCGTCCCGTCCATCAGCGAAAAAAAGGTCTCACAGATTAATGGCGATCGCAGCTATGCGCAGCCGCTGCCAGATGAGTCGAATTTCGGCGACTGATCCGAGTTAGACGCAGGATTACAGCGACAAAGGGCGAATCGCGCATCAACTAGGATTGCAAACATTGGTATAGTTAGCTTGAAGATTTGGCTGGCGAGGCACGGGGATACAGCGTGCCGCTTCGCCAAGCAGGCGCACACCAGAGTCAACTGTTGCGCCGGTGTCAGTTGATGCAGGCACTTGAAATGCCGACGCCGCACGTGACGTGCGGGCGAGATGCGGCGCCACGACGGTGCGCGGCGACTCTCCGCATGGCATCAGCAGGAGGCGAGAATGCACAACAGCTCTCATAATACCCTCCATGTACAGTAAAGCGCTGTGGCGTCTGCGGCGGATAGTTCGGGCTGATCCGCCACGACTCTTGGCGAACTGTTCTTTGCTCCAGGAAATGCGTGGACCGTTTCACGGCTCGCCGGGAGGCCGACCAGAGATGGTTCGCGGGTCGCACTGGTTTAATGCGCCCCACTCAGTACCAAGCAGACTTTGACGGAGAGCTTAGGAAGGTCCGCACGCAGTTGTTTCATTGAGCGGCTGTGCTTGAAGCAACGCGAGCCTAGTGATTGAAGCTAAAGAAGGACGCGCTATGCGCCGCCGCAAGTGGAGCGCGCGGGGAACGTCGGCCGGTCGCCGTCTGCACCATGGTGGCGCTCGGGACCATTGGCTAAGCTCACCCCGGCCGACCCGCCACTTAAGTGGTCGGCGTTCAGGCGATCGGAGGGCATAGACATGGGAGACGCCCGGCGGATCGGCGCCCGCCCCATGGCCGGTCGTCCGCCGTATAGGCCCAGAGCTGACCCGTCTTGGGGCGCGTGTCGTCTCGTCGGCGAACAGCTTTGGCCGTTGCTTGAGCTTGCCAAGGAGGCGCTCATGTAACGGACGCAGATGGAAGACCGCCTGCCGCACCCGGTCCGCCACGGCCAAACTCAATACCCTGGCGGTAAATCTGGGCCTGCCGATAGAGCGGCAGGTGATCGGCATATTTAGACACCAGAACCTGGGCGACGGCGGCTTCGGTCGGCAGTCCGCCCTCGATCGACCGTGTCGGGGCCGGTGCCTGCATGACACCGTCTTAGCAAGCAGGGCAGGCGTATTTGGGACGCCGCGTCACGAGGATCCGGAACCGCGCCCGAACCGGGTCCGGCCGCTCGCTTCTATCCTCGCCAATCCGATGTAGCTCGCTCTGGCACCAGGCACATGTCTTGTTCTCAATGTCAACGACGAGCTCGATCCGCGCCAGGTGCGTCGGCTAGGCGTCACGGTTGCCGCGGCGCCTACGGCTCGCACCTCACGGCCTTCAGCTGGCGCTGACGTCCTGCGCCATCTCGCTGTACGCTGTCACCTGCTCGACGTCCTCCAGGCCCGGCAGCATCTGATCTTCAGGCAGTGTCTCTGCTGGCCGGCCAAACCGATGCCGCTGCAATTCCTTGATGATCTGACGCAGTCGTTCGCTCTCGCACCGCTCGGCAAGCAGCTTTGCACGTCTCGGGATCGTCAGGCAGGGCCTCGCTAACACCCAATTCAGAGCATATTCGCCGCCATCAGGGCGACGCGTCTGGCGCTTCTGATTCACTTCGCCGCAGCGCCGCCAACAACTATCCAGCTGCGTTGGCGCCGGCGTCTTTCGTCGCGCGTGGACACGCCGCCAGTCGAAGCCTTCGAGCAATGCCGACAATTCGCCGCCGACAGGTACTACGCCATACTCGAACTTCGGCCAGCGGAAGATCCCATCATCGAGCCGCTTGACGAACAAACACGGGCCCGTTCCGGCCCAGAACACTAGCTTGATCCGATCCGCCCGCTTCCGGAACACATAGACAGCTCCCGAGAACGGATTTGCCCCCATGCTCTCGCACGCCGGCTAACAAGCCCCTCCATTCCCATGGAGAAGTCTACCGGTTTGGTCGCCACCATCACCCGGACCGCACCCGACGGCCCGATCACCAGCTCACCTTCAGCGCCTGGATGATCGACGCAATCATCGTCGGGTCCGCACCACGGACGCCCGGATCGTGATGCCGTCAACTTCGATCTCGATGACCCCGGCCTTGGCCTTGCGGCGCACCGCTTTGCGCTCGCGCCCAAGTGCGGCCGCCGGCACTACGGCATCCACCACCGCCGGCACAAACTGTACTTTTTCTGCTTCGAAATGACCGCGCGCTGCTGCTCGCAACTGACGGCGCCAGCAAAACAGCTGCTGCGGCGACAATCCATGCTGTCGCGTTACCGAGCCGAGCCGCCACTCGTAACGATCTCCGCAACAGCCCGGGCCTTGTCCTCGTCGTTCCACTTCCGCCGACGGCCGGCTCGGTTGAAGACCTGGAGCCGCCGCACCGGCTCCGTGATAGTAGTATGCACTGTGCCCATTCTAAACCTAACGGGTCCAAACCGAACCGCAGCCTCGCAGATCACCCCGTCACCCCACCGAACAGCGCTTACCGTTAACCGGCTCGCGGCGTAAGTGTCCTTCTTGACGTGCTCAATCCCGAGATGATTCTGACGATCACAACTTCAGCGGGACCAGACGGGCTTCCTTGGGGTTGCCCGCAGCGACTTCTCATGGGGGCGGGAAGCAGGCGGCGTGTCGAAAACCTTTGCATTTCTTCTTCATTCGGTCGATTTTCTGTATACCGGTGGCATTTATCAATGAAGTTCATCTCCGTGGCAGCAACTATGCGATACGATCGAATAGACGCCCGCATCCTCGAGATCGTGCAAAAGAACAACCGACTGACTTCCGATGTCATCGGCGAAATGGTCGGGCTTTCCGCTACCGCGTGTCAGCGACGACTGAAGCGACTCCGCTCGGAAGGCATCATCGAGGCCGACATCTCGATCGTTTCGCCGAAGGCGGTTGGCAGACCCATTCAAATGCTACTGCTGGTAAGCCTGGAGCGGGAAAGTTCGGAAATAGTCGATAAGTTCAAAAAGGCCATCAAATCGTCCGCTGAAGTCGTGAATGGATTCTACGTTACTGGCGACGCGGACTTCCTTTTATACATTACTGCGCCCACCATGGAGGACTATGAGCAGTTCACCAGGCGGTTCTTCTATACGAACCCAAACATCAAGGCGGTCAAGACGATGGTCGTAGTAGACCGCGTAAAGGTAGGTTTCGCTGTGCCAGTTGAAGCCTCGTCGGAGGATTGACGAAAACTCCGATGTCCGCGCCTGCATCCAGGGGAATGTTGCAAACAGGAATGTAAGAGCTCGCTGAAGTGCGCGACACTGCGGCGAATGACCATAGTGGGGTCGATGCGGATCGCCAGAGTCGTGGTCGAGGCAGCGACCATAGGCATCGCCTCTATGTCCAAGGCGCCGATCGAATTCGTCGCGAAGTCGATGTAGCTCTTTTCAACGTTCTGCCCCGCCGTTCGCAAGTAGAAAATGGTGAGCAGAAGCTGGCGCCTAGCGCCCCGACTGACCTAAGTCGGCGTGATCTTTCACCCCGACTATCTAGCCTGCTAGGTTCACGACCCCCCGTCGTCCGCGCGACAAGTGCGAGTCGTTCAGTCGACCATGCGGGGATTAAGGGGGTATCTCAGCGTTCGTCACGGTCGGGGCAGCCGGCACCAGATGTACTATCCGATAATCGTTCTCATGCAGGTAGCGCAAGAACGGCATCGTGGCGGCCGTTCGGGCCTGGGCGTCGTGCAGCAGAATGACACCCTTTCTCGCGGTCGTTAGCCGCTCGATCAGATTCCGTAGTTCTCGATCTGGGGTTATATTCGCCCAATCGCTCGCCCAAAGGTCAGCACCGAACACAGCAATCCCGCGTGACTTCAAGTGGTCGAGCACCGCAGGGGGCGAGTCGAAATAGGGAAACCGAAAGAAATTTGCCGACGGAGTTGTGATCGAGACGCCGTTGAGCGCCAGTTCATCGGCCGCAATGCCTCGATCGATATCTTCCGTAGCCTGTTCGAGCGGAATCTTCGACATCATAGGATGCGACCAGCTATGGTGCCCAACTGTGTGCCCCTCGGTGGCAATGCGGCGGACGAGCTCGGGGAATGCTGCGGGGGACCTGCCGACCAGGAAGAACGTGGCCCGCACGCATTTCTGCGCGAGTGCCGTCGGCACCTTTTCTGTATTCGGGGGCCGTGGTCCATCATCGAAGGTAAGGACGACCTCATGGTCCGCCAGAGGAAGGGTTTCTGGAAAGCTTCCCAGCCCCACGCGCGGATAGGTCTCCGCATCGACAGCGAGCACGCGCGATGTGCCGAGCGCATACTGCCGCGGGCAGTTGGCGGAATTTGCCACCGCGCTGCCGGCAAACAACGCTGTCACAGCGCCGGCGAGCCGTTTAGCCAATCTGTGCAGGCGCATCCTTCTCATTGCGCTCGGCGCGACCTTGAGGCCAGTGTCGTGCCCGCAGGCTATTCGATGCACGTCGCCGGATTGCTGCGCATTGAGGTATATGGCGCGTAAAAACGTCATCAAGCCTAAGCGATGCGACGAAAGCGACGTCCATAACAATTGAACTCACTTTGGCTGCGTTCCTCATAGGTGGATCCTCAGCACTCCGTATCAAGTGCAATGGTACCAAAGGATCTTGATCAGCTTGCCGCGTTTGCCACGGAACACATAGAGGTCGCCGCCGTGCGGGTCGCACGTGAACGCTTCCTGCACCAGCAAGGCCAGCGAGTTCATGCCGCGACGCATATCGGTGTGAGCGGTCGCAATCTATACCCGCACGCCCGACACAATGGATATCATCACCGCCGTCCATCGGCCAGTGCCGCGACCGCGGCCTTCAGCATCGCCGCGTCGACGGTGCCTGGATCCGGGTATTGTCCAGAATGTTTCGCACTTTTGATCAGGCGATGATCTGAGGCCGGCAAACTGGACCATTTTTGGCTAGAGTTGCGCTGCGTAAATCCCCTCGGCTGGGAGAAGCGGACAACGATGAAGGCCTCGAAGTTTTCGGACGCCCAGAAGGCGTTTATCCTGAAGCAGGGCAATGACGGGGTGCCGGTTGCGGATATCTGCCGCAAAGCCGGGATCAGCCAGGCGACCTATTTCAATTGGAAGAAGAAGTATGACGGGCTGCTGCCGACGGAGATGCGCCGGTTGAAGCAGCTCGAGGACGAGAATGCCAAGCTGAAGAAGCTGGTGGCTGATCTGTCACTCGACAAGGAGATGCTGCAGGACGTGATCCGCCGAAAGCTGTGAAGCCTGGTCGGAAGCGCAAGCTCGTCGATGAGGTTTGCGGTGAGTGGCAGGTGTCGATCCGCAAGGCCTGTGCGGCCCTCGAGTTCGACCGGTCGACCTATCACTACAAATCTCGTCGCTCCGACCAGGCGACCCTCGAAGCTCGGATCAAGGAGATCTGCCATGTTCGCGTTCGCTACGGCTATCGCCGCGTCCATGTGCTGCTGCGCCGCGACGGATGGCATCACGGCCAGAACAAGACGCGTCGCATCTATCGCGAATTGGGCCTGCAATTGCGTAACAAATCGCCAAAGCGCCGGGTCAAGGCCAAGCTGCGCGATGACCGCCGGCCAGCGACGCGGGTCAACGAGATCTGGGCGATGGACTTTGTCCATGACCAGCTGGCAACCGGCGGCAAGCTCCGGGTGCTCACGATCATCGACATTTTCTCTCGCTTCTCGCCGGCGCTGGAGCCGCGGCTCACCTTCCGCGGCACCGATGTCGTGGATGTTCTGGAAAGGCTTTGCAATGAAGTGGGAATCCCTGCCACGATCCGCGTCGATCAAGGCAGCGAGTTTGTGTCGCGCGACCTCGATTTGTGGGCCTACCAGCGCGGTGTCACGCTGGACTTCTCACGGCCAGGCAAGCCGACCGACAACGCCTTTATCGAAGCCTTCAATGGGCGCTTCCGGGCCGAATGTCTCAATGCCCATTGGTTCCTGTCCCTTGCGGACGCCCAGGAAAAGGTTGAGACTTGGCGAAGATACTATAACGAGGAACGGCCCCACGGGGCGATCGGCAATCGGCCGCCGATTTTGCTGCAAAAACACGTCGGCGCTACCAGCCCGCCAACGTGATCAGAGGCGCAAAACTCTAATTCTAGCTGGTCCAAAGTTCGGTCTCGCTGCAGCGACGGCTCCGGTTTCAGAGAGTTGTGGCTGATAGAGCGGTCGCATGTTCATGTAGCATTTGGTCGACCACGCGGTTCCGGCAATGTGCCGCAGCCGGGCCGCCGCCAAGTTGAGACAGGATTGACCGTCGGGGAAGGCGCCGACGACACGGGTTCGTCGCCGGATCTTCTTCATGATGCGCTCGAGCGGATTGTTCGTTCGAATCTTCCGCCAATGGATGTCCGGAAAGGCATAGTAGGCGAGCGTCTCGTGAACCGCCTGCTCGACGAGATCAGCAGCTTTGGCCATACGGCTTGCCCGCAGATCCGCGATGACGGTCCTGGCTTTGTCGTCGGCCGCGGCGCGGCTCTCCTGGGCATGAATGGCCTTGAGCATGTGGCTCACCTCGCGGACCCGGGTCGACGGCACGTGGCTGAAGACATTGCGATAAAAATGCACCATGCATCGTTGATAGCGGGCCTCCGGCAGATAATCCGCAACGCTTTCGACATGACCTCGGCACGCATCGGAAACAACCAACTGCACGCCCCTGAGACCGCGATCGACGAGATGCCGCAGAAACGATGACCAGCCGGATTTGTCCTCCTTGGCGCCCTCACAGAAGCCGAGGATCTCTCGGAACCCCTCGGCATTGACCGCCGAGGCCACCAGCAGCGAGACGTTGCGAACCTCACCAGCCCAGCTGCGCTTCATCACGATGCCGTCGAGATAGAGATATGGATGCTCGCCTTCGATCCTGCGATTCCGCCACGCCTCGATCTTGGTATAGATCTTGTTCAGGTTCGACACTGTGCTCGGGCTGACCCGGGTGCCCCACAGCGCCTCCGTGATGTCTTCGACCCGCCGAACCGAAATTCCGGCCAGATACATCTCGATCAGCGCCTCCTCGACCGAGCTCTCCCGCCTCCGGTAGCGCTCGATAATCGCCGTCTCGAAGGTTTGCCGCCGTAGCTTCGGGACCTTCAGATTGACGTCGCCCCCCTTGGTGTGCAGCGTTCGCTCGTAGCTGCCTGCCCGTGTGTCCTGCCGGGCCGGGCTGCGCTCATACTGCCCAGCCCCGCACAGCTGGTCCGCTTCGGCCTCCAGCATGGCGTTCAGGGTCTCTTCCACCGTCCCGCGGACCATCTCGCCCAGGTGATCTCGAATCCGGGCCTCATCAATTTGGATCACCTGACCCATGGCATTCCCATCGTTCATTCAAAGCCCCTTCATTCTAGAAGAAGCCGTCAATCCTGAAAGTGCGAAAGACTCTGTACGTTATCGTGATCCGCATCCGAACCCCGGCAGCAAACTCGATCTCGATCAATCCGCCGCTGCTTGCCGGCGCGACTGGACAAGGCGCCGGCGCTGATTCCGCGACCACCATCTCCGTTACGAAGCTAGGTTGATGGGCGGCATCCTTCGGCTCAGGCCGAGCGACCGTCGCCATCGCGGAAACAATGAGCGCGAAACAGCGTTGCCGCGACTTGACGCGGCGCCTGTAAACTCTCCAGGACGATCTTGAGCTTCTCATCCTCGGACCAGCGCAGTCGCCGGCCCGTGTCCACCACTTCAAGCCCTTCGACTTGGGCACTGCGCCTATCACTGATGGGGTGGACGCCCCCTCACAGCTTCATTGTGGCAAAGTGGCGCCGCGCATCATTCGAAACGGAGGTTCCCATGTCAGGAGTTGGTACAATTGGGCTGGATCTTGCGAAACACGTGTTTCAAGTACATGGCTCGAGCGTTTCAGGAGCCGTGGTCTTCCGCAAGAAGCTGCGACGGGATCAGGTACTCAAGTTTTTCGCCACGCAGCCGGCCTCTACGGTCGCCATGGAAGCATGCGCGAGCAGCCATCATTGGGGGCGAGAGATCGCAAAATTGGGGCATCAGATTCGTCTCATTGCACCGTCTTACGTCAAGCCGTTTGTGAAGCGGCAAAAGAACGACGCAGCCGATGCGGAAGCGATCTGTGAAGCCGCACAGCGGCCAACCATGCGTTTCGTAGCAATAAAAACAGAGGAGCAACAGGCAGCGTCCCTAGTATTTCGTGCTCGCGTTCTACTGGTTCGCCAGCGAACCCAGGTCATCAATGCAATACGAGGCCATCTGGCTGAGTTCGGGATCGTCGTCGCAAAGGGGCCGTGTCACGTCGCCAAACTCCTGGAAAGGATAGCAGATACTCCCACGATGGCCCAATCGATCCTACAATTGCTCGTCGATCTGTTGCAGTCCCTGGATGAGAAGATCGCACGTTTAGACCAAGAACTTGCCCATCGTATTAAAGCGGATACGGAAGCCAAGCGATTGATGACTATTCCTGGTATAGGACCTGTTACCGCGACAGCGCTTGTTGCATTAGCCCCGACTGCTCAGGCCTTCAAGAAGGGCCGCGATTTTGCAGCTTGGCTCGGTCTAACACCGCTGCAGCGCTCAACCGGAGGAAAACAGAAGCTTGGCGAGACCTCTCGAATGGGTGAGCGAACACTGCGCAGACTACTGATCATCGGCGCAAGTGCTGCGGTGCGATGGGCAAGGCTCAAGGGCTCTTCTAACCAATGGCTCATGAACATGCTGAATCGTAAGCCACCCATCCTGGTGACTGTGGCGCTTGCCAACAAGATGGCGCGCATAGTCTGGGCATTGATGGCAAGAGGCGGAACGTATCGAGCTCCCGCTATGGCGGGCTAGCTTCACTGCTACCCGCGGTGCGAGAAGGTCGAACGGAGAGTATGGCGCAAAGGTCAGAGACGGGATCGGGAAAACCAGGTTATGGACACGCGCCCCGAGCGCGCATCACTGAATTGGACCCGCTCCGCGAACTCCCATGCGGGCCGGCGGCACGTAACGGCCGCATCAGAGGCCGGACACATGTCAGCACCCGACCGCGCTCCTTGCTCGTTCCAAAGATTCTTCTTGCATCATTGGGGGCGTCCACACATGTCCATAAGGACAGTACTCAACAACACGCCTCATTCGGCAACGCGGCCTTCACCGCACGGATACGGAAAGCAGACATCAAGTACGCACCAAACCGGCACTCTCCTGCGCTAAAGCCATCGGTGCCGGTGTTCACAATCCTTCCACGTTAAGGACCGAGCAGCGGCGCCGGGCACGTTCACAGATGGCTAGCTTGTTCCGGGGATGTTGATTGAACACACCGGCGAACCGGGCGTACCCGGTGTCCGACGTCTGAGCACACGCGTCGTCGCATCAGGTTCTCTCGCTGCGGAGAGCCTTGCAACCGAGAGTTTCGCCTCGGTTGGACCGTAGATGTCCTGGCTCCAGCGGAGGACTAACGCTATCTGCCGCCACGTTTAGGATCATCGAGCGGCATTTCGGACGCAGTGCGGTCGGGCACGTCTTCCTTCCATCGCACTGATCCGAATGGGCGCTCCAGCAAGCGGCGGACGCGTACCGGGTCAGGACCAACATGAAAAGCCGAAGCGCGCCGATCTAGCGCGCGCTCCGACTGAGTCGAGCGATTGCGCTGGCGCAAATAGTCTAGCCAAGTCGGGCAGTGATAGCGCTCGATCCATAGTTCTGGGTCGGCGATGTCACGCGCAATCGACCAACCATAGGCCCCGTTGCGTTGTCGCAATAGCTGCACATTCTGCATGACGTTGTGAAAGGCCCGCGCATTCTCCTGCGAGACGCGATATGCGATCTCGACTACCAGCGGGCCACTCCGAGCGGTGAGCGTTAGCCGTACCTCGGGATCGGCGAGCGACTCGGTATCCTGCTCACTTGCCGTGATGGGGGGCATTCGAAGCCAGAGTCCTAGGAGTGGAGAGAGTAGCATGAGTGCCGAGGAAGCCAGCAGCGCGACCTCAACACCGGCGCCATCCGTGAGGCGCCCCCAGACCCAGCTGCCGATCGCAATTCCTCCCGAGATTGCAGCCTGGTAGGCCGCAAGCGATCGGCCAGCCACCCAACGCGGAGCGGAGAGCTGTACGGCAATGTTGAACAGCGTCATCGTCGTCGTCCACACCGCGCCTGCCAACAGCAGAGCGGCCGCCGTGATTATCGAATTATCGCTCAGGGCGACCGCAGCGATGGCGCTCCCCATCGACAGGGCGCAGGCACGCACCGCTGCCTCGCCGCTCATTCGCTTGCGCACCTCGCCTATGAAGACCGCTCCCACAACCGCTCCAAGGCCGAAGGCGCCAAGTATGACGCCATAGGTCTGCGCACCTCCATGCAAGAGATCGCGCGCAATAAGCGGCATCAGCGCCGAAATCGAACCGCCCATCATACCGGTCAAAAACGTGCGCGTCAGCACGATCTTGATTGACGGCGAGTTGGTAATATAGCGTACGCCTGAGACAATGGCGCGGCTCAGTTGTTCGCGCGGCAGCCGCGACGGCTCGGCGACGCGCTTCCAAAGGAACAGTGCGACCAGCAGCGGCAGATAGAAGCATGCATTCAGCGCGAAGGCGGCAACGGCGCCCGCGGTCGCAACCACAATACCGCCGATTGCGGGCCCAAAGCTGCGCGCAATGTTGTAACTGATCCCGTTGAGCGCAACCGCAGCCGGCAGCGTGGCGGGCGGCACCTGCTCGCTGACAGAGGATTGCCAGGCAGGCCCCCTCAATGCCATGCCGCTGCCCATAACAAAGCAAAGCACCAGCAACAAGGTCGGCGTAGTGAAGCCCGACCATTCGACTATGGTTAGCGCGATGGCGCCGCAAAGCTCAATCCAGAGCGCAACCAGAGCGACAATGCGACGGTCGTGCATGTCGGCAATAGCGCCAGCTGGCATTGCAATCAGCATTATCGGCAGCAGAAGCGCCGTCTGCACCAGCGCGACCTGGTCCGCGGACGACGTCATCTGAGTCATTGCCCAGGCCGCTCCGACGCCTTGCATCAGGATGCCAAAATTGGCGAGCAAGCTGGCGAGCCAGACGCGTCGGTAGGTCCGAAAGCGTAATGGAACGATGATCCCGTCGGAGCTGAATGTCTGTGGCCTGGATGGATCGATCATTCCTCTCGACCTCGCCCCTTCCCGCATGATTTCCGGATCAGATCTGTTCCGCCAAGCTTGACCGCAACCAACTGCTCAAGTGCTTTCCCAATTCCGTTTGGGCATTTGCGTTTGGGAGCAGCGCCAAAGAGCCACAGTTCTCGGGCAAATCTGTTTGGTACTTGTCTCCTCGCGCAGCGTGAGTGTGACCTCTCGCTGTGAGCATGGACGCAACCGAGACTTGTGAGTTGCTTGGACGGAGTTGGGCCATCGTCCGGAAGAAGTGCCATGATGTCCCGTGACTGGAACAGAATCGCGGCGCCCGAATACGCTCGTCTGCCGGGTCAGGCGCTTCAGTTGAAAAACGCTTAGGCCGATTGCATGACGTCGTGAACGTGACATTGAGGTCACGATGATTCGGTGTGATGTCGCTACCTTTGTGTCGCAACGGATGGGGCGCGATCCTCGCTTGTTTGACGCTCACTGCTACCCGCGAAATCTGAAGAGAATTCTCAGACCCTCGATAGCAGCGGAAAGTACAGCAGCGAGAAAGCCGGTTTTTCGCGTTCTATGCGAGTGAGCGGTGAAAACGCGCACAAACGGGTCCATCTGTGGAGCAAGATGTCGAGTCCAGCTCACTCAATCGTCTGCAGACTCAATTGGAATTGCAAAGCCAACCTTTACACGGTCTACAATAACCATCGTCTTAAAACCCTTGATGTTTGGGTTCTCATAGAAGAAGCGACGCGTGAACTGCTCATAATCGTCCATGGTGCGCGCTGTAACGTACAGGACAAAATCAGCATCGCCGGTGACGTAAAATCCATTCACGACCTCAGCTGACGATTTGATGGCCTTCTTGAATCTATCGATTATATCCGTGCGCTCCCGCTCGAGGCTCACTAGCACGAGCATCTGAAGAGGTCTTCCTACAGCTTTTGGCGAGACGATCGAGACATCGGCCTCAATGATACCGTCTGAACGAAGCCGCTTCAGGCGTCGTTGACATGCAGTAGCAGAAAGCCCTGCCATTTCGCCAATCACCTCGGAAGTTAGACGATTGTTCTTTTGCACGATCTCGAGGATGCGGGCGTCTGTTCGATCATACTGCATAACGGCTCCAGCCTTGGGGTGAATCGCAGCGCCAACTGCCTGTACGTTGCAGGAAATCTTCCGAACGTCAGGAGATACGACGCAAATATGTGCGTCACATCAGTATCCTGAATGCATAGGCATTTCAACAAAAGGGCGTGCCGGACTTACAGATGGTCTTTCAAACTATCCAGCAGCCGGTGCCCGCGCCGCCGGAAGGAGTAAGGCTGCGCGGAGTAATCCGTCGCAGCGGATGTCGTGCTCGTGGCGTGAGTGAAGGTGTGTTGTTTGCAAGGGAAGCGGCGTTCGAAGTGCCGCCATCGTTCGCCTCGGTGATGAGCGGAAACGCATTGCGGCCGCCGACGAGTCCGGCGTTGGGCGCGCCGCCTTGGTCTTGTGTGCGACTTCGACCCGATTCATGCGCCTGAACTTACGCGAGTATAGGTGTGGGGGCGATCGTCGCCTCAAAGTTGGTTGGCCGATATCCATCCATGTACTGATGGAAGCGGCTGGTCTCGTCCATCAAGACTCAACGTGCGGTCTCGTTGAGCCAAAATACGTTCGCTTCGCGAACCTCGCAGCTTGAACAGAGGGTGGTGCACAATGGCAATCAACATCAAAGAAATTAGTGAAAAAGACAAAAACAGCGTTCTGCATCCTTTCACGCATCTCAAGGACTTTGCGACCGGTAAGCTTGGCGAGCCGACGGTCATCGAAACCGGAAAGGGTATCCGAATCCAGGACGCCAGCGGCAATCAGCTCATCGATGGTTTCGCCGGCATGTACTGCGTCAATGTAGGTTATGGTCGAACCGAAGTCGCTGAAGCGATCTCACGTCAGGCCTATCGCCTCGCGTACTACCATTGCTACGCGGCGCATACGACGGATGAGCTCGCGATCCTCTCCGATCGTCTCGTCAAGATGGCCCCGGGGAAGATGAGTAAGGTCTTCTACGGCATGTCCGGTTCGGATGCCAATGAGACGCAGGCGAAGCTCGTCTGGTACTACAACAATCTTCGAGGTAAGCCCAAAAAGAAGAAGATCATCGCGCGCGAGCGTGGCTATCACGGTTGCAGCGTCCTTTCCGGTTCAATGACCGGTATGAGCTTCTACCATGACTATATGGATCTTCCGCTGTCGCAGATTGTGCGCACTGGTGCCCCGCATTACTACTGGGGCTGCGATCCTGGGGAGACCGAGCGCGAATTCTCGGCGCGTCGCGCCGCTGAGCTCGACCAGCTCATTGAGCGTCTCGGTCCGGACACTGTGGGCGCCTTCATCGCCGAGCCGGTGCTCGGCACGGGCGGTATCACGCCGCCTCCGGTGTGCTACTGGGAAGCAATCCAGGCTGTGCTCAAGAAGCACGACGTTCTTTTGATCGCCGACGAGGTAATCACCGGCTTCGGTCGCACTGGCTCGATGTTTGGCTCGGAGCACTATGGAATCGAGCCCGACCTGATCACGATCGCGAAGGGGCTCACTTCGGGCTACTTCCCGCTCTCCGCAGCGATCGTCGGAGACAAGGTCTACAAGGTTTTCGAAGGCGGCGCTGACAAGGTCGGCGCATTTTCGCATGGCTATACCTATTCGGGTCACCCCATCGGAGCTGCTACGGCAAACGCCGTACTTGACATTGTGGAACGAGAGAATCTTCCTGGCAATGCGCGGGAAGTCGGCGCCTACTTCCAAGCCCAGCTCAAGGAGAAATTCGCGCAGCTGCCGATTGTCGGGGAAGTGCGCGGGGTCGGACTGATGGGAGCCATCGAGTTCGTTGCCGATCGCGATAAGAAGAAGCGGTTTGATGCGTCTCTTAAAGTTGGTGCCCGCGTTTCCAAGGCGGCCCGCGACCGGGGTCTGATCGCTCGCCCGATGCCGCACGGCGACATTCTCGGTTTCGCCCCGCCGCTCGTCACCACCAAGGCTGAAATCGATGAAATCGTTTCAATTGCCGAGAGTGCTATCCGCTCGATCATGGACGAGCTCGTTCGCGACAGTGAGAAAATCTAAGAAAGGCTAAAGAGTGGTGGCCGCAGACGTTGCGGCCGCCATTTTCAAGAAAAGCTCCTGCGCTGAAAGCCGATTGTGAGCATCATCGGATTGTCTCACGCGCTCATGGATCTTTCCGGCGACGGCCTTTTTCCAGGGGTAACGGTATTGGGCATCGTGCCAAGAAATCAACCAAGACACCGAACGGCAGAGCGGCAAGAGACTTATGTCCGACAGCATCAACTACAAACTCTTCATCAACGGAGCGTGGCGCTCAGGCGGAAACGGCACCGATTTGCCCATCATCGATCCTGCCAACGAGCGGGAATTCGGCCGAGTGGCCGTCGCGTCCGCGTTGGATCTTGACGATGCGTTAACGACTGCACAGGCGAGTCTGCGGCGATGGTCGAATACTCCGGCCGCCGAACGGGGAGCGCTCCTCGTTCGTGCCGCGCGGATCCTACGAGGAAAGATCGAGTTTGCGGCGGCGGCACTCTCAAAGGAGCAAGGCAAGACGCTGGCCGAAGCCAAGGGTGAGTACGCCCGCGCAGTCGAAATGCTCGAGTGGAATGGTGCTCAGGCAGGGAAATTGTCTGCTCCATTTCCGATAGACGAAAAGCGGCGGATCGTACCAGAAGCGATTGGTGTAGTTGCTGCGTTTACGCCTTGGAACTACCCGGCAGTCCTCAACGCCCGAAAACTTGCCGCGTCTATTGCCGCCGGCTGCCCTGTCATCCTGAAAGCGGCGGAGGAGGCTCCGAGTGCTGGGGTCTATATACTCGAGGCCCTAGAGGAGGCGGAAGTCCCGCCGGGTGTTGTAAGTCTGGTCTTCGGACATCCACCGATGATCTCGGAGCACCTGCTCGCTTCGCCTGTTGTCCGAGCGTTGTCGTTCACCGGCTCTACACCGGTTGGCAAACAGCTCGCGAAGCTTGCTGCCGGCAATCTGCAGCGCTGCGTGCTAGAGCTCGGTGGCCACTCTCCCGTTGTCGTCTTTGAAGACACGGATATCTCGAAGGCCGCTTGGGCAATATCGGAATACAAGTTTGAGTGTGCAGGTCAAAGCTGCAACGCTCCCAGTCGGATTCTGGTTGCGAGATCAATCTACAAGGAGTTTCTGGCCACGCTTGTCCGCGCGGCGGAAAAGATCAGAGTCGGCGCGCCGGATGATCCTGGAACGGATATGGGGCCAATGGTGAATGCGAGGCGTATTGAAGCGATGGAGCGCCTGACCAGGGATGCTGTCAATCGCGGAGCGAAGATTGAAACCGGTGGTAAGCGCATTGATCGACCGGGCTTTTATTGGGCGCCTACAATTCTAAGCAATGTCCACCCCGAGTCACAGATTCTTCATGACGAACCGTTCGGGCCGATTCTCACGGTTGCCCCGTTCGATACGATTGATGAGGCAATTGATGAAGCGAACGCCACCGAATATGGCCTTGCTGCCTATTTCTTCACCGGATCTCTCGAGATTCAGAAGCGCATGATCCGCAGCCTTGCGGCGGGTGCCATCAGCGTGAACCACCTCAAGGGCGTATCTGCGGATGCACCAAACGCAGGAATCAAACAGAGCGGCTATGGCTACGAAGGTGGTGTCGAAGGGGTGAGGGCCTTTCAGAACCTGAAGCTCGTCAACGGAGTCACAGCCGCTTCCGTGGCATGAGCGACAAAACAGGAAGATCACTGTCCTGCCCCTGACTCGTTTCTGGAGCAGTAGCCAACCGTTTCTAAAGCACGAGTGGCTTGCAATATCCAGATGCTTATCGAAGTCGCCTAAGCGCCGAAGGCCAAGGCTGCTCGTTGAATCTGCGGCCGGAGGTTCGAAGGCCAGTTTGCCATAAGTGATGTAAGGCCTTGGTTTATCGGGATGAATGGCAGTCGAGATGGCTGCGCTTAGATAGAGTGCGCAATGAGAAACTCTCCCACCATAAGAGATGTGATTCTGGCTCCAGGGAACGGAAGCTTCTTCTACGACGATCAAGCTGCAATACGCGCCGGCGCGGCTCAAGATGGCTTTTGTTATTTGGGTGCGCCTCTGACGCCCGGTTTCCCGACCATCCGCATTCCATCGCGGTCGCTCAGCATCGGCCTCGTCATGTCAGACGACACGATCGTGTGGGGTGACATGATGAACGTGCAGTACTCAGGCGCGGGCGGTCGCGAGCCGGTCTTTCAGGTCGACACAGTCGAAGCACTCACGAGATCCGTTGTGATCCCGCGGCTACTCGCTGGCGACGTTTCCAATTTCCTTGGCTCTTGTAACCGTGTTCTCGCACACTATGAGGGCAAGCGCCTACCTCTCGCCGTTGAATATGGTGTGAGCCAAGCTTTACTTCGCGCCGCTGCGTATATTGGCCGGACTACGCTCGCCGAGGTGATCTGCTCCGAATATCGCCTGCCTTTACCCGACAAGCCAGTCCCGATCTACGCTCAGAGCGGAGATTCGAGAGAAATCAACGTTGATAAGATGATTCTCAAGTCGGTTGATGTGCTTCCGCATGGCTTGATCAACTCGCGAGAGAAGTTCGGTCCTTCCGGGGAGAAGTTTCGCGAGTTCGTCAAATGGGTCGTTAAACGCACGAAAGAAATCGGCCAGCCTGGATATCATCCCGTTTTGCATTTCGACGTTTACGGTTGGATCGGCCTCGAGATTGGAATGCAGGCGCAGAAGATTGCCGATTTCATTGCGCGCGTTGCGGATGACGCGCCGGGATACCGACTTCATATTGAATGCCCGGCGGACTTTGGATCAACGGAAGCTCAGCTTGAGGAGTACGCCAAGATCGTCGCACTTCTCGATAGCCGCGCTACCGAAGCCCGCGTCGTCGTCGACGAGCAATGCAACACGCTTGACGACATCCGGCTATTCGCCGAAGCAAAAGCGGCTCATCTGATTCAGATCAAGATGCCTGACGTGGGCTCGATCGCTGACTCCGCCAGGGCCGTGCTGGTCTGCAAGGAGAATGGCGTGGGCGCGTATATGGGTGGGAGCTGCACGGAAACGGATTTGTCGGCAAGGGCGGCAGTTAACATTGCAGTGGCAACACAGGCCGACATGATGCTCGCAAGACCTGGGATGGGCGTTGACGAGGGCATCTCGATCGTCGGAAATGAGCAGAGCAGACTGCTCTCCGTTCTTGGCTACCGCCGGTCGCAGAACTCCCGTCAGAATGTCGGAGGGGCGTCCGTATGAGGACGGCGTTAGTAGGTATTACCGTCGTTGCCGTCGAGCAGGCGGTAGCGGCGCCTTATGCGTCGTCCCGCCTCGCCGATGCCGGCGCTCGTGTCATCAAAGTCGAACGCCCTGAGGGCGACTTCGCACGAAATTACGATAAGCTCGTTCACGGCCAAAGTGCATATTTCGTCTGGTTGAACCGCGGAAAAGAATCCATCTGCCTCGACCTCACGGTCGAGCAAGATCGTGCAGTCCTCGAAGCGATGGTCGCTCAGGCTGATGTCTTCATTCAAAATCTCAAGCCCGGCAGCATCACGAAACTTGGATTTGGATCGGTGGATCTTCGGAAGCGCCATCCCCGGTTGATCACCTGTGACATCTCCGGCTTCGGCTATGGCGGTGCTTTGTCGCATCTCAAAGCGTATGACCTGATCGTGCAAGCCGAGACCGGGCTTTGCGCGATCACCGGAACAGCGGAGGGCCCAGCGCGCGTCGGGGTCTCCGTATGTGACATTTCGGCCGGCATGACCGCTCTCAACGCCATCTTGCAGGCGCTGCTCCTTAGGGAGCGAACCGGGGAAGGAACGGCCATTCAGGTCTCACTATTTGACGCCATCGCAGACTGGATGAACGTTCCGGTTCTTCAGTTCGATTACAGCGCCTATCATACAGCGCGCGCGGGCGTGAACCATCCATCTCTCGCGCCATATGGGGCGTACCGCTGTGCGGACGGCAAGGACGTCATCTTCTCCGTTCAAAACGACCGCGAATGGGTCAACTTCTGCACCAAATTCCTCAAACGACCGGAACTCATCCGCCACCCCGATTTTGCCGAGAACATGGACCGTATCCGCAACAGGACCAGTTTGGATGAAATCGTGGTAAATCGGTTTGCTCAAACGCCGAGCGACGAAGCCATGCGTGAGCTGGAAGCCGCCGGACTCGCGTACGGACGGCTGAACCAGATAGAGGACGTAGCCAAGCACCCACATCTCCGTCGAATACCTGTGTCAACGCCAGCAGGCCATGTCGACGTGATCGCGCCGGGCGCGATTTTTGACGGTGAGATAGCGCCGGTGTCGCGACCGGTTCCTGCTCGCGGAGCCCATTCTGAAACGTTGCGCAAGGAGTTTCGGCACTCCTCCTAGCCGCGGACGGCCGTCTGGCTGCTCATTTGTCCACACAATGAATGTTGCTTGTCGATCGCATCGTCCAGAGTCGCTGCCGCTGCAGTCAAACGACAGCCTTAAAGCTGGGACGAATCGCAATTTGGCAAATCGCGTCGTTGTGTTGCTTCTACGAGCGTAGACACAAGTCGCGGGTGAAAGACACGCGGCGATCGCATCTCTTCGCCGCTTCTACGATTTGAACCGCACGCGGGAGGGCGAGTGGCGCAAGGTCCGCGCGACGTGCAGCCTATTTTGGCCGGACTTCGCGACGCTGGCAGTCCGGCTCCTCGATCGACGTCCAGGGCCGGATCAGCATGGCCCGCGACGCCGACGTGCGCCGCGCGCTGTACGAGGCGGCGAGCGCGCTGCTGAGCCGCTACAAGAAGTCGTCGCGGGTGACTTGTGAGGCCAATGGAGGGCTCAAAGATTGCCAACAGCCTCGCCCGTTCGATCGCGCAAATATCGCCGATTGCGCTGGAAGGGCATGGCTCGCCACACGTCCATTTCCCAATAGTCACCGACAGGGACGCCAGTCGACATCCACTCGGCCATTACTTTGCCACCGCCACCAGAAGAGTCGATACCGCATGAATTGAACCCTGCGGCCACGTAGAGGTTGGCGATATTCGTCGACCGGTCCATGGCGGCGGGCTCGTGCATCACAGCGACACGCCGACCTCGATCTTCAGCGCGGCGTCCTGCCTGGCGCGCGTTGACAGCTTGGCGAGATCGAGCCGTTTGGCCACATTGGCGTCATAGGTCGAGGGGCGATCGGCAACACCTTGCAGTGGGCGCGGGCCGTGGCGCAGCTTCGAGGCCGTCGAGCTCGCAACCCTGGAATGGGTGGATTGTTCAACAACCGAAGGCTCCTCGAGCCCATCGGCAACATACCGCCGCCCGAAGTTGAGCAACGCTGCTACACCATGCTGGAACAACCGGCCAGGGCAGCATAACTTAAACCAAATGGCCTCCGGCAAACCCGGGCCGGTTCAAAGACCCGCGCGCTCGGCGCTTTGAGTCGGCCGGAGGTGACTCGAGGAATGGAGGAAACAAAATACGCGTGACCACGACGCTCAGGAAAGGAGATGATTCGCTATGATCCGGCCGCAGCGAGCGTGAGTGGGGTGGCAGTCACTACCTGCAGCGTTCATGACTAGAAAGCTCACGTTGCTCGATAGCGGTGGCAAGGAAGAGCTCTTATGGAATTCCTAACGGCCACTGAGCGGCTTCGGATGGCGAGATACCGGTGCCTTGCTTCCGTGAAGCAGGGGCGAAAGCCTAAAAGCGTCGCAATCGTGCAAATCAATGGGCGTTTCCAGCTGAATAAGCCTCTACATTGAAGAAAATCGGCTCTGAACACTCCTAATATTCACGCAACAAAAATGATTCAAATTCCGAACGTCACGCAATCACACTAAGGGAGCGAAGCATGAGTCTATTGATGAATCGCAGACGCGTCCTGCAAGCCGGCTCTTCCGCCGTCTTGGCAGGCGCCATGAATTCGATCGCCGGCAGTCCCGTGGCGGCGACAACGGACGAGCTGCGGGTCGTGGTCTATGGTGGGGACATAGCGAAGACATACATTGAGTGTTTTGTGAAGCCATTCGAGGCGGAGACCGGGATCAAGGTAGTCCCGATCACCGACCAAATTAGCTCTGCGCAGCTCGAGCTTATGGTGACCAACAAAAACGTGACGGTTGACGTTGCTCCCATGACTCAGGGCGCTACCATCATTGGTGGCGAGAAAGGTTTGCTCGAGCCAATCGACTATTCCAGCTTTAAGAAGGAGGAGGTGGATGGCCTCTTTGATTTTGTCAAACACCCGTTTGGGGTAGGGCAACTGATCTTTTCCTACGTGATGGTTTACAATACCGAGAAGTATCCAGCGGGAAAACCGCGACCGAACACGTGGGCTGAGTTCTGGGATACCAAGACATTTCCTGGCGTACGGACCTTGGTCTCAGGTCGATATGGGGGTGAGGGGCCTTGGGAGGAGGCGCTGCTGGCGGATGGCGTAGCTCCGGACAAGATCTATCCCATGGACATAAATCGCGTTTTCGCCAGTCTGGATAAAATCAAACCGCACATTCGGAAATGGTGGACTGTCGGCTCCGAGATTCAGCAGATTATGACAGATAAGGCAGCCGACCTTATGCAATCCTATAGCGGACGAACGGGTGTGGTGATTTCCCGGGGCGCGCCTATGGAGATGAACCGTAGTCAATCCAAGCTGCAGTGGGACAGTTGGGTCATCCCAAAGGGCAGCCCCAATGCCGCGAAGGCTCAAAAGTTTATTGAATTCGCTACCCGCGCCGAGCGCCAGGCTGCTTTGGCAAAGCTTTGGCCGGAAGGTCCTACCAATCGGAACGCATTCAAGCTCCTGCCTGAGGAGCTTGCCCGTAAGCTTCCTAGCCATCCTGACTACTTGGCCAGTGGCATCGTCATGAACGGGAAGTGGTACAGCGAGCGAGGGGCCGACGGGAAAACCAATTCCGACAGGCTCCGCGAACGCTGGAACGAGTGGATCCTTAGCTAATTCTGGATCTCTTTGAGGCTATGTGGCATGGCGACGACGGACCTCGTCGATCGCTATGCCGCTTTCCATGTTGATGGAGCCAGCATGCCTAACCGTTTCGACAATCAAGATCTAGTTGATGGGCCGGCGAATGCGCCTCTCGTTCCCATTGCCGGCAATGAAGCGATGGAGAAAGACGTGCACTTCGCTCAGATCGAATTTCGGAACGTCACGAAGACGTACGGATCAGTTACCGCAGTCAAGGACCTCTCATTGAGCGTTCGCCGCGGCGAGTTCCTGACAATTCTTGGTCCTAGCGGCTCGGGCAAGACGACAGCCCTAATGCTGCTCGCTGGCTTTCAGACACCAAATCAGGGCAACATCTTTATCGCTGGAAAATCCGTCGCCGCTGTTCCTTCCTACCGACGCGATCAGGGTATTGTCTTCCAGAGCTACGCGCTGTTCCCGCACCTCACCGTGCGCCGAAATCTTGAATTTCCGCTCGAAATGCGCGGCGTGATAGTTGCCGAGAGGGCAAAGCGCGTCGATCGGATTCTAGCGCGTGTGCATCTCAATGGATTGGACAACCGTATGCCGTCGCAACTGAGCGGGGGGCAGCAACAGCGAGTGGCACTTGCTCGCGCGCTGATAGCCGATCCACCGATTCTTCTGCTCGACGAGCCGCTCGGCGCGCTTGATCGCAACCTGCGCGAGCAAATGCAGACCGAAATCAAGAGCCTGCACAAAGAGTTTGGCATCACTACTGTCTGCGTTACGCACGATCAAGACGAGGCGTTGACGCTGTCGGACCGTGTCGTTGTCATGCAAGCCGGTCGGATCGAGCAAACTGACACGCCGGAGGCCATCTACGACCGGCCCACCACGAAGTTCGTGGCGAAGTTTCTGGGCGAGGCGAATATCCTTGATAAGGCTGGTTTTATGATCGAATCCGACGCCCCGCAGCCGGAGGGCACTATTCCTATGATTCGGCCAGAGCGAATCTGCGTCGCCCCACTTGACGCGCCGAAGCGCGTCGATGCGGACCAGTGTCAGTCCGTCAAGGGAACCGTGGACAACATGATCTATGCTGGCCCGCTGAGGAAATACCATGTGCGCGTCGCTAGCACAGTGCTTGTCGTGCGCGAGCACGTTGCATCGGGGCGACGGGCTCTCCAGCCGGGCGAAGAGGCGCGGCTTGAATGGCTTCGCTCCGATGTACGGTTCGTCAGAGCCTAGGACCAGAGCGAATACGACAAGAGAATAAGGCTAATCAACATGCTCCACAAGCTTGGCCAGATAACCATTGCGCTTACCGTTCCGGCTTTTGCCATTTTGCTCGCGGTTTTTGGTATACCGGCCGTTCTGCTATTTCTGACCAGCCTCAATGCGCCGGCCTTCTCGCTTGCCAACTACGAGGCGTTCTTCAGTCGCGGGGCGAATGTGCGCGTGCTCCTGCAGACCGTCGAGGTAAGCGTCGTGGCTACGTCCATGTGCGTAATCATTGGCTATCCGATGGCTTATCTAATCGCAGCTGCCTCGAAGGGCTTGCGTACGGTACTTCTCGCGCTCGTGGTCATTCCCTATCTTACCAGCTTTCTGGTGCGCACCTACGCGTGGATCATAATTCTTGGCGATGGCGGCTTGATCAACAATCTACTGCTCGACCTCGGACTCATCTCTAGCCCCATATCGCTCATCTACAACCGCATGGCTGTCTACATCGGCATGGTCCACATCATGCTTCCTGTCATGGTTCTCCCTCTGGTCAGTGTCATGCTAGGCATTGATAAGTCCCTCACTGCCGCTGCCCGTAGCATGGGTGCCCATCCGTTTGCCGCTTTCTGGCGCGTATTCTTTCCGCTTAGTCTGCCGGGCGTCCGCAGCGGCTCGCTGCTGGTCTTCGTCCTCTGTCTTGGCTTCTATATAACGCCCGCCGCCCTGGGCGGGTTGGGCGACGCCATGCTATCGACTTTCATTGCAACTCAGGTCGAAACCTCTCTGGACTTGGGGCGTATTGCCGCCTCAGCTTTCATCCTCCTGGGGCTTGCCGTGGTCATGCTTGCCATTTTTGGGCTGGACCTTTCTGGTGCTCAAGGTCGAGCCGCGACAAAAAGATGGAAGTCTCCGCAGCAGAATTGGCTACCCTCATTCAGTCCGTCGATCCGCTACTTCGAAGAGCTTGCTACCCTGTATCGGGCAAAGCGTTGGGCGGCTACGCTCTACCAAGCCGTTGGCAGCAAGCATCTATGGAGGATAATTGGTGCGTCTTTCGTCGCGCTTGTCATGTTCTACCTGCTCTTTCCGAGCCTTGTCGTCATCGTCATGTCGTTTAGCGCAGGACCATCACTACAATTTCCGCCGGCAGCCCTTTCGCTCCATTGGTACCAAAGCTTCTTTGACAATCCGTCCTGGACCGACGCTGCATGGACCAGCATCCAGATCGGTATCGCCGTCGCCCTTCTCTCGACTGTTGTTGGTACGCTTGCAGCCTATGGCCTTAGTCGCGCCTCTTCGACGCTACGTAGTATCTCGACAATGGCGCTCCTCACTCCCATTACCATTCCGAGCATCATTGTCGGCATCGCCGCGTACCTCGGCTTGCTCAAGCTTGGCCTCATCGGCACACAAGTCGGCATCGTCCTGACACATAGCATCGGTGCTACAGCCTATGTCGTCGTAATCGTCTCAGCGACGCTAGCAAATTTCGACCGGCGCTTGGAGCTGGCGGCGAAGAGCATGCGGGCCAATCCGCTGCAGACCTTTACGAAAGTGACGCTGCCGCTGGTCCGGCCAGGCGTCATCGGCGGGGCCCTGTTTGCCTTCCTTCACTCTTTTGATGAGGTTGTCAAAACGTCTCTGGTCAGCGGATTTGCGATCCGCACTCTCCCATTGAAGATGTGGGAAAACATACGCCATGAGATCGATCCGACGATTGCGGCAATAGCATCGATGCTGATGCTTCTGCCTGTAGCTTGGCTAATTGTTCTCTACATCACTTGGTGGAGGTCGAGGACGATAGTTCCGAACGCGCTCCAAGAGACCACGCCTTGAACCTGAGGTTTGAAGATTGAAGGCGCTCTTGTTCCCCGCTGACCCGCCACTGAGTTTTCATCCAGCGGCGGTTAGGGCCTCGGCGCACTTGTAGCGAGACCGAAGTTTGGAGCAGCCAGAACTAAAGTTTTGCGCTCTGATCCCGTTGGCGAGCTGGATGCGCCGACGTGGTTTTGCAGCAAAATCGGCGGCCGATTGCCGATCGCCCCGTGGGGCCGTTCTTCGTTACGCTATCTGCGCCAAGTCTCCACGTTTTCCTGGGCATCCGCAAGGGACTGGAAGCAGTGGGCGTTGAGGCATTCGGCTCGGAAGCGCCCATTGAAGGCCTCGATGAACGCGTTGTCGGTTGGCTTGCCGGGCCGTGAGAAGTCCAACGAGACACCGCGTTGACAGCTTGGCGGGATCGCGCCGTTTGGCCACATGGGCGTGATAGGTCGGGGGGCGATCGGCAACACCTTGCAGATCGGCTCGGCACCATGCGCCCCTCGATGATCGTCAATGAAGGCGATCATGGCTTGGACCGGCGGTCGAGCTCCGCCATCGCAAAATAAGCGGTGGCCTTGCGCAGGATCTCGTTGGCCTGCCGAAGCTCTCGGTTCTCCCCCGGCTAGCAGCTTCTCGGCGGTATCGGCGCGGAACGCCGGCCCGCTGCCCGCTGTCGACCTCGGCTTTCTTGACCCACTCATGCAGCGTCTGGGGCGTACAGCCAAACTTGGCCGCAATCGAGGTCACCGCGGCCCAGCGCGAGGGATGCGTGTCAACGGGCAGCGAACTTTCCGTGAGAATGGGCTTCCAAATTTCCCTAGGTGACGGCGATTGTGGTTCGGGGATCAGCCGCTATCGGGATCGTCATTGGTCCTTCCAGGCGGGCGGCCGCGGCGCTTGGGCTGCGGCGGGTTTGTGAGCGGGCGCGAGCGGACGTTTTCCGGGACGAGGGCGGCGTGCTGGCGGAGCCGATAGCTCGATCCCTCGATTTGGATAACAACGGAGTGGTGAAGCAGGCGATCAAGCAATGCTGTGGCGACGACGGCATCACCAAAGACCTCGCCCCATTCAGCAAAGCCGCGGTTCGAAGTGAGGATCATCGCGCCCTTTTCATAGCGGGCGTTGACCAACTGGAAGAACAGATTGCCGCCGCCGGGCACGACCGGGAGGTAACCGATCTCGTCGACGACAAGGAGGGAGGCGCGGGCGAGGAACCGCAGGCGCTCGCGCAAAGTGCCTTCGCGTTCGGCTTTTGCGAGGGTGGTGACGATGTCGGCGAGCGTGGCGAACGCGACGCTCTTTCCCGCCTTCACGGCCTCGACCGCGAGTGCTGTCGCGAGATGGCTCTTGCCGGTGCCGGGCGGCCCAAGCAGATGGACCACCTCGGCGCGGTCGATGAACTTCAATTCGGCAAGCGCCAGGATGCGATTGCGATCGAGCGAGGGCTGGAACGCGAAGTCGAAGCCGGCGAGCGTTTTGACGGTGGTCAGACGAGACATTCTCAGCGCGGTACTGACACGGCGATTGTCGCGCAGCGTCAGCTCCTCGATAAGCAGCTGATCGAGCGCCTCAATCCAGGTTACCTCACCCTGTTCGATTCGCCGCAGCGTGGTGTCCAGTATTTCCAGCGCACGTGGCATCTTGAGTGCGACCAGGCTTTTCTTGACGCTGTCGATCGCTGCCGGCTGCGTGTGGATGGTCATGGCCGGCCTCCCGATTGGGCGAGCCGTTTGCCGACAGCTTGGTAAAACTCGAGCGACCGTCGTGGGATGTGATCGCCGGCCCGACCGACGAGGGCTTCGGACACGCCAGGTCGCGACCTGGACCGGTTGACCGCCTGGCGATGCTCGGGTGCGACGCGAGTTCGCCGGCGGCCTTCCAGAACGGGATGGACGGCGACGATTTCGCCTTGATCGAGAATGCGGATTACATCGGGCAATTGCTGCACCTCGACAATGCGGCGCGTGCGGTCCGGGACGCTGTAATAGTTGCCACCAATCGACACGAGCCCGTCGTGGCTGACACGGCGCTCGAGTTTGAGCAGCGCGTCGAACGGCCCCGCTGGCAACGCCTGCAGCTCGGGTCTCTCGGCGGCAAACGCCTCGGCAACGACTTTCTGCGTGGTGCCGTGTACGCGCACGTTGGCGACGTTGGCCAGCCAGTCGTCGAGCTGGGTGTTGAGATCGTCGAGATTGCAAAAGCTGCGAGCGAGGAAGAAGTCCTGCCGGATGTAGCTGAACGGACGCTCGACCTTGCCCTTGGTCTTGGCGCGGTACGGCCGGCAGGCCCTCGGATGGAAGCCGTAATGTTGTGCGAGCGCCAGCAGCGACCGGTTATAGACGATGTGTCCATCGCCGTCCTCGCCCGTCACGGCCGTCTTCATGCGGTCGTAAAGGATCTCGATCGGCACGCCGCCGATGACCGCAAAAGCCTGCATGTGGCAGCGCAGCAGCGTCTGCAGGTCCTGATGCATGACGAAGCGGGCGAAGATGAAGCGCGAATGCCCGAGCACCATCGAGAACAGCCAAATGATCCGTGTCACATCGGGCTCGTCGGTGAAGATGGTCACGAAGCGAGCAAAGTCGACTTGCGCTTGCTGGCCAGCCGGGGTTTCGAACCGTACTTCGAAGGGCTTAGGTGCGTTATCGGGACGGATCGCCGCCGCGAACCGCTTTACGGCTGTATAGGCGCCGGTATAGCCGCGCTCCCGAAGCTCTCGGGTCAGCCGGACAGCACTCAAGTCCGGGAAGGCGGCGATGCGCTCTCGCAGATAGTCGAGATAGGGTGCGAGCTTGCTCGGCCGGCCAGCCGGCCGAGGGCCATAGGCGGGTGGCTCGAGACCCCGCGCAATGTATTTGCGGATCGTTTTCGGGTCGCGCCCCGTGCGCCGGGCAATCGCGCTGATCGACAAGCCCTGACGGTGAAGGTCCAAAATCACGATGAGATCTCCAAGCTGGATCATCCGTTCCGCCCCCGAATCACTTCGGGGACAGGATCGGATGCGGAAAGCCTGAAGGGGCCGCAGCGCTCCGGTATGTGGGGCCTCCGCGCCGCGGCCCCTTCAGGCTGGGATGCCAGCTAGGGAATTTTCGATGCCCATATTTGGGGAGTATTCACCGCCCAGTGACAGGATGCTCGCTGGCGTGATCCAAAACCATCCGGACCCGTCGGGCCCGGACCTCGGGTGAGAACTTGTTCGTCGTCCTGCTTGTCATGGCTCCATCTCTCAGGAGGTGGAGCCTCCGGCAAACCCGGGCCGGTTCAGCGCAGTCTGGTCTGTTTAGAGCGCCTAGAGTAGAAAAGGCTTCGTGTCCCCGGTAGGCCGCAGAATTTCTGGAATATAAGGCTTTACATTGCAGAAATTCGGCTTGGAGACCCGATAGCCTTTACTAAAGGGTAGACAACCTGATCGATGCGCCGATTTGAAATTGCGCCGCGGTGGCCCTGTGGGTCGCGTCCCGGTCAATCAGGATAGGTCACGGTAAGTTTGGACAATTCGTCCCCATCGGACGAATTGACTGTGGAGGTAAGGCGGCGTGAACTTTGACGTTGTGAAGCAAATTGCTGCGGTCAATTTCTCTGACACCTATCTGGAGGCCAGGCAGAAATTTTTGTCAGCGGCACCGAAGTCGAAGGCGTATCAGTGCAGTGCAAAGGGACCATCTCGCGAGGCTCTCTTTACCGATGCGGCATATTTCGGCCCCTCAGATGCAAAGAAGCTCTTGGTCCTGGTCTCCGGCACGCACGGTCCAGAGGGTTACCATGGCTCGGCAGCGCAGCTGCTGTTTTTGCAGGCAAAGTTGCACGAGGAGCTTCCGCCCTCGACGGCTGTGCTCTTCGTCCATGCGCTGAACTGCTACGGCTTTGCCTGGGATCGCAGGTCTACTGCAGAGGGATGCGACCTCAATCGTAACTTTATCGACTTTTCAAAACCGGCGCCTGCAAATCCCGAGTATGAGGAGTTGGATCAGTACTGCGTTCCTGCGGACAGAACAGAGGAGGGGCTCCGGCGCGCTGAAGCTGTGATAGCCGAATATCGCAAGTTGCATGGGGAAGAGGTTTACCGTTCAGCGAGGTCGCGTGGTCAGTACACCAGGCCCGGTGGCCTGTTTTACGGCGGAAGCGAGCCTACCGAAGCGCGACGAACCCTCGAGAAAATAGTAGCCGACTTTGACGTGGCAGCCCGCGATAATGTCATCATCATCGATTACCATACCGGGCTCGGTCCTTATGGCTACGGGGAGTTGCAATGCGAGCAACCGTCCGGGTTAAGGGGGTACGAGCGAGCAGCAAAAATCTTCGGGCCCTCAGTAACCTTGCCCGATCTAGGAACGTCCTCCTCGGTCAACTTGCACGGCACGCAAGACGAATACTGGCAGCGGATTTTGGGCGATCGTCACACCTACGTTGCCCTCGAATATGGAACCTACACTGGTTCGACGATACTGCGTGATGAACACTGGCTGTTCAGATACAGACCGGACGCGATTGATTCGGAACTCGGGCGGCAGATACGGAGGGCCACCAAGCAATACTTTTATCCCCAAAAACCGGATTGGAACGAGATGGTTCTTTGGAGAGCGCACTTGGTGCATCGACAGGCACTTGAGGGGTGTACATCTGGACACTAGCTGTTTGCCGAAAAGCCAAGTCCAGTGATGTCTCGCGTCAAGTGCCCATCCGACCCTGACGGCTCACTTCTATCGCTGGACCTCAGCGAGCATGCGATTGGCAAAGACTCCTGGAGTGGCCATCCGATGGCTTCGCTATGCCGAACTACGAGGCAAGGGGCGGATGTTGAGTGGTTGACGGACTAGCGCAAGCTTAGAATGAACGTCTGTGGTTACTAAAAGGAACGATCCATGACCGCACTTAAAGCAATTCCTTTCACCAATGCCCCGTTTCAGAAATCAGAGTATGAGCGGCGGCAGAAGAATGTGCTTGAAGCGGTGGCCAGAGCTGAGCTTGACGCGCTCGTGGTCACTGCCCACGGCCATCTCAAGTATCTTAGCGGATACGATGGGATGGGCGCGTACTTCATGCCGTTTCCGCTGATCTTCGTGCCAGGAAGAGCGCCAACATATGTCGTGCGCGAGTTCGAGCTCAATGGCGTACGTGCCGAAAGCTGTATCGACGAGATTGTTGGTTACACGGAGCAGCCTGACTTCGCCAGAGTGTGCGCCGATGTTCTCCGCCAGCTGGGCCTGGCAGGCAAGAGAATCGGGTTCGAACTGGGCTGTTGGAATCTTGCACCTGCAGATGTAAGTGCACTTCAGGCGCGCCTTCCGAACATGAACGTCGTCGATGCTTCTTGTCTGGTCCCGTCGGTGATGGCCGTGAAAAGCGACCTCGAAATCAGTGCAATGCGCGATGCGATGACTATGACCGATGTGGCGGTGCGTGCATTTCAGCAGTCGCTTAGGGAAGGCATCACCGAAACGGAGATGGCCGTAGCCATCCAGAGCGAAGTCAGAAAAGCCGGTGGTGAGGACGTGAGGCTGGTCTCAATCGGGTTCGGTGAGCGGACGAAATTGCCACATACTAGGCTTACACGCCATCCAATGGGTAACAACGAACCTGCAATGGTAGAACTCGGCGGTGTAAAACAAGGATACGCCGGAGCACTGGTCCGCGGCGCTGTACTCGGCCGACACCCTGAGTCGGAACGCTTGCATGCGTTGGCGGAAGAGGCACTTGAAGCCGCGATCGCCGTAATCAAGCCAGGCGTGACAGCTGGCGAAGTGGACACCGCCGCGCGCAAAGTGATCGAGCGTTCTGGTCGACCGCAAGCGCTCAATCATCGGGTGGGTTACCAAACCGGCGCCCCCTGGAATGAACGCGGCAACATCAGCTTGGAGCCCGGCGCAACCGAGATCCTTCAGGCCAACATGACCGTTCACATGCCAATGATTCTCCTTGGAGAGGACGGTTATATGATTGGTTGTAGCGAGACCGTATTGGTAACGGGACGCGGCGCGGAGGTGCTTAGCCGTACGCCACATACGCTGTATCGCGCATAATACCTTGGCACGCAGCCGTCAGCGCCGCGACTGTATAGCATCTCGGCGGTACCAACCGGCGGGCAGCCCCATGCTTCCCGCCTTCTTCTCTGATGGACTAGCCAGTCGCTAGTAGTGCTCCCTCGAAGCAGACGCGCATGCCCGGCGCAATCGTAGCCAGGCGTGCGCTAGATGGGTGCTTCAACTCGAGGCCCTCAGTCTCGGTGTGGAAACCTGTCGAGCTGGACCGGTCGTGCTCGTAGGTTGATTCCGCTACGCCGATGCGGCGAAACGCGATGATGCTGCATTGCCGATCCACTGCGCCAAATATTGTTCAAGTTCGCTGCGTTTCTCGCAAACGCGTGAGCGGCGTGATTGAGCGTAGGTGGCGGTGCTCGGCAAATGCCATCCCGCTTCTGGTCGGCGCACTCCTGCTCGAATAGAACACGCGCGGCCGCCGAGCGTCGGTGCATTGATGGGACTTGAAAACGATCGCCCCCGCTATGCGGTCATTCCGCCGCCAGCTTCGCGGAATCGCCAGCTGAGCGATCCGGTCCAACCATCGAACGTGGTGATCTCTGAGCTCCCGCAACAGATCTAATCGTGCGAAAAGTATGTACTTCCATTGTTCGAGCATGGAATTGCTGCGCGAAGCTGAACAAATTGCGGGATTTCAGCTTAGGATCGCGCTAAGCTCAAGCAATCATCTGTCATAAAGTTAGCGGAGTCATAAATGGCATTGCAAATCCCGCGCTCTCTCGGAATTCTGAATTTGGAACGGGGAATGACGACCGATGCCAACACGCCAGCGCCGCTACGCGGCTCCTTAATGAGTTCAGCTACTTTCGATCTTCCCATCATTTCAGAAACAGTTATTGGTGCATGGGCTGATATCGTTATTCCTGGCGCGCCAGAGCTGGAGCCTGCCTGCGTGGCGGCGGCGAAGCGCTTAGTCGAGAGGGGCGCTGTTGCAATAAGCTCCAACTGTGGCTACTTCATCCGACATCAAGCGGCTGTGGCCGCGGCGGTGGACGTACCGGTCGTTACGTCGAGCCTACTGCTCCTGCCGGCTCTACTCCGCCAATTGCCGGCCGCCGCTAAGCTCGCGGTTGTCGTCGCTCAGCCGAAGCACTTAAGCGAGGACATGCTCGGGATCGACGACCCGGCTGCGCGGGCGAGGGTGGTCATAGGGGGAATCGAAAACAGCTCACTCGTGCGAAATGAGAATATGCGACCGCCGCCGCGGACCGATATCGCGGAAATCGAAAGGGATGTCGTCGCCTGCACCACTCAACTCCGGGACTCACATCCTGATATTGCGGTATTTTTGTTCGAGTGCACGGGAATGCCACTGACGGCGCCGGCGGTCCGCCGGATAACGGGTCTGCCTGTCTACGATATTACGACCCTTTGCCGAATGACGTTGGCCTCCGTCCTGTAAGGGACTTTGCGTCACGTTGCTGAGTCCGCAATCCGCGCCATCACTGGCGGCCCAATCGAGTTGAGCGGGCTGCCATCCGGATAGGGAGCGTCGTAGGCCCGTTGCGCTGGCCTTCTGCTTGCTAGCAGCGCCGGTCTTGTATCTGCCAATACTAGAGGGGAACGCTCGTGTGCGTCGGGTCCGATCATTCACGATCGGTCGCCGCCTGACTGAGCCATTAGGTGAAATAGGGCGGCGCTGAGTTTGCATTGCGAAGCAGACGGCTGGACCGACTTTTCTGATTGCTATTTGGAAGCTAGGCAGCAATTCTTGATAGGTTTTGGTCGTAGTTTTCGGCGCGCACGGTCCAGAGGGTTACCAATGGGTCGGCGACACCGCTGTTGTTCTTGCGAGGGTAGCTTCACGAAGGGGCCACGTGAGCCGTGCGCTTCAACTGCTACGGGTTTGCCTGGGATCACGGTCGATTGCGAGGACTGAGAATCCAGTCGGAACTTTATCGACTTTTCCAGGCCAGTGCTCCAAATTCCGAGCATGAGGATGAGTATTGCGCTTTAGCGGACAGTGCGGAGGGGCTCCGGCGCGTAGAGGCGGCAATTGCCGAATATCGCAAGCTGCGGAGTTGGCTTCCGATCAGCGCGGGCGCGTAGTCATGTTCATTCAGCGACTGCGCGGAGTTTTGGCGAGGATCAACCTCAATACTTCGTCTATTAAGCTCGTCTCCACGCGACTGCGGAAGCGCTCGCGTTCGTTTGCCACCACGCCGCTGACGTTGGGCTCCTGAGCATGCGCGAAGGCCCGCAACTAGAGGTGGTAGCGTTCAGGTGCGTTCGGCAAGATCGCGAACGAGCTCGCGTTCGGTGTGTCGACGTCCTTAATCCGTTGTGACAGCTAGACCGTTGTCTCCCCAAATTTGCCTTCGGCTTGTGACCGTCCGTCTGGCCCGGCGCGACGCTGCCGGTCTCCTCGACTAAATGATCCAGCTGATTGCTGTTCTGTTCGCAGTTCCGATGCTTGGCGGCCTAATGCGGGACATCCCGCCCTCGATTGCGGTCACGACAGGCTTGCGAAGATGCAGAGGAAAGGCTTGCCCACCATGCTCGCCTTCTTCCCACCAGCACGATTATTCAGAAAAGCCGATTCGGATTCCAAAACCTTCAACCTACCCTCATCCCGCTCTGGTTTGCTGATTTAGACGGCAAGCGCTGACCTCAGCCGAAGACTTCCGCCAAGAGCTTTGGGCAACAATGACAGTGAACTCCCATGTTCAGGATTTGTCACGGTTAGCCGAAATCGGCTGACCGTTAGTCCACGACCGTCGAGGATTCTGGCACGTCAATCTTCGGATAGGCCAAAGCTTGTGAACGAGTGCGATGTTCGATTTATGAAACGCTACCTTGAGTTTTCAACGAGTTGCTAGGCTAAAGAAAACGTCTTTTCAACGTTGAGGACGAAGGTAACCTGCTGTTACTACGGCGAGCTAATTCGCCAAAGCGTCAACGTCGCAGGCGAAACCGGTTGCAGATATATGGTAACGAGAGCGCCTCTCATCTGGACTCTGCCAATTGCGCATACCCACTGTTTGTCGGGTAGCGCAGGCGCATTGAGTTTCGTTGGCGGCGCAGGTGATTTTGACGCGGCGGGACGGATTCGCAATCCGGATGACTTCGACAAGCAGATCGAAGGCACGATGGCGAACTTGGCAGAGGCACTTGCTAGCGAAGCCTGCACGTTCGACGACGTGGTGCGGCTAAAGGCGCACTACACCGCCGAACGCGACGATTGGGAGGTGATTGCGGCGCTGGCCCGTTTCTTTAAGGCGGACCCATGCCAGCGATCAGTACGATCCCGGAGCCCTTGCAGCCCTTCTCCGGCCAAACTATACAAATTCAAGCTATTGCCCAGCGCGGCTGGCGGACGCATCCCGAAGTCCGAGCGCTCCCGCGCCCCGTACCGCCTCAGAGGCAAGCGCTATTCGGTGAGCGAGCGGTCCCTGGGGGCTTGCGCGGGCGAGTTCATTGCCGTTGCGAACCGCGCAGCCGAGGATGTAGACGGCGTGGTGGGACAGCCAGATGACGGCGTGGCTCAGAGCCACTTCATCATAGAGAAACACGCGGAGACACTGGCCGCACTCGGCGCCTCCTTTCAGGATTGCGTCAAACTGGAGGGTTACTACTTCGGCAACACACGCGAGCAATGGGCGCCGCTTTCCAAGGCGCGGGCGAGTCATTTTCGCGAGCCGGGTCCCGCCGGGACCGTGGTCCCCTGCCACCGGCTCAATCCAAAGGGCGCCTTGACCAAGGTCGAGGTCCTGGCCATGCGCGAGCTGCGCAACGGCTGCGACAAATACATCCCGCGCGAGGACCATTGGCCCGCACGCGTTTGGGACTGGACCTACCCCACACCTTGCCGTCAAGCTATCCGGTTGCGAAATACCGTGTGGCTTGGTGGCCAAGTGCCCTCGGAGCCTTACTGCAATAAGGGGCACTCCGTCATGGAGGGGCAGCTCATGCCGCAGACCCGCGTCACCATGAGTTATATCCAGAACCTCCTGCGGGCGTTCGGCCGGTCACTCGCGGACCTGAAGCTCATGGTCTGCTACTTCACCGAGACGATTGCCTTCGCCAAGACCCTCGCGGATTGCGTGGGCGGAGCGCTTCCACCTATGACGGCTCGTGCTGAAGCCAATGATGCACAATCCCAAGACTACCGTGGAGATTTGGGGCGTCGCTCAAGGTTGACGGCACTTTGATCTGCAAATGGGGGAGAGATTATGAGAGAACTCGAATTGGGTGTCCTTCTCGAAACGCTTTGGAAGGGACGTAGTCGATGAGCTTTCTCGAATTCGACGGAAAACGCTTTCTCGATGGCCGCGCGTCCGATCCGCGCGAACTCTGCTGGATGCGCGGTGCGCCGCCGCCAGCAGACAAGTGCATCACATTCGAGAGCGGCACGTTTTTCGATTTCCCGCAGATCCGTTGGTCGCTGTCGCATAGGCGCGAGCTTGCGGCGAGTGTCAACGTGTGGCGCGGGCGGGGCGGGCCGTCGCCGCTCGATCGCAGCGACAAGGCCGCGAACATTGAGGCGCTGACCTTCGCCGATAAGGACGGCCGCACCCGCCGCTTCGACGAGGCGCTGTTCGACACCTACTGCGACGGCATCGTGGTGCTGCATCGCGGGCGCATTGTGTATGAGCGCTACTTCGGGGCGCTCGAGCCACAGTTGGCGCATGCGTGCTTCTCGGTCACGAAGTCGTACGCTGGTACCCTCGCCGCCGCGCTCGTCCACGAGGGCGTGCTCGATGATGGGAAGGCAATCCCACATTACCTACCGGAGCTCCGGGGGACTGCTTGGGGTGATGCCACGCTGCGTCAGGTGATGGATATGCAGACTGGTCTGGCATACACCGAGATCTACGACGACGAGCGCTCCGGCGTTCGGGCGTATTCGCGCGCCTGTGGTGGGCGACCACGGCCGGTCGGTTACGACGGGCCGCGGACATTATGCGACTACCTGCGCACCATGAAGAAGGAGGGGGCACACGGCCACGAGTTCGCGTATAAGACCGTCAACACGGACGTAATGGCTTGGGTGATGGCGCGCGTGACCGGCCGCTCGTTCGCACAGCTGCTGCACGAGCGCCTGTGGGCGCCACTGGGCTGCGAGGAGGATGGCTACGTCCTTGTCGACCCGGTTGGCACGCCGCTGGTCGGCGGCGGGCTGAACGCGACCCTGCGCGACCTCGCGCGCTTTGGCGAGCTCATGCGTCGCGAAGGCGACTGGCACGGAAAGCAGCTCATTCCCGCCTCCGTCGTGCACGAGGTGCGAAAGGGCGATGACCCGGACAAATTCCACTACGCGTGGTTACCAGGCTATTCGTATCGGAGCATGTGGTGGGTGAGCCACAATGAGCTGGACGCCTTCGAAGCCAAGGGCATCCACGGCCAGCGCCTCTATGTCGCGCCGAAGGCGGAGATGGTGGTCGCGCGATTCGCGTCACACCCGGTGGCATCGAGTATCGCCAATGACCCGATCACTTTGCCTCAGATGCTGGCATTGGGGCGGTTACTGCGCACATAGCTGCAAAGATGCGCCGTTTCTATTTCGCCAAATCTGGTGGATCGCAAGATCGCAATGAAGCGATCCACATGTCGTCCGCGCCTCGATGCTATCTTCACGTTTCGAAGCAAACTCACACCTTAGAAATCTCTTGCGCACCCCCCTTCAGTACGGCGCGTTATCAACTCTTGCCTGATCAGCTCTCGTTCACTAGACCGTTGGCGGCGCGCACGCACTCACTACTTCACATATTTCTTTGCCGATACACCTAAACCGGTGTGGTCGGCGGCTGGAGAAGTAGTAAGCGTCGCCAGGGCATAGCACGCGCCTTTGATCGTCAACTGTGACCTCCAAACGTCCACTAATGACAATTCCGCCTTCTTCACCATCATGAGTAAGGCACACTTTCCCTGTGTCGGAGCCAGGCTTGTACGTCTCCTGCAGAATCTGGACTGATCGACCAACCATGGTGCTGCCAACCTGGAGAAGGGAGACTCCGCCCTTGCCGATCTCGGTCAGGTCATTCTTCTTAAAAAAGATCTGTTCCCTTCTCTCGTCCGGTTGCGAAAAAAATTGTGCCAAACTGATCGGAATGGCTTCCAAGATACGCTTCAAGGCGCCCACGGACGGATTTGTCTGCCCTGATTCGATCAAAGATATGGTTGAGTTGACTACTCCGGCCCGCCTTGCCAGCGCACGCTGTGAAAGGCCGTTGCGCAGCCTGACGTGACGCAGCCGAGCCCCGATGTTTTCATTTGCGCCGTCGGTCATCGGCGGCCCCTCCAACGCTTTGCTCTCCGGCGCGCTTCATCCGACATCTTCAACGGCGGCTGCCGCCGCGCACGTCATGAGCCAACTCTAGCCACGCTTTGAGGCTGAATTCCCCAACATTGGGCCATAATCGCCGTAATTGTGCGTCTGACCGATCGATTGTGGCGTTTTCCCTCGCGCCGATAGTCTGGAATCTGTCTTCAGTTGAGGCCGAACGACGCCGCTTACGCTGGCGGCAAACTTCAGACTCTTATCATAGCGCTTAATCGATATCGACGAGCCATCGATGACGTGGCCATCACGATGTGTCGGCTGGCCCACACCATCGGCCGCCCACCAGGAGGGCGGTAAAGGATGAGGACGGTTTGCGGGAGGTAGCCAGGGGCCCAGGATCCGACGCCCGAGGCTAATCGGAGATCCGTCGGGCCGAAAATTGGCAATCCCGTTGCAGGGCACCAACATCAGCGCGGCTTCGGGGCCGTGCGCTGTCGAGTGCGGTGTTCGATTTAGAAAACACCAGCAATGATATTCAATGACTTACGATATCAAAGAAAACGTCTATTCAAGGACAGTGGCCATGATAGTCCTGTCGCGCAATGTGGCGTGACGCGATCCGCACACTCTCGTGGCTGATAGTGTTTATGGGGCGCCACAATGCCGGGGTTCAGTTGTTGCTCCTGCAATGCCGCGGGTTTAATCCAAGAAATTTGATCAAGGTCCAACTACAATGTCATCAACGTCTGCGGCTGAAAATGTCGTCACAGTCCTCCTCTATGCCTTTGCCGGTGATGATTATGCGGCCTCGATTCACAAGCGTTTTTCCCATGTTCGCGTGTTGATCGCGAAAGATCAGGCGTCGCTTGATCAGCACGTGGCGGAGGCAGATGTTCTCCTCGCCCACAGTTTTCCTGCCGAGATCTTTGACAAAGCGCGGCGGCTGCGCTGGTTCCAATGCGCCAGCGCGGGCGTTGACTCAGTCTTATCGATCCGCGACCGCGTCGGCGACCTCGTCGTCACCAATGTCCGCGGTATGCACGGCGAAGTCATCGCGGACTTTGTCATGGCGGGCATGACCATGATGCACTGGGACTTCCCGCGGTTCATGCGGGAGCAATCTCGCAAGGAATGGCGTCCACGATCGATCGCACCGCTCGCGGAACGGACGCTTGGTGTTGTCGGGCTCGGATCGATCGGTACAGCCATCGCTCGCCGAGCCAAGAGTGCGGGCATGACTGTGATCGGCTCGAAGCGTGATGTGACCCAGCCGGTTTCAGGCATCGACACGCTTTTCCCGCCGGAGGGGCTCGCCGAGGTCCTGGGGCTCTCCGACTTCGTCGTCCTTGCTGTTCCACACGTTTCGGAAACCACCAGGCTTATCGGTCGCAAGGAGCTGCAGCTCATGCGCCGCACGGCGTTTCTGATCAATATCGCTCGCGGTTCGGTGATTGCGGAAAACGAGCTCGTCGAGGCGCTTCAGGGGGGCACGATCGCCGGAGCTCTCCTCGACGTATTCGAGCGGGAACCACTTCCGGTGGACAGTCCTCTATGGACGATGCCGAACGTCATCGTCACTCCCCATGTTGCCGGTTGGCTGAGCGACTACAACGCTCGCGCATTGGAGATCTTCAACGACAACCTGCAGCGTTTCCTCGACAGAAAGCCGTTGCGTAACGTAGTCGACCTGAAGCGTGGCTACTGATCGGCGCGCTTGTGCTTTGAGGCTGTCATGACGTGGTTCTGATCTACACTCAGTTATCGGCACGGGTGCCTGGCAACGGACATCCTTCATGAAGGAATTGACGGCGCTTGCAGCCGCTCGTCAGTTGCGCAACGCCAACTCACGAGTCAGACCCTTACACGCTTCTTTGTTTGAGAACTATGAGCAGCGCGCGACACTGGACGCCTACGAAAAAAGGCCTTGCGCGCGCTCATGATGCTCGATTGGCGTGAGTCACTCTGTTCGGGGATTACGATGTATTCCTGGTACCTGCCGCGGCTGGCAAAGCGCCAGAAGGTTTGGGCAACACCGTCGACGCCCGCTTCAACGGAGCTTGGACGATGCTGCGCTTGCCTTGCCTAACTCTGCCAGTGGGCCGGCGTCCTGCGGACCTGCCTATCGAATTACAACTGGTCGCCGCGCGAGGCGACGATGCTACGTTGCTGCGCGCTGCCACCTTCGCCGAAGCGTGCCAAGCGGGTTAGGGGGCAGCGCACAATGGATGGACATTAGGGAGGACGAGACATGCGTACCGTTGATACTCGGGAATGGGAGATCCGCTGCGATCTGGCTGCGGCTTACCGTTTGATAGCCCATTTTGGCATGGACGACCTGATCTTCACTCATTTATCGGCGCGTCTGCCTGGCAAGGAACATCGTTTCCTGCTCAATCCGTATGGCATGATGTTCGATGAAATCACCGCCTCGAGCCTCGTGGTCGTCGACCCCGAAGGACACGCCGTCGAGAAGGCGGAGGTGTCCGAGATCAATAGCGCAGGATTCACCATCCATTCAGCCGTGCACATGAATCGCCATAATGCCCAGTGTGTCATGCACACACATACCCTGGCCGGCATGGCCGTGGCAGCGCAGGACCAAGGGCTGCTGCCGTTGAACCAAATATCGATGGAGCTCTTTGGCCGTGTTGCCTATCACGACTTTGAAGGCATTGCGGATGACCTGGAGGAGCGTGAACGGCTGGCGCGTGATCTCGGCGACAAGGACGCAATGATCCTCAAGCATCATGGCTTGCTCACGGTTGGGCGTAGCGTGGCTGAAGCGTTCTTTAATATGTACTACTTGGACCAATCCTGCCGCATCCAGATCGCAGCTACACAGGGCGGACAAAAAGTTTCCTTGCCGCCCGATGAAGTCGTCGCGCACACGATGGAGCAGAGCAATCGCTATCGCGAGAGTCCGACCTTTGCCTCCCGCACGTGGGCAGCACTCAAACGACGCCTCGATCGTATCAGCCCTGGGTACGGGACCTAATGGTCCGGCACGTGCGCGCCTGAAGCACAGAGAGTAGTGTACGTTGCACCGCGGAATATTCTTGGTCGTTTGGTCGGTGCTTCCGCGGTGGTGCGGCCTCAACGGGTGCGACCGTGACTTCGATTTACAGTTGAAATGAGGGACGACATGACTGCATCGACCATCTGGCATCTGCCGATCGCGGACACCCATAATCTGTCCGCCAGCGCGGGCGCGTTGAGCTTCGTCGGCGGCGCGGCTGACTTCGATACAGCCGGACGGATTCTCAATCCGGGCGACCTCAACAAGCAGATCGAGGGCGCGGTGACCAACATGGCGGAGGCGCTCGCCAGCGAATCCTGCACGCTTGACGACGTGGTCCGACTCAAAGCGCATTACACTGCTGATTGCGATGATTGGGAGGTGATCGCGGCACTGGCCCGCTTCTTCAAGGCAGACCCCATGCCGGCCATCAGCACGGTGCCTGAACCCTTGCAGCCGTTTTCCGGCCAGACGATCCAGATACAGGCCATCGCTCAGCGCGGGTGGCGGACGCACTCCGATGTCCGGGCGGTGCCGCGACCGGTGCCACCGCAGAGGCAGGCGCTGTTCGGCGACCGAGCGATTACCGCGGGCTTGCGCGCGGGCGAGTTCATCGCAGTTGCCAACCGCACGGCGGAGGACACCGACGGCGTTGTGCGCCATCCGGACGACGGCGTGGCCCAGAGCCACTTCATCATGGAGAGGCACGCGGAGACGCTGGCTGCGCTCGGCGCCTCTTTCCAAGACTGCGTCAAGCTGGAGGGTTATTATTTCGGCACAAAGCGCGAGGACTGGGCGCCGCTCGCCAAGGCGCGGGCGACCCACTTTCGCGAGCCTGGGCCGGCCGGTACTGTGGTTCCCTGCCACCGTCTTAATCCAAAGGGCGCCCTGACCAAGGTCGAAGTTATGGCCATGCGCGAACTGTGGAACGGCCGCGACAAATACATCCCGCGCGAGGACCATTGGCCCAAGCGCGTGTGGGACTGGGCGATCCCTGCGGGCTTTCACGGTTGGCCGTACCGCCAAGCCATCCGATTGCGCGATACTGTGTGGCTCGGTGGACAGGTGCCCTTGCGTCCCTACAGCAACACGGGTGGGTGTGTTATGGAAGGCCAGCTCATACCGCAGACCCGCTTCACCATGAGCTATATCGAAGACCTCCTCCGCCCCTTCGGCCGGAGGCCTGCGGATTTGAAGCTTATGGTCTGCTACTTCACCTCGACGGGTACTGAGGCCGAAACGATGGCTTTTGCCAAGACTCTCGCCGATTGCGTGGGTGGCGCGCTTCCGCCCATGACGCTCGTACCAAAGCCCATGATGCACAGCCCCAACACCACTGTGGAGATTTGGGGCGTGGCGCAAGGTTGAGGGTGCTTCGATCCGCTGGGCTACGCGACCTGCTGCCAGCGATGATCGTGGGCCTTACCAGTCATTCGTTGCGCATAATAATTAACCAAGTCATCACGAGGAAAGCATGAAGGCCTTCACGAAGATTATCCTGTTCACCGACAAGGACGGCCGCGCGCGCTTTCGCGAAGAAACGATAGATCTCTCCGAAGGCACGTCGCAAATGCAGCTGTCGGCACGACTTCCGTGCAGCGGTTATCAGGTCCGCCAGAGTCCCGTGGGTTTTGCCTGGAGCTTTCATTGCTCCGGCAGCCCGTTATGGGTCTTCATTCTTAGAGGGCAAATGGAGATCACTCTGCAGGATGGGAGCTCGCGCGTTTTCAAACCTGGCGATTGCTTTTACGCGGCCGACACGCTGCCCGCCGGCGCGACTTTCAATGAGAAAGTGCATGGGCACTCGACACGTCAGGTCGGCTCCGATCCGCTGATCACTATGTTCGTGCACGATTGAGCCAATCTCTTTTGGAAGTCGATCTGCTCTGTATTGTCGCTGATAATCTCAGGTAGGCCACCACAGTAGTGGCGCGTACACTGGTCTGTACGCGGTTCTTCACGCCTGCGGCCCCAGGATCCCGCTGTGCGTTGATCCATAAGTGGCCGTGAAAATTCGCATGTCGACAGCTTGGGATGCAGCGTGACCACAGCTATTGGCGAAGTGCCTCGTCAAGAGCCTTGCAGTCGAGACCGTCAACGCAGTGCGAGGGCCGCGCTGGATTCAAGGCGGTAGCGCAGGCGTCAACTCGGTCTGGTCGATGCGATAGCTCGGCAAGTGAGGCCGAGTGCAGTCACTCGTTGAGGGCGGATGTCGCGCAATCGGGCCGCCAAGCAGTTTTGGGGTAGCGATCAGTATTGCTATCGGTCGGCTGGATGCAGCGGGTCGAGGAGCTCCTGGCCGGATGGGCGGTCACAAGCCGAGGGCGGTTTCGGTAGAGCACGCAGTCTGGGCTTAGCGGGCGAAGTATCAAGGTCGCGTCGAAGCTGAGCGGCCGGCCCTCATCGACGAGATTGGACCCGGCCCGACGTGGGTCCGCTGCGGGGGCTCCGCGCGGCACAGACTTCCGGCCAAGGTTCTCCACGGCGCCGCTGGAAGACCATGACCTCCCTGGCGGCCCTGCGTCACGACCGCATCGATGCGCCATGGTTCATCGAGACGCGGTCTGCGCCGCGATCGGTCACGCACTGGAAGCTTTCACCTCCGAGGAATGAGCCAACTACCTCAGGCTATCGAACTTAATGCCATCACGCTCTAAAAACCAAGTTTGTGTACTTTAAGCGCAGGGCACAGTCGTTTGCGTTGTTCGTTTTAGAAAACATAGCTCGATATTCCTCAATGATTTAGGGCATCGAAGAAAACGTCTGTTCAATTGTTCCCGCATTGATAGTCTTGGCGCGAGATGGCGTTCAGCGCTCTCCAAAAAACAATCCAAATGGCAGGGGGAATACCAAGACAATCTCACTTAATTTGATTCGTGAGGTGCATCCGACCGGGGGCGCCGCGCGCATGGGCGAGTCTGTGAAGCAATGGGCGAGGGCGACTACCTCATCCATGCCCGACGTGAGTCGCCGCGCATCCCTGAGATGGAGCGGGCTAATGCGGCGGTGCAGGACCTCAGCCTGATACGCATTGACTACGATACAAGCACTTTCGCCACAACCTTCTTTACTTCATGAGGGACGAGCCCATGCGCAAAGACCGCTCTCGACTGCTTCTCAATCGCCGCCGCGCTGTCGGCCTGATCACCGCCGGACTCGCGACACCTTTCATCATCCGCTCGGCAGATGCCCAACCGGCCTGGCCCGAGCAGACGACGGTCCCGGATGTCCTCAAGGGCTCGGGAGAACTCCGCGTCGCCAACTACGGTGGCACGGCGCATGAGGCACAGCAGAAGGCATATTTCGAGCCATTCGAGAGAGCGACAGGCATTCAGGTTCGCGCGTTTCCCAGCGCTGATACAACCAAAGTCAAGGCGATGGTCGATACGGGCAATCTCGAATGGGATCTCATACACACCAGCCGCAGCGGGATCATGAGGCTGACGAAGACCGGCGACTATTTCGAGAGGATCGACTACTCGCTGATCGATGACGGCGTGGGCAAAGAGTACCGCTTCGAATATGGGGTGGATATGCTGGTGTGGGCCAACGTGATGGCCTACCGCACCGACGCGTTCAATGGTGCCGCACCTGCAAACTGGGAGGATTTCTGGGACACCAAGAAGTTCCCGGGCGATCGGGCCATGTACGGCATCGGGGCTGGTATGAATCCCGAGATGGAATGCGCGCTGATGGCAGCCGGGGTGCCGGCCGACAAGCTCTATCCGCTCGACGTCGACAAGGCACTGGCAAGCTACGACAAGATCAGGAAGAGCGTGGTCAAGTGGTGGGAGACTGGCGCCCAGCCGCCGCAGATGCTGACGGACCGGGAGGTTGTCATGACCACGGTTTGGAACGGTCGCATGGCGGCGTTGCAGGAGCAAGGCCTACCTGTGGCGATTTGCTGGAATCAAGGACTGGCCATGCGCGATGCTTGGGGCATCCTCAAGGGCGCCAAGAATAAGGTGAATGCCATGAAATTCGTGGCCTATTCGACCATGGCGATCCCGCAGGCGCGCTTCGCGCTCGCGATTCCCTACGGCTCGGTCAACGAAGGGTCCAACAAGTACATCCCACCCGAGCGCCTAAAGGTGCTGCCGAGTGCGCCGGACATCAAGAAGCAACTCGTGCCCTACGACTTCGACTGGTGGACCGACAACCGCGAGATGGCTCGAGCCAAGTTCACCAAGTGGATGCTGGGCTGATGCGCCGATTGCCCGTCCCGAGCGTGTCGAGGGGCTTAGGGCCAAACCCAAAAGCTATTAGATTCTATGGAGCGTGAGTTAATGCCTTTGACTTTGCCTCAGGACGGCAGTTGTATGCGCGGCGCGTCGGTGTCGCTGACCGATCTGAAGAAGAGTTATGGAGGTGTCGCGGCCGTGGCCGGCGTGTCCATCGACGTTCGTTCCGGCGAATTCCTCACTTTGTTGGGCCCTAGCGGCTCGGGCAAGACCACGACGCTCATGATGATCGCGGGCTTTCAGAATCCCAACGCAGGCGACATCTCCATTGACGGGGTCTCGGTGGTCGCCATGCCACCCTATCGCCGCAACATCGGCATGGTATTCCAAAATTATGCCCTCTTCCCGCACCTGACCGTAGCCGAAAATATCGGATTTCCGCTGAAGCAGCGCGGTGTCCCGAAGGCGGAGCGAGCTAGGCTGGTGGGGGAGGCACTCGAGTTGGTGCACCTGCCGGACTATGGCGGGCGCTATCCGCGTCAGCTCTCCGGCGGTCAGCAGCAGCGTGTGGCGGTAGCGCGGGCGATTGTGTTCAAGCCGCGGCTGCTTTTGATGGACGAGCCGCTGGGTGCACTCGACAAGCAGCTGCGCGAAAATCTGCAGTCCGAGATGCGACGCCTGCACGCTGAACTAGGCGTCACCTGCATCTTGGTCACGCACGATCAGGACGAGGCGCTCACCATGTCCGACCGCATCGCCGTCATGAACGATGGCAAAGTGGCGCAGATCGGGCGTCCGGAGGATCTCTACGACCGCCCCAACAATCGCTTTGTGGCGGGCTTCATCGGCCAGTCCAACTTCTTGCCGGCCGTCGTATGCGGTTTGGAGAACGGCGTCGTCGTGGCCAAGTGCGAAGACGTGTTGGTGCGGGCCGTGACTTCACTGCGTCCGACAATCGGCGCTGAAGTCGCTCTGACCATCCGGCCCGAGCGTTTGCGTTTCGCCGACGGGCTTGTCGCACCCGGACCAGACGTCAACCGCATGAGTGTTACCGTGACCGAAGCCGTGTTCGCTGGCGAGCGCTGCCGCTACCAGCTGAAGTCCGACGACCGGACCATTCTAGTACTTAAGGAAGCATCGAGTGCGGCCATACGCCGCCGAGCCGTTGGCCAGCGCGCAGAAATTGCTTGGTCGGTCGCGGACACGATCCTTGTGTAGGGCGAGCTATGTCTGAGGCGATCACAACACTATTCTCAGCCCGTTCGGTAAGCCAAAGAGAATTGTCTGTGTGGAATCGTGCGCGCTCATGCATCATTCCGCTGCTGCTTGCCGCGCCGCTGCTGGTCTACATGGTGGTGTTCTATGCCGTACCCGTCGTATCGATGCTGCTGCGCAGCCTCAACGATCCTAGCTGGTCTCTGGATCACTATGCGGCGCTGCTGGGTGACGTCATCTTCCTCAAGGTCTTCTGGATCACGCTCAGCACGTCGTTTTCGGTCACGCTCAGCACGCTCGTGCTGGCTTATCCGGTGGCGCTTGCGTTGTCACGCGCGCGCTCGAGTGCACCTCTCATTCTGATCGTGATCCTGCTGCCGTTCTGGACGTCGGTGCTGGTGCGCAGTTACGCCTGGATGGTGCTGCTGGGCCGGCATGGTCTGATCAATGAAGCCTTACTGGCGCTTGGTTTGGTTGAAGAACCGATCCGGCTACTCAACACGACCTTCGCAACCGAAATCGCTATGACGCACATCATGCTGCCGTACATGATCCTGCCGATCGCGAACGCCCTGCGACAGATCGACCCCTCACTGGCGCTCGCCGCCTCGGGCCTGGGCGCCACGCCATGGAACACCTTCCGAGAGGTCATCTTGCCCCTGTCCATGCCGGGCGTGGCCGTCGGCGTACTGCTGGTGTTCGTGCTGGCGCTCGGGTTCTACATTACGCCCGCCATGGTGGGCGACGCGCGCGAGATCACCCTCTCGATGCTAATCGCCAACGAGGTCGACCAGCTCAATTGGGGATATGCGGCGACGCTATCTACCGTGCTGCTCGCGACCGCGCTCGGCCTGATCGCCCTTGTACAGCTCCTGCCCGGGGTGGGCAGCGCCTTCAGGATGAACCTCCAATGACTGCCTTCCGCCTCTTGCCTACGTTGATAGTCGGCCTGATCCTGCTGTTCCTCGCCTTTCCGATCATAGTGGTTTTCGTCCTGTCCTTCTCGTCGGCGAACTACCTCACTTTCCCACCACCCGGCTTTGGATTCAGATGGTACATCGTCTACTTTGGCAGCGTCGACTGGCTGCGCGCAACTTGGATCAGCCTCTGGGTGGCGACAGCCGTGGTGGGGCTGTCGACGACGCTCGGCACGCTCGCCGCGGTCGGCATCACCCGCTTGCCGCGGGCGCTTCGGGTCCTCGCGGCCGGCCTCATCCTGTCGCCACTGATCGTGCCCGTGATAGTTGTTGCGATCGGCATCTACTACGCTTTCTCCCGCTACGGGCTGGTCGGCACGCCGGCGGCGATCATGCTGGCGCACACCTGCCTTGCTGTGCCGTTTGTCGTCACCAGCGTAAGCGCCAGCCTATCCGGCATCGATCCTAGACTTGAGCAGGCAGCGTTGAGCCTCGGCGCGACGCCAAGCAGTACGTTCTGGCAAATAACGTTGCCGCTGATCCGGCCAGGCATCCTTGTCGGCGGGCTGTTCGCGTTCATCACCTCATTCGATGAAGTGGTCGTGTCCCTGTTTCTGTCAGGATCAGGTGCCGTCACGTTGCCACGCCGCATGTGGGACGATCTTCGCTTCCAGATTGAGCCTACGATAGCGGCCGTGTCGACTATCACGGTTGTTCTGACGGCATCGCTACTTGCAAGCGCTCACATTCTGCGCAAGCGCACCGAGCAACTGCGAACTGTCTGAAGAATGGGCGAGGACATGTGAACCGGCCCGGGTTTGCCGGAGGCCATTGGTTTAAGTTATGCTGCCATGGCCGGTTGTTCCAGCATGGCGTAGCAGCGTTGCTCACGCAAAAAATGTACTGAGCTCCCTCTCTAGTAACGATATGCCAGGAGATGGGTGCAGGTATGTGCGACCGGGGTTCGTCGGAATGAATCGACGGAGGCTGTTCTGTCGCAGGATTTCTTCGTCGAAAGGCGTCTCATTGCACGAAGAGGGAGTGCCGTCTCGCTAGACTGAGAATCAATAGTTCGTGAAGGTCGAACCGGTTGACTTAGTAATCTTCCTAACAAAGAGGCGGACCGCAGCATGGCCGACCAAGTTCTTGCCGTCCTCGACGCGCTTGATGGGCGCAGCGCTGCGGTTCTCACGCGGACCTCTGATGCACATCGTTGGCCCGGTGCCGTCCGCTCTAGTGCACGGCGCTTTCTCAAAAACGAGATTCTGGCGAGGATTTCGCTTCAAGAGCTCGCGGCAATAGGAGAATTCCTCGAGCCGATTGTTTTAAAAGAGCGGATGGTGCTGCAAGAGCCGAAAAGGCCACTCGATCATGTCTATTTTATAGAGTCCGGACTTGTCTCGCTCAGAATAGTTGCCGCCGGAAGCGTTCTTGAAACAGCGGTGATAGGACACTGCGGAGCTATCGGCGCTTCGCTCTTATTCGGACCGCATCTTGCGACTCATCAATCTGTTGTACTTTTTCCGGGCAGCGCGCACAGAATTGGTGTCGAGGATCTGCGACGCGTGATGCATGATCACTCTGAAATTCGAGAACATCTTCTCCGGTACGTCCATGCGTTGGACTTGCATTGCGCTCAGAGCGGGTTGTGCGGCGTGCGCCACGATCGGGAGAAACGGCTCGCGTGCTGGCTGTGTTTGGCGAGTGATGCCCTCGATGCTAATGTGCTTCCGGTTACGCATGATTACCTTTCTTCCGTCTTGGCACTGCGCCGCGCTGGGGTAACGGAAACCCTAATCCGATTCGAAGAACAAAAACTGATCCGCAAAACTCGCGGCGTGCTGCGGATTGAAGAACGTTCGTGCCTCGAGCAAAGGGCATGCGGTTGTTACAAGCTTATTTCAGCCGCCTACGCCTCAACCGAACCCGCAATGTCAGCCACCAACCCATAGCGCCAGGTGACGAACGGCGCGACGTTGGGTGTGGGCTACTATTTCTAGCGAGAGTATGCCGACCCGCGTGTCGCGTGTTCGGTTCGACACGGAGTGCTCCGCGTTGCCGGTACTCCAGAGTGTGGGGCGATTATCCAGAGTTTTGCGCCGTGACGACAATGCTGAAGCGGCGCCTCCCACGCAACGCAAGGTGCAGCTCATTGCGATCGCCCAAGCGGCTTGGGTTCGCAATGTATTCGTACAGTATACAATACGATTGACTTTTCAGAGGGCAAATCATCGTCGCCAATGCGCTTCGCGTCTTCCGGCGTGCGCATGGCGCGACGCCTATGTCTTACAAGCCGCGTGTTCGTTTTTCGCTTGTCAGTAGGTGCATCGTTCCTTCCGACCTTTTCCGAGGCATCGCACATGCGCGCCGCTGGGGGCGGCTCAGCGTCTGTCGCACGCTCAGACGCCCTTCGGGGCTCTTGCCATTATGGAGCGTTCAATCTCGAACAGCGCATCAATCCGCCTCACGACCTCGATCGCAATCGGAGAGAGCAGGATTTCCTTCTTTCCGGCGCCCTTGCGCCGCGCATTCTCTTGTCGGCATGGCAAAGAAGAGTATCCCTCCGGCGGCGGCCGCCTTGTGTCGTTTGAGAGGCGGCCCAAGAATTTGACCTTAAATCTAGCGTTAAGGTCACGTGGCGAATGCAAGTCAATGTGTTGGGCGCCGAGCGTCGGCGGCGATGGAGTTACGACGAGAAGGTTCGCCTTGTCGAAGAGACCTTGCAGGCTGGCGAGACGGTCTGCGGCGTCGCGCGCCGGCACGGGGTGGCTCACAGCCTGCTGTTCACCTGGCGTCGACAAGCGCGCCAGGGTCGACTGGGCGGTGATGCCGTGCTAGCTCTCATTCCCGTCGAGATCACGCCCGTGGCGGCTCCGATCTCGAGCGAGGCGCCACAACCAGTGGCTTCACCGCCTGCGCAGCGCGCAAGGGCTGGAATCATTGAAATCGAGCTTGGCGGCGGCTGTCGCGTTCGCGTTGACCGTGACGTGGACGGCGAGGCCCTGCAGCGAGTACTTGAGCTGCTGCGGCGACGATGATCCCGATTCCGAGCGGCGTCAGGGTTTGGATCGCCACTGGCCACACCGACATGCGTCGCGGCATGCAAAGCCTGGCTCTTACGGTTCAAGAGAGCTTGAAGCGCGATCCCATGCCGGCGAACTCTATATCTTCCGGGGCCGCCGCGGTGACCTCGTCAAGATTCTTTGGCACGACGGGCTGGGCATGTCGCTCTACGCCAAGCGCCTTGATCGTGGCAAGTTCATCTGGCCGTCGGCGTCGGCCGGCGCGGTATCGATCTCAGCGGCGCAGATGGCTTATATGCTGGAGGGCATCGACTGGCGGAATCCGCAACTAAGCTGGCGGCCGCAAAGTGTGGGCTGAGCGAAGAAATCTGCGGTTGCTGCCATTTTCGGGAGTCCCATCGCGTCCAATCTGTGATTCACTGCGTCGCATGGATGCCGACCGCGACGCTGTTCCGGATGACATTGCCGTCCTGAAGGAGGCGCTGGCGGTCGAGCGCGCGAAGGGTTTGGAGATAGCCGCCGAGCTCGCGGTCGCCCGCGCGAAAGCGTCGGAAGACGAAGCGCTGATCGCCCAGCAGCAGTTGCAGATCGCCAAGCTGAAACATCAGATCTATGGGCAACGGTCGGAACGTTCGGCGCGGCTGATGGAGCAGTTGGCGCTGACGTTCGAAGAGCTGGAAGCCGACGCCACCGAGGACGAACTGGCGGCCGAACGAGCCGTGGCGAAGACGACGACGGTGCGCTGCGGGTGGTTGTGACCGCGATATCCTTTGTCGACGTGGATACCGCGAGCCTCCACCCCGGTGAGCTTCTCCATGTCGGCGATTACGGGACCGAGCGTGTGCCCATCGAAGGGATTGCCATGCAGCGCCTTGGCATGGAGCACGAACTGGCCGCCCTTCGGAGACGTCACAGGGGTGGCGATGCTGACCTTACAGCCGAACTCGTAGGGGGCGCGGGCTTTACCCTTGCCGATGCACTCAACCTCCGGAGCATGTAACGCATAGACCTTCGGACCGCGCTGATGCTGATCCTGGCTGCGCACCTGCTGCGCTAAACCCAGCAACGGGCCGAAGCGAGCTTCCAGTACCGTATCGCCATCAATCTTGCGGCGGACGTCGCGGATGATCCGGCCAAGCCGTGTCCGCAGGAACTTGAGCTGCCGCCGGGCGCGTTTGAACTGGTGGGCGTGGGTATAGCGGCCGGTCATGATGGCGGCGCGCTTGGCCAAGCGCAAATAGCTCTGGCGTAGCGGCACACGGTTGCGCTTGGCGAGCCCGACCAGCTTGATGATTGCTCGATGCAGCAGCCGCGCGTCAGTCGGATGCGCGACCGCCTTGGGCTGCACCGTGGTATGTGCGCCATGACGGCGCGAAGAAGGAGGTTGAGTATGTAGACCATCTTCCGAGCAGCCTTGCTGCGCAAGAGATGAGGGCAGGCCCCTCGGACTCGGATTGCAGGATCAGAGTCCAAACC
>NZ_JADYVF010000025.1:0-52768 GCF_020193625.1 Bradyrhizobium sp. IC3123 | reverse complement strand
CCCCGAGGCCGCAGATCGAGGCCGCCCTGCCCCCGCCGCCACCGCCGGTGAAGCCGGTTGATCCCGTTCCTGCGCCGAGCACGGACGGTGGGCCGAGCGCTGCCGCCCTGGCTGACGATCCCACGATCAAGAGCCTGACTGCCAAGATTGCCGCCAACCCTGACGACGTGAACGCGCTGTACCGCCGCGGCCAGGTTTATGCCAGCAAGGGCGCCTACAGCCTCGCCATCAAGGATTTCGACGACACCCTCCGGATCAATTCGAAGGACGTCGAGGCCCTCAACAACCGCTGCTGGACCCGCACCGTGGTCGGCGACCTCCAGGCCGCGCTGAAGGATTGCAACGAGGCGCTGCGGCTGCGGCCGAACTTCGTCGATGCACTGGACAGCCGCGGGCTTGTCAATCTCAAGTCGGGCGCGGTGAAGAATGCGATCGCCGATTTCGACGCGGCCCTGAAGATCAACCCGCGCCTGACGTCCTCGCTCTACGGACGCGGCCTTGCCAAGCAACGCAACGGCTCGGCCCAGGAGGGGGCGCTGGACATCGCCAATGCCAAGGCGATGGATCCGAACATCGTTCAGGAATTCGCAAGCTACGGAGTGCGCTAGTATTTTTTTGAGTCGGGCCCCCGTCCAAGGCTCGAACCTTGAACAGCCCTGGGAAGACCAATGGGCGGATGCCGCAACAGGCTTTTTCGGGGGCGTGTTGCTTGAATTTTGAGAGCACGTGAGCTGGCTGCGCAGGAGGGACTGGGAATGAGATCGGCTGCAAATTGGCTTACCGCGATTCTGTCCATCATCACCGTCGGCGCCGCGCTGTCGCTGCCGACCTCGGCCGCATATGCGGGCGATGACGGCAACAGCAAGAATGTCACCGAGGACGAGATCGTCCGCGCGCTGGCGCCGGCGCCGAAGAAGCCCTTGACGCGCGGCCTCTCGATCGGTCCGCAGACCGCCCCTGCACCGAGCGCGACCGACTCCAAGCTGATCCAGTCGGTGCGCGGCCGCTCGACGCGTTCGCTGTCGTCGACCGAGCGCGAGGAAATCGCCTTGGCCGCCAAGGACAAGCCGAACATCGATCTCGAGATCACGTTCGACTACAACTCCGCCAATATCAGCGCCAAGTCGCTGCCCTCGGTGCAGGCGCTCGGCCGCGCCTTGACCAGCCCGGATCTGAAGGGCTCGACCTTCGTGGTCGCCGGTCATACCGACGCCGCCGGCGGCGAAGCCTACAACCAGGACCTCTCGGAGCGTCGCGCCGATTCGATCAAGCGCTACCTGGTCGAGAAGTACAGCATCTCCGCGACCGATCTCGTCACCGTCGGCTACGGCAAGAGCAAGCTCAAGGACCCGAACCAGCCGCTGGCGGAGGCCAACCGGCGCGTGCAAGTCGTCAACATGGAAAACAAGACCACCGCATCGAAGTGAGCACGACGAATCCATTGCCAGTGACAAGTCGTGATGTCGTGTAAGGTCTCGTTTCCAAAGCGCGTCCCGCAGCCTTGCGGGACGCCGCTTCATGTCAGAAAAGCGCTCCGTTTGGGCCTCGCGCGGATGGCCGTGAGCCAGGTCAGGATGATCCGGCGATGAATTTGACTGAATATCTCAAGCCGGCCGGAACCGTGCTGTTCGTCGCCGCGCTCGGCATCGGCTATTATCTGTTCGAGCATCGCAAGCGTCCCGAGCCGAAGGAGACGCAAAGCGAGGCGCTCGTCATCGTGACGAAGTCAACCAATGCCTGCTTCTCCGATCTGGTGCGGGTGACCGGCTTCTTCGTACCGCGCCGCGAGGCGGTGGTCGTTGCCGATCAGGAAGGCTCCAGGGTCACCGACCTCCTGGTCACCGAGGGCACGATCGTCGCCGACAATCAGGAGCTAGCGCGCCTGACCGCGCCGCCGCAGATTCCGGGCCAGCCGCAGCGGCCCGGCCCGCAAGGCCCGATCTCGCTGAAAGCCCCCGCGCCGGGCCTTGTCACCGAAGTCCGCACCATCGTCGGCGCGCCGGCCTCGCCGCAGGCCGGTCCGATGTTCCGCATCGCCGTCAACAACGAGATCGAGCTCGACGCCCAGGTTCCGGCGGTGCACATGTCCAAGCTCACCTCCGGCGCCACCGTGCGGATCAGCCGCGACGATGCGCCCGACCTGATCGGGCGGGTCCGGCTGGTTGCACCCGAGATCGACCGCGCCACGCAACTCGGGCGGGTCCGCATCAGCGTCGCCAACAACCCCTCGCTCAAGGTCGGCGTGTTCGCTCGCGCCTCGATCGACGCCAAGCGAAGCTGCGGCGTCTCGATCCCGAAGACCGCGATCGATCACCTCACGGTGCAGGTCGTCAAGGGCAATGTCGTCGAGACACGCAAGGTGCGGGTCGGATTGTCGTCCGACAGCGCGACGGAAATCCTGGAAGGGCTGCAGGTCGGCGAAATCGTCGTGGCCGACGCCGGCTCTTCGCTCCATGACGGCGACCAGATCAAGACCATGTTCGCCGATGAACTCGATCGCACGCGGGTACGCTGATGGCTCTCAATATCTCGGCATGGTCGATCCGTAATCCGCTGCCGTCGGTCGTCTTCTCCATCATCCTGCTGGTGCTGGGTTGGGTGTCCTTCACCAAGCTTGCGATCACACGGCTGCCCTCGGCCGACATCCCCGTGATCTCGGTGGCGGTGTCGCAGTTCGGCGCCGCACCGGCCGAACTGGAATCCCAGGTCACCAAGACGGTTGAAGACGCGGTCTCCGGCGTCGAGGGCGTCAGGCACATCACCTCGTCGATCACCGATGGCCTGTCGGTCACCACGATCCAGTTCGCGCTCGAGACCAACACCGATCGCGCGCTCAACGACGTCAAGGACGCGGTGACGCGCGTGCGCTCCAACCTGCCGCAGAACGTCACCGAGCCGCTGATCCAGCGCGTCGACGTCATCGGCCTGCCGATCGTGACTTATGCAGCGATCTCGCCCGGCAAGACGCCGGAGCAGCTCTCCTATTTCGTCGACGACGTGGTCAAGCGCGCGCTGCAGGGCGTGCGCGGCGTCGCCCAGGTCGAGCGCATCGGCGGCGTCGAGCGCGAGATCCTGGTCTCGCTGGATCCCGATCGCCTGCAGGCGATGGGCCTGACCGCGGTCAATGTCAGCCAGAGCCTGCGCGGCACCAATGTCGACGTCGCCGGCGGCCGCGCCGAGATCGGCAAGAACGATCAGGCGATCCGCACGCTCGCCGGCGCCAAGACGCTTGGCGATCTCGCCGGCACCATGATCCCGCTGTTCGGCGGCGGCGAGGTCCGGCTCGACGATCTCGGCACCGTCACCGACACCATCGCCGACCGCCGAACCTTCGCCCGCTTCAACGGCGAGCCGGTGGTCGCGCTCGGCATCAAGCGCTCCAAGGGCGCCAGCGACGTGAAGGTGGCCGAGGCCGTGCAGAAGCGCATCGATGCGCTGAAAGCCGCCTATCCCGACGTCGACCTGAAGGTGATCGACACCTCGGTCGAATACACCAACGGCAATTACCACGCGGCGATCTCGACCCTGTTCGAAGGCGCGATCCTCGCCGTGATCATCGTGCTCTTGTTCCTGCGCGACCTGCGCGCCACCATCATCGCCGCGATCTCGCTGCCGCTGTCGATCTTCCCGGCGTTCTGGGCGATGGACCTGCTCGGCTTCTCGCTGAACCTCGTCAGCTTCCTCGCCATCACGCTCTCGACCGGCATTCTTGTCGACGATGCCATCGTCGAGATCGAGAACATCGTCCGGCACATGAACATGGGCAAGTCGCCCTACCGGGCCGCGCTCGAGGCCGCCGACGAGATCGGCCTCGCCGTCATCGCGATCTCGCTGACCATCATCGCCATCTTCGCGCCTGCGAGCTTCATGTCGGGCATTGCCGGACAGTTCTTCAAGCAGTTCGGCATCACCGTTTCGGTGCAGGTGTTCTTCTCGCTGCTCGCCGCGCGCTTCGTCACGCCGGTGCTGGCCGCCTATTTCCTCAAGCACAGCACGCACGAGGAGCCGCCGCCCGGCCTCATCCTGCGCTCCTATCACCGCATCGTGGCCTGGTCGGTGAAGCACTATTTCGTCACGGTGCTGATCGGCCTCGGCGTCTTCGCCGCCTCGATCTGGAGCATCACGCTGCTGCCGCAGGGCTTCCTGCCGGCCCAGGACAGCGCGCGCTCGCTGCTTGCGCTCGAGCTGCCGCCGGGCACCCAGCTCGCCTACACCGAGAAGGTCACCGAGGACATCGTCGCGCGCCTGCGCAAGCGGCCCGAGGTCAAGAGCATCTTCGTCGACGGCGGCCGCGTCCCGCCGGGCACCCAGGAGGTGCGCCGCGCCGCCCTGATCATCAATTACACGCCCAAGGACAGCCGCGACATCACCCAGCGCGAGCTCGAATTCTCCATCAGCCAGGAGCTGGAGAACGTTCCCGATATCCGCTTCTGGTTCCTGGACGAGAACGGCCTGCGCGCGATCTCGCTGGTGGTGACCGGCGTCGACCCCAACATCGTCAACAACGTCGCGAGCGAGCTTGCGACGCAGATGAAGCGCATTCCCACCATCGCCAACGTCATCTCCGAAACTTCGCTGGAGCGCCCCGAACTGCGCATCGAGCCGCGCGCCGATCTCGCCGCACGGCTCGGCGTCTCCACCGAAAGCCTGTCGCAGACCATCCGTGTCGCCACCATCGGCGACGTCGGACCGGCACTCGCCAAGTTCGACGTCGGCGACCGCCTGGTGCCGATCCGCGTGCAGCTCGAGGACGCCGCCCGCGGCGATCTGAAGACGCTGGAGCAGCTCCGCGTGCCGCTCGGCGAGCGCGGCGAGAAGGGCGGCGTGCCGCTTTCGGTCATCGCCGACGTCAAGCTCGACCAGGGTCCGACCAGCATCGGCCGCTACGATCGCGAACGGCAGGCGACCGTTGCCGCCGACCTCGTCGGCTCCGCCGCGCTCGGCGATGCCACCAAGAAGATCTACGACCTGCCGGTCATGAAGACCCTGCCGAAGGGCGTGAAGGTCTCGCCCTCGGGCGATGCCGAAAGCCTGAACGAATTGTCCGAGGGTTTCGCGACCGCCATCACGGCGGGGCTGATGATGGTCTATGCGGTGCTGGTGCTGCTGTTCGGCACCTTCCTGCAGCCGATCACCATCCTGTTCTCGCTGCCGCTCTCGATCGGCGGCGCGATCGCGGCCCTGCTCGTCACCGGCAAGCAGCTCACCACGCCGGTGTGGATCGGCATCCTGATGCTGATGGGCATCGTCACCAAGAACGCGATCATGCTGGTGGAATTCGCCATCGAGTCCATCAAGGCCGGCACGCCGCGCGAGGAGGCCATGATCGACGCCGGCATGAAGCGCGCCCGTCCGATCGTGATGACCACGATCGCGATGGCCGCGGGCATGATGCCGAGCGCCCTGGCCGTCGGCGCCGGCGGCGAATTCCGCTCGCCGATGGCGCTCGCGGTGATCGGCGGCCTGATCTTCTCGACCCTCCTGTCGCTGGTGTTCGTGCCCGCGATGTTCATGGTGATGGACGATTTCGGCGCCCTGATCTGGCGCTTCGCCAAGCGGCTGATCGTGCACAGCGAGGATGCGGAGACGGACCATCATGGGGCTGCGGAGGCGGAAGCCAGGCCGGCGGTGACGAGCGTCGCACGGCCCGCGGCGGAGTAGGGTCCACGCCGCTTGGAAGCCCACGGTGGCGCAAGTCGTTTGCGTCCGCTAGCCTATGGCATGGCCTTCGCGCATCACGATGGACCCTGCCGTCTGCACTGGCAAAGCTTGCATTCGCGGGCTGCGTTTTCCGGTTGCGCGGCTGCTCGGCCTGCTGGCGGCCGGCGAGACGCGCGAATCGATCCTCAATGAATATCGGTATCTCGAGCGCGAGGACATCGATGAGGCACTGCGATACGCGGCGTTCCTCGCCGAGGATCTAGCCGTCGATCTGTCTCCACTCGCCGAGCAAGAGTGAAACTGCTCGCCCTACTCGTTCCGCGCGATCGCGGTCAGCTTGGTCATGTTCCGCAGCAGGATCCGGCCGCGCTGGAGATCGAGGATCGCTTCCTTGCGCCAGGCCTGGAGCTGGCGGTTGACGCTTTCGCGGGCGGCGCCGACGAAGACGCCGAGCTGCTCCTGCGAGATATGGACCTCGGAACCGAAATCGGCGGCGAGCGCGCAGAGCCGCCGCGCCAGCCGCACCGGCAGCGGCTGCAGCATGGATTCTTCCATGCGCTCGCTCTGCCAGCGGATGCGCTGGCACAGCAGCGCGATGATCTTGATCGCGACCTTGGGCTCGCGCTCGAGGAAGCCGAGGAAGTCTTCGCGCCGCAGCACGAACAATTCGCTGGCCTCGCCCGCGGTCGCGTCCGCCGTCCGGTTCTGGCCGTCCAGCACCGCGACCTCGCCGAACAGGTCGCCCGGCCCCATGAAGTTCAGCGTCAGCCGGCTGCCGTCGGCGGCGCCGGTCTCGATGCGGACCTGGCCGCGGCGCACGCCGAACAGCGCATTGCCGGGATCGCCCTTCTGGAACAGCACCTCGCCGCTGGCCAAATGCTGGGTGTGGCAGAGATTAGACAGCCGCTGGAGCTCGTCTGCGCCAAGATCGGCGAACATCGGGTTCATCTTCAGGATGACCGCAAATTCGGCCTGCTTGCTCATGTCAATGTCCTTGTGAACGTGCTGGTCATCGTCTCTTGGCAAATCGTCTTGGCAAATCGCTTGAAACCATCAACCTCAGGATCGCGTAAAACAGCGCCGGAGAAGTGTGTCATAAGTCACATAACTTTGCAGCACCCCCTGACTATTTTTACGCGCTTGGAGCCGCTTCCCGTCCGGGGATAAACTCCGGGCGCAAAGGACGGGTGATCGGCCGGGTTCGGCGCGGATTGTCCGTTGCTGGAAAGTCGACATGAGAGCATTGAAATTCGTCGGCGGGGCTTTGGCCGCCGTCATCGTCGTGATCGCACTTCTGCTCGTGGTCGGGATCCCCTCGGGCTTCCTGACCTCGACGATCGCCTCGCGCCTCGAGAGTGCGACCGGCTATCGGCTGTCGATCGACGGCACCACCAAGATCAGCCTATGGCCGACGCTGAACGTCACGCTGAACGACCTCACGCTGGCCGACCCCAAGGACCGCAGCGGCATCACGCGCCTGACGATCGATCGCGTGCAGGCCGACATGTCGCTCGTGAGCGTGTGGTCCGGCAGGCCCGAGATCAGCGAGCTCGTCGTCACCCATCCCGTGCTCTACCAGCCGCTGCTCCGCGAACGCCTGCCGAATGCAGCCGCGCCTGCGAAGCCGCTCGCGCTCGACACCAAAGGCGCCACCATCGACCGCATCAAGGTCACCGACGGCGAAGTGGCATTCTCGCGCCTGCGCGACCGTGTCGAGGGCCGCATCAGCGCCATCAACGCCGACGCGACCCTGGACCGCGACCGCAAGGTCAATATCACCGGCACCGCGCGCGTCGGCGATCACCCGACCAAGTTCGACATCAAGGCGGCCTCGCCGGCCGAACGGCCGGCGTTTCATGTGGATTTCGCCATCGATATGCCCAGCGTGCTGAAGTCCCAGCTCACCGGCCAGGCCGAGATGCGGCTGAGCGGCAATGTCGTGATGATCAACGGCGTGAACGGCAGGCTCGGCGATGGCGCCTTCAATGGCTGGGCTTCCGTCGACATCGCGAGCAAGCCGCTGGTCAAGGTCGATCTCGACTTCCATCGGCTCGCCATGCCGCTGGCGAAATCGCCGGAAGGCGTGTCCGGGCAGCCCTGGAGCAATGCGCCGATCGACGTCTCGGGGCTCAACTATGTCGATGCGCAAGTGCGGATCTCCGCCAACGAGGCGGTGATCGGCGATGCGCGCATTGCGCCGCTGGCGCTCGACGCCAAGCTCGCCGGCGGCGTGCTGAAGGCCGGCACGGCCAATCTCGGCGCCTATGGCGGCCAGGTCTCGGGCGAGGTGATCCTGGACGCGACGACCGGCGCGCCGAGCTTTGCCATGCATTCCGACCTCGTCGGCGTGCGCGCGCTGCCGCTGCTCCAGAGCCTTGCCGAGTTCGATCGCATCGACGGCAAGCTGCAGGCCAAGCTCGCCCTGCGCAGCGCCGGCAACAGCCAGCGCGCGCTGATGGCGAACATGCAAGGGACGGCCTTCGTCAATTTCCAGGACGGCGCCATCCGCGGCATCAATGTCGCGCAGATGATCCGCTCGCTGACGACGAGCACGCTCTCCGGCTGGCAAGGAAACCAGAATGGAAACCAGAACGGAAACCAGGACCCGAGCCAGGAGCAGAGCACGGATCTGTCGCAGCTCTCGGCCTCCTTCCGCATCGACAAGGGTCAGGCGGTGACGACCGATCTCAACCTGATCGGGCCGCTGGTGCGCGTCACCGGCGCCGGCACCATCGCGCTCGACACCAAGATGATGGGCTTTCGCGTCGAGCCGAAGCTCGTGATGACGACCGAAGGCCAGGGCCGCACCTCCGAGCCGGTCGGCTTCGGCATTCCCGTGATGATCCAGGGCTCCTGGTCGCAGCCGCGGATCTATCCCGACATGGCCGGCATGCTGGACAATCCCGACGCCGCCTATGCCAAGCTGCGCGAGATGGGCAAGGGCCTGTTCGGCCCCGACGGCGCCGGGCTCGGCAACATCCTGGGCAGCCTCGGTAGTAACCTTGGTCTTGGTGGCGCCGCCGCGCCGGGCAGTGGCAATGCAACCGGCAATGCCAATCCGCAAGGCCAGCAACCGGGGCAGAACAATCTGCTTGGCGGCCCGCTCGGGGAGGCGATCGGCAATCTGATCCAGCAGGGTCTCTCCAGCGGCGCGGGGAGCGGCACTGGCACCGGCACCGGGCGCAACCGCAGCCTGCCGGCAACGCCCTCGACGCCGGCGCCGCAGGCCTCCCCTGCGGCCCCCGCCCTGGAGGATCCGCCGGCCGCGCAGCAGGACAGTCAGCCAATGAACGACGTGCTGCGGCAGCTCTTCAACCGCTAAGCTCCCTCCTTCGAACAGATCGGGCTGCGACCATCGCCGCCCGTCCACCTGCCCAGGAGGCCACAGGGGGTAACCACACCGGCCGGTCCCCGGCCGCGCGACGGCCCTTCGGTCCAAATTGTGCTAGAACGGCTTGGAAGGGCCTGTACGGCCCATAGCGCGCAGCGTCAGTGGCGGCGCGAGAGGATCGGGATGGCAGGAGCGAACGACAAGACACGATCTCTGCGCGAGGGCCTGTTCGCCAAATACGTCGTCTCCCTCGTCGGCCTCGTCGTGTTCGTCCTTGCCGTCAACGGGGCGATGGAGACCTGGATCTCCTACCGCGCGACGCGGACACAGCTGACCGACGGCCTGGAGGACAAGGCGCAGGCGGCCGCCCGGCGCATCGAGCAGGCGATTTCCGAGCTCGACCGCCAGATCAGCTGGGTGACGCGCGCGAGCCAGGACACGCTGGAGAAGCGCCGCGCCGACTATGCGTCGCTGCTGCACCAAGTCTCGGTCGTCAACCAGCTGTTCCAGCTCAACGGCGACGGCCGCGAGGTGCTGCGCGTCTCCAGGCAATCGACCACGACCGGCGGCAATGCCGACCTCTCCCGCGACGTGCGCTTCACCGACGCCGTCGCCCGCGGCGTCACCTACGCGCCGGCCTGGTTCGCCGACCGGACGCCGTTGATGTCGATCTCGGTGGCGCATTCCGGCTTCAATGCCGGCGTCACCGTGGCCGAGATCGACCTCGGTTTCCTCTCCGACTTCCTGTCCGACGCGCAAGTCGGCAAGGCCGCCTTCGCCTATGTCGTCGATCCGCGCGGCCGGGTGCTGGCGACGTCATCGAAAGGGCCCGAGATCGGCAAGGACCTCTCCAAACTGCCGCAGGTGGCGGCCGCGATCGCGCCCGGCCACGAAGCCGAGACGTCGGGCACCGACTTCAACGGCCATGCGGTGATGAGCGCCGCGAGCATCGTGCCGAAGCTCGGCTGGAGCGTGCTGTTCGAGCAGCCGACCACGCAGGCCCTGATGCCGATCCGCGACCAGCTGGTGCGCATCGCGCTTCTGATCGGCATGGGCCTGATGGTCGCGATCCTCGCCGGCACGCTGCTCGCCCGCCGCATGATCATCCCGATCACGGCGCTGCGCGACGGTGCGCATAAGCTCGGCGAAGGCGATTTCAGCCACCGCATCGACGTGCACACCTCCGACGAGCTGGAAGACCTCGCCGGGCAGTTCAACCGCATGGCCGACCAGATCCAGGAGACCTATTCGAACCTGGAGAGCAAGGTCGAGGAGCGCACCCGCGATCTCGCGCAGTCGATCCACGAGCTCAAGGTGCTGGAGGAGGTCGGCCGCGCGGTGGCCTCCTCGCTCGATCTCAACGCGGTGCTTGCAACCATCGCCGCCCGCGCCATCGAGATCACCCGTGCCGATGCGGTGCTGATCTACGGCTTCGACGCCGAGACACGCCGCTTCAACCTGGTCGAGGCCAACGGCATCGACAAATCCGCCGAGGGCGCGCATGTCACCATCGCCCAAGGCGGCAACATCCTGAGCGATGCCGCCGACAGCGGCGAGCCGATCGCGCTGGCCGAGCTCGGCGATGCCGCCGAGCAGCCGCTGCGCGAGGCCGCGCTCGCGGCCGGCTTCAACTCGGTGCTGGTGGTGCCGCTGATCGACCAGCAGGGCACGCTCGGCTCGCTCGTGGTACTGCGCCGCGCCACCGGGGCGTTCGCGCCCAGCATCATCGGCCTGATGCGCACCTTCGCCAACCAGGCCGTGCTGGCGATGCGCAATGCGCAGCTGTTTACCGAGGTCGACCACAAGAGCCACGCGCTGGAGGCGGCGAACACGACCGTGCGCGCGCAAGCCGACAAGCTCCGCGAGCAGACCGAGCAGCTCAAGGACTGGAACAAGTCGCTGGAGGAGCGCGTCCGGACCCAGCTCGGCGAGATCGAGCGCATCCGCAAGCTCGAGCGTTTCCTGGCGCCGCAGGTGGCGCAGCTGATCGCCTCCTCCGACAGCCCCGAGGGGTTGCTCACCAGCCAACGCCGCGAGGTCACGGTGGTGTTCTGCGACCTGCGCGGCTTCACCGCGTTCACGGAGGCGACCGAGCCGGAAGAGGCGATGAACGTGCTGCGCGAATATCACGCCGCGCTTGGCCAGCTGATCTTCAAGTACGAGGGCACGCTCGACAAATATGCCGGCGACGGCGTGATGATCCTGTTCAACGCCCCGATCCAGTTCGAGGACCACACCAAGCGCGCTGTGAAGATGGCGGTGGAGATGCGCGACACGATCGGCCCCCTGACCGAGCGCTGGCGCAACCGCGGTCATAGCCTCGGCTTCGGCATCGGCGTCGCGCTCGGCTATGCCACGCTCGGCCAGGTCGGCTTTGAGCAGCGGCTGGAATATGCCGCGATCGGCAGCGTCACCAACCTCGCCTCCCGCCTCTGCAGCGAAGCCAAGCCCAACCAGATCGTGGTCAGCCGCCGCGTCTACGGCATGGTCGAGCCTTTCGTCGAAGCCCGCGCCCTCGACGATCTCCAGCTCAAGGGCTTCAATCACCCCGTGCTGGCGATGGAGATCCTGAGCTGGCGCGAGGAGGTGGAGAACGTGGTGGATGCGGCGGCGGTGCGGCGAAGGGGGTAGCCGCAAACAAAACTGCGAAAACAACCCCATGCACAGTAGGCAGGGGCTTTGGGATAAATGACTTACGGCAGGCCGCGTGCCGCGCAATTTGACACGTCGGGCAAAACACCGGCAGATTGGCAGCATCCCAGCTCCCTCTCACGAACCACATCCCTCCTCCCCGCGACCAACCATCGCCTCAACGGCGAGGCGGACTTCGTGGGAGACGATTCGTGACGCTTGCCCTGCCTTCGCGTGCCTATGATTTGCAGATGCTGGACCGGCCCGCGGATCGCGCGCGTGATCAGGGCTGGGTGTTTGGGCTGCCGCCGGGCATTGCATCCGAGCAATGGCCGCTCGATCCCGTCACCGGCTATCCCTTGATGCACGGCTTCACGCTAAAGCTGCCGGAGGATTACCGGGTGCATGGCGCGGACATCGTCGCGTTGTCGTTCTTCGCCACGGCGCCCGATCACAATGACGGCGGCGCGCCCGACGATCCCGAGATTCGCGAGGCGGTGCTGGCGCGGCCGTCGCATCCGCGCCTGTCGCGCATGACCGACATTCTCGACTACGCCTATGCCGCGCTGCTCTTGACGAAGGCCGAATATGACGGCGCGTTCGCCGCGCCGCCGGCGCCGCTTGCGCTGGCAACGGTGGAGCGGCCGCGCTGGCTCGATGTCGGCGGTGCCAGCGCCTTCTTCGAGGCCGCACCTAGCTACGCCAAGAAGATGTTTGCAGCCCCGCCGCGTGCCGATCTCAGCGAGACGCGCGCGATCGCGCTGTCGCCGCGCGCTGATGATCCCAACGCCGGCAAGGGCCCGCAGGATGAGCACGTGCGCGAAAATCCGCCGACCGGCTATCAGCCATATTACTACTATGTCGGCGGCAAGCCGGGCCGCGACAATTTCCGCCTGCACGACTGGGCCAAGGATCACGCCCACAACCACCTCGGCGGCACCATGCGGCCCTGCCAGGCCGTGCCGGAGATGAGCCCGTTCTATATCGAGTTCGAGGAATATTTCGGCGGCTACAATTTCGGCGGCGGCAACGCGCAGCTCGACTTCAAGGACATGAAGTTCGACTGGGCGTGCGGGTGATCATGGAAGCCGCGCAAGGATCCGGACTTTGCGATGATGCGAGCGTTCACGGAGCCATGCCGAGGAACGGATTGACGATGGTGAGCCCGCCGATGCTGCGGCCGTGCTGAAGGTCCCAGAATCACCGCTGTCAAAGAACGCGATCACCGCTCGTTCGCCTCGTCCCGATCGAATTTGTAGCCGGCGGGCAAGGCCGCCCAATTGCGCGCCTCCATGTTCTCGATCGCACGCCGACGCTGCTCCGCCTTGGTCTCGATTTCGATCGCGCCTTTGCGAGTGGCCACGATATCGATTTCGTCGCCCTCCTTGAGGCCGAGTTCATCAACTAGCGCTTTGGGCAGGCGCACTGCGAGGCTGTTGCCCCATTTGGAAACCAGCACCAGCACCCTCCGTGATGTGCATCCCTATCTGCATATCATAGGGAGATATGATGGCATTCCAAGCTGGCGTCCCCTCACGCCCCTCGCTTTGGCCCGATCGCCTCGAATCCGGCCTTTTGCTCGTCGCTGAGATCGGCCTGGAAATCGTCGAGCGCGTCGGCGATGGCGCCGACGGCTTGCAGCATGGTCTGCAGCCGCGTCTTCACGGCGGCGAGGCGGGCCTGCGGGGTTGCGGCCGGCTCGGTCGGGCAGGCGCTGAGCGTCTGCATGGTGCGGAGCGTGGTGTCCTGCAGCACCTCGAAGCGGGCGCGGGCGACCTCGTCGAGTTGGAGCGTGGTGGCGATGTCGGCGGCGGGCCATTGCTGCTGGAGCAGCTGCTCGTATTGGCGCTGGGCGTTCTCGTCGGAAACAGGATCGTAGTCCGCCTGGCAGGCCTTGGCCGCCTGCGCGTCCTTGGAAGCGTTCTTATCAGCGTTCTTGCTCGCGTTCTTGATATCGTTCTTGTCAGCGTTTTTGGACTGGTAGGACGCCAGCGCGGCGCGACGCTCATTGGCTAAGGCGTTGAGCCGGGCTTTCTGGTCGTCATTGAGCAGGCCGACGAATTTCGACAACGGCGCTTCCATGGTGTCGATGGCCTTGATCATGGCCTCGACACGCTCGCGCATCAGGCCGAGGCGCTCCGCCGCATTCCCTGGCGTTTGCGCCGGGCAGGCGGTGCGGATGGTGTCGCGCGCGGCAAGCCAGGCGGATGAGAGTTCGTCGAGCGCGGTGCGCTGAGCTTCGTTCGGCGCAACGGCGCTCGCGACGCGCTCGACCGGCAGGCCGCCGGTGTCGCTGGCCTCGCACAGCGTCTCCGCGGTCGGGACCTTTCGCGCGCGACGGCCTTGCGGCACGGTGTAGGCGGCAAGCTCGGTGGCGGCATAGGGCGTGAACAGCGCGGCGTAGATATCGCCGTAGCCGTAGAGCGAGAGGCTGGTGGTGTCGCCGAAGACGATCGCATTGGTGAGATCGTCATGGGCGAACGGCCAGAACACCGGGCCGACCCAGCCATAGCTGCCATCGGGATGACGCCACCAGCCCTGCGGGCGGCGGCCGCCTTGCCAGCCCGCCAGCGCAGCCTGCGCCGTGAGGGCCGCACGCATCACGTAAGGGTTCGACAGCTGGCTGCGGTCGGCCCCGCGCGGGTCCTGCGACCTCAGCGCCGCGGAGCGGTAGCGGCCGCCGCGCACCGCCATGCGGGAATGGCGCAGGCGCGACAGGCCGATCACGTGGCCGACGGCGAAGCGCGCAACCCCAACCGGACCGCCGCGCAAGCCGAACTGCGCCTCGGCTCTGTCAGGCAGCAGCACTGCTGCAACCACCAGGATCGCGCCAGCCAGCGCCAATCCCATGCGTCCCGGCATGATCGTTGACCTGACGACCAATTTGGCCAGGTCTTGTTTGGCCACGTCTTGTTTGGCCACGACTTGTACGGCCACGTCTTGGCCCTCCCACCCGCGCCAAGTGCGCAATGCGTCGCATCACGAAGACGCGCGAGGGAACCGAATGTTCCAGAGAGACACAGGACAATGCGTCGCAACGCGCCGGCCGTGCCGTGTCACTCCGCCTTTTGCGGCATCACGAAGGTCTGGCCGGGATAGATCAAGTTGGGATTCTGGATCTTGTCGCGGTTAGCGTTGAAGATCACGGCGTAGCGGGAACCGTCGCCGTAAGCGAGCCGGCTGAGCGCCCACAGGCTATCGCCGCGGGCGATGATCCGGCTGCCGCCGGCCTCGGCCGGCGCGGCGGTGAGCGCCTCCGCCGGCGAGGCCGATGCAACCACGGTGGCCCTCGGCGCCTGCGCGAAGGCCTTGGGTTTCGGCGCGCCGATCAGTTTCGGCCGGGCCGCTTGCTTCTCAGGCACCGACGCCAGCCGCGGCGAGGCCGACGGCAGCGCGGCGACGACATCCGATTTGTCGTCGGGCTTCTCGGCCGGCTTGGCCTCCTGCTTCGCAACCGGCGGCATGCGCACGGGCGGCGGCGCCGCCGCGGCGATTGTGACCGGCATGGTCCGGCCGGATTCGGTGACCGTGCCGTCCGGCGCCCTGGCGCGGAGCGTCAGGTCATATGAGCCGGCCGGCAGCTGCGGCGGGGTCATCACGAATTGGCCCGAGGCGTCGGCGACCACGCTGTCGAGCGGCTTGCCGTCGCGCAGCAGCTCGACCCGCGCACCCGGCGTGGCGCGGCCGGCAATCACCGCCGCCTCGCCGTGATCGTCGATGCGGGCGACGTCGAAACGGGGGCCGGCATCTGCAGCCGGCGCCGGCGGCTTGACCGGCACGAGGTCACCGAGCGCGACCACCTGCTTCTGGGTCTCGGCCAGCGCGCCCGCCTTCGGCTCGGGTGCAGGCGGCGCGCTGTCGACGAACTTCGGCTGTTCCGGCTTCAGCTCTGGCTTGGATTCAGGCTTGGACTCAGGCTTGGACTCCACCTTGGGCTCGACCTTGGCTTCAAGCTTGGGCTCGACCTTAGCTCCGACCTGGGGTTCGACCTTGGCCTCCGGCTTGGCGGCGACGGTGACCTTCGTCCCATCAGGCAGCAGGCGGCGCAGCTCGGTCGGGCCGATCACCAGCGCGGTGCCGACCAGCGCGAGCAGACAGAAGGCAATGAAGGCCTTGGAGGCGGTGATCATTTGAAAAGGACCTTGGGTGGCAAATCAGCCGAGGCCGGCAAGGTGCGCCGATTTGGCTGCCGCAGCAAGACTGTCGATAGGATTATGCTTCCGTCCAGGCGCGCGGGATGAACCGGCGCGACCACGCGGGTGTCCAAGTATCAAGGCCGCCTGGCGGCATTCTTCAAGGGAATTCCTCCCGTGACCGTATTCTCCCGTGCCGCGGGATCCCTAGCGGTTGCTCTGACGCTGGCCGCTGCACCCGCTTTGGCCGCCTCCGGCCCGCCGCCCGGCTTCACGCTTTCCGACGATGCCGATCTCGCCTTCACCTCGCCCGACGGCGCCACCAGGCTCGAGCAGTATATGAAGGAGGGCGAGGATTTCGACATCAAGTGGCAGGTCTGGGCGCGACGCGGCGGGGAGATGCGCGAGCTGAAGCCCGAGCAGGGTTATCCGGCCGGCTTCCGTTTCACGGCCGACTCGCGATGGCTGGTGCGGATCCAGAAGACGGGCTCGGGCGAGCAGGACCTCTTTCTCTATCATTTGGAGAACGGCGCCTTCGTGAGCGCGACCAAGACGTCGCTCGGCGATCTGGCCTGGGCCTACTTCCGCAGCCGGCCCGACACCAAGAGCATGAAGCTCGACTATCACATCACGGCGAATCTGGTGAAGGGCACCGAAGATGCGTATCGCTGGCTCGGCGTCGACTGGACCAACAACCGCTATCTCCTGATCTCGCTGTCGGGCGAGACGGACAAGCATCCGAAGAACGTCGCGGTGAAGGGCCTTGCGGATTGGAAATGCCGCTATGATCTCGAGACCGGCAAATTCGATGTGCCGAAGATGTTCGCCAAGGGCAACGCGGAAGCCTTGAAGTGGAAAATCAGGCGCTGAAGGTCCTGCGGTCTCGCCGCGGTCTCCTGTACGATGGAACCAACCCTCTGATTCCATTCCGATTCATATTTTCCTAACCGTCAATGGTAACCGGGTCTTGTCGGTTTTGCTGCATCTTGCATCCCACGGGAGGGCTGGATGGGCGCATCGATCCGATGGACCGCGCGAACGCGCGCGTTGCTCCGCCGTTGGCGCGGAGCGCCGCTGACGTGGCTGATCGCCGGCGGCTTCGTGCTGATGCTTGCGACCGCCATCGGCACCGCGCTCACGGTCGACCGTTTCCGGCAGAATGCCATCGAGAGCGGTCGCGACAGCCTTGAAAACGCCGTCCGCATGCTCGCCCGGCATTTCGACCGGCAGTTCGAGGACTTTGCGGTGCTGCAGAAGAGCATCATCGCCGAGCTCGAGAGCCACGGCATCCAGTCCGCCGAAATCTTCCGCAGCGAGATGGGCACGCTCGCCGTGCATGAGGTGCTGCGCGCGAAAGCCAGCGGCTGGTCCGACGTCGCCGGCGCCAATGTGTTCGATTCCAGGGGCGTGCTGATCAACTCGTCGCGGCAATGGCCGGTCGCCGATATCTCGATCGCCGATCGCGGCTATTTCGCCCGTCTCAAGGACGATCCGGCCGCACAGGAGGAGGTGGAGGTCGTGCCCGGCCGGTTTGGCAACGGACCGGCGATCGTGTTCGCGCGGCGCATCTCCGGCCCGCACGGCGAATTCCTCGGGCTGGTCTCGCGCGCGATCACGCCCGAGCAGCTCGAATCCTTCTTCGCCTCGACCGGGCTCGGCGAGGATTCCTCGATCGCGATGCACCACCAGAACGGCCAGCTGCTCGCCCGCATTCCACACGTCGAAGCGATGATCGGGCAGAACTTCCGCACCGGCACGCCGGAGCAAATGGCGGTGTTCGAGCGCACCTTCGTCACCACCCAGCTCGCAAGCCCGATCGACGGCAAGGACCGCATCGTCGCCTCGCGCCTGCTCACCGGCGAGCCGCTGGTCGTGGTCGCGACCAAGTCGCTCGATGCGACGCTGGCGACCTGGCGCACGCAGACGAAATTCTTCGTCACCATTGCCGCGCTGTCGATCGGCCTGTTGGTGCTCACGCTGTTTCTGATCTTCCGCCAGGTGACGCACCGCCTGTCGCTCGAGAAGCAGCGGCTCGACATCGCGATGAACACGATGACGCAGGGCCTGTTGATGTTCGATCAGGACGAGCGGCTGATCGTCTGCAACCGCCGCTACATCGAGATGTATGGGCTCTCGGTCGCCGTGGTGAAGCCCGGCGTCCACTTCCGCGACGTGATCCGGCACCGCCGGGACACCGGCTCGTTCGAGGGCGACATCGATGCCTATTGCGACGACATCCTGAGCAATGTCGGCCGCACCAAGAGCGCGATCGTCGAAACCGCCGACGGCCGCCTGATCGAGATCAAGAACCAGCCGGCCGCTGCCGGCGGCTGGCTCGCCACCCATGACGACGTCACCGAGCGCATCCGCGCCGACGAGCGCATCGCCCATCTGGCGCATTACGACGCCCTCACCGATCTGCCCAACCGCGTGCTGCTGCGCGGGCATCTGGAACGCCGCGTCGCCGAGCTCGCGCAAGGCAAGCCATTCGCGATCCTCTATATCGACGTCGACGAGTTCAAGGGCGTCAACGATTCGCTCGGACACGAGGTCGGCGACGAACTGCTGCGCCAGGTGGCGAACCGCCTGCGCGCCTGCGTCAGCGGCAACGACATGGTCGCGCGGCTGGGCGGCGACGAATTCGCCATCGTCAAGGCCGGCACCTCCGATCCGGCCGAGCTGACGGCACTGGCGGAAACCATCCTCAAGGCGTTGCGCGCACCGGTGGATTGCAGGGGGCACGAGGTTCCGACCGATGCCAGCATCGGCATCGCCGTCGCGCCCGATCACGGCGACAATCTCGACGATCTGCTCAAGCGCGCCGATCTGGCGATGTATGCGGCGAAGTCGGAAGGCCGCCGCACCTTCCGCCTGTTCGTGCCCGAATACGACGCCAAGGCGCGGCAGCGCCGCCAGCTCGAGCTCGATCTGCGCCAGGCGCTCGCACGCGGCGAGTTCGAGGTGCACTACCAGCCGCTGGTCGACCTCACCGCCAATGTCGTCACCGGCTGCGAGGCCTTGCTGCGCTGGCGCCATCCCGAGCGCGGCATGGTTTCGCCGGCGGAGTTCATCCCGGTCGCCGAAGACACCGGCCTGATCGGCGAGATCGGCGAATGGGTGCTGAAGCAGGCCTGCGTCGAGGCTGCCTCGTGGCCGGGACGGATTCACATCGCGGTCAACGTGTCGCCGGTCCAGTTCCGCTCGCGCACGCTGGCGCTCAAGGTCGCCGCCGCCCTCGCGGAGTCCGGGCTCGCGCCGGGCCGGCTCGAGCTCGAGATCACCGAGACGGTGCTGATCCGCGACGACGAGGAGGCGCTGGCGATCCTGCAGCAGCTACGCGAGCTCGGCGTGCGCATCGCGCTCGACGATTTCGGCACCGGCTATTCCTCGCTCAGCTATCTGCACCGCTTCCCGTTCGACAAGATCAAGATCGACCGCAGCTTCATCAGCGACATCGGTCAGTCCGAGGACTCCTCGCCGATCGTGCAGGCCGTGGTGCGCATGGCCGCCGCGCGCCATATGGCGACCACCGCCGAAGGCGTCGAGACCGAAGCGCAAGCCGAGGTGCTGCGCCAGCTCGGCTGCAGCCAGATGCAGGGCTGGCTGTTCAGCCCGGCGGTACCGGCGACGAAGCTGAAGCAGCTGCTGGCGGCGCAGGCGGTCGCGGCCTAGCCGGCGACGCCACGTCTGGCCCGGATGTCCACTGCGAGGAAAGCGGCGCCGCTGAGTGTTTGGTTCGAGGTCGTGCGGCGATTTGACAATCAGCGACCGACAGCTATCAATTCATTGAATTCTGCGCACCTGGCTCGTCGAAATGGTGAGCCGCCGATCCGCCTCATTTTCGAGACGCGGGCAAGAAACGCTCAAAATACCGATGGTTTGCCTCCATTGGCCGCCGCAACGAAGAGTCGCATCGAGTCCCAATCCAAGCGCAAACCACAGGCATTTTGGAGCCGCTCAGCGCAATTTGAACCAGGGATTTCCGCATGCCGAATGATGGGTCGAGGACGGGGACGGAGCGTCTGAGACACTGGCTTGAAAGCGTTGGGCTCAGCCAATACACGGACCTCTTCGTCCGCCATCGCATCGATCTCGACATCCTGCCCCACCTGACCGAACCGGATCTGGCACAGATTGGACTGCCGCTCGGAGACCGCAAGCGGCTTCAGCGTGCAACGGCGTCCCTTTCCGGAATGGCCGCGCCAGCCGCGGGCCACACATTGCCCGCTACGGCAATCGTTGCGGAACGTCGCCAGCTCACCACGATGTTCTGCGACATGGTCGATTCCACCGCGCTCTCCGCACAGTTCGATCCCGAGGACGTGCGTGACATGATCGCGAGCTTTCGCGAAACCTGCGTGGGTGTGGTCAAACACTATGAAGGATTTGCCGCCCGCTTCGTCGGCGACGGCATCCTGGTCTATTTCGGCTACCCGAAGGCGCATGAGGACGATGCCGAGCGAGCGGTGCGGGCTGGTCTCGAGATCGTGCGGACATTGTCGACCGCGCCTGCGATCGAGCCGCTGAGTGCGCTCAACCAAGCGCCCGCCGTCCGGATCGGCATCGCGACGGGACTGGTGGTCGTGGGCGACTTGGTCGGCCAGGGGACCGAGGAGCGCGATTCCGCGGTCGGCGAGACCGTCAATCTGGCGGCGCGATTGCAGGGCCTGGCGCCGCCGAACGGGGTGGTCATCTCGTCGTCGACGCAGTCGCTGTTGAAGGGAAAGTTCGACTATCGCAATCTCGGGGTCCATGCACTCAAGGGCATAGCCGGAAGAACACAGGCGTGGCATGTGGTACGGCCGTCGCGCGTGGAGACCCGCTTTGCCGCAGCCATCGGCTCCCGGCTGACGCCACTCGTCAATCGCGACGACGAGATCACGGTTCTGCTCGGCCGCTGGGAGCAGGCCAAGGCGGGCGACGGCCAAGTCGTGGTGCTGTTCGGGGAGCCGGGCATTGGCAAGTCGCGCATCGTCCAGGAAATCTTCGTGCGGATTGCGGGGGATCGGCACGGGCATGTCTCGTTCCAGTGTTCGCCCTACTACAGCTCGACGGCGTTCCATCCCTTCATCGAGCAGCTCAAATTTGCCCTGGGCCTCGACCGCGACGATGCTTCGGCCTCGTCTCTGTCGAGTCTCGAGCGGACCGTTGCGGCCGCGCATGGCGACATCGAGCAGATGACGCCGCTCTTTGCGGCGCTGCTGTCGATCCCGACCGGAGGTCGCTATCCTCCGCTCGATCTGTCGCCGCAGCAGCAAAAGGACGCCATCGTCTCCGCCCTCATCAATCATCTCCTGGGCCTCGCGCACGATCAGCCGCTGGTGATCGCCTTCGAGGACGCCCATTGGATCGATCCGACATCCCGGGAGGTCATCGATCTGCTGGTGGAGCGGGTCCAGTACACGCCCATTCTCGTCGTCATCACTTGCCGTTCCGAATTCAAGCCGAGCTGGAGCGCTCACTCTCACATCACGACGCTGGTGCTGAACAGGCTGAGCCGGCAGCAGCGGACGACCTTGGTCGAGCGGGTTGCCGGCAGCCGCAAAATGCCGAAGGAAGTCGTCGAGGACATCATCGTCAAGACCGATGGCGTGCCGCTGTTCGTCGAGGAGCTGACCAAAGCCGTTCTCGAAAGCGACCTTCTGACCGAGGAACGGGGAAATTATGTGCTCTCCGGTTCGTGGCGACCGCTGGCAATCCCGGCGACGCTGATGGATTCGCTGATGGCGCGTCTGGATCGGCTGGGCCCGTTCAAGCGGGTCGCACAGATGGGAGCCACCATCGGCCGGCAGTTCTCCTACGAGATGCTGAACGCTGTCGCCTCCGTACCAGCCGACCAGATCGAGGCGGCGCTCGATCGCCTGGAGGAGGCAGGGCTGATCGTCCGGCTGGGCCATCCGCCGGATGCGCTCTACTCGTTCAAGCACGTGATGATCCAGGATGCAGCGCATGCGAGCCTGTTGCGCAGCGAGAGGAGACGGCTCCACGCGCGGATCGCGTCGGTGCTGGCTCAGAACTATCCGGAAAAGACCGAGCGCGAGCCGGAGCTTCTCGCCTATCATCTGACCGAATCCGATCAAAGCCAGCCGGCTGCAGCTTCCTGGATCAAGGCCGGCAGGCACGCCGCAAGGTTGGGAGCCTATTTGGAAGCGATCGGCCACCTGCGCCGTGGCCTAGCGGTCGTCCTCGGCAGTCCCGAGATGCCCGACCGCGATGAAATGGAGCTGGAGCTTCGCATTGCGCTGGGTAACGCGCTGATCGCTGCCAAAGGTTACGGCACACAGGAGGTGGAAGACAATTTTGCCCGAGGCCTCGAGCTCGGACGGCAGCTCGATGATGAAGACAAGGTGCTAGCGGCGATAAGAGGCCTTTGGATGCACCACTTCATTCGGGCTGACCTGACCAAGGCGCACGGTCTGAGTGCCGCACTCCTGAAATTCGCCAAACGGGAACGCCCGAGCGAGTTGCTGTCGAAGCAGACGCTGTACCTCGTGGAGGCCCACAGGTCGATCGCGGCGACCATGCTTTACCGCGGGCGGTTTCTGGCGGCGCAACATCATCTTCGTCGCTCCATCGAACTCGATGATCCGGTTCTGCATCGCGGTTCGGCGGAAAGGCTCCTCAATCCAGGCGTGATGTCGATGTCGTACCTCGGATACCTGCTATGGTTCCTGGGCCAGCCCGACACCGCGCGGCAGCACAGCGAGCAGGCGATTTCCGATGCCGAGCAAATGCGCCATCCTTTTACGCTGGCATTCGCGCAAGTGTTTGGCGCGTACCTTTGTCAGCATCTGCGCGACGTCACGGGCACCAGAGATTATGCCAGCCGCGCGATGACCATTTCATCGCAACACGGCTTTCTGCATTGGAAGCAACAGGCCACCATTCTGCATGGATGGGCGCTGACCGAGCTCGGGGACATGGATGCAGGTCTGAGCGAAATGCGCACGGGCGTCGAGGGTTATGAGGCGCAGAATTCCTGGCTCGCCAGTTGCTGGTTCAGATGCCTCCTCGCGCAAGGCTATGCGAGGGCCGGTCTGTCGGAAGCGGCCTTGCGCGCGCTCGATGGTGCCTTGACGGTCGCGAAGAGGACGGGCGATCACTTCTATCTGGCGGAGATCTACCGCCTGCAAGGGGAGTTCATCCGGGCCCATGCCGGACCAGCGGCCGACTCCGAGGAATTGTTCGTGCAGTCGCTGGAAGTCGCGCGCGGACAGAATGCTCGCTCGTGGGAGCTGCGGACAGCCGTCAGCCTGGCCCGCCTCTGGCGAGATTCCGACAAGCTTGAGCAGGCGGCGGACCTGCTTGTGCCTGTTGTCGGCAGACTCCGTGAAGGGCTCGTCACGCCGGACGTGAAAGAAGCCATCGCGCTCGCAAGCGAGCTCGATATGCTGTCATCCAGAGATCAGCCATGGATCGCGCGAATCAATTCGATCCGACAGTGCCCGTGACCGGCATCGACATGCGACAGCGCACGCCGCCCGGTTCGAAGGCGAGATCGAACTCGCCGCCGAGGTCCGCCTCGACACAGCGCTCCATCAGCCGCGTGCCGAAGCCGCGGCGCATGGGCGGCGTGACTTTCGGGCCGCCGGATTCCACCCATTCATAATCGAGAATGGTGCCGTGCCCGGCATTCCGCAGGCTCCATCGCATCAAGAGCGTCCCATCCGGCGCCGACAAGGCACCGTACTTCGTCGCGTTGGTCAGGAGCTCGTTGAGAACCATCGTAAAGCTGAGCGCCGAGCGCGCATTGAGCGCGACGGGTGGACCTTCCATCCTGATCCGGCCATCCTCCGCAACAGCCGCCGTGATGTCCTCGACGAGCCGCTGGAGCGGAGCGTCCTGCCACTTGCGCTCGGTCAAGAGATCATGCGCACGAGAGAGCGCCAGCAACCGGCCCTCAAAGGTTCGATTGAAGTCGTCCAGACTGCTGGTATGGCGCGCGGTCTGGCCGGCGAGCGATTGCACCATCGCCAGGGTATTCTTGACGCGATGATTGAGCTCATCAATCAGGAGGGTTTGCGCCATTTCCGCGCGCTTGCGTTCGGTGATGTCGACCAGCATGTTGACTGCACCGATCAGCCTGCCCCCCGAATCGAATAGCGGCGTCGGATAGGGAATGAACGGCACGCGCGTGCCGTCCGGTCGCTCCGCGACAGCCTCCACTCCACGCACGGGCCGACCCTCCCGGAGCGCGATCGCCATCGGACATTGGTCGTGCGGCAGAGGCGTGCCGTCGGGCCAATAGAGCTTCCAGGTCACGCACCATTCGTCGCCGGGCAGCGGCGTGCGCCCGGCCATCTCGACGGCGGTCTTGTTGTAGAAGGTGATGCGGCCGTTTGCGTCGGTGGTGTAGAGCGCGGCGGGCAGCGCCTCGAGCAGATCGCGCATATGCTGCTCGCTCTCGCGGATCCGATCCTGCAATCGCTTCGCTTCCGTGACGTCGTGACTGACGCGAACGCCGTAACGGAAGCGTCCCGCGCTGTCCCTGACCGACGAGCTGAAAATCTCGAGATGACGCACGCTGCCGTCGGGGCGAAGGACGCGCTTGCGGTAGGTATAGCTGGGGAGGTCGCCACGCACCTGCTGCTCGTAGAGCGCAAGGTCCGCGGCGCAATCGTCGGGATGAGTGTAGTCGGAAAAGCTCATCCCCAGCAGCTCCTCACGGGATCTCCCGGTGATCTCGCTCAGATAATCGTTGACCCGGAGCAGCCGCCCATGTTCATCGGCCTCGGCGATGCCGACCTTGGCCGCTTGGTAGGTTGCAGCGAGGCGAGTCTCGCTCGCCTCGCGCGCCAGCTCGGCCACGCGCAGCCCGGTGACGTCAGTTGTAAAGCAGCGCGTGCTGACGAACTTGCCGTCCTCGACACGACTGTTGGAGGTGATCAGTACGTGCTTGATCGAGCCGTCCTTCGCGCGCAGGCGGGCAGGATAACGGTCCAGCCTTTCGCCGCAGGACAGTCGGTGGAGAATGTCGCCGATGACGGGGGCGTCCGCGTGAAATTCGGCCACATGGTGACCGATATACTCTTCGGCGCTGTAGCCCAGCAGATCGAGCTCGGCCTGATTGGCCCTGCGAATGATGCCGTCGCCACCCACGATATGGAGCCCGACCGCACTGTTCTGGAAGAAGTCCTCGAGATCCTTGGTCTTTGCACGAACCTCTTCCTCGATCTTCTTGCGATCTGAAACGTCCTGAAAGCAGTTGATTGCGCCCTGGATGCGGCCGGCATGATCGCGCAGGGGACGGATGTTGACGAGCGCTGTGATCCGCGAGCCGTCCGGCCGTTCGATGGTGACCTCCGTGTTACGCGCGGGGAGGCCGAGCCGGACCGCATTGGCCATGGGGCACTCCGAATGCGGAAGCAGGGTGCCGTCCATCCTGTAGAGACGATGCGACCCGCAGAACTTTTCGACGGAACCAAGCTCCGGAGTTCTGCCCCACAATTCCGCGGCTTCGCCGTTGTAGGTCACGATCCAGCCTTCACTATCGCAGACATAGACCGCGCCCGGAATGGCCTCGAGCGCTGCAGGAGCCGCCGCCACCAGGGCCTCGAATTCGGTCAGCTTGCGGGCAGAGAGCGGAAATTCCTCGACATTCGACATACTTAGCCCCGACGTGCCGCAGGCGGGCGCCTACGCAATCAGCTTGAACGCATCCAAGCCCAGAGCGTTCCAAGGCCCGCCAACCGCTGGTTGAGATTTGGCGGCGCCGAGTGCGGTCCCCCCTGTTGTGCTGATGCCGACAGCACGGCGCTCGACGACGGGCGCACCATGGTCTGGCCCTATTACGTCAACGGCCGCCCCAAGATCCGCTGCTTCATGCCCGGCAGCATGACGTGATCCGGAACGGGCTCGGCAAAGGTAAGAGAAGCTCACATCGATTGTCGGGCCGCCCTCACTTCGGCGAATTCGGCGTCGGGGTGGCTGACGATGGTGGCGACCATGATGCCGCTGATGATCAGCGACCAGGCGGTGTTCCAACAGATCCAAAACACGAGCCAGCCTCCCTTTTCCCTCTCTCGCGCCCCGAGCTAACGGCAGAGCGATGCCGCCGTTCCCGGCGCGGGGCCTGCCGCGAGGGCGGCGGCAAGGAACTATTTTGGTTTGGTCGGCGGCGCCGCCCGATCGGTTTGGCCGGTGTGGCGCTTTGCCACGACATCCGCATCGCGCTCGCCCTCGTGCGGGCGCGGCGGAAGCTTGGGCTGGCCGGCTTGACCGCCATGCTTGCCGCCCATGTCGGGCTTGCCTTCGAGATCGTTTGCGCGGGACATGTCGGTTCAATGCGTTCGCAGCGCATTGGTTCGCGACAGCATCGGCCGTTTTCGCCCTGTGAACGGCCTCATAGAACCGCCGCTCTTTGCAGTGCAGGATCGCTGACGCGGCCCTTGGCCTCGCGGCTTGCACCGATGGATTGGCCTGATGCGAAAACGACTCATCCTCTGGACCCTCATGACCTCCGCCCTGGTCGCGATCACCGTGTGGACTATGCTCGGGCCGCCGGACCAGCCGTCCGGGTTGCGTCTGCCCTCCCGAACCGCAGCGGCGCGCTGACCCGGCATCCCGCGACCGATGCGATTTCGGCATCGATCGATCCCCATTGGATTTTGGTGCGGCGTCGCTCCGCCCGCTATGCTCGCGGCAAAAACGATAATACCGCGAGCCAGCTTTCAGGAGGAGCCCATGTCGAGACCGATGTCGAGACCGATCCGACGCATCGCATCGCGCGCGCCACGCGCTGCGATCGCCGCCGCCCTGTTCGCTTCGCTTACCCTCATTTCTGGAGTCCGTGCCGGTATGGCCGAAACCTTCGCCTATGTCGGCAACGCCGACAGCAACGACATCAGCGTGTTCAAGATGAGCGAGAGCGGCGAGATGACGCTCGTGCAGACGGCCCCCTTCAAGGGCGTCGAAAAGCCGGGCTCCTCGACACCGCTCGCGATCACGCCCGATCGCCGTACGCTGATCGCCGGCATCCGCTCGCAGCCCACTCTCGCGGTGAGCTTTGCGATCGATCCCCGCACGGGCGAGCTCAGCCATCTCGGCAACGGACCGCTCGCGGACAGCATGGCCCATATCGCCATCGACCGCAGCGGCAAGTTCCTGTTCAGCGCCTCCTATGGCGGCAACAAGGTCGCGTTGAATCCGCTGCTTGGCAACGGGGTTGCCGGCGAGCCCAAGCAGGTGATCCCGACCGGGCTGAACGCCCACGCCTTCCTGCCCTCGCCCGACAACCGCTTCGCATTCGCGACCAATCTCGGCTCCGATCAGGTGCTGGCCTTCGCATTCGATGCCACGACCGGCACGCTGACGCCGAACGACCCGCCGGGGCGCAAGGTGCCGGAGAAATCGGGGCCGCGGCACTTCGTGTTTCATCCCGGCGGCAAGTTCGTCTATCTCCTCCACGAGCTGAACGGCGACGTCGCGGCCTTCACTTATGAAGCCAGGAGCGGCGCGTGGGACGAGATCCAGCGCACCACCGCGCTGCCGGAAGGGTTTTCGGGAAAACCTTGGGCGGCCGACATCCACATCACGCCGGACGGCCGCTTCCTCTACGCTTCCGAGCGCACCACCAGCACGCTCACCGCCTACAGGGTCGATGGCTCGAGCGGCAAGCTGACCACGATCGGCAGCGTGCCGACCGAGAAGCAACCGCGCGGCTTTCAGGTCGATCCAAGCGGCCGCTATCTCGCCGCGGTCGGCGAGCTCTCCGACAGCATGACGGTTCATGCCATCGACCAGGGCAGCGGCGCGCTGACCAAGCTGAAATCCTACCCCACCGGCAAGAAACCAAACTGGGTCGAGTTCCTGAAACTGCCGTGAGGAGCCATCGCCGACCTACGTAAACATCCGTAATTTCGCGAGGCCCGGCTTGGCGTCATATCTCGGTCATGGACCGGCAGATTGTCTTCAAATGTCCCCAGACGGGCCTGAACGTGCAGCATCGGCTTACCGACGAGCCGAGCGATCGCACGCACGTGTCGGTGTCGTGTCCGGCCTGCACGCGGCTGCATCTGATCGAGCGGGCCAGCGGCAAGCCGGTGGGTGAGCGGCGCCGCTGACGCCCGCCGCGCGCGACTCGAGCTCTTCGGAGCGAACCTGTTCTCCAATCCCGCGACTCATCAAAGACTTGCTTGTCAAAGACTTGCTTGCCGCGACTGCCGGCGGCGGCACGGCGTCCTGTTTCGGGACGACGCGGCCGTAGTGCGGGCGGCGGCCATCTGCTATCGATTGGAGGCATAGCCCAAGTGGAATTTACCCAATTGGAATTTCCGATGCGTCATTTGCCCCGCGCCGTTGTTCGAAACCTGTGCCCCGCAGCCGTCGCCGGCCTGCTCGTCCTCAGCCCCCATCCGGCCGGTGCCGCCGATGACGACGCGCCGAAGGGGCCGGCGGTCACGGTGCTGAAGGTCGCGAAATCCTGCTTCTCCGACGTCGTCGAAGCCACCGGCACGATCATCGCGCGTGAGGAAACCTCGGTGCGGCCCGAGCGGCCCGGCCTGAAGGTCACGGACGTGCTGGCGGAAGCCGGCGACACCACCACCGCCGGCCAGGTGCTGGCCCGGCTGGCGCTGCCCGAAGGCGGCACGCTTCAGGTCACCGCGCCCGTGGCGGGGGTGATCGCGACCTCGACCGCGCAGATCGGCAACTTCGCCTCGGCCAAGGGCGAGGCGCTGTTCACGATCGTGGCGCGCAGCGAGTACGACCTCGTCGGCCTCGTGGCCACCACCGATGTGCGCAAGCTCGCGGTCAATCAGCAGGCCACCGTGCGGATCCCAGGTGGCGGCGACATCAGCGGCAAGGTGCGCCGCATCGGACCGACCGTCGAGCCGAACATCCAGCAGGGCATGGTCTATATCGGCATCTCCTCGCAGAAGCGGCTGCTGCTGAATGGGAGCGGGCGCGCGCTGATCAAGACCGGGCAGAGCTGCAACGTGGCGGTGCCGCTGACCGCCGTGCAATATTCGTCCGCCGGCACCGTGGTGCAGGTGATCCGCCGCAACCGCGTCGAGACCAAGCGTGTCGAGGTCGGCTTGATGTCCGGCGGCAATATCGAGGTCCGCGACGGCCTCAGCGAGGGCGACGTCGTCGTCGCCCGCGCCGGTGCCTTGCTGCGCGAAGGCGATCCGGTGCGTCCCGTGATGGCGAGCGCGGAAGCGGCGAAGTAGGAGCAACGTCGTAGGGTGGGTTAGCCGAAGGCGTAACCCACCTCTTTGCTTTCCAAGCTGACGCGAGAGAAGCGGTGGATTACGCCTTCGGCTAATCCACCCTACAAGAGCCGCGAACTAACCGCCGGCTTCGCCGAAACGGACGTCTTCGAGCAGCGACGACGATACGGTCGGGACCTGGTCGCCTTCGCTGGCGCGGGAGATGGCGAGGCGGGTCTTGTTGAAGACGCTCTCGGCGCTGCCGGGCTTGCTGAGGTTGTTGAGGAACTCGCTGACCAGCACGCTGTGCTCGCCCTTCCCGTCGTCGACGACCTTGCCGGGCGAGGCGGAGGTGAGGATGAGCGCATTGTCGGACGCGCTGATCGGCGCGAGACCGTGGCTGTAGGAGCGGAAGCGGCGCTCGTAGGGATTGCGGCGGGAGGCGTCGACCACGACGAGCTTGGCCTTGGCGCCCTGCTCCTTCATCATCTCGAGCACGCCCTCGATCGACACGCCTTGGCGGCGGACGTCCTTTTCCTTCCAGATCACGGCATCGACCGGCAGCATGTAGCTCTCGCGGCCGGCCTGCACGCCGTAGCCGCCGAAGAACAGCATGACGACGCTGTCGCGGGTGATCCGCGACTTCAGGCGGCTCACGGCGCGGACCATGTCGTCGCGGGTCGCATCTTCCACCATGTCGACGTCGAAGCCGTTCTTGCGCAGGGACGAGGACAGCGCACGGGCGTCGTTGATCGACTGCGTCAGCGGCGCGCTGGCGTCGGGGTAATGTCCATTGCCGATGACGAGCGCCAGGCGCGAGCTCTGGCCGATCGAACCGGTGATCTGATCGGTCGAGACCGCCTTGGCGGCATCGATCGCACGCATGTTGAGAGCAGCATGGGCGCCGATCACCAGCGACACCGTGCCGATGAGGGCCGCGGCGAGGGCGATCGTACGTCTGGAAAGGTCGAGCTGCTTTAGATTCATCTCGCTTCGTTTCCTGTGCCAAAGACCTACCAAGCGCGCGCACACTGTTTGAGTAGCGCGATAGCGTCTTTAGGTTTGAGGGATTGGCCGGGGATGTGACCCCGAATTGCGCGCAATTTGCGGCGCCGCACCAAACAAACCCTTAACCGGATATAGGCCCTGGGGCAATAGATTGCTCAAAATTTGAACTAAGCGTCTGAATATACTTGATAATTCTCCGATCCAAATTGCCGCCTTTACGGCTTCCCCGTAGCCTTCCGGAGAGCGATCATGCAGCCTTCGTGCCGGCTTTTCCGTGACTTCCATCACATTTGTTTTTCCCGCGAATCCGGGTAGCTTTTTCAACGACTTGCAGGGGGTGGCGCGCAGATGGCAGCGTGCCTGATGTCCCCGACCAAGGCCCCCGCGACCAGGTATTTCATGAGCTTTCATTATTTTGCCGGCGCCGCCTGCCGGGCGCTGACGGCGCGGAAGGACGGCCCCTCGCTTTACGACGTCTGCGATCCCGTATTGTCGGATACGGCCAGCGGCGATCCGCATCTCGCCAAATTCTACAGGACCGCCCTCGGCAATCCCGCGCTGCGGATCCTGCTCCGCCGCGCCGGCCTGCCCGAGCTGCGCGACGAGGGGATGCTGACGCGGCTGCGCGCGGCCCTCGCCCAGGCCCGCGACGAGGCCGAGCCCGACTGGGCGGCGGTCGGGCAGCCGATCGCCGATCTCGTCGACAGCATCGCGCTCGACCACCCCAAGCCGCCGCCGGTGCCGTTCACCGCCACCATGCCGCAGAGCGCTGAGATCGACGGCGTGATCCGCGATTGCGCGCAGCATCTGCTCGGCTCGTACCGCCGCAACGGCTTCCTGCCGACCTACGCCGCCTTCAACCTGATCGGCGATCCTGATGTCCGCGGCCGCGAGCTGATCATGGCGCTCACGGGCCTCAACGCGCGCGGCTACAAGAATTCCTCGCTGCTGTTCAACCTCGCCCGCGTCTTCATCGCGCGCTCGCCCGCGCGCGCCGTGGTCAATCCGCCCTGGAAAGGCATTGCCGAGCCGATGTGGGAGCCGGTGCAGATCCGCCACCGCTCGGCCTATTACGACGCGTTCTTCATCGAGGCCCTGCTCGGGTTCGTCGAGACCGGGCTCGCCTCCCCGGCCGACAAGGTCGCGGCGGAGCGCGCGATCGCCGACATGGTCGATTTCTGCGTCAACATCAGTCGCGAGGAGGTCGAGGGCTTGGGCGGCGCGCGCTTCAACGTCGTCACCGCACTGGCGCCGGCGCCGCATCCGCGCTTCTCCCGTTACTTCGCGCAGATCAAGCAGGACCTCGGTTTCGGCATCTACGTGCCGGATTGCGACACCACGGCCTGCTCGATCTCCGCGGCGACGCAGGCCGGCTGTACCGACGCGATCATCGACCAGCCGCTCCTGGACTTCTATGCGGGCTATCAGGTGCGCGCCGGCGTCAACGAACCGCGCGTGACCGTGCCGCTCAACGACAATATCGACTATGAGGGCGGGGTTGCGACCTGGATCGACAATCTCAAGGGCGAGCGCCCTTACGGCAACGATCTCGATCCGACGCTCAATCTCGACATTCTCGAGGTAAGCTTCCGCAACCTTGAGCGCTGGAAGGTGCTGGAGACGCCGTCGCGGCTTGCAACATTGCACCGGATCATCGGCTTTCAGAAGCGGCTGGCCGCCAGCGGCGCCTTCGCCAATCCGCGCTCGCACATCTATTATCTGCCGGAGCTCTACAGCGCCTATTTCGGCCGCTGCTATGCCGCCTTCCTGGCGCTGCCGCTGGCGGCGCAGGCCGCGATCGATCCCGCCGGCGATTTCGATTTCATCCGCCATCGCGTGCTGTCCTACGTCAAGGGCGAGCTGATGGCGGCCGAGATGAACGTGTTCGACGCCGCGCTGGCGCTGATCGCGCTCGGCCATCTCGGCGCCGACCCGCGCGCCTTCGCACCGGCGCTGAACGTGATCGTCGCCGGGCTCGGTGAAGGCGGCCGCCGCGGCCCGTTCCGCGCCTATGAATGGAACAAGATGAAGACGCCGACGCGGATCCTGGTCGGTGGCCCGGAGGTGACCTCGGCGTTCGTGCTGATGGGGCTGGCGGTGGCGAAGCGGGCGATGGCGCGAGGGTGAGGGGTCTCGTAGGGTGGATTAGCGAAGCGTAATCCACCATCTAACCTCCGCGGATACGAACAGTGGTGGGTTACGCCTTCGGCTAACCCACCCTACGAGACTGTCGCAAAATGACAGGAAGTTGAAAGCCTATCTGTTCGGCATGCGCTGGCCGCGCGGCCAAAAGCCGACCACAATTGCGCCGTCTATCGAGATTTTCATCACAACTGGACGGGCATGTTGCGAAAGGTCCTGATTGCGCTGTCTTTGTTCGCCATCCCTTCGCTGGCGGATGCCGCCGAGATCACCGGCACGGCAAAGGTCCGCGCTGGCGATGCGGTGGTGATCGGCACCACGCGGATCCGGCTCGGCGGCATCGACGCGCCTGCAATCGACCAGCTCTGCCTTAACACCAAGTCCGAGCGCTGGACTTGCGGCGTCGCGGCCCGCGATGAGCTCGCCAGATACGCCGAGGGCAAGACTTGGGTCTGCCGCCCGAGATCGGTCGACCGGCGCGGCCGCACCGTGGCGCGCTGCGAGGTCGGCGGCGAGGACATCCAGAAATGGCTGGTGCGCAACGGCTGGGCGCTGGCCTACGCCCACATGTCCCGCGACTATGAAGCCGATGAAAAGGCCGCGCGGGAGGCCAAGGCAGGGATGTGGCAGGGCGCCTTCATCGCGCCGTGGGACTGGCGCGTCCGCAACAAGAAGACCGCGATCCTCGGCGCGACCAAGCCGCCTGACGGCGCGCACGCGGTGCTGCTCGCTTCGGCCTCGGGGCCGGTCGCGCCGTCGCCGGACTGCACCATCAAGGGCAACGTCAACAGCTCCGGGGAGTGCATCTTTCACCAGCCGACCAGCCGCTGGTACACGCAGATCAGGATGAAGATCAGCAAGGGCACCCGCTGGTTCTGCTCGGTCGAGGAGGCCGAAGCGGCCGGTTGCCGGGAGACGAAGCGATAACCCAGCCCTGCATTTTGCGCGCTTTTCTCGGGACGCGCCGGCACGTAAAAGCATGATTCAGCGACCCACCATCCTGTTCTCAGGCAATAAGGACCGACAGCAATGACCGTTCGCGCGGGCCGGGAGTTTCTGGCCATCCCCGGGCCCACCACGATGCCCGACGAGGTGCTGCGGGCGATGCACCGTCCGGCGATCGACATCTACTCCCAGGAGATGCTGGATCTCACCGAGAGCCTGCTCAGCGACATCTCCAAGCTGTTCGCGACCAAGGGCAAGTCCTACATCTACATCGCCAACGGTCACGGCGCCTGGGAAGCGGCGCTGAGCAACGTCCTGTCGCGCGGTGACAAGGTGCTGGTGCTGGAGAGCGGTCGGTTCGCGATCGGGTGGGGCAACGCGGCGGCGCTGATGGGCGCCGAGGTCGAGGTGCTCAAGGGCGATTGGCGCCGCGCGGTGCGGCCGCACGAGGTCGAGGAACGCCTGCGCCGCGACAAGGAGCACAGCATCAAGGCCGTCGTCGTGGTCCAGGTCGACACGGCCTCCGGCGTGCAGAACGACATCGAGGCGATCGGCAAGGCGATCAAGGCGAGCGGCCATCCCGCGCTCTACATGGTCGATACCGTCGCCTCGCTCGGCTGCATGCCGTTCGAGATGGACAAATGGGGCATCGACGTTGCGATGTCCGGCTCGCAGAAGGGCCTGATGACGCCGCCCGGCCTCGGCTTCGTCGCCGCCAATGCGCGCGCGCTCGAGGTGCACAAGAAGGCCAACATGTCGACGCCCTATTGGAGCTGGAGCGAGCGCGAGGGCACCGAGAATTATCGCAAATATGCCGGCACCGCGCCGGTGCATCTGCTGTTCGCGTTGCGCAAAGCGATCGACATGCTGCACGAGGAAGGCCTGGAGAACGCCTTCCGCCGCCACAGCCTGCTCGGCGAAGCCGCCCGCCGCGCGGTCTCGGTCTGGTCGGAAGGCCAGGTACTCGGATTCAACGTGGCCGAAGCCAGCGAGCGCTCCAACACCGTGACCACGGTGACGATGAGCAACGGCCACGATCCGGCGGTGCTGCAACGCTATTGCAAGGACAAGTGCGGCGTCGTGCTCGGCACCGGCATCGGCGATCTCTCCGGCCAAGCCTTCCGCATCGCCCATATGGGCCATGTCAATGCGCCGATGCTGCTCGGCACGCTCGGGGTGATCGAGGTCGGGCTGAACGCGCTGAAGATCCCGCACGGCAAGGGCGGGCTGGAGGCGGCGGTCGCGTATCTCGGGGAAGAGGTGGCGGTGTAAGTCGCGCGCGCCTCTTCCTTCTCCCCTTGTGGGAGAAGGTGGCGCGAAGCGCCGGATGAGGGGTTCTATCCGCGATTCCCGACTGCCAGGACTCGCGGAGAGAACCCCTCACCCGTCTCGCCGCTGCGCGGCGAGCCACCCTCTCCCGCAAGGGGAGAGGGGAAGATCAGCGCTCCACCCGATACGCCTCCACCTGTGCCTTCAGCTCATTCAGCGGCGCGAGCGGCGCTTTCGGGTCGACGCGGTGCTCCCCGCTTGCCAGCCATCTCAGCACCATCGCGTCCACGGCCGGCGAATGGCGGATAACGTCGCTGTAATTGTTAAGATCGTGCGTCACCGCCTTGAGCGCGCGGAAATCGTGCAGGCGGACGTTGGGCAGTTGCGTCAATCGCTGCGCAATGTGCGCCGTGAGATCGGTGACAACCTTCAGCGTTTCGGGCGAGGCATCGCGCATCGCGACGAATTGCAGGATCGAATAGGGCGGGAGGTAGATGTCGAAGGTCACGTCGGGGTGGCGCGCGATCAGGCCGACGGCGTCCTGCTCGAAATGCCGGACCATGGCTTCGTAGCTGTAGCCTTCGCCGAGGAAGCGGCTGCGTACGGGGCTGGTAATGTAGGCAAAGGCGGCGAGCGTCTTCTTTGCGTTGTAGTCGCGCGCGACGTCGAAATCCCGCGGCAGGGCGTAGATGTCGTCGACGTCTGACAACGCAAACTTGACCGGCAGATAAGGCGACGCCCGGGTCAGCGGCTCCCGCAGCAGCGGGACGGACCGCAGCAGCGCGAACACCGATTCCTTCGCCATCGCCGCGCTGAACAGATAGGAGGCGATGCCCTTGGCGGTTCGGCGATAAAGATCGACGGACAAATAAGGGTCGGTCTCGATGTCCGCGGCATCGATGAAGATGAAATCGTCCATTTCCCAGATCACGCGCCTTGCGCCGCGGTCGATCGCCTGCTCCAGCACGAAGGCCTGCTGACGCGAGTTGGAGCCGGTCATCGCTAGCTTGAGCGAGCGGACACGAAGCGCGCGATCGATGTCGCTCTGGCGGAAATGGATCGCAAGCGAGGTGCCCATGAAGGCGGTGTCGAACGGCTGGCTGCTGATCAGCCCGGCATTCTGCACGCGCGTGTCCTCCGAGTAGAAGGCCGGGACAAGGCGCGAGGGGCGGAACAGCTGCAGGGGATCGACGATGAAGGTGAGCGCCGCGGCGCTCAGTACGCAGGCCGCGCTCGCCAGCAGAAGACGCCCGAGATTGGTGAATGCGCCCTGCATCAGAACCGGAAATAGATGAATTCGCTGTGGCTCTGGATGCCCAGGAAGCCGAAGGCGAGCAGCAGCGAGGCCGCATAGAGCACCAACGGCCGCGTGCGCCCTGCCCGCAAGGCCTCGCCGACCTCGCGGTTGCCGTGGTCGTATTCCATCAGCGCTTGTGTGTTCGGCGCCAGCCACACCAGCGCCGCATAGATCGCGACTTGCACCAGGGCCGCGATCTCCTCGCGGCCGAGCACGAGGTTCGAAGGGGCAGCCATGGCGTGGAGCACCCGCAATGCCCAGGCGACGCTCTCGGCACGGAAGAACACCCAGGCGATGACGACAGCGAGGAAGGTCAGCACGGCGCCGGCGATGCGAGCTGGGCGTGCAATCAGCGGCGGACCGTTCGGCACCAAAGCATTGAAGGCATGATTGACGCAGAGATAGGCGCCATGCAGCGCGCCCCAAATGACAAAAGTCCAGGCCGCGCCGTGCCAGAGCCCGCCGAACAGCATCGTGATCATCAGATTGACGTAGCGCAGCACGCGGCCTCTGCGGTTGCCGCCGAGCGGGATGTAGAGATAGTCGCGCAGGAATTGCGACAGCGTCATGTGCCAGCGCCGCCAGAACTCGACGATGCTGGTGGCCTTGTAGGGCGAGTTGAAATTGACGGGCAGGAAGATGCCGAACATCAGCGAGATGCCGATCGCCATGTCGGAATAGCCGGAGAAGTCGAAATAGAGCTGGAAGGTGTAGGCGAGTGCGCCGAGCCAGGCCTGGTCGAAGCTCGGCGAGCGCGCCTCGAAGGCGAGCGCGACCAGCGGCTGGATGCCGTCGGCAAGGCAGGTCTTCTTGAACAGGCCGATCGCGAAGATGATGATTCCGCACAACATGAGATGCCCGTCCGGGCGCTTGGTCTCCTCGTGCTCGAATTGCGGGATCATGTCCTTGTGATGGAGGATGGGCCCCGCGATCAGATGCGGGAAGTACGTCACGAACAGCGCGTAATGCGGCAGCGCATAGGCCGCGACCTGGCCGCGATAAGCGTCGACCAGAAACGCGATCTGGGTGAAGGTGTAGAAGGAGATGCCGACCGGCAGCAGGATGTGGAGCGCGACATCCGTGCCGAGCAGCGCGTTGACGTTCTCCGCGACGAAGCCGGCATATTTGAAGATGCCGAGCATGAGGAGATCGCCGACGACGCCGAGCGCGAGTGCGGCCTTTCGTTGCGGGTGCGTGAGCTCCGCCACGATGAGAAGATGGCCGACGCCGTAGTTGAAGGCGATCGAGAGCAGCAGAAGGGCGACGAACTGCCAGCTGCCGATTGCGTAGAAGGTGATCGAAGCCAGCGCCAGCCAGACCACCGGAGCCAGATTGCTGCGCCGGCCGAGCCGGAAATAGCCGGCGAGCACGACCGGCAGGAACAGCAGGATGAACGCATAGGAATTGAACAGCATCGGGCTGGACCGGCGGCGGGATATTGCCCCTCAAAGCACACAAGGGGCCGATCAACAACCCGGCAGCATGGGCGGTCGTGCTGGCAATCCGCGGAATCGGAACGATATAAGGTGGGACACGGCGAGCCGCTTTTTCTTCTCCCTCTCCCCGTTCTTAAGGGGAGAGGGTCGGGGTGAGGGGCTCTCTCCACAGATGAGACCATAGCGAGACCTGTACCCCCTCACCCGGAATTTGCTGTCGCAAATTCCGACCTCTCCCCGCAGGCGGGGAGAGGTGAAGGAGGCCGCGCCACATATTTGAACGAGGACCGAGTGACCCAAGCCAAGACGCCTTCGAAGCCCCCCGTCGCCCCGCGCCGGCTGCATTCCTTCACGCGGCACGGCATTACCGTGACTGACGATTATGCCTGGCTGAAGGACGCGAACTGGCAGGAGGTGCTGCGCGATCCCGCCGTGCTCGATCCTGACATCCGCAAATATCTCGACGAGGAGAACGCCTACACCGAGAGCCTGCTCGGCCACACCTCGGGCCTGCAGAAGACGCTGGTGCGCGAGATGCGCGGGCGGATCAAGGAGGACGATTCCAGCGTGCCGTCACCGGATGGGCCGTTCGCCTATTTCCGCAGGTTTCGCGAGGGCGGGCAGCACGAGCTGTTCGGCCGCATGCCGCGCGACGGCGGCGACGGCCAGATCGTGCTCGATGGCGACGCGCTCGCCAAGGACCACCAATATTTCAAGTTCGGCGGCAGCCGCCACTCCTACGATCACAAGCTGCAGGCCTGGAGCGCCGACACCAAAGGCTCCGAGTATTTCTCCATTCGCGTCCGCGACTGGGCGACGGGAAAGGACCTCGACGATCTCGTCGAGGAGACCGACGGCGGCGTGGTCTGGGCTGCGGACTGCAAGAGCTTCTTCTATGTGAAGCTCGACGACAATCACCGCCCGATGCAGGTTTGGCGGCACAAGCTCGGCACCAAGCAAGCCGACGACACGCTGGTCTATGAGGAGCAGGATGCGGGCTGGTTCACCCACCTGCATGAAAGCACCAGCGGCCGCTTCTGCGTGATCGCGGGCGGCGATCACGAGACCAGTGAGCAGCGGCTGATCGATCTCGCCAATCCCGAGGCGCCGCCGCGCCTGGTCGCTACGCGCGAGGAGGGCGTGCAGTATTCGCTCGCCGACCGCGGCGACGAACTTTTCATCCTCACCAATGCCGACGATGCCATCGACTTCAAGATCGTCACCACGCCGCTTAGCCAGCCCGAGCGCAAGAACTGGCGCGATCTAATTCCGTATCGGCCCGGCATCTACATCATCGACCTCGATCTCTATGCCGGCCATTTGGTGCGGCTGGAGCGCGCCAATGCGCTGCCCTCTGTCGTGATCCGCGACCTCGCTAGCGGGGAGGAGCATGCCATCGCCTTCGACGAGGCCGCCTATTCGCTCGATACGATGGGCTCCTACGAATTCGACACGACGACACTGCGCTTTGCCTATTCGTCGATGACGACGCCGTCGGAAGTCTATGATTACGACATGGTCAAGCGCACGCGCGTCTTGCGCAAGCGGCAGGAGATTCCGTCAGGCCACGACCCGGCCGACTACGTCACGACGCGCATCATGGCGAAATCGTATGACGGCACCGAGGTGCCGGTCTCGATCCTCTATCGCCGCGGACTGAAGCTCGACGGCGCAGCGCCGCTGTTACTCTACGGCTACGGCTCCTACGGCATGGCCATGCCGGCCTCGTTCAGCGCCAACCGCCTGTCGCTGGTCGACCGCGGCTTCGTCTATGCCATCGCCCATATCCGCGGCGGCGCCGACAAGGGCTGGGGCTGGTATCTCGACGGCAAGCGCGAGAAGAAGACGAATTCGTTCGACGATTTCGCCGCCAGCGCCCGCGCGCTGATCGATGCAAAATACACCAGCGCCAAGCGCATCATCGGCCATGGCGGCTCGGCCGGCGGCATGCTGATGGGCGCGGTCGCCAACCGCGCCGGCGAATTGTTCGCCGGCATCGTCGCAGAGGTACCGTTCGTCGACGTGCTCAACACCATGCTCGACGACACGCTGCCGCTGACGCCGCCGGAATGGCCGGAATGGGGCAACCCGATCGAGAACGAGAAGGATTTCCGCACCATCCTGTCGTATTCGCCTTACGACAACGTCGCGGCAAAGGACTATCCGGCGATCCTGGCGATGGGCGGGCTTACTGATCCCCGGGTCACTTACTGGGAGCCCGCCAAATGGATCGCGCGCCTGCGCGCCACCATGCGTGGGGGCGGCCCGGTCCTGCTCCGCACCAACATGGGCGCCGGCCACGGCGGCGCCTCGGGCCGCTTCGACCGGCTCGACGAAGTCGCGATCGTGTACGCGTTCGCGCTGTGGGCAGCGGGGGTGGCGGAGGCGTGACGTCGTAGCCCGGATGGAGCGGAGCGCAATCCGGGATTCGCGCAGAGATCAACACTGTTCCTGGATTACGCTCCGCTCCATCCAGGCTACGAGAGCGCTACCTCCCGTTCTTCTTGCGCCATTCCGCGAAATCGGTGAGCGTCCGCGGATCGGTGGCGGGATAGAGACCGAAGATGCCGCGGCCCTTGCCGACTTCCTCGGTGACGAAATCTTCGAACGCGGTCATCTCGAAGGTTTCGTTGGCGATCTCGTCTGCCAAATGCGCGGGTATCACGATGACCCCGTCGGCATCGCCGAGGATGACGTCGCCGGGAAACACCGGCGCATCGCCGCAGCCGATGGGCACGTTGATGTCGATCGCCTGATGCAGCGTCAGATTGGTCGGCGCCGAGGGACGATGGTGGAAGGCGGGAAAGCCGAGCCTTGAGATCTCGGCGGAGTCGCGAAAGCCGCCGTCGGTGACGACGCCGGCGACGCCGCGCTTCATCAGCCGCGTGACCAGGATGGCGCCGGCCGAAGCCGCGCGCGCATCCTTGCGGCTGTCCATCACCAGCACCGCGCCCGGCGGGCAATCCTCGACCGCCTTGCGCTGCGGATGGGAGCGGTCCCTGAACACGTCGATGGTGTTGAGATCCTCGCGCGCCGGCATGTAGCGCAGCGTGAAGGCCTCGCCGACCATGGTCGGCTGGTCCGGGCTCAAGGGGCGGACGTCCTGGATCATCTGGATGCGCAGGCCGCGCTTGAACAAGGCGGTCGCGACGGTGGCGGTGGAGACGGATTTGAGTTTTGTGCGGGTGGCTTCGGAAAGTTTGGTCATGTCGTGCTCTCTCTCGTTCGTCATTCCGGGGCGCGCCACTTGGCGCGAGCCCGGAATCCATACTCCCTATCGTGGTTATGGATTCCGGCCCATCGCTTCGCGATGCCCCGGAATGACAGGTGCTAGTAGATCGACGGCTCGCCGATCGGCGCGCCGAAATCGGTCTCCAGGAAGTCGAAGTCGCAGCCGTCATTGGCCTGCTTGATGTGCTTGGTGAACATCCAGCCATAGCCGCGCTCGAAGCGCCGCGCGGGCTGCTTCCAGGCGGCGCGGCGTTTTGCGAGCTCGGCCTCGCTCACATCGAGATTGATGGTGCGCGCAGCGACATCGAGCGTGATGCGGTCGCCGTTCTGCACCAGCGCCAGCGGGCCACCGATATAGGATTCCGGCGAGACGTGCAGGATGCAGGCGCCGTAGCTGGTGCCGCTCATGCGCGCATCCGAGATGCGCACCATGTCGCGCACGCCCTGCTTCACGAGATTTGTCGGGATCGGCAGCATGCCCCATTCCGGCATGCCCGGTCCGCCCTGCGGCCCCGCATTGCGCAGGATGAGGATGTGATCCTCGGTGACGTCGAGATCGGGATCGTCGACCGCCTTCTTCATCGAGGGATAATCGTCGAATACCAGCGCGGGGCCGGTGTGCTTGAGAAAGCGCGGCGCGCAGGCGGAGGGTTTTATGACGCAGCCGTCCGGCGCGAGATTGCCCTTGAGCACGGCGAGCGCGCCCTCCTTGTAGATGGGATTGTCGATGCCGCGAATCACGTCGGCATTGTGGACCTCGGCCCCCTCGATGTTCTCAGCCAGCGTCTTGCCTGTGACCGTGACGCAATCGAGATGCAGATGCGGCTTGATCTGGCACATCAACGCCGGCAGGCCGCCGGCGTAGAAGAAGTCCTCCATCAGGTACGCATCGCCGCTCGGGCGGACGTTGGCGATGACGGGCACCTTGCGGCTGGCCGTCTCGAAATCGTCGAGGCCGATGTCCTGGCCGGCGCGGCGGGCCTGCGCGATCAGATGGATGATGGCGTTGGTGGAGCAGCCCATCGCCATCGCGACCGCAATGGCATTCTCGAACGCTTTGCGGGTCTGGATCACCTTCGGCGTCAGATCCTCCCACACCATCTCGACGATGCGGCGGCCGCATTCGCTGGCCATGCGGATATGGTTGGCGTCCGCGGCGGGGATCGAGGAAGCGCCCGGCAGCGTCATGCCGATCGCTTCCGCAATGGCTGTCATGGTCGAGGCGGTGCCCATGGTCATGCAGGTGCCGTAGCTGCGGGCGATGCCGGCCTCGATGTCGAGCCAGTCCTTGTCGGAGATCTTTCCGGCGCGGCGCTCGTCCCAATATTTCCAGCCGTCGGAGCCGGAACCCAGCGTCTTGCCCTTCCAATTGCCGCGCAGCATCGGGCCTGCCGGCAGATAGATCGCCGGAATGTTCATCGAGGTTGCTCCCAGGAGCAGCGCCGGCGTGGTCTTGTCGCAGCCGCCCATCAGCACCACGCCGTCGACGGGATGGCTGCGGAGCAGCTCCTCGGCGTCCATCGCCAGCAGGTTGCGATAGAGCATGGTGGTGGGCTTGAGCAGCGATTCGGACAGCGACAACGCCGGCAGCTCCAGCGGCAGGCCTCCCGCCATCAGGATGCCGCGCTTGACGTCCTCGACGCGCGACTTGAAGTGCATGTGGCAGGGCTGCGCGTCCGACCAGGTGTTGAGGATCGCGATGATCGGACGGTCCTTCCACTCCTCCGGCGCATAACCCATCTGCATGGCGCGGGAGCGATGGCCGAACGAGCGCAGATCGTCGGGCGCGAACCAACGCGCGCTGCGGAGCTGGTCGGGCGTTTTCTTCTTCATGATGGGGCCCCATTTTTGGATGGTATTCCGCTCGATCACGCGGAAGATCAGGGCTCGACAAAGAGCCGGATGATGATCTCGGTCAAGAGGCCTGTGAAGACTGCAGGTATGCCGAGGAGGGCAAGGGGAGCTTTGGGCGCTGGCGTGCAGCCGCAGCGGGTAGATCGACCGGCTGCGCCGGCTACATCTGTCCTCACCCGGGTGCGGAAGGCGGCCTACGCCGCTCCCGCGACGATCGAATTAGCCGGAGCCCATTCCGTTTTAGGCCGCGTTGCGGCCGCTGCACCGTTCCGGCCCGTGGTAATCGGCATCGCCGCTCTTGCGGCGGTCCATCGGACCGGTGCGCAGCCTGACGAAGAAGGCCTGGACCTCGGCGGCGAGGCGTTCGGCCGCCCCCGCGACGTGGTTCGCGGCACCCATCACCTCGTCGGCCGAGCGATTGGTTTTCGCGATGGCGCCGGAAACGGTGCCGATGCTGGTCGCCAACGTCTGTGTCCCCGACGCCGCCATCTGAACGTTCTGCGAGATCTCGCGCGTGGCGGCCCCCTGCTCTTCCACGGCGCTTGCGATCGCCGCGGTCACCTCGTCGATCCGGCGCATGGCGGTTGCGACCTCCTTGACGGAGGCGACCGCGCTGCCGGTCGCGTTCTGGATCGCGACAATGTGCTGCGCGATCTCCTGCGTCGCCTTGCGGGTCTGTTCGGCCAGCGCCTTGACCTCGGACGCCACCACGGCAAAGCCGCGACCGGCCTCGCCGGCGCGCGCGGCCTCGATGGTGGCGTTGAGCGCCAGGAGGTTGGTCTGGGCCGCGATCGCCTGGATCAGGTCGACCACCGAGCTGATGCTCTGTGCGGCGTGCGCGAGCCCTTCGATCTCACTCTCCGAACGCGCGGTCACCTCGCCCGCGGAGCGCACGGTCGTGTTGGACAGCTCGATCTGGCGGCCGATCTCGACGATGGAGCCCGCGAGCTGCTCGGCCGCCGCGGCGACGGTCTGGACGTTGCCCGCGGTCTGTTCGGAGGTGGTCGCTGCGGACGCGGCTTGGCTCGTCGCATGATTGGCGATGCCGCTGAGGCTCTCTGCGGTCTGCCGCATGGTGCCCGCATTCTCGCCGACTAGGGCGAGCAGGTCGCGCGAGGTCGCGCGAAATTCCTCGACCGCCCCCTCCACGTTGCGGTTGGCCGCTTCGCGTGCCTCCGCCTCGCGCGCGAGGGACGCCGCCGCCCGTTGCTGGGCAATCACATTGTCGCGGAATTTGGCTACCGCCTGCGACACCACGCCGATCTCGTCGCCGCGCTCGGCCGTCCTGAATTCGACGCTGGTGTCGCCGCCGGACAGGCGCGCAGAATCGCCCACCAACTCGATGATCGGACGGGTGATGGAGCGCGCAACCAGGATCGCAATCGTTGCCCCGAGCGCAAGCGCTGCGGCGAGCAGGATCCATTGCAGCAGGAGCAATCTCTCGACTGCGTCGGCCACACTGCGGGCGTCGTCGGCGAGCTTCGATTGTTGATCGCTCTTGAGACCGCCCGAGCGCTTGCCATCGGTGTCCTTGCGACCGTCGAGCAGGTCGAGGATCCGGGCGGCGCGCGGCGCGGCCTCGGTCGACAGGATGAAGACCGGCATATTCCATTGCGGCGTCTGGCGGATGGCGAAGATCTTCTGCGGCAGCGGTATGAACGCCTCGTTCGCCTTGACGATGGCCCGATAAGCGGTCGCCTGCCGTGCGGTGAGCAGATCGGTCTGGGTACCGACCGACGCAAGCGCGGCCCTGAAGGTCGCCAGCGGCTTTTCGAACTTGTCACGATCGGCCGCCTCGCCCGAGGCAACGTACAGGCGCAATTGAGATCCCGCGGCGGCAAGATTGCCACGCACATCGGCAAACGTCTTGAGCAGGCGCTTGCGCGGCGGCGTCGCCTCCAGCGCCTCTTCCTCGTCGATCATGCCGGTGATCTCGGCGAACATGGCCGAGATCAGCGGCGCGGCTTCCTTCGCCAGCAATTCGCTCGCCGGATAGGCCGAAGGCGTGAAGGCGGCCGCTTCGGCCTTGTCCTGGGCCTTGCGGAATTCCGCCATCAACGTTCTGGCCTCGCTCCAATTGGTCTTGTTCTGGGGGCTGGAAAAGCCCTCTGCCATGCGGTCGACTGCAGCGGCCGTGCGATCCAGCTCGGCCCAGACCGCGGCCCGGTCGCGCTTGCCCTGCGCATCGCCAGTCAGCAGATAGCCGCGCAGCGTCGAAAGCGTGGAATAGAGATTGCCGACGAGCTCCGTGCTCGCGATCGCGACCGGCGCGCGTTGATCCACGACTGTCCTGATCCGCGACGAAATGTCCGAGACGGCGGCGACGGTGTAGATGACGGTCGCTGCGAGCAGGCCGCAGATCAACGCGAAGCCGCCGAGCAGCCGGGTGCGAATTCCGGTGTTCGCGATCGATTTGAACATGAGAGATCTCGAGCTGGTGGCCGGTTGGGGGAACCGGCTTCGTCGGGTAAAGGAATGCCGAAATTGAAATACGCGAGGTACCGAGATGGAACTCGCGGAGATAGTAGTTCGCCCTCTTTAATTCGCGGTGAAGATCGGGTTCCGTACAACTACGGCGAGAAGAATATCTCCTGTCTTTGAAACGACTTATTGCGTTCGGACCGGATCGCATATGCACGCAAGCGTGCGTACCGGCCACAGCGCCTCGTCTGTCGCCACGCCAGGAAGGCATTCGCGGCAAACGCGAAGTGCTTGCAGCGCGGCCAGAATCCGCGCAACAATTTCGCATTTGTTGCTTTGATTTGGGGCCGCTGGAACGCCAAATGCGGCCGGAGGATTTTAGGCGTGGCCAACATCCTGATCGTGGATGACGATCCGGCCGTCCAGTTCACCATCCGGCTGCTGCTGGAACGGGCGGGTCATCACGTGACGGTCGCCGAGGATGGCCGCAAGGGGGTGGCGCTGTTCGAGGCCAGCCGGTTCGACCTGCTGTTTCTCGACATCTTCATGCCCGGCATGGACGGACTGGAGACGATGCGTCACATTCGGGCGCTCGCCCCGGCCGTTCCGATCGTCGTCATCTCCGGCCGTTCGATCACGCCGGATGCCTATGCGGAGCCGGACTTCCTGAAGATGGCGACCAAGCTCGGCGCCGTGGCCAGCCTGCAAAAGCCGTTCCGGCCCGATGCACTGCTTGCCGTGGTCGCAGATTGCCTGAAGGCCGACGCGCCAGAGGGGTCCGATGTCCGCTCCGGCCGCCGATGACAAGAACGCCTCTGCTGCAAGCCAAAAATGGCGCAGCGCTGCGGCAGGTCCGGCGAAACTCCCCATGCGAGCAGCAACGACGCTGGCCACGCGGCTGGCCCTCGCGATGATCCTGCTGGTTGCGGTCACCGTGGCCGCGGTCGGATGGTTGGGCTATCGCAACACCACACAGGCCGTCATTCCGCGGGTGCTGGAGCGGGTCGAAGCCCAATCGCGCCTGCTCGCAACCAATCTAGAATCCTACGTTGCCGGCGTGCGCGGCGATCTGGTCGGCTATCGCGCCGCAGCGGCAATCAACGGCCTGATCCGCGCTCATGCCGGCGGCGGGATCGATCCTGTGGACGGCGTCTCGCAGCAGACCTGGCGCGAGCGTATCGCGGCCCGGCTCGCGGCCGAGATCGACGCCAAACCCATCTACGGGCAGTTCAGGATCATTGGCGTCGAGAACGACCAGCGCGAACTGGTCCACGTCGATCGTTCGGGTCCCAACGGAGCAGCCCGGATCGCTCCGGACAGCGAATTGGAGCGCAAGAGTGGCCGCGCCTACTTCCAGGAAACCATACGGCTCGGGCCCGGCGAGATCTATGTGTCTCCCATCGAGCTCGCGACCCGTCAGGGGGGAACGACGGCGCCTCACGCGCCGACTTTGCGCGTGGCGATGCCGCTGTTCACGGCCGACGACAAGCCGTTCGGCATCATCGTGGCCAATATCGACATGCGCCCGGCACTCGAGCGGGTCCGCGCGGCGACAACCTCGGGCGGAGATATCTACGTCGTGAATGCGCGCGGCGACTATCTCGTCCATCCCGACCGGACGCGGGAGTTCGGGTCATCGCGGGGCCATCCGACCGATTGGCGCAAAGACCTTCCGTTCTTGTCAGAACTGGCCGGCACGTCGGACGTGGCCACGCGGGTCACAACCGACGAGGCGGGCCGGACGAGCGGCGCGGCATTCGTGCCGTTATCGCTTGCGGGCAAGGAATGGGTCGCCATCGTCGCGACTGTTCCCCCGTCCGTGTTCGGCCGCGTGCCGGCCGCCATTCAAAAAACGTCCCTGCTCGTCGGCGTGCTGGCTGTTCTCGCCGCGGCTGCGCTCGCGGTGCTGCTGGCGCGCTCGTTGACCCGCCCGATCGGGCGTCTGACGGAGGCGGTGCAGGCCATCGGCAGCGGACGTCCCGCGGAGATCCCCGTCGATGCTAGCGGCGAGACCGGCGTGCTGGCCCGGGCCTTTGCGCGGATGGTGGAGGAGATGCGCGCGAAAACGGCCGCGCTCGAACGCGAGATCGAGGAGCATCGCCGCACCGAGGCCGCGCGGAGCCATCACGCGGCGCGCGAGAACCTGTTCAGTGCCGCGGTGGAATCGTCCGACGATGCGATCGTCATGCAGACGCTCGATGCCATCATCACCGGCTGGAATCCGGCCGCCGAACGCCTTTACGGCTATACGGCGGAGGAGGCGATCGGCAAGCCCACCTCGATCATCGTCCCGTCCGACCGCCGCGAACAGGGCAAGGACTATCTGCGGCGGATCGCGCGGGGCGAGCCGATCGAACGCTTCGAGACGGTCCGCCTGCGCAAGGACGGCACGCCGGTCGAGATTTCGCTCGGCCTGTCGCCGATCAAGGGACCGTCGGGCGAGATCATCGGCGCGTCCGGAAGCGCGCGCAGCCTGACCGAGGCGCGGCGCGCCGAGCGGGCGCTGCAGCACCAACTCGAGGAGCGGCGTCAGATCTTCGAGACGTCGCAGGATCTGATCATGGTCATGGACGCGCGGGGTCATGTCGCGCAGATCAGCCCGAGCAGCGAGACCATTCTCGGCTATCGGCCGGACGAGATGATCGGCCGCAGCGGCGCCGACTTCATCCATCCCGATCACCTGGAGCAGTCCCGTGCCGAGATGCGGGCGATGCGACACGGCGAGCGCGTCAGGCTGGCCGACACCCGCTGCTACCACAAGAACGGGCACGAGGTCTGGCTGTCCTGGCTCGGCAGTTGGTCCGAGCGCGCCAAGCGCTTCTTCTTCGTCGGGCGCGACATGACGGAAGCGCGGCTCGCGCAGGAATCGCTGCTCGAGAGCGAGCGGCTCGCCCGCAACATCGTCGAGACCTCGCTCGACGCCTTCGTCCAGACCGACGAGACCGGAAGCATCCTGAACTGGAACTCGCAGGCGGAACAGCTGTTCGGCTGGCGCCGCGACGAGGTGCTCGGCAAGAGCACGATCGACCTCATTGTCGCCGAGAGCGAACGTGGCCGGGTCCGAGCCGGCCTGAAACGCTTCCTCGAAGACGAGGGTGGCCGGACGCTGAACCGCCGCCGCGAGCTGATGTGCTGCCGCCGCGACGGCAAGGAATTCAGGGCCGAGCTGAGCGTCACCGCGCTGAAGCGGCGCGAGGGCCTGCTGTTCAACGTCTTCTACCGCGACCTCACCGACAAGATCGCCGCCGAGGAGCGCATCCGCCATGCCGAGAAGATGGAGGCCGTCGGCCAGCTGACCGGCGGCGTGGCGCATGACTTCAACAACATTCTCACCGTCATCACCGGGACCATCGAGATTCTCGCGGAGGCGGTCGCCAAGGAGCCGCAGCTCGCGGCAATCACCAAGATGATCGACGAGGCCGCCGCGCGCGGCGCCGACCTGACCCAGCACCTGCTCGCCTTCGCACGCAAGCAGCCGCTCCAGCCGCGCGAGATCGACATCAACTCGCTGATCGTCGACACCGCGAAATTGTTGCGTCCGACGCTCGGCGAGCAGATCCAGATCGAATCGGTGTTCGAGGACGAGAATTGCGTTGCCATCGTCGATCCCAACCAGCTCACCACCGCGATCCTCAACCTCGCGCTCAATGCGCGCGACGCCATGCCCGGCGGCGGCAAGCTGATCGTGGAGACCGGCGCCGCCTATCTCGACGAGGTCTATGCCAGCGCCAACGACGTGCCGCCGGGGCACTACGTGCTGATCGCCGTGAGCGACACCGGCACCGGAATCCCTGCGCACATGCTGCCCCGGGTGTTCGATCCCTTCTTCACCTCGAAGGGGCCCGGCAAGGGCACCGGACTCGGGCTTTCGATGGTCTACGGCTTCATCAAGCAGTCCGCAGGTCACATCAAGATCTACAGCGAGGAGGGCCACGGCACCACGATCAAGATGTATCTGCCGCCCGGCAAGACGCCGACGGCGGTCGGCGAGGGCGTGACACCGGCGACGATCGAGGGCGGACACGAGACGATCCTGGTGGTCGAGGACGACCGGCTGGTGCGCGACTACGTGCTGGCGCAGTTGCATTCGCTGGGTTACGTCACGTTGCAGGCCGCGAACGCCGCGGAGGCGCTCGCGATCGTCGCAGCCGGCAAGCCGTTCGACCTTCTGTTCACCGACGTCATCATGCCCGGCAAGATGAACGGACGGCAGCTCGCGGACGAGCTGATGAAGACGCGCCCGGATCTCAAGGTGGTCTACACGTCAGGCTATACCGAGAACGCGATCATCCATCACGGCCGGCTGGATTCCGGCGTGGTGTTGCTGGCCAAGCCCTATCGCAAATCGGATCTGGCGCGGATCATCCGCAAGGCGTTGAGCGGGTGAAGGCCCGTAGCCCGGATGGAGCGCAGCGCAATCCGGGAACAATCGTGCGGCGCGCGAAATCCCGGATTACGCTTGCGCTCCATCCGGGCTACGAAACCGTCGGTGAGGAGAGATGGACCCGGCTCAGCAACGCATCATTGCATGATGCGCTGCTGAGCCGTGGCACGAGACCATGTTACGACGCGCGCTGGGCCGCGGTCATCACGATGCGGATCAGGTCGGCGGCATTGCGCGCGCCGAGCTTCTTCATGATGTTGGCACGGTGGTCCTCGATGGTGCGCGGACTGATGCCGAGCGTGCGGCCAGCCTCCTTGTTGGAGGCGCCGGAGGCGAACTGCTCCAACACCTCGCGCTCCCTGCGCGTCAGCGGCTCGCGGCCGGGGAAATGCAACGAGCCGAATTTCGGCGACGCGTTCTCCGCCTGCCTGCGTGCATAGGCACCGATCGCCTCGTCGAGACGGCCGACGATCTCGCTGCCGCGGAACGGCTTCTCGATGAAGTCGAGCGCGCCGCTCTTGATCGCGCCCACCGCCATCGCGATGTCGCCCTGCCCGGAGATCATGAAGATCGGCGCAGGATAATCCTCGCCGTGCAGCTCCTTCAGGATGTCGAGACCCGACTTCCCGGGAATATTCACGTCGAGCAGGATTGCAGCCGGCGTGCGGTTTCGCGCGACGGAGAGCAGCGCTGCACCGTCCGCAAAACAGATCACTTCATAGCCCGCCGCCTTCAACACCATCGACAAGGTGTCGCGAACGGCAGGGTCGTCATCGACCACGAAGATTTCACCGCGAGAGCTTTGTTCGGCCATGTGCCACATCCGGTTGGCATGAAGGACTCGCGTCCGCGCCATTCGTTATGGCGCTCGGCGCGGATTCGGCCCACCCGTATTTGTACGGGACATGGACTTAACGCACAAGTAGCGGCATGGCGCCTAATTGCATTGGACGGAGAATATCCATGCTAAATTTGGCCGACACGCCGCCTCCTGTCGCAACGTCCGAAGTCGAGAGCCGTGAGCTGATTGCGGCGGACCTTCGTTTACTGATCGCACAGATCGAGACCAGCATGCGCCGGATCGCCGCAGCCATGGATCAAGAACACGGCAGCGATCCGGAAGGTTCCGCAGATGTCGTCTTGCTCGACGACGTCACGCCCCGCTACGCCAGCGCGAGCGCGGCCCTCAATGTCTGCCGGGCGGGCCTCGGCCACGCCCTGCAATGTCTATCGGAATCCGGCAACGCGGCCGGAAGCCGCGTCTGACCGTATGGCGGCTCCGCAAGCTCAGGCGCGGTGCCGTTCCACGATCGCGTCGGTGGCGACACCACCCCAGGTGTGAATCGCCGGCAGGCCCATCGCGGTCTTGCCGAGATTGGCGAGGCTGATGCGCAGCGCCGCGAGATCCAGCGGCTTCGGCAGGCTCTGGAGCTCGATGCCGACCGAACGGGCGAAGCTGCGGGCGGCACTGCGGCGCTTGCCGTCCATGCCGCTGATGACGATCACGGAGCCTGCAAACTTCGCGCTCGCCATCTCGCGCAGCACGTCGACGCCGTCGCCATCCTCCAGCACGAGATCGAGCGTCACGCAGTCGAAGCGCGCGGCGCGCAGCTTCTCGATCGCGTCCGCCACCGATGGCGCCACAGTGACCTCGTGGCCCGCCTGCTTGGCCGCGACCGTGATCAGGCGGCGCTGCGTGGCGTCGTCATCGACCACCAGGAGCTGAAGTGCACGCCGCTCGGCGCCGTCGGGCAGGTTTGACGAGATCGGGGAAAGAGAACTTCTGGGCATTGCCGTATCCTGGGATTGAGAGCGTCAATGGATACACGGCTCGCGCTGAAGCCGCGTAAAGCTGCCGCGAGCAATTGACTCGGAAACGTTCAGCAAATGTGAAGCAAAGTGCGGGAAAGCGCAGCGACGGCGGCGGCGAGATCAGGCCGCGGCGTCGTGGCCACCGGCCGCACCGCGCTTCTTCCGGTTCTTGCCGCGCAGGAACTGGATGTCCATTTCGGCGCCGTTGACACGGACCAGCTCGCAGCGACGATAGGCGAGACCCGTGGACGACAGCAGCAGGAAGAACTCCTTCAGGTTCAAGCCCTGGATCGAGCCCTCCACCGTGAGAACCGCGTCGGTGTCGGAGATCGCGTTGAGCTTGCAGTCGCGCCGCCAGGTGCCGTCGATGGCCATGATGCAGACATCATAGCCACGGCTGAAGGTCACACGCTCCGCGCCCTTGCCATCCTCGGCCATGATTATCGTCCCGCCATCGCCGCCATGCGCGGCGCCGCACCGGCGAGAACCGGCTTGGCCGCGGCCGCGCGCGGATCATTCGGCTTGTAGAGGCCGCGCCGCTCCGGAATCGGCCGGAACGTGTCGGTCAGTCCAACCACGGTCTCGGCGGCGCCGAGCACCAGGAAGCCGTCGGGCTCGATCTGGCGCGCCAGGCGGTTGAAGATATTGATCTTGGTGTCCTGATCGAAATAGATCAGCACGTTGCGGCAGAAGATGACGTCGAAGGTGCCGAGCTGGGCGAAATCGTGCAGCAGGTTGAGCTGGCGGTGCTGGATCATCGCCCGCAATTCGGGATTGATCTGCCAGGTCTCGCCGGTCTGCCTGAAATATTTCACCAGCATCTGGATCGGCAGGCCGCGCTGCACCTCGAACTGGCTGTAGACGCCGGCCTTGGCCTTCTCCAGCACCTCTTGCGACAGGTCGGTCGCGATGATCTCGACGCGCCAGCCGGTGAGGGCCGCGCCCATCTCCTTCAGGCACATCGCCAGCGAATAGGGCTCCTGCCCGGTCGAGCCGGCGGCACACCAGATGCGCACGCTGCGCTTGGCCGCACGCGCCTTGATGACCTCCGGCATGATGTGGTCGCGGAAATGATCGAACGGGACCTTGTCGCGGAAGAAGAAGGTCTCGTTGGTGGTCATGGCCTCGACCACGTCGGTGATCAGCTGGCGCGAGCCGCCTTGCAGCTTCTGCACGAGTTCGGCGATGCCGGAGAGCCCGGCCTTGCGAGCCAGCGGCAATAGGCGGCTTTCGATCAGATATTGCTTGTCTGCGGACAGGTCGAGACCGGAATTATCCTTCAGGAACTTACGCAGGTACTCATACTCGGTCGGGGTCACGGATGGCCTCTCGAAAGCTGTACTGGAACACTCTGGCCCAAGCGCTTTGGGCCTGACACTCAGACCATGACTTGTCCGACCGGGATCAAACCAACTTCAGCGAACTTGTCGGCGATGATGTCTTTGTCGAAGGGCTTCATGATGTACTCGTTGGCACCGCCGCTGAGCGCCTGAGCGATATGAGCCACGTTGTTCTCAGTGGTGCAGAACACCACTTTCGGCTGGTCGCCGCCTGGCAGGCGGCGCATGTGGCCCATGAACTCGAAGCCGTCCATGACCGGCATGTTCCAGTCGAGCAGCACCGCGTCGGGCAGCTGCCGCTGGCAGATCTCGAGCGCCTTCGAGCCGTCTTCGGCCTCGGTGACCTCGAACTCCAGACCTTCCAGGATCCGGCGCGCGATCTTGCGCACCACGCTGGAATCATCGACCACCAAACACGTCTTCATTTCTGTTCTCCGGCTTCGATGTTTCGTCGGCTCAGGCGGCCATTTGCGTCTTGGTTTCGAGCTCGAGGACGCGGTCGACGTCGAGGACGACCATGAGCTGGCCGTCGAGGCGGTGGACGCCGCCGGCGAGCTTGGCCATGCGGGGGTCGAGGTTGACGGGGTTTTCTTCCTTACCGTCCTCGGGCAGGCGCAGCACCTCGCCGATCTGGTCGATCAGGAGGCCATAGGATTCGCCGCGCAGGTCGACGCCGACCGCCATCGCGGTCTTGCCGTCCTCGTCCTTGGGCAGGCCGAGGCGCG
>NZ_JADYVF010000024.1:0-56538 GCF_020193625.1 Bradyrhizobium sp. IC3123 | reverse complement strand
CTGCTGGAGGAGCTGAACCGGACGGCGGCGCCGTATCCTGCGGAGCGGTGCATCCACGAGCTGTTCGAGGCGCAGGTGCACAAGGCGCCGGATGCGGTGGCGGTGGTCTGCAAAGATGAGCGGCTGAGCTACGGCGAGCTCAATGCACGGGCCAACCGCCTGGCGCATCACCTGATCGCCCTCGGGGTCAGGCCGGACCAGCCGGTTGCGATCTGCGTCGAGCGCAGTCCGATGATGGTGGTGGGGCTTTTGGCGATCCTGAAGGCCGGCGGAGCGTATATGCCGCTGGACCCCGCCTATCCGTCGGCGCGGCTGCATCAGGTGCTCGACGATGCGGCCCCGCCGCTGCTGCTGGCCGATGTGGCTGGCCGTGCCGCCTTCGGCGCGGATGTGCCGGCCATTGTGAGCGTGGTGGAGCTCGATGCTGCGGCGCCGGCCTGGGCCAGCCTGCCGGAAGCGGATCCTGACCGGCGCGCGCTCGGCCTGACCTCCCGCAACCTCGCCTATGTGATCTACACTTCGGGATCCACGGGCACGCCCAAAGGGGCACAGAATGAGCATCGGGCTATCGTTAATCGCCTGATCTGGATGCAGAACGCCTATGGTCTGAAGCCAACAGACGTCGTGTTGCAGAAGACGCCATTAAGCTTCGATGTCTCGGCCTGGGAGTTCTTTTGGACTTTGCTTGAAGGGGCAACGCTGGTACTGGCCCCACCCGGTGCGCACAGAGATCCCGATGCATTGGTCGACTTGATCGTCAGCCAGCACATCACGACGGTTCACTTCGTGCCATCCATGCTGGTCAGCTTTTTGGATGCGAAGAGTGTTGACCGCTGCACATCGCTGCGGCGGGTTTTATGCAGCGGCGAGGCGCTCCCTGCCGCCAGTGTGTATAGGGTTCGGCGCGTATTGCCCTGGACGGCCCTGCACAATCTCTACGGTCCGACTGAGGCCGCGATCGACGTTACATCCTGGAGCTGCCCGGCTGAGTTTGATGAGGCCATCGTCCCGATTGGCCGTCCTATTGCCAACACGCGGGTCTACTTGCTGGATGGTCATGGCGGGCTGGTGCCGTTCGGTGCGGTGGGCGAGCTCTGCATTGGCGGGGCGGGGGTGGCGCGGGGCTACCTCAACCGCCCTGAGCTGACAGCGGAGCGGTTCATCCCCAGTCCCTTTGTCGAGGGCGACCGGCTGTACCGGACCGGCGACCTGGCACGCTACCTGCCGGATGGCAATCTGGAGTTTTTAGGCCGCAACGACGAGCAGGTGAAGATCCGCGGCTTCCGGATCGAACCGGGCGAGATCGTCGCGCGGCTTTGCGGCCACCCCTGCGTGCGCGAGGCGGTGGTGGTGGCGCGCGAGGATGGTCGCGGCGAGCAGCGCCTCGTTGCGTATGTCGTTGCCGCCGAAGCTGAGGAATCTGATCTTGCCGGCGGTTTGCGGGCGCATGTGAGTGCGGGGCTGCCGGACTACATGGTGCCGAGTGCGTTCGTGCGGCTGGCGGCGCTTCCGCTGACGCTGAACGGTAAGCTCAATCGAAACGCGCTGCCGGCCCCGGGCGACGAGGCGTATGCGCGCCGGACCTACGCGCCGCCACAGGGCGAGACGGAGACGGTGCTGGCGCAGATCTGGGCCGAGCTGCTGGGGCTGGAGCGGGTCGGACGGCACGACAACTTCTTCGAACTGGGAGGGCACTCGCTCTTGGCGGTGCAGATGATCGAGCGTCTAAGGCGGCGGTCACTGCGCATCGAGGTGCGCACCTTGTTCGTCAAGCCGGTGCTGGCTGATCTGGCTGCAAGCCTGGGCCGCCATCACGAGGTGGCGGTCCCGGCCAACCTGATCACCGAGCGAAGTGCGGCGATCACGCCGCAGATGTTGCCGCTGATTGAGCTGGCCCAGGGCGAGATCGACCGGATCATCGCCACAGTGCCCGGCGGGATTTGCAACATCCAGGACATTTACGGCCTGTCGCCGCTGCAGGACGGCATCCTGTTCCATCATCTGTTGGCGGCAAAGGGCGATCCGTACCTGCTGGTATCGCAGATGGCGTTTGACGAGCGTGGGCTGCTCGATCGCTATCTTGCCGCGGTCCAGCGGGTGGTGAATCGGCACGACATTCTGCGCACCTCGTTCGTCTGGGAGGGCCTGTCGCGCCCGGCCCAGGTGGTGTGGCGGGAGGCGCGACTGGAGGTGATCGAGGTCGAGCTGGATGGCGCTCATGGTGCTGGCGCCGCGCAGCTTAAGGAGCGGTTTGATCCGCGCCAGCACCGCATCGAGCTTGGCCGAGCACCACTGCTGCGATTTATGATTGCGCGCGAGCCCGGCAGCGCGCGCTGGCTGCTGCTGGAGCTGCAGCATCATCTGATCGGGGATCACACGACGCGGGACGTGATGCATGCTGAGGTCCGGGCCGAGCTGGAGGGGCGCCAGCATGAGCTGACGGCGCCGCAGCCATTCCGCAATCTGGTGGCGCAGGCGCATCTACGCCGTGATGCCAAGGCCGATGAAGCGTTCTTTCGGGAGCTGCTGGCCGACATCGACGAGCCGAGCACGCCGTTCGGCTTGCGCGAGGTGCGCGGCGACGGCAGCGGGGTTCGAGAGGCGCAGCGGATGCTGCCGTCAGCGCTCCAAGCGAGGCTGCGCGAACAGGCACGGCGGCTGGGCGTGAGTCTGGCGAGCCTGTGCCATCTGGCGTGGGGACAGGTGGTGGCGCGCAGCAGCGGCCGCGAGCAGGTGGTGTTCGGCACGGTGCTGTTAGGCCGCCTGCAGGGCAGCGCTGGCGCCGACCGCACGATGGGGCTGTTCATCAACACCCTGCCGCTGCGGCTTGATCTTGATGGGACAGCGGTCGAGGCGAGCGTGCGAACCACGCACGCCCGGCTGGCCGAGCTCTTGGCGCACGAGCAGGCCTCGCTGGCGCTGGTACAGCGCTGCAGCGCTGTTGCGGCGTCGGCGCCGCTGTTCAGCACGTTGTTGAACTACCGTCACAACACGGCGCCGGCTGTGCCCGGCTCCGGGATGGATGATGTCTTGTCGGGCATGGAATGGCTGGGTGGGGAGGAACGCACCAATTATCCGCTGACCCTGTCGGTGGAGGATTTTGGCGAGGCGCTGGGCCTCACTGTGCAGGTGGCGGAGCCTATCTCTGCGGATCGGATCTGCGGCTACATGCAGCGGGTGCTCGAGGAGCTGGCAAAGGCGCTGGAGCATGCCCCGGATACGCCGGTACGCGAGTTGGACATCTTGCCAGCTGAAGAGCGCACCTATCTGCTGGAGGATCTGAACCGGACGGCGGAGGCCTATCCATCGGACCTGTGCGTCCATGAGCTGTTCGAGGCGCAGGTGCAAAAGGCGCCGGAGGCGGTGGCGCTGGTCTGCGAAAACGAGCGGCTGAGCTATGGCGAGCTCAACGCGCGGGCCAACCGGCTGGCGCATCACCTGATCGCCCTCGGGGTCAAGCCGGACCAGCCGGTTGCGATCTGCCTCGAACGCAGTCCGGCGATGGTGGTTGGTGTCTTGGCGATCCTCAAGGCTGGCGGTGCCTATCTGCCGCTGGACCCAGCATATCCCAGCGAGCGGCTGCATCAGGTTGTCGACGATGCCGCGCCGCGGCTGCTGCTTTGCGACGTCGTCGGTCGCGCAGCACTCGGTCTCGAGGTGCTGACCGATGTGACGGTCATCGATGTGGAGACGGCCACGCCCGCCTGGGCCGAACGGGCGGCTTCAAACCCTGACCGGCGCACGCTTGGCCTCACATCGGGCCATCTCGCTTATGTGATCTACACCTCAGGCTCAACCGGAACCCCAAAGGGGGTCATGGTCCAGCATCAAGGGTTGGTCAATCTGCTGTCGGCTCAGGTCGGCCTCTTTGGCGCTTCTTCCAACAGCCGCGTCGTGCAGTTCGCCTCCATTGCTTTTGATGCAAGCGCTTGGGAGCTTGTTATGGCGTTTGGCTCCGGAGCCGCTTTGCACTTGCCTGCGGAAGAGATCCGTCAAGCGAGTAACAAGCTATCGGATTATCTGCAAAGCGAAGCCATCACCCACGCGACATTACCCCCAGCGTTGCTTCAGACAAACAAGGATCCGAAATGTTTGGCTGTGCAAGCTCTCGTTCTTGCTGGAGAGCTGCCGAAGCCAGAACTCATCCGAAGTCTGGCCCCAACATCAATTGTCAATGCTTACGGCCCGACCGAGGCAACAGTCTGTGCGACGATCTGGACTTGCCCGGCTGATTTTAATGGGTCATTGGTCCCGATCGGGCGCCCAATCGCCAACACGCGTGTGTACTTGCTGGATGGCCATGGCGCGCCCGTGCCGTTCGGCGCGGTGGGTGAGCTTTACATTGGCGGGGCGGGGGTGGCACGGGGCTACCTGAACCGCCCTGAGCTGACCGCGGAGCGGTTCATCGCCAGTCCCTTTGTCGAGGGCGATCGGCTGTACCGGACCGGCGACCTTGCACGTTATCTGCCGGACGGCAATCTTGAGTTCCTGGGCCGCAACGACGATCAGGTGAAGATCCGCGGCTATCGCATCGAGCCGGGCGAGATCGTCGCGCGGCTTTGCGAGCACGCCTGGGTGCGCGAGGCGGTGGTGGTGGCGGGCCAGAACGGCGCCGGCGACAAACATCTGATCGCCTATGTGGTCTGCGCGCCCGAGGCCGGCTCGGACGAGGGCGATGGAGGCGGGCTTGCGGGCGCCTTGCGGGCGCACTTAAGTGCGCGGCTGCCGGACTACATGGTGCCGAGTGCGTTCGTGCGGCTGGCGGCGCTTCCGCTCACGGTGAACGGCAAGCTCGATCGGAACGCGCTGCCGGCGCCGGCCGATCAGGCCTATGCGCTGGCGGCCTACCAGTCGCCGCAAGGTGCGGTCGAGACGGCGCTGGCGCAGATCTGGGCCGAGCTCCTTGGTGTCGAGCGCATCGGGCGCAACGACCACTTCTTCGAACTGGGCGGCCACTCGCTTTTGGCCGTGCAGATGCTCAGTCAAGCATTAAATCTTGGGCTGAGTTTTAGCGCCACCGACCTCTTCCGAGCCCCTGTTCTAAAGGAGCTTGCATCGAAGATTCGTTTGCAGGTGCAGCCCAGTAACACGGCGGTGATTCCCGTTCGAGCGACCGGATTGCAGCCACCTCTCTTCTTTGTCCCCACAGGTTTTGGGGATTGTTCGTATGTCCTCGGTTTGGCAGCGGAAATGGATGCAGACTGCTCGGTCTACGCTCTGCCATGGCCCCCTTTGGATGACGTTCGTCCACCGACTCTTGAGACGATGGCCGTGGAGGTGATTCTTGCGATTAAACAGATCCAGCCCCGTGGCCCATACCGTTTTGCTGGATACTCATCAGGTGCAATCCTGGCTTATGCAATTGCCGAGCAGTTACTGAGTGTTGATGAAGTTGTGTCATTCATGGCGTTCATCGATGTCAGTCTACCCGCGGCTTCTTCAAACGGATCACTGAAGAATTTGGCGCGAGAATTTGTTTTGGATCGTTGTGGAATCTTGCGCGATGAGTATCACGAGGTTCTGGAACGCGACACCGAACCATGTTCCATCTCTGAGTTGCTTGAAAAGGCGCAGCAAATAGGAGCGTTAGCTCCAGATCACGATCTTCGCAGTGACGTTTCAATGTATCAAAGGGCCGCGACATTTCACCGCGCGCTACAATCGTATCGCGTTCCGTCGCTCGCGATTGAAATACATCAGTTCTATGCGAGTGAGCCTCTCGTCAGTCGTTGGGTACCATTTGACAAACGACCCAGTAGCGACTTGCCAAACCAGGGCTGGGACCGGGTCGTGGATGCTGGGGCTATTCGTGCCGTACCGGTTCCAGGCAACCACGCGACAATGGTGAGCAATCCAGAAAACCGCCGAGTTCTGGCTCGAGCCATTTCAACAGCCTTGATCGGGACTGTTGAATAGACCGAGAAAACTTTCTCCGAAAGCTGAGGGTTCGAAGCTTCGTCTCGAGATCCGCCGCTGCTCGTTGGTTTTTCCCTGGACCTGTGCGCACACGTCGTCGATCGGCTGAAAGCTGATCTCAGAACTCCAGGCCTTCAGATAAAGGCGCCCGCTTACTCTTCCACGTATTCCACTCATCCAGAATGGCACGATCGATATCGAGTGCGGCGGAACTGCCAGCAGCAAGCAGAGTCAGGAAGCCGAGTGACGGTCAGTCCCTCCTTCAAGTTATGCTGTGTCTCGTCAATTTTGCGATGAAACTGCCAATCCTACGATCGAAGGAAGGAAAGGTTTACTTTCAATAAGGCGCTGACATCTTAGTTCGGTTTTTAACAGCCCCGCTGTGGCGTCGATGCCGCGTCGAACGCAACCTGAAATTACACCTGATACTCCACTTCGCCTTGCCGATGCTGTGAAGGTCGCATTTCCTTTGGGAGGAATGACCGTCGCGGGTTTGCGTCGTGAGCGCGACCGTAATCGACTGGTTATCGAGAAGATTGCGGGCAAGGAATTTACAACGCTGGCTCATATCGGACGGATGAGAGAGCTATGCCGCGAAGAAGCAAGGGCGCCCGACTTCAGCTCAAGGCTGCCCGCCGAAACAAGAGCGCATAAATCACTCACCGGGCAATCTGGATCATCAGAGACAACGGCCGGGATGTCAGCACAGGCTGCGCTGCAGATGAGATTGCGGCCGCGGAGGAAAAGCTAGGAGATTACATCAGCTCTAAACACACGCCAAAGCGAAGAATCCTCCACATAGACGATATCGCTATCGCGGATGTCCTCTCGATTTATTTGGACGCGCAGTTAGACAATCTTCGCGGCCGTTTCAATGTCGATAGCGAGAGCAAAGATACGATCGCCAATATCCGCAACTTTAAGAAGCGGATCGAACCGTTGAACGGGTGGGGGGGGGTAAAAATGCCCGAAGCCATCCCAGTCATCGTGAATGCTTAACGCGGGGCTGGCCGGTATCGAGAGGTACGTCGATCCGCTTGCCGCTCTGGTCAGCCGCTACGATCACGTGATCGGCGTACAGGGTGCCAGTCGTGCAATGTTTTGTTGCCATTGAGCTGTAATCCGGCTTGGTCCGACGTCACCGCCGGCTGGTAGCGATCGCCGGCGCCGACGCCCAACTCTGTTATCGCGACTCCGATTATCGCACTATTCGCGATGGCTCTGAGCCACCGCGCTTGGTGGCCTCATCCTTGTTCAGGCGTAAGTCCTCGAGCAGGTCGAAGTGTGTCCTCTGCGCCTTGGAGTCCGTAGGCGCAAGTGCAACGAGCAGATCGAAGGTCTGACGAAGCGATGCGCCGAGACCACCGAACTTGACCGGAACCCGCAAGGCTCCAAACCCCGCCGCTTTGAGCAGCTTTATCGCTTCGAACGGGACAACGCGGTTTCGCTCGCGCTCCACCGCCCCCGCGGCGATCCCCTCAAGCACAGGCCGGAGCGAATCGCTTCTCGAATGGAATGCATTCAGTTTTACGCATTGATCGTATCCACGTCATGCGTTCGCCGCCCCGACTCTGCGATGACCCATTTCGCGCAGCTGATTTTTTTCCTTGAATGGCGCGCCGCCTCGAACGAATGTCTTGGATCCCGCAGAAATACAGTCTGGCTCTCCAACGACACGGGAATATTCTTCGTGAGCGTGGATTTTCGGTCTACTGAGTTGCGCGGAGAGAAGCAGAACAATGACCATTCACCACGTGGGCCCCATATCAGCGATGTAGAACTGGAGAACGGCTGAGCGTCTATTCCAAAGGACGGGTTGCCAAAATGCTGACCGGTTGGCTCAACTGTCTGTATGATCCGGCGGTGCTTACCGGCACCGTGCGAAGGCACATCGTAGCGTTCAGGAAATAGTGCTCGAAAGCTGACTGGTGCGCCTCAGAGATGCGGACCAATTTATGTCTGAAAGCCGGTAGTTGCTGCGCGAGCGATCCTGGCCTCGACCGAAGGGTCTTACGCCGTCCGCGATTTAGCTTTGCAGGTCAACGCTCGCGAGCCGCTGCCGGTCCAGAATCACGATCTCGCGTTGAGTATTGCCGATGAAATCGAGGACGCCATCACTGTGCAATTGCGATACTGCACGCGAAACGGTCTCGATGGTCAGGCCAAGGTAATCCGCGATATCACGCCGAGACATTGGCAGCGAGATAACGTCAGCAGCCGTGAGCCGTTCATCCATTTCGTGCAAGAACGCGGCAACGCGCTCCAGAGCGGTTTTGCGTCCAAGCAGCAGCATGTGGTTTTCGGCGTGCTGCAAGTTATTCGTAGTCAGGCTGAGCAAAGTGCGCCAGACAACCGCGTCAGTCTCGGCCACCGTCTCAAGATGTTGCCGCCTGATCAGGCGAACAGTGGTTTGGATGATTGCTTCCGCCGTGAATCGGTGGGCTACGCCGTTCTCGAGTCCAAAAATATCACCTGGCAAATGAAATGCGCCGATCTGACGGCGTCCATCGGGGAGTAACTTGCAAGTCCGTACCGCGCCTTTTCTGACCTGATAGACGTACTCGGCTGGGTCACTCTCGATGTAGATCGTCTTACCTTTCTTGTAAGTGAATTCGCTCAAGCTGACGATCGGATTTGACCCGCTCGATATGCCGAGCTCACTGAGCGAATTGATGCGGGATCTTTGGTCTGTGGTGATGCTCACAAACATGGTCCGACACTCCTAAACCAGAATATGCGAAGGGAATTGGAGCCTCGCGAATAAATTTGGTGCAATCTATGGATGCCTGCACAGTATTTAACAATCATCTATGAAAAAGAAGTCGTGTCCTTGTGACGCAGTGCCCGCGCAACAGTCGAGGCGAGGCAATTGTGGCCTTCGATCGTCGAGGATAGGTGCCCGGCAACACGCCTCAGAGCGAATGAAACGATCCTAGATTTGACTGCTGTACGAGTGTTCTGCTGCGCGAAGGCGCCAAGTCGCGGTTAAAAGATGCGTTTCGCCGGGCGGTGTCGCTGGAAGGCTGCTTCGAAATGCCGGCGGGTTAGCCCAGGACCGAGGACGGGTCGAATAATCCGCTCCAACCCTCTCATTGCTCCCCACCCTTATATCCAACGTCCTGCTCAAGTATCCCGCTCGGGTCTCTGTCCACGGGTGATGGTCTTGCTGACGATAGTCCGACTGGACCCACCATCCGCCATTGATTAAGATCAAACCGCTTTATTCGGATCCTCTATCCTTCAGCGAATTAACGGAGGCAAGAGATCTCATGCGCTACGTTCTCGCTATCGGAGTGCTAACACTTCCTATCCTCGTCGGCTTTGGATCAGGCTCGACCGCCGCTTCACGGGTTCATTCGTACACCCCACCGGCCCGGCAAGACGTTTATTGCTTGCAGGGCCGAGCCTGGGGATATCCGGGCAACTGCCAGTTCTCAACCTATAGCCAGTGCATGGCTACCGCCTCTGGCACATATGCCTATTGCGGTATCAATCCGATCTACGCCTTCGAGCGACAGGGAAGGCAATTCGGCTGGAGCGAACGTCGTTAGGTCAGCCAAGGACGGCGTTGGATGAACGGGCGGGCCGTCCAGGCTCTTGTTGCCGTTCGCTCGACCCCGCCTATTCTGCGCTGAATCCGTTGGGGCGTTCGTTTGATTGCGTCCAGTGCCGAGCGTGCTTGCATGTTGGACGGCAATAGCCGGTCCGACCATGCGAATTCGATGTCTCCGATCTCTTCGGCAGAGCAAGTGATCTCAGATGCCGGCGAATGCGATTGGAATATTCCAGTCAGCGGCCGAAGCCGCAGTATTTGGTGCAGATGGTCCGATGCCGCCGTACGGCCGTGGCGATTTGAATGACCTTCTGCGCGGCGAGGAAATGATCAGCTTGCACCCACACAGCAACAAACGATGCGTTCGCCGCTAAACAAAAGGAAGCTGATTTTCCCCGCGTGGCGAAAAATAGTTCGTCTTGGACTCGCATGGTCGAACAATCTCTGAGAGGATTGATCATCAGGCGATGGTCCCACTCAGGAGCGCGGACAATGCGCAACTACGTCTTCGACAACGTTACGCATTCGATTCCGAGCAAGCTCGTCGACCAGTTGTGTTCGTGTTGTTCCTGAGCGGCGTCTTAATTCATAGAGACGATCTGGCCTGAGATCGCTCCAGCTCCTCGAAATCAATAACGCAAACGCTGGCTGAACAGCAGTGTCGCGCCCGTTCGTCGTGATCGGCGTGGTCGCATGGTGCTGCGCGCTCAGGCCGCGCCTACCTCGCAGTAAGTGTCATTCTCAAGGGACAAACCACTAGTCTGTAAACAACGAACCGATCAAATTCGCCTACTGGGTGCCGAACGTATCCGGCGGGCTCGTGATTTCTTCGATCGAGCAGCGTACCAGCTGGGACATCGACTACAACCGGAAGCTTGCTCAGATCGCCGAAAAGGCGGGCTTCGACTACGCACTCAGTCAGATCCGATTCACGGCGGGTTAGGAGCCGACAAGCAGCACGAGCCGGTCAGCTTCTCGCATGCGCTGCTGGCTGCGACTGAAAAGCTCAAGATGATCGCCGCTCTCCTTCCCGGGCCATGGAATCCCGCCGTAGCGGCGAAGCAGATCGCGACAATCGGCCAGCTTACCAACGCGCGCGTTGCGGTGAATATTGTGTCCGGTTGGTTCCGCGGTGAATTCCACGCAATCGGAGAGCCTGGCTCGATCACGATGAGCGCTACCGGCGTTCGGAGGAGTTCATCAATGCTCTGCGCGGGATTTGGAGGGAAGAGAGCTTCACACTCAAGGGGGACTTCTATCGGTTCAACGAGTACTCGCTGAAGCCGAAACCGCTCGATCCGCTGCCCGAGATCTTCCAGGGCGGCTCTTCGCGCGCCGCCCGCGACATGGCCGCTCGCGTGTCCGACTGGTACTTCACGAACGGGAATACGCCCGAGGCAGCCGCTTTACGGAAGAGATGGGGTATTCGGTCCCGATCGTCTGACCTATTTGCTGCGCGGCACGTTTTGGCTGACGATCATGGACCAACTCCATCCGAAGGAGAAAAGTCATGATCTACGTCGGCCTCGATGTTTCGCTGAATTCCGTTGCGGTATGTGCGGTGGACGAGACCGGAAAGCTTATCCGGGAGGGAACCATCTTGGCGGATGCGCCATCGATTGTGCAGTACCTCGAACCATGGGCTGGTCAAGTTCAACGGGTGGGCCTTGAGGCAGGACCGACGTCAGAATGGCTGACCGCAAATCTAATCGAACTGGGGCTGCCGGCCGTCAGTTTGGAAGCCCGCCAGGTTAAGGCGGCACTTTCGGCCATGCCGGTGAAGACCGATCGGAATGACGCCCGTGGGATCGCGCAGGTGGTGAGAACGGGATGGTTCAAGCCTGTTCACGTCAAGAGCATCGGCAGTCAAAGGGCCCGGACGCTGGCCGCGGCTCGCAAGCATATCATCCGCTCCATCGCTGCCGCAGAGCAAGTCATCCGCGGACTTCTGCGTCCGCTCGGTCTCAAAGTAGGAGTCGTCTCGCGGAGTCTGTTCGCGACGCGAGTTCGTGAGTTGGTCGGCGATGACGACTTGCTGGAGGCGATCATGAATCCGCTGCTTGCCGGACGCGAAGCGCTGATGCGGGAGTACGGCCGACTGCATCGTCTGGTTCTGAAGGCCGTGCGCAGTGACCCGGCTTGTCGGCTCTTGATGACAATGCCGGGGATCGGCGCGGTCTCTGCGTTGACCTTCCGCTCCACTGTGGACGATCCGAGGCGATTCCTGCATTCTCAATCCGTCGGTGCCTATCTCGGGTTAACGCCCCGGCGATACCAATCTGGCGAGGTTGATCGGGTGGGACGGATCACAAAAGTCGGAGATGGAGAGACGCGCACAGCCCTGTTCGAAGCTGCCAACGTTGTTCTCAGGCCATCAACCCGATGGTCTCCGATGAAGGCTTGGGCGGTGCGTGTTGCCCACCGGCAAGGAAGCAAGCGTGCGAAGGTCGCGCTGGCCAGAAAGATGGCTGTCGTCCTTCACCGAATGTGGATTGATGGAACCGAATTCCGATGGACGGCGGTGGCGTAAGGACGCCGTCGCCATCCCAAGAGACGCCCGTCGCGGGGCGTGGGGATGGTCGAGTTCGTATGATCTGTCGTGGCGTCCGCCCTCCAGGCGGCTGACTACGCCGAAGAGCTTGAACCGACCATTCAACCGAACCCCATCGTGTGGCGGCTTTGCCGACCACGAACAGAAGCAAGGTACCCGCGGCACGCGCTCTTAAGGGATTGACAGAAGCAGACCGAATACAGAAGCAGATCATCGGGATTTTGAAGGAGCACGAAGCTGGCGTGTCGGTTGCCGATCTGTGCCGGACGGCGTCAGCGATGCCAGCATCTACAAATGGAAAGCCAAGTTTGGCGGGATGGAGGTATCGGAGGCCAAGCGGCTGAGGACGCTGGAGGATGAGAACACGCGTCTGAAGCGGCTTTTGGCCGACGCCATGCTGGACAATGCTGCGTTAAAGGACCTCCTGGGAAAGAAGTGGTGACGCCCGCGGGGAAGCGGAAAGCTGTCGCCCATCTCATGGATGCCCACGGGATGAGCGAACGGCGGGCGTGTAAAGCCATCGGCTGTTGCCGCATGACCATCAGATACCAGACGTCCCGGGCGGATGATGCCGCCCTGCGCCAACGCATGAGGGCGCTCGCCCAGGAGCGCCGTCGCTTCGGCTATCGGCGCCTGCATGTTCTGCTCAGGCGGGAGGGCTATCTGGTCAACCACAAGAAACTGTTCCGGCTCTACCGGGAAGAGAGGCTCGCGGTTCGTCGCCGTGGCGGCCGCAAGCGGGCGATCGGGACCCGAGCGCCGATGGTGGTGCCGATAGCGCCGAATGACCGCTGGTCGCTCGACTTCGTCTCGGACCAGCTCACCGATGGCCGCCGCTTCCGCATCCTGACCGTGGTCGACGAGTGCACGCGCGAATGCCTGGCGTTGGTGGCCGATACCTCGCTGTCGGGCTCCCGGGTGGCGCGGGAGCTGGACCGGCTGATCATCGAGCGCGGCAAGCCCAAAATGGTGGTCAGCGACAACGGCACCGAATTGACCAGCAACGCCATCCTGACATGGGCCGATCAGAGCCGCGTCGCCTGGCATTACATCGCGCCCGGCAAGCCGACGCAGAATGCCTTCATCGAAAGCTTCAATGGCCGTCTCCGAGACGAATTGTTGAACGAGACGCTGTTCACGTCGCTGGCCCAGGCCCGCGTCGAACTCGGACATTGGCGGGCCGACTACAACGATACGCGACCTCACTCGCAACTCGGATGGAAAACACCATCGGAGTTTGCCTTCACCTGCAACCCGCGACGGGATCTGGCGCTGCGCTATGCCGATGGCTCCGCACCAGCTCCCGTCGCTACCACCGCCCATTCGGCTAAATCCAACAGCCGGGGCGAACTCAGGACTGGATAAAACTTGATGTGGTGGAACGGCCCGCTCCAACAGCATCAAAGTGCTAGAACGTGGTCGTTGTTCGAACGCCACAAAGGAGGGACCGTTCCGTGAAACAGGTTATCACCATCGGGCTCGATCTGGCCAAGCACGTTTTCCAGGTTCACGGGGCGGATGCCGAGGGCTCACCCGTGTTCAACCGGAAGCTACGGCGCAGCGAAGTTCTGCGTTTCTTTGAGAAGCTGCCACCATGCCTGGTGGGAATGGAAGCATGCGGTAGCGCCCACTATTGGGCACGCGAGATCGCAGCTCTCGGTCATGAGGTCCGGCTCATTCCGCCGGCTTATGTCAAACCCTTCGTCAAGCGTGGTAAGACGGATGCGGCGGACGCGGAGGCCATCAGCGAAGCGGTGACCCGAAAGACCATGCGCTTCGTGCCGATTAAGACGGCTGAGCAACAGGCTGCCGCGATGGTGCTGAAGACCCGCGCTCTTCTAGTGCGGCAGCGAACGCAGGCGGTCAACGCGTTGCGCGCGCATCTGGCAGAATTGGGCATCATCGCCACCGCCGGCCTGGCAAAGGTTGAGGCGCTGGTCGCAATCATACGGGATGAGACAGATGCTCGCCTGCCCGCAGCAGCGCGCTTCGCGCTGATGGCTATTGCCGACGAGATTGAAGCTTCAGCCGACCAGATCGAGAGGCTCGAGCGCGCAATCGTTGTGGAGGCCAAGCGCGACGAGGACATGCGTCGGTTGACCACAATCCCTGGCGTCGGCGCCATTACGGCGGCGACCATCAAGGCGCTTGTGCCGGATCCCGGCGGGTTCAAGTCGGCTCGCCACTTTGCCGCCTGGCTGGGATTGACGCCGCGGTCTCATTCAAGCGGAGGCAAAGAGCGGTTGGGACGAATATCGAAGATGGGAAATCCGGAACTCCGCTCTCTCCTCGTTGTCGGGGCAACGGCCGTCTTGCGGGTCGTCCGAAACGACGCTCGGGCGCGGCCGTGGCTGAAGGCCCTTCTTGCCAGACGGCCCTTCAAGGTTGCCGCCGTCGCGCAGGCCAATAAGACAGCGCGGATCATCTGGGCGCTCCTGAACAAGGGCGGAAGTTATCGGCGTCCCGACCCATTGGCGGTTACCGCGGTGACGCAGTGACCACCAAAATGATCTGACCGGCGCAGGCCGGCAGAGGGCAAGGTGCAACAACAGGCGATGAACCCTTGGGACGAAATCCCGAAACGAGTGAAGCTACTGCCCCCAATGCGCTCAAGCGCGTAAACTTGATTTGGCTCCTCGTTCCGCGGATCTCATCGAGGCCAGCGGCCATATTGTGCCGCGCGCAAAGGCCGGACATATGACCGCACCGTCCCAATGTGTGAAATCGACTGAAAAAGCTCTTGCCTCGCGGGCCGTTCCACATATGGGGGCAAGGTCAGAACCTGATCGGCACGCCGCAGCAAGTCGCTGAACGGATCATCGAGCTCAAGCATGCCGGCGCCGACCTGATCCTGCTCGGGTTCCTGCACTTCCAGGAAGAGGTCGAATATTTCGGCAAGCATGTGATCCCGCTGGTCCGCGAACTCGAGACAAGGACGCCCGTACGCGTTCAGGCTGCCGAATAGGTGTAAAGCGAGGGGCAGCCACGTGATGGCGATTGCGACAGGGACGCTGAAGCAGCTGAACAGCGAGCAGGGGCTTTCAATCCTGGTCGCGGAACAGAATTCGACGGTGGCGCTGCGCTTTGCCGACCATGCTGTCGTGCTTGAGAGCGGCCGTAGCGTGCTGTCCGGCTCGTCAGTCGAATTGCACAGCCGCGACGACATCAAGGCCCTTTACCTCGGCGGTTCGCCGCAAACCGACGCCGCCGAGAAACCGCTCATCCATGCCGTTGTCGCAGTTTGACGAAACACAAGGGAGAATGACCAATGGCTAACGACAATCTTGCTCGCAAGTTCGATTCTGACATCTATTCTCGGCTGGATGCCGCGATTGATGCGACCGTAAAGGTCAATGCCGATCGCAATGATCTGGAAAGTCGCTTTCCAAGAGAAAATCTGAGGGCATTGGCGGAAGCCGGCTGGACCGGCGTGTTGAATGAATCACGCTTTGGGGGCCTCGCTCTTGGCCATGTTGATTTTGCCGAAGCCGCTTACCGGATCGGACAGGCCGATGCATCGACCGGCCTCGTCTATGTCATGCATGTCGGCGCGGCTCAGACGATCAGCCTGTTTGGTAACGACGACCAGAAGGAGCGCTGGCTCAAGGCGAACAATGGCGCCCTGCTTGGCACATATTCGACCAGCGAGCGCGCCACCGGTGGGCACTGGTGGTACAACCTCTCCGAGGCATCGCGCGAAGGCGACAATTATCTCCTCAACGCAGAAAAGTCGTTCACAACGAGTTCCGGCCAAGCTGATTTCAGCTTCGCGACAGCGTTGACGGGAACACCATCATCTTCTTCCAGTTCCGTCAGTGCCATCAAGATCATCATTTGCGGACCTGTAATGCCGAGCGCATTCGCCTGGTAGGACCGAAGATCGTCAAGGCATATGTCGATCGATCTGATCTCCCATGTGAAGCGCCTCAGTAGATCCTGACTCACGCGCAGCTCCTTCCGGAGGCGTGTCGCTAATCCAGGCAGCTTGGGTGGCATCTGATCTCAGGAGCTCCATCCTCGAAACGATTGGCTGCTGGCCGGGCTCAACAAAAGGGGACCGATCTTCGCTGATCGCTTCGACGTCCCAAGCGCCCGATCTAAAATCAATCGCCACACTCGGACGAGTTCGTTCCGGTTCGATATCTAAGAGGAGGAGCCCCGGTCCAACTTGGACTGTATCACGTCACTTCACCTAATTGTCGTAACTAAATCCGTCAAATACTTGAGAATGTCCGCAGGATTTTCGTAGATCGCGCCGCTTGTGCGCAGTTATTCTGCAGACATATCCTTGATGTCGCGAATCGTAGACAGCGAGTTCGAGCTCGGGTTGCGCAGGATGTCCTTGCCATAAGCGCCCCAAAGAACGAGACTGATCTCGCACAGCTTCATCGGGGCACGGGTCCCCACGGCCTTGCGGCGAGCCCGCCGTTTGCGGACGGTGAGCCCTTCCTCGCGGTAAAGAGAAGTGGGTGCCGATCCAGAAGGACATGGCCAAGCTCGGCATCAACTTCAAGGACAACTGGGTTATCAGTGGTCGAGACCTTCGCCGAATTGGTCGGGCTGGTTTAACTGCGGACCTCTTTGGCTAAGGGGCAGCAGGTGCAGCAGCCGCAGTTTCCTGTTGCTTCTTCAGCTCCGCGACTTTCGCCAGCACAGCCGCCCAGCGCGGCGCAGAGCGCCGCAATCGCAAATTGACGCATGAAAAATTACCCCCAAGACCGGAGGCGACTATAGGGCGAGGGACCCGAGAGCAGCAACAATTCTTTGACCGCCGCCCCCCAACGGCTTGGGGGTAGCAGGGTCGCATACCGCATAATATATAGCGGTCGAATCGCATCAAAGCAGTTGATGACGGCCCGAATCGAGGGATTGTGACAACCTGCAAAAAACGCAAGGCTTGATTCCCTAGCGTCTAACGCTAGTAATTCGTTAAGAATTGCTCGCGCGACTCGAATAGTCGCAGATCTGGGGAGGAACTATGGCAAGGCGGGTTAACGGCCCGTTAACCATAAACGACGACAGTCAGTTCGTCGACGACCAACCCATTGAAAAGAATTCGAACAGCCACTTTAACGCAGGCCTACTGCAACGAATGGTCGTGCTTGGTTGTTCTGTAGATCCGGTCCGCCGGAAAAAAGGAGGCGGTGCCCATGAGACACCGCCCCAAGTCACTGAGATGCGGACTGTTCAGCTTAGCTGGGCAGTCCGCGGCAGTGGGCGATGACCCACTCCCATTTACCGAGGCGGAACCGTGTGTAAGCGCGAACGCTTACAGGGCGGGTGCCGCCACAGTGCGGGTAGTGAAACATGCTGTTTCACCTCCTTTCCGAGATCGCGCCAGGATCGAGCCTGGCCCTCCTTCGACGAGCGAAGCCGCCGAAATCCATGTAAGTCGTGACGACTTCCACGCATCGCGGAGTGGGCGATTCGGATGCACCATCTAGCTAAATGAACGAATCGTCAGAGAGTCGCAAGGGTGGTTGGCTGCTATCCAGCTTTTTCAGTGGAAGGGCGCGGTGATTCGCGCCCAGTTACCAATGGCGAGAAGGTAACTGCGGCCGAGATCGAGAAGCTGAACAAGTAGTTGGCCACGATCTTGACAGCACTGTCCCCGACGCTGCCGGTGGTGCGGATGTGGTCTCGCAGTTTGACGGCACCTGTCGTTTATGACACGTGCGTCCCGCCCTGAGGTGGGCGCATGATTGCTGCTAAACGAGGGCCATTGCTGTGCAGCGCTACTATCTTCCGATTATCCATAACGGACAACTACAGGCGGACGATGCCGGCGAGATGTTTGGCTCAGCCGCTCTCGCGAGCCAGTACGGCGCCCGGGTCGCTCATGAGATCGGCAGCGATCCCGAGTACGATCCAGGGAGTGGCACAGTGGTAATAGTTGTCGATAGCGCCGGTGTAGAGATCGCGCGGCATGCGGTTGGCCGAGCTGCCTGGTAAACTTCCCACCGTGGGAAGTTTAGCTCAGGTCACTTTGCGGCTTGTGTGAACGACCCTGGTGCTGGCGACTCCTTTACTTCCGTTTTCGCTGTTCTCGGCCAAGCCACTCTTGGCTGCGGTGGCTCCTGTGCTGTTTCCCGAGATGCGGCAGCGCGGGGCCAAACCGGGTGACCTCGTTGCGCTTCTGGCGGCAACCGGAGCGCAGACCGAAACGATCCCGCCCTCGCTAGTCCTGATCACAATCGGCTCGGTGACCGGCGTGTCGATCTCGGCGCTCTTCACTGGCGGGTTGCTCCCGGGCGTGGTGCTCGCGGTCATGCTCGCGGCCGTGGTCTGGTGGCGATATCGCCGCGAGGACCTGTCTCACGTCAAAAGGGCGAGGGCCCGGGAGATTGGCCGCGCCTTCGTCATCGCGATACCGGCCATCGCGCTGCCTTTCGTGATCCGGACCGCGGTCGTCGAAGGCGTCGCGACTGCAACGGAGGTCTCGACCATCGGCATTCTTTATTCGGCCTGCGCGGGTCTCTTCGTCTATCGCCAGTTCGACTGGCGTCGCATCTATCCGATGCTGGTCGAGACAGCCTCGCTGTCAGGCGCGATTCTGCTCATCATCGGCGCGGCGACAGGCATGGCCTGGGCACTGACCCAATCGGGATTTTCTGCCTCTCTGGCCAAATTCATGACCAGCCTTCCCGGCGGGGTCCCCGTCTTCCTGGCCGTGACGATCGTGACTTTCGTGATCCTCGGCAGCGTGCTGGAGGGAATCCCGGCTATCGTCCTGTTCGGCCCGCTGCTGTTCCCGATCGCGCGGCAGGTCGGGGTGCACGACGTCCACTACGCGATGGTGGTCGTTCTCGCCATGGGCATCGGCCTGTTCGCGCCGCCGTTCGGCGTCGGTTACTATGCCGCCTGCGCCATCAGCCGCATCAACCCGGACGAGGGCATGAAGCCGATCGTGGGCTACATGATCGCGCTGCTGATCGGCACCCTGATCGTCGCAGCCGTGCCCTGGTTGTCGATCGGCTTCCTTTGACGAGCTCGGCAGGAGCCTCGCGGAAACCCGTGCCTCCTGCTCGGGCGAATTTCGGCAGGTAAAGGGGCAGGCCGTCGCAAGGCATATCGATCTGCTCGACCTGGCCCTTGCCAACCTCCGTCACCCGGAGCTTCTTGCCTCCGAGCGTGAAGGCACAGTTCGTCGGCTGAGGCCCAGTTTGCAATTGTTGCCGAATCTGCTGAAGTGAGACTTGTTGATCTTCGAGGACCGAAATGGTTGACGTGACCTGGCGCGCGCGATTTCGTTTGAAACCAGCGCCACCTTCGGGCAGCGTCAAGAGGTCATATTTCGCGACGACCGCCGGCTTCTTCGTGAAGATGATGCTCAAGGTCTCGTCGAGCTGATAATACCCTCCCAGTGTGAGAAAATCGGTGCCTGGCGGGAATGTGTAGGTGTAGCTCGCGGTCCCATTGAATTTCACGGCGACCTGAGCCGTGAATTTGGGGTTGTCGATGGCCGAGCCTGCGAGAGCCGTGGCCTGCACGGAACGATAGAGCCAATCCTTGATCGCCAGATTCTTTGTGAGCGAATGGTACGAAATCGTTTCGCACTCGCAGGGCAGGGCACTATCGAGGATAGGTTTTTCAGAGTCGAAATTGATCGACGCTTCAGGTATGGCTGCCCCTCATATCAAGGGTGACGCCGTTACCACCGCCGATGACCCAGTTCGAGAAGGGTGTCGTCGCCGTAGCGGGCACCTTCCGCGTCAAGCCGACACCAGGAACGATATCCGCTTCTGATTTTGGATTGAGTGTGACCGCGATCTTCCAGTTTCGTGCATTGAACAGTTCATGCGGCACCTCGCGGTCAAGCGTGCCGAGCGCATCCTGGAGCTCGCAGGCCGAATGGAGCATGATCTCCCCCATCGGCAGAGCCCAGTCCGGAGCAATGTCGGGCACGATGACGCATCCGCCGAGCCCGCCTGCCAGCACAAGCGCTAATCGCCGCGATCCTGTCACGTTCGTCCCCCTGCCTCGTTCGTTCCCCGCTGCATGCGAAATCGCTTCCCCTCGCGATCCTGCCTTATGCAGCTACCCGCTCGCACTATTGCAGGCCATCCCCCGCAATGCGCTCCTGCCGCAAAGTCACGTAACCGGCCCACCATCCGCGCCAGCGATCGACAGCGGGCCCACTTTCCAACCGATACGCAAAGACCGCCGAACCGCCACCGCTATCGATACTGCAGGTGATATCGTGTGCATTATTTTCGCTCTCTGCCTTCGGCACACAGGCTACAACCTTGTAGCCGGGCTCTGCAGCAAATCGGGATTGGTAGTTGCGGGAATGCGATGCCAGGGCGACGGGGTGATCGTCCTTGGTCTCTGAAACCGTGTAGCTTCTCTCAAGCTTGGCGGGGCCCAGGGGCGCTTTCGACGCCGTCCCGTCGACCGCAATGGTGGTGTTCGCGTCGACCACGAGATCGTCCTGAGCCACGCGCCAACACCGCTTGTCCTCGGCAATGTCATACAAAGGACTTGCGATTAGCTCCGACGCGGGGATGAAGTAATTCACACCGTTTACTTTGCGTGTCTCGCCGCCGAAGGTCCACTGGACAATGCCGCCTGCCGCGATACCCAACAGAAAGCCGTGATCTTCGAAAACCGGGCCCCCGCTGTTGCCCGGGTTCATCACAGTGTCCGTCTGCCACCGCAGTTCCTTGGGTGGGGAGCCGTGATTGCTGATCAGACCGCCCGACAAGCTCAGGTCCTGATTGAGCGGAAAGCCCAGTACGAGCACCGAAGTGCCCATCGGAGCCTGGGACGGTTTTAAGACAATGGGGATAGGGCAGCGCTTCCCGCCCGCGTCGGAAACGGGTGTGCTCAGCTGGAGCAGCGCTAGATCACGATCCGGATGGTGAAGAGAGGAGTGGGCGGACAAGTGCCTCGCGCCGTCTGGGCTCATGTCGAACCGCGCGACACTTTTGCTCTCGCTGCGGTCAGTCCAGGGGGCTGGCGATTGCCAAGGAAAAGCATCCGATCGTAACCAGCTACTGACATCGAACCAACCCTTGGGACAACCCCACGAGCCAGACGTCTCTCATACGGGGGCTGACCTCCAGTATGTCGCTCTGCTACCGCCGATTCATCCGCAGGGTGCCGATCTTGAGAGGCTCCGCCGCAAGTGCGAAGGTGAGATTTTGCTGGGACTTTTTCTCGTGGCCGCGAAGCGCTTTCATGATGGATGGGTGATCCGTCGTGAAGAGAAGCTTCTCATCGAGGCACGCCTCAACTTCCTTCTTAGGCCGCTTGTCGGATACGAGGCCGAGCATCAGGATTGGGCGGATCGTCGGCTTAACATTAATGCCGGGCGAGGTAGCTCGCGCGTCACCCATGACGGGATCCGTTTCCCAATACTTATCGGGATCGAAGAAAATCATGGGGGTCACTTCGTCGAGGGTCTTCGCGTAGTAGTTCCGCTCCACGTCCTGGTAGACCTCCCGCATGGTTCCGCCGCCGCCTCGCCCATAGACGATGCCGGCACGCGAATTGTTGACGAGGGCCTCTTCCCTTAGGCTGTTCTGAAAATACTTTGCATAGTGTGTTGCGAAGGGCATAGTCGGCTCGGCACCGTAGAGCCAGGTCGGGATAGCGAGGCTGACGGGGAGAATTTCGGGCGCCTTGGCTCGCGCCTCGAGCGCTACTTTCAGCCATCTGCGTGCGTCGTCAATGGCGCCGAGCTTTTCGTCCTTGATGGTCCAGGTGTCAGTAAAAAGGTCATCCAGAATGGGCGCCTTCGGTACAGCGCTTAAAAGGCCGATCGCTTCGTCGAGCGGACCTACGCTCTCGAACGATGAAAAAGCCACGCCCAGATGAGCGGCCTCCATCACCCCCGGCCCTCCGCCCGTGACCAAGAGAAAGTGCGCGCGGGCAAGTTCGCGCGCCAAATAAGCAATGGCTTTATAGGCCGCATGGTCTCGCGGAAAGACTGTGACCTCCCATCACGCCGACCAGCGGCCGTTGAACCGTTTTCAGAAAGATGCGTAGGGCATCGGCGATGGCTGCGTCGTGCGCGGCTTGCGCGGCGCGGACGGCGAGTGACGTTGGCACCGGCCCGCCGTCGGTTGCGAACTCACGGTAGATCGCAAAGTCCCGGGAGAGCGTGAAGCCCATGGGGTCCCATGGGTTGAAGCCTCCGAGCAACTCCTGAGCGGTGTACAGTTGGCTAGGCACAATGACGCCCATCGCAAAGCCTCCGGCGAAAATGACAAAAGTAATTCAGCGTGAGACGTTTCGACGGGCGTTATACACCCGCCGCACGTATTGCGCGAGCGTCGTATTCGTGCATGATGCGCCTCGAAGCGGGGGAGCGATCATGGTCGCGGCGGTGACAGTCAAAGCCTATGCTAGCCCGAGCTGCGTGCTCTTGACGTTCGATTGGAAAGACGGCGCCGAACACGAAGATTTCCTTGGGTTCGCCATCCAGCGCAATCCGGGTTATGGGCGCGACAGAAAGCCGCAATTCTTATTCAACAAGCTCGACTTTGTGCCCCTCGCGGAGGACGCCCGCCCAAAGGGAAGCGATAAGGCGCCGATCCAAAAGTTCAACTGGTGGGACGGCGGGATCAACCTAGACGATCAAGGCCAGACGTTCGAGTATACAGTTATTCCTGTGCTTGGCACCAGCCCAGGCGATCTGCAGCTCCAGGACGCGGCGGCCGGAAAAAGAACCGTGACGGTGCCAAGGCCCCTCGAAGGACAGATCGCCACCTACTTCAATCGCGCCGTCGTCAGCGCGCAGAGCTTTGCCAAGCAAAAGGACAAGCCGCTTGAGAAGCGGATGGATGGCTGGCCAACGGCCTGCAAAACGCCATTCCTCAAATCCTCAGCGAGAGCGACGCATTTGAATGCGCCATCTATCATCTGTCGGACGACCGGTGGATCATCCCGGCTTTCGAGGCCTTCAAAGGGCGCGGCTCGATCATCTATTTCGAGAAAGCTGACGACACCAAGTCCCGCGCCGCCGCGCATCGGATCGCGGAGGCACGACCCAACATCTCGATCCATAAGCGGGATGCCATATCCAAGCTAATGCACGATAAGTTCATCATCTTCTACCGGAAAAAGCATGAGCAGGCCGTCTTGATGGGCTCGACCAACTTTACGCCTGAAGCCCAAACGATCCAGGCCAACCTCCTTCATATCATCCATTCCCGCGAACTTGCCGCGCTTTACGCCGAGCGCGCGAACGTGCTGGCCAAAAATCTCGGCAAGAAAGATATGGACCCGCCGGACTGGAACGACGTCACGGACGTCGACGGCACCGAAATGCGCGTCTTCTTTTTGCCCGAGCCCGGCGAAAGCCGAAAGTTTCTCGACACGGTGACCGAGGCGGTCAAGAACGCGAAGTCCTCCGTGCTGTTCTGCATGTACACGGCCTCCGACAAGGATCTCATGGAGGCAATCTTTGCCAAGGGAGACTCGTCGAAGCACTTGATCTACGGGCTTCTCAACAGCATCGATGATCCCGACAAGCCGACCAAAAAGGGCGAGAAGCGCAAGCTTCCGGAGATCGCCGCGACCATTTTCCATCGCTCGCAGAATAACCCGGACACACTTCCCTACGCCGCTTTTAGCGCCAATGCGCCACGCGGCTTCCTGCCCGAGCTCAAGACCATCGATACCTCACCGTTTGATGCCTCCGCCGCAAAAGGCAAAGCAAAACCGGCAAAGAAAGCCACAAAGAAGAAATCGAGTGGCCCGCCGCCTATCCACGTGCATCACAAATTCATCGTGATCGATGGGGATACGGAGACGCCCACCATTTACACGGGCTCGCCGAACTTCAGCAAGGCATCGGAAAACTCAAACGACGAGAATGTCCTTGAGATCAAGGGCAACACGCATCTGGCCCAAGCCTATGTTGCCGAGTTGATGCGCCTCTACAATCACTACCGTGCCCGCGCGATCTGGAACAAGACCCACGAAAAGACAGGCACGAAACCGAAGCCGGGCTCGGAGGCCGATCCTCTTGTCCTCAAGCAAACGCGGGATGAGTGGGTGAAAGACGCCTATAAGAAAGGCACAAAGGCCGCTCTCGCCAGGGAGCGCGGCTTATAGGGGCGCTCTGATGTTTTCGTTTCTCAGACGTTGCTTGAATTTTGTTTTTTGTACTCGAACAAACCATTTCCGATCGAACCTATTCAATTGCAATCATGGCCCAGACCCCACGATCCTCAGCCCTTCTCCGTCTTTCCAAACGCTATACCATCATCGCTGTCGCGGCCTGGACCATCGCCGGCGCTGTGATCGCCGGGGTCTGGAAGGTCTACGAGTTTCAGACCGAGCAGGCCCGGCTCCTTAGTGAATCGCTTGCGAAGCAGGCCGAAGTCATTGCCGAGCGCGACGAGGCACGCAGCCAGGCCGCGCTGACCCGAAGGATCGAGGCGCAGAAGCCCTTCTTGCAGAAGAAGCTCGATCTCTTCTTCGAGACCATTCAGCAGGCTCAGCGCCTGACAGAGTGGGAGCTCGACCCTAAAGATGAAACCTGGAAGCAGGCGACCAAGCGCTTTTGGGAATTGCGTTGGGGCGAATTGGAGATGGTAGGCGATGCCGGCGTCCGGAACGCCGCGCGGCTTGTCGGCCAGCAGATCACAGAGACGGAGGAATTTCCAAGCCGCGACAGGCACGATCTCCGTTGGGCGGTTGAGTGCTTGGCGGACGAGCTTCGCTTTGCCATCGAGCACGCGTGGGGAATCGATCGAAATGCCACGCGCGAGAGCGTGCTGCGCGGGGAGGGAGCCACCGGTAAGCTTCCCAATGGCTGTGTCGCTGGCAACCGCGATCCCATCCGCCCGGCCGGCATGCAACCCCTCAAGGCAAAGGGAAACCTTCACCAAGTACGGTCGCCCCAAACTGAATAGGGCCGGTCTGTTGCAAACGTCTGGAGCACTACATGATTCTTCGCCGATCTGTCCTGTTCGCCCTCGTCTTGTTGCTCGGCACAGCGCCGACGGCCCACGCGCGTGACATCCGAATTGCGACATGGAATCTGGGCTGGCATCTCAGCCAGGTCGAGGCGAAGGAGTGGATTCGTGATTGCGGTCAACCTTTCGCCCTCAATCCAGCGAGTGGATTGTTTGAACCCTCGACGGCAGGGGCCACCAAGCCGGGCTGGGAGCTCAAATGGGGACGAAACGCAAAGATCAAATGGGACATCGCGGCAAAGCCGCCATGCGACGTTTACCAGGCCAATTTCAAGATCGTGCCGGTGACCGAAGCCGCCTACCAAAAGCGCTCGCAGCAACTCCAGGATTTCATCCGAACGAACCTCGATCCTGACATCATCACTTTTCAGGAGGTTAGCGGCGCCACCGCCGTTCGCGAGGTTCTGCCCAACAACGGTGCTGATTACGAGATTTGTTCGTTCGACACGTTCAAGGTCCAGCGGCTCGCGATTGCTTGGAAAAAGAACCTCGGGACGGGCTCCGATTGTGGGGTCGTTGCGCCCCTATCACTCCCGGATCTAGCCGCCGTAGATCAGGTGCGCCCGGGCTTATCACTGACGCTGCAGATCGATGGCAAGCCGTTGCGTGTTATGACCGTGCATCTCAAATCCTCCTGCGTCAGCCCGCTCGAAGACCGCGGCAAGCTTGACGGCGGGGGCGATGCGTGTGCCATCCTGCAGAAACAGGTGCGCCCGTTGGAGGATTGGCTGGAAGCGAGCTCTGCCAGCATGCCGGTCGTTCTGATGGGAGACTTCAACCGCAATCTGTCGCACGAGAAAAATTCGATCGGAAAATCAGATATTCGCTCGGACGGAAGCGATCCCGCTTCCTCCCTTCCGAGTGGCGTCCTCGTTCGCAGCCTCTATGGCGAGGTCAATGATGGGGCCCCCACTTCCAGCGCCCTTTCCCATCTGGAGCCGGAATGCCCGGTCAACCCTGTCGCTAAGCAACTCTGCGAACGCTCGAAGCGTGAGCTCTTCGATCAAGAGGCCGTCAAGCCGCTGACAAAGGCCGATAGCCTTGGCTGCCGCAATCCCCTGGGCCTTGATCAGATGCTCGTGAGCGCGAGCCTTTCGATTCCAGATCCTGCCATCAAGGTTGCGATCGGGCGCTTCGGCGGGACGCGCCCGGCAGGCCAAGGCCATCCGGATCCTTTGCTGGCCATTTCAGATCATTGTCCCTCCAAAGCGACGCTTCGTTTCTAGTGCAAGGGCGACTGAGCCGATCCAAAAATGCCTCGCCCGGTTAGTCCGGGCGGGGCATTACCTTGCGCAGGAGCCGGCCGCGATCTTGCGGCAGCGTCGCACCACGATCATGCGAGCTTCGCAGGATGGACGCACTGATTCCGTTAAGGAGCGTCAGTCGCAAGCAACCGAGGGCGCGTTGTCGTGCTTGAGGTGTCGCTTTCGGACATTGTAACTCACCAGCCAGATCACGCCGACTGCGATCGGCACGAAGGCTGCGGTCAGGAACGAGGGCTCTACTCGCAGTCCGACGTCATGCGCGCCCTTGGCAAGATAGCTAAACAAGCTGACCACATAATATCCTATCGCTCCGACCGACAATCCTTCGACCGTGCACTGCAGCCGAAGTTGCTGTCTGGCGCGCTCGTTGATAGCCTGCAACAGGTCACGATGTTGTCGTTCGATTTCGACGTCGACACGGGTTCGCAACAGATCGGCGGCACGCGCGAGCTTGACCGACAGAGCCGCCTGACGATCCTCTACGGTCGCGCAGGTTCGCATTGCGGGCGCCATGCGGCGCGCCAGAAACGACGACCAGGTTGGATAACCCGAGACATCGTTGCCTTCAATGATGGACAGTCGCGATTGGACCAGCTCGTTGTAGGCTCTGCTGGCGCCGAAGCGAAACAGGCTGCCGGTCGCGCCTTTTTCGAAGCAGGCGGCCAGCGCCGTCAACTCGGCAAGCAGATGGTTGTTGAACTGCAGCCCCTCACCGCTTTGCATTTTTTCGAGCGCCTCAACAAGACGGCGGTCGATGCGATCAACGGAAGGTGCAAGCTCAAGGGCGGCCGACAGGCCAAGCAGCGCCAGTGGACGGTAGGTCTCGATCTCCAGGAGCCGTTGCACCAGCGCTCCGAGATCCTGCGACGTCAATCCGAGGTCGCAGACGAGGATTTTCGTAAAGCCTTTTTCGTCTACGCGGAAGTCTGAGGCGGCAACGCCTGCGCCGTTCTTTGTGGCAACCATGGCCAGGCTGTTCTTGTCAAAAACCTGTTCGGCGCGCCTGGTCGGCGAGGCGTCCTGCTCCACTTCTAGCCTGATCGCGACCAGCAACTGTCCGGTCTGACGCAACGCGCGGATCAGCGATCGGACGGTACCATCAACTTTGTCAAATCGGTCTGCGGCGGAAACATTTTGTTACTCCAGATCCAGGTAAATGTTGTGAATTCCGAATGCTGCTCCCAACGTAGCGTAGCGGTCCCGATGACAATCTGATGAAGTTTCGCCGATTGCTCAGGTGGCGGAAGATTGCGCTCGAGGCAAAAATCGATAAAGCGGCAGCGATCGCTTGTGGCCGCCTCACCCTGCGCAAGAAAAGCCAAGTGGATCACGCTGAATGGCGAATCAAGGCGCGTGAAAGGGCGTGCGTGCACTTCGCCGAGCACGGCGTCGCGTTGCGGATGTGGCGTGAAGGTTCGCAGATCCAATTCATCGACCATGTATTGACATCTCTCTTCAGGGTGAGCAAGCAACCGTCAGCCGCGCGAGGCCGTGGCAAGCAGGAGCGTCTTCCGTTCCCCCGGCGGGGTGCAGACAGGCAACCTCCGGTGCGGCAACCACACTGTCGATTGACAGATCGAGGCCCAAACACGACTCCCATCTTGCTGCCGCCGCCCTGACGCGGAGAGGCGGTGCAGGATTTGGGCCAGCACTGCAGAAGGGGCACGCTTGTGTCCTTTGGCGCAATGTGGCTTTCGAAGACAGTTGGAGGCGGGTTTCAGACATGAAGCGCGCGCTTGTATTCTGATAGGATGCGTACGTGGCGCAGGCCACAGGAAATTGCCTGCTTCGCACGGTGATCGCTCGCCAGGCGGCTGAGACGCCATGCTGTGGACGGATTTGTCCATGCAGAGACCGGCGACTGACCGCGCCCGGACCAGCCGGGCAAGGCTTGGCCGATGGGCTGATAACGTCACGTCGCGTGAGGATGACGTGATCACGCAGCCGGAGCGCACGCTGTCATAGTCTTTTGAGGTGACATTCAGGGCAGTGCAAGCGCCGCGGCTCGACCGCAGTGAGACAGATACGTGGCGAATGTCGTGAGCGATCGACCGAATAGCGGCGGATCACAAGTACGGCCGACTCGACTTGGCGGGCGTATTGCTCAAGTGCGCTCGCGGAGGTTTTGATCCGTCTGTCGCCACGCGGCCGAGAGCCAATCTCGGTCAAACTCGCTCGCCGGTCTTTGCAGGACGCGAGGATCGCCACGTTCTCGTTGATGTCAGCTCTGTTTCGGATCGAGCGCACGAAGCGGCCTCTTCGATGGGTGGATCTGGCCGAAGGCCGGCTAAGCAGCCTCGATCGCCTATGGCGCAACAGCGGCGTCACAACGCTCATCCCCTGCCGGCTGCGCCGTCATTCCTCGCCAAACAAGAAAGTTCCTCCTCTGCTGTCGAGCCCCTGCGGGGTGCGCCGTCGATCACCTCCGGCCTGTCGATCACCATCGAGGCCGCAAGGTGCGGGCTCGGAAAACAGAGATCAAGGAGAACTACCATGGCGACCATCGGCACCTTCAAGACGACCGGCAACAACGAGTCCGGGCGCTCTATCTGCCAAAGGAATGGACGGACGACCCCGCTCGCCTGAAAGCCGCGCATGTCCCGAGCGATGGGCTTTGCTACGAAGCCCAAGATCGCGCGTCGAATGGTCGCTCCGCGATCGCCGCAAAGGTGCCGTTCTCGTTCGTAACGGCGGACAGCGTGTATGGCACAGGTGAGATCGAAACCCTGCTGCGCAAGGCGGGAAAAGGCTATGTTCTGGGCGTTGCTTCCAATCACGTGTTCCGTTCATGGGGCAAGCAGCAGCCGGTCGCCGGCACCGCCTCCGCGATCGCGCAGAGCCTTCCCAAGAAGTGGCCTGGCACCGCTCCGCCTCCGGCGAAGGGACCAAAGGTCCGCGCTGGCACTTGGCCGATCTCGACGCTGGTGAATACAACGACGACCTTGCCGGAGAATGGACGGGGGGTCTTCTGATCCGTCGCAACGTTACTGACGCCAGCTTGGCCTTCTCCACATGGTGCCCCAAGGGCAGGTCCATGCAGAAGCTGGCGTCGGTGGAAGGCCATCGCTGGGCTATAGAGGACAGCTTCGAAACCGCCAAGAACGAGCTCGGCCTTGACCACAACGAAAGCCGCTCCTGGCATGGCTGGCATCGCCATGTCTCACTCGTCATGCTGGCCTTCGCCATGATGGCCGTCATCCGTCATCGAGCCAACACTGGACCATCGCTCAAAAAATGCGACCGCGGCCTCGACCGAAGCATCGCTCTTGATCCGCTTGTCGATCCGGGAAATCCGCCCCATCGCCATGAAGCTTCCCCAGCGACTCATCTCGCACGCCTACGTCCTCGCATGGTCGTCCTGGCGTAGGGCTCATCAGGCCAACGCGCGCAAAGCCCATCTCAGGCAAAAATTGCAACTGTAATGCTAGTTAGGGCACCCGACGGAACACAGCAAGACCGAGTCGTCGTTCTCAGGGGGCAAATACAGCAGTGCCATTAGCCCACTACAAAAATAAAAAACATAAGTCCAGAACGCACAGACAATTACGCGTTCCGGTCAATCAACCGGCCCTAACGAAGAACATTGGGTTCCAAGCTAGATTGATCCGCTCAGCTTCTTGGTCATCCAGGGACGACTCTAAGTTGACCCCACCGGCTCATATCATGCGGCAAAGCCGGGGGCCGACTTCCTCGAAGCCGTTGCGCAGATAGAAGTCGAGGGTGCGCTTCCATTTCGGCTGCCACGGTGCTCCGACCTCCAGCCGCTTCCATCCTCGCGCGCGTCCTTCGGACAGAGCGACCGCGATCAGATGAGGCGCAATGCCCTGCGATCTCATGTCGGGGCGAACATAGAGCTCCGAGATTTCTCCAAACTTGCCGCCCGCGTAGATCGCAGTGCATTCGTTTAGAACCATGACGCCAACCGGCTCGTTGTCTCCGCAAGCGATCACCGCGACGACGCTGACATCCGCAAGAACTGCCGCCGCGCTTTGCGTGACGATTTCGATCCCCGGGGCCATCCGGCGCAAGAGCTCGACTTGGAGAGCATAAACGAAGCCGGCGACGGTTCCGGCATCTGTGACTTCAGCGCGGCGTGTGGATATGACCGGCATCTTTCTTTCTGCTCCGCATCGGAATTGAATCACTCTGCGCCACGAGCGTCAGCGTGACATTTGTGATCCGCTAGACAGACAAGGCTAGCTGAGATTCCCGAACACCTCGAACCAGAGCCGATTGGAGCACTTTCCAATCAGCTGATCTCTGCTGTGGGTCTTGGTTGTATGAAAACGCCTGATGACCCGCGATTTCGGCTGTCAATCAGCGTCCACAACTGAATTTCGATCCAACCGATGGCTTTCACGTCGCAGGGTTTCATCACGAAGCTAAAGCGCGCCTCTCCAAGATAGGATCATGATCATCGCGAACTTCATTGTCGAAACGGTCCTTCAAGCGGCTGCTGACCTTGTGCCGACAATCCAATGAGACGATCACGCATTCCAGGTCAAAAGGCCGATGGATGTCGTCACCTAGAAGGAAACCGTTCAGAGGTGTATGCACCCCACCGCATTTTGACCCTCGGGAACCGAGCTCAATCGCTCTGTGACGGCAGTCTATGGATATTGGCCATCTCCTTCCTCGATGCTGAATCCTTTACCAGTCACGATGTTTGGAGACCAGCTCTCTGGAATGGTAGCCATGGATCCCTCCCGCCAGAAGGATCGCTGGGTTAGGATTCGACAGCCAATGACAGGATCCTCTCGGTCGTCGAGAGCGATCGGGTCGAGACGATAACTCCACTCCTTAGCTCCGCGGCAAAGTCGATTTGCACCGGAACCGCCTCGCTTGGTGCGCTCTTGCTACAAAACAAGGCCCGCGCGCAGGTTCGCAGCACGCGTCGGGGAGTTGCCGTCAGGCCAGTACGCCGCGCCGATCAAGAGTTGCTCGATCGTGTTGAGATTTTCGACGATGAACTCGGCTTGCCGGTCGGGCCGCCTTGACACCGACATCCTCGGCGGGATGTACCGCGTCCACAAAGAAGCGGTCAGGCCACGAGCTGCTGGAGTGTTGCAATCTCTTCCTGTCGCTCGCGGAAGGAGGGCTCGCGGACCAGGTCCAGGCGCTGCTAGTCGGTACATCTTCTTCGGCTGCGGAGCCTCGCCATTGCCCGTTCGTATCTAGCTTCACTGGTGCCCGAACCCGGGAGACCACGTCGCTTGGCTTGGTCAGGCGATGAGCGCGTTGCTTGCCGCGGCTTCATGCTGCCATGAGTTTCGCGAGCCGCGTCAACGCTTCGCGCTCTTGGTGGCGATTCACGTGCGCAATTTGACCTGGTCAAATGTCCAAGCCTTGAATAGCTTTGCCGGGCCAGGAATTTCGCCCCGAGCTGCCGCTGCCTGTATAGCTCTCTTGTTCTCGCCTGTTATTTGGGCGACATCTTCGACCTTGACGCGTTCGGATGTCCCGTTCATCGGTTCTTCGCGCCAATCACGGGGCCGATTAACTGTCTGATGACTTCGGGGCGGGTAAGATTTGGTTGCTTTTGCTGGCGCTTCAATCGTGTCCGCTTGTCGGTGTGTATGTCTGAATCCCGACACGAAGTCGCACATGATCGGCCGTCGCGGCACGATGCATTGATTTTCTCTTCCTCAAGCAAGTCTCGCACAGATACTTTTGCGGCATGCTGATTGCAGGGAGACGATAAAGGACCGTTTCGGCAATAGTGGTCTCTCGGTCAACGACGCAGGAGAGATGAAAGTTCTCGATCGTATGCAAATTGATACTAAAAACTGCCCCGGGTAAGGCACCTCCCCAATTGAAGCGCTTTGTTCAGCGCGTGTCGGCCGCAGATCATGTCGTTCACGCAAACTAGCGAAGCTGCACAGGAGTTCTGATGAGCTCTACGCAAGCAATTCGTGAACGCCTGCGCGACGCCGGCGCGTCGTTTGCGGCAAACGACAATATCGCAGAATATCTGCTGCCTGGTGACATTGATGTGATCCAAGCCGAGGTCGAGCAGCACGTGCACGCTGTGCTTGAGGCCATGGTTATCGACACCAGCCGCGACCACAACACCAAAGCGACCGCGAAGCGCGCAAATTTGTGCGCCTTGCCAACTGGATCATGTCGCGCCCGCACATCCAGGAGGAGGCCGCTGTTATGCTGGCGGACGAACTGGAACGCCGTATCCTGCCGAAGGGATTGGCCGTCATCGTTAGGGCGCAGCACCAATGCATGATCTAGCGTGGTGTTCGCTAGACTGACACCATCATGATAACCAGCATCATGCGCGTGCTTTCCGCGACGACAAAATATCGCGCAGCGAATTTATGGCACTGATCAAGGATCAACCGTGACCTACCTATCGACGAAGACATACGGTCATGAAACCGGACTATCCGCTACATTTCGCCAGTGGCGCGCGCTGTCACACTGTCGTCTGCTGCACGGTTACTCGTTGTCATTTCGCTTCGAGTTCGAGGCCGACACCCTAGACGACAAGAATTGGGTCGTTGATTTTGGCGGCCTCAAAGAGCTGAAAGCGATCCTCGAACACACATTTGACCATAAGACCGTCGTAGCTGCGGACAATCCGGAGCTTGAATGGTTCCAGGAAGCGGCGCGGCGTGGCGGATATCGTTGTGCTACCTGCTGTCGGCTGCGAAAAGTTTGCCGAGCACGTCTACGGCATCGCGAGCAAGTGGCTGCTGACAGAGCGACTTGCTCCGCGTTGCCGGCTTGCATCTGTCGAAGTCAAAGAGCACGGTGCGAACAGCGCGATCTATCGGGGAACGAGCCGTGCTGCCGGTCAACGAGATCTTTGAAAGTATCCAGAGCGAAGCCTGCAAGAGCGGCACGCCGTCAGTGTTCCTGCGGCTACAGGCCTGCCCAGTTGGTTGCCTCTGGTGCGACAGCAAGCGCAGATGGAAGGCAGATCCAGCATGTCAAGTGCCGATAGCCGAGATCACGGGATCGAGGACGCCACCCGGGGCTAGGATGTCGCCGGAGGAAATATTGCTCGCCGTGCAGGGGTTTAGGGCTCGGCATGTCGTGATCACGGGTGGCGAGCCCGCAGCGTACGACTTTCAGCCATTGACGACGCTACTTATCAAGTCTGGCTTCTCGGTGCAGGTGAAGACATCGGGACCCATGCCATTCAGGTGCACCCCTGCACGTGGGTGACCATCAGCCCGAAAGTTGGCACGCCCCGTTGTTTTGGATGAACCGCTGCGGCGTGGCAACGAGATCAAACATTGCGTGGGCAAGCCTGCCGATATCGAGAAGCTCCTGGCCCTCAACATCCCTCGTGAGTTCATGCCGATAATATGGCTGCAGCCCTTGAGCCAAAGCCGCAAGGCGACGAAGCTTTGCATTCAGGAGGCGACTGCGTGCGACTGGCGTGTCAGCATTCAGACGCACAAGTTGCTCGGCGTGGGGTAAGCAACCCTGCGCGTCAAAGCGTTCTGCGGCTTCACCTTAGAGACGATCATGAATTGCGTCCTCTAAGTCTGAACTCAATGAAGGGAAAGCGGCATTCATCGCAGGCTTCTTTGCCGTTGTTCGCCATTGCCAAGCGGGCCTGATTTCAACTCTTCACATTCTAAGCGAATCCTCTCAATGACCGATTTCACATCCGAAGCCGCGCTGGTTCTATTTTCTGAGCGGTCAGGATTCCGCCACCTGCCTCGCTTGGGCGCTGTCGCGCTTTGCCCGGGTTGAGACCGTCGGCTTTGCCTATGGACAACGCCATGCGATCGAGCTGGCCTGCTGCGATCAGTTGCTGAACGGACTGAAGAAGCTGCGCGTAGACTGGGCGAGCAAGCTCGGCGACAACCATACGCTTGAGATCCCCACACTGGCTGCGATATCAAAGACTGCACTGACCGGCGAGGTCGCGATCGAGATAGGCGCGGAGGGGATGGCCGCGGCGCGACAGTTGAAGAATGAGACTGTCCGCAATTTCTGCCTGAACGAATTTGAGCGCTTTTCGTTCGGCTACCGAGCCGACGGCACTGCGCCGATCCAAAACAAGGTAGGCGCCGGTGTTTAATCGCCTCCTGGCCGCTCCCGCGCACGATCTCCACGTCAGGCAGATCATGGATGAGGGCAGGGTGTTGCTCGTAAACCTGTCAAAGGGGCGGATCGGCGAGGACAGCTCGTCCCTTCTTGGCGGCTTGCTTGTGACGACGCTCGGACTTGCCGCTTTCAGTCGGGCTGAATTGCCGGCGCGTGAGCGACCAGACTTCTACGTCTACATTGATGAGTTTCAAAACTTCACCACTCTCGGGATGGCAAATATGTTCTCGGGGTTGCGCAAATATCGCGTCGGCTGCACTGTCGCACATCACTATCGTCATCGGTTAGAACCGGATGTGCGCGATGCGGTGCTCGGAAATGCCGGATCGATTATCTCCTTCAGAGTTGGTGCTGAAGATGCGCAACACCTTGCTCGCGAGTTTCTGGGAACGTTCGAGGAAGCCGATCTCCTGCAACTGCCGAACTATAGGATTTTATCTGAAGCTCATGATCGACGGGACGCCGTCGCGGCCATCTAGTGCCGGTACGCTTGAGCCCGGCGTCCTAGATTAAGACACCGCCGTTGATTAGTAAGTCTCGGCGCGTCGAGCTTCTTGCAAACCCGGCGCGGGGGGATAGCGCCCCAGGATCATCGTCTCCGGCTCATTCCGCGCTGGCACTGACCCGCTCCCCCAAGCGGAACCTCTCCTACTTTCAGCTATCGCTTCGGTGGCGACGCCGCTAATATTTCAATTTTCGGCACCTTCGGGACAAGGCTCTTTGCAAAATCGCGCGAGAGATCTCCCCATATTCCTTTTGCAGGCGGCAGACAGGATACTATCGAGCAGGGCGCAGCCGGTTTTCAGGCTTTCCTGTTCTGCCGCTGGTTCGACAGCCTGAGCGAAAACAACAGGAGCCATTCCGCGCCGATGTGCACTGCAGCAACGGTAGCCATGCGTCGAGTAGAGGCATCTCACGTTTCGGATCTCGACAAGCTATCAATGAACGTTCCAGGGGCGACATCAAGGTGATCTGGATCATGGATTTTGAGAGCGGTCTGGCCGGGGGTTGGCAACGATCTCTTTAAGATGAGCTGTCCCCAATCTCCTGAGAAAGCGAGTTGTCTTTAGGGCTGCGGCCCGCTTTATCGACGCACAGCAAGCGTTGCTTTTTGTTCTTTACTGTCGCGCAGTCCGTTATTGGCATACTGGCCCGCCGTACATCGGCTGCCAATGCGGGCGAACACGAAAAAAAAGATGATTGCGGAGCTACAAAGGTACGAGAACCATCTCTGCTTTTGAATTGACTGCCGACGATTCATCCGGACTCATCTTTCCGCAAAGAGAAGGCATGAAGGCTGCTCGCAACTCGGCAACTGCCCTCCGTGGGCGGTTCGCCCGGAGGCAGCGGCGCCGCGCAGCCTACGCGTTGCAGGCTTTCATCGTGCATCGATTAGGTTAGCTATAAGACTTATGCGCTTGCAGACCAATTCACTCAAACTTGTAGGACACCTCTAAGAAGGTACCCCATCGCTCCATGCTGTACTTTGCGAGTGCAGGGATCTGGATGAACGTGCCTCGGTCGCTGCAGCCGCTGCAGTTGAATGTGACATCGCTGTCATTCTTGGTCCACATTGCCCAGTACCGAGTGCCGACGCCGATACTGAAATTTCTGCCGAGGAGGTACGACAGCGTTCCTTCGATCTGTACGCCCCCCACCTTGCCTGCACTGATCGTAGAAAGTTGTTTCAGGACGGAGGAGATGGTTATCACGACCGGTGAAGTCGGTCCATGGCAGGTAAGCAACATCTGCGCTCACGGCGCTCAAACAGCATAGTCTCGGCGTTAAGCCCGACGCGCAGCGCATCCCAATTGGCACCTTGAGTACCGATGATTTGCTGGGCCGGAACCGCGCATGCCCCGTATGGCGAGGCTGTCTGCACGCATGCGATCGAATCCGACTTTTGGCCGAAGTAAGTGCCACTGATAAATGCGCCCAGCTTGTAGGTGCTACCGCACATAAAGTCGTAACCGACATCGGCGGTGTAGTACGTGAACCTTCCGTTGGCCTGATCTCACAGAGTGTTGCATAGGCCGTACTGCCGATGCTCGAATCCTCGTTCATTCTTCCCTTGTTGAAGCGTCCGAGCCAACGTTGCCCTTCAGGAATATCCCCCAGGACTATCAAGCCGTGCGAACAGCTCGCCGGAAATGCCGTCCAAGCCATGATAGGTGAGCGTGGAATTGGGGATGCCGCTATCTCCGGATATCGGCGGCTGATTCGTGTAGTCCCACTGGAATGTGCCTCTGCTGAGCCAGACCCGCGAGCCCCTTCGAACGACCAGTCGCCCGTATCGAAAACAGGCTTTATTGTTTTGGCGGCCGCTCGTCCCGGATAGACCGATGCGTCGAACCATTCCGCCCCGCTCGCGTCGCCGCCGAAATGGTGATTCAATCTGATCTTTCCGATGTGACAGTTGCTGGACAAGCTGGTTGTCCTGGCGGCAATGTCGGCGGGGCGGGGAACTGCACCGTCGGCGGGGTCGCCAGACGCGTCCCCATCGAAGCCCATGTAGTCGTACTCGAATTTGACACACCAAGCAGGTGTAAGCGCTTGCTCAAAGCGACTCCGACGACGGTCCAGCCGAAGCGACTATAATCGAACTGCGTTGTATGCTGCAGGAAGCCGCAAAGCGCCCCTCGAATTCGTTGTTATGTTGCCTCGGTTATGTTGCCAGGCTGCCCGCCCTGATGTAGCCCAGCGTTTGGCCTGTTAGGCCGAAGCGGCGTAACCCACTCGAGCAGTCCCTGTGACAAAGGCGTTTGGACCTGCCTCGCAAGTGGCGATAACAACAGCGCCCGAGAAGGCAAGACAGCTGTTGGTGCCATCGGAGACAGCATGGCTCGCATCGACTTCGGTGCCGGAAATCCACCTATCCGTTTGCCAGTTGTAGCCGGGAGCGGATCGGCATCCAGTATTGGCGCAGCGCCTCGACGGTCGCTGGAATGTCGAGGTGGGCATTGCGGAGAAAGTCCTCGGTCTCGCGGCCGCTTCGCGCTCCCTTAGCCTAAGCCGGGATGAGCTCGAAGCCGGTCCTGGAGGGACCGCCGATTGGCGACGAGGTTGTCAAGGTGCAGCAACTCGTGCCCTGGCCGCTCTCCTTGGGCCAATCGTCGAACCAGCGCCCGCGTGCCGTCCACCACGAAGACGCCGCAATCATAGCTGTTCCGCTGCTGGGCCATGCTAGGTGACTCCAGGCGGGCGCGCAGCCGTCGTGCGAGCTGCGCTGCCGGCTCGTGGTTGTGTCCCCGGACAGAGTCGTAGTGATAGGCAATCGGCTCTCCTCGCGTGCGGCGATCAAGGAGCAGCAGCGACCAATGCGTGCCGAGGCGATTAGGATCCATTGCATCGTTCACCGGCAGGAATAGGAAGTCGGCGGTATCATTACCATTCGGATCGTAGACGATGCGCCGGAATGCACGGAGCATGTCGGGCTCGGCGCCGAAGCGCAATTGATAGTGGGCTATCAGGGGATCCACGAACTGCGCCAGGGCGGCGAATTCCGGACGGTCCCGCTGCAACTCCTGCGCCAGGAGCTCGTAATCCCTGTGGATGTGCTCGTCGCCCAGCCATTCCTTGGCGCCGAGCGCTAGTCCGCTGCGGCCGTGGGATGAGGCTGTCGGATCCAAAGCCCCGATCTGAGCATCGGCGGATGTGCGCGGGACAGGCGCATAACTAGCATCATCACGCGGCTCCTGCGGCGTCGGCGCATTCAGATCAATCAATGGCTCACGACCCCCGTAGGTGTCTGAGCGAGCCCTGGCAAGATGCGCGGGCGCAACATGAGCATCGTCGCGCAACTCGGATGGCGTCCGTGCATTCAGATCAACAAAAGGCTCTCGGCCGCTGTAGGTGTCTGAACGAGCTCGGGCAGGATGCACTGGCGCAAAATCAGCATCGTCGCGCAATTCGGACGGCGTCAGCGCATTGAGATCAACAAATGGCTCAAGGCCAGCGTAGGCGCCTGAGCGAGCCCTGGTCGGATCGGCTGGCGCAAAGTGAGCATCGTCGCGCAATTCGGACGGCGTCCGCGCATTCAGATCAACAAAAGACTCTAGGCCGCTGTAGGTGTCTGAATGAGCCTGGGCAGGATGCACTGGCGCAAAGTCAGCATCGTCGCGCAATTCGGACGGCGTCGGCGCATTCAGATCAACAAGAGACTCTAGGCCGCCGTAGGTGTCCGAGCGAAGCCTGGTAGGATGCGCCGGCGCAAAGTGAGCATCATTGCGCAACTCGGACGGCGTCGGCGCAATCAGACCATAAGATGGCTCAAGCCTGCCCTTAGCATGTGACGCGGGCCAGGATGGTGATGCTCGTTCTTGCACCTGTTCACCCAACCAAACCCAAGCTCCGGCGCTCGGGCTGGCCGGCGTTGAGGGAAGATCCTGCGCCGAGCCCGAGTGCCAATCGCCCTGCGCGGCCGGCGAGTTCGGCTGCTCAGGGCCTGGCAGCCCCAGTTCTCGGTTCGGCTCAATGAGTTTCAAGTAGCTGCGAAGATGCGACAAATCGGGACCGTGTACTCTGCCTCCAGTCCGTTGGAATGCTACCACGTCATTGTCGAGGGATACCTGCTCCCTGCTCGAGCCGTTTAGCCGCCCGATGATGCTCCCTTTGCGCTTCTCTCTAAGCCACGCACTAAGCGCACGAAGACGCCTCGCCCGCTGTTGCGCAGACTGCCTCAGCTTCGCAGTCGGAGTTTTAAGATCTTTCAGAGCTTGGTTCAGCGCGCCCTCGATGAGGGGCGCATCTTCTGGATGAGGAACTAGGCGACGGGGGGCACCGAGGACGCGGGGTTCAGGTGCTTCCACTTCTTCACCCCCACGCAGCAGCCGCCGGAGATGATTCAGAGCCGATCTAATGCGGTTGTTGGGGTCACCGCCCGAGCTCCTGTACTTCGCAATCTCCGCGTTCAGCGATGAACCGTCGCGCAGCCGAGAAGCTACCGGGCCCCTATGACTCGCGTTGACCCAGCGAATAAATGCCCCAAGCCCGTAAACACCGTTGTTGATGGCCCCTTTGGTGAGCTTGCGCAGCTCCGCGTCTCCACGAAACTTCGCCAAGAGCTCCGCGTCTTCGACCGGAAGCTGCTCGCCGATCGGTTCGTCCGGCGACGGCATCGGGGCTTGCATCTGCGATGGTGACGCCACCACTTGATGGGATAGGGTCTGCATCAGCTGCTGCTCAACAGCGACGACCTGCGGAGGCGGCGAGGAGCTGCGTCCGTCCATCGTCTCTAAAAGCAGATCCTGCTGGTTCGCAGGCAGAGTCTCCGGCCAGCTGCCAGCTCCGTTCGACCCGCTGTGCTGCGCAGTCGTCCGCCTCGTCTCGGCGCGAACCGCGTCTTCGAGATCAGGAAGCGGGCGAATATGACGCCGTAGTTCGATCGCTCTAGCACCCGCCGGCGACCTCAGGAGATGAGCCAGTGCGGCCCCGGCTTTTCTGCGGCCATGGGGGTCCTCCTCCTTATACTGGCTGACATCTTCATCCAGCGAGTCGTGGCCAAGTCGAGCAGCAATGCCGGGCTTATGCTTTTCACGGAGGTAATCACTCAAATCGATAAGAAGAGTTGCATAGGTCCTGGCGGTGTTGGCGGTGCTTGGGGCTGCTTCTTCCTTGTACCTTTTGATGAGATCCGCATCCTGGGGATAGGGATTCCGCTCAACCCGGCTTGCAAACGGCGTGATGCCGCCCGGCGATTGGGAGGCTCTAAGAAGATCCAGTGGGATAGCGATGGCCTGCTTCTCCTTCTCGGCGAACTCCTGGGCATCCTTGTCCAGCGACTTGTCGTAAAGCCGGGAAGCAATGCCCGGCTTGTCGTTCTTTACGAGCCAATGCCCCAAGCTGAGAAGACCACGTAGATTGCGACCGACCGTGCTCTCGGAGGCCCCAGCCTTGATGAGTGCCGGCCTGAGCCCCTCAATAAGAGACGCATCTTCGCAATAAACAGGATCCAGGCTGCTACCTGCGAAAACAAAATTTGCATGGCCGGGCGGTAGCGCCGAGGCATTCAGCATCGTTCTACCGCCTTGACCGTGCGGAGGCGGCGTAGATGGGTGGCCGCTCGCCCGCATGATGGGAATCTGCTCGCCTGGCACGAGAATGTTGCTGTAACGTTCATCCGTCAGCTCGTCGTCCTGGTGGCGCCGGTTCACGGGATTAGGGGACTCTGTAGGATCCAATGCTAGGCCATGCCGCGGTGGCTGAAGACACGACGATGCACCGGCTTCGTCGACCGTCCCCAAGAATAAATCTTGATCATCCCCCTCAGCGAGTGCCGCTGGCCAACTGAAGGCGGGCTGCGACCCGCCCTGCTTAGCCGCGGCCTCAATGCCCCCGGCCCGGCCAGTGATTGACGCGACTCCGCCCGGCGACTGAGAGGCGCGGAGACGATCTAGTGCGGTAAGAACGAGGTGCCTGCGATTTTTATCGAAGATCGCAGCGTCGTTGCTCAGCGATTCGTCGTTAAGCCGAGCAGCCACTCCCGGCTTTTTTTTTGCGAAGAGCCACCGGCTAAATCTGCGAAGAGGACCAACATAATTCGTCTTAGCGGTGATCTCCTCGTACCCAGCCTCAACGAGTGCTTCTTGAAGTCCGGAAATCAAGCGTGCGTCTTCGGGATGAAAAGGGGGACCGTTGAGTTTTCTCGCTCCGTTACGGAGATGATCAAGTGCCGCGCCGATACTTTTGCTACCCCCGGCGTCCTTGTAGCGCTTGATCTCTTCATTCAGCGGTTCGTCGTCGTTCCATGTCTCGTCCTGAAACCGAGCAGCAATGCCACGCTTGTTGTTTGCACGAAGGTAGTGGCTGAAATCCGTGAGAATAGATGCATAGGTTTTGGCGGTACTTGAAGTTCGGGCCGCCACTGCTTGCTTTTTGTATTCCTTGATGAGAGTCCCGTCCTTGGGATAAGGAGTCAGGTCAGGGCGGCCTGCGATCGGTACGGCTCCTCCCGTCAATTGAGAGGTCCGCAGATGAGCTAGTGCCCAAGGGACGTTCGCCGTCCCACCTTTTATTATGAACTCCTCGACATCCTTGTCCATCGTCTCGTCATGAAGCCGATCAGCAATGGCCGGCTTGTCGTTTGCAAAGAGCCAACGGCTCAAGCTGAGCAGATAACCGACGTAGCTCGTGGCGGTGCTCTCAACGGCTCCACCCAAGAGGAGCGCCTGCTTAAGGCCGGAAATAAGGGGCGCATCCTTAGCATAAAGCGGATCCTTGCTGCGACCTACCAAGACCCAATTTGATTGAGCGGTCTGCAGCGCTGAGGCGCCCAGCACCGCCTCATCCTCTCCGGCATGCGCCTCAGATCGCGATGCATCCGCTTGATGGGCGCGGACCTGCATGAGCACGGGAGCAGACGGCACAGCGATCTCGCCCAGCTGCTGCTCAAAGGCGGCCGCATCTGTGGACGGAGCCGATGAGCTCTCTTGCGGGCCCGCGGTGCCCGATTGTTGACGCACCCAGTTGGTGGATTCGAACTTCATTCGTTCTCAGTTTCGGAATAATAGGCCAATTTGAAGCCTGAGGTCGCTTGTGATTTGCCACGGAACCGCAAGAATACTGGAGCGCGCGGTCGGAGTGCTTGGACGCGGCGTTCTGGGGCGTTCACGATAGTTTTCTGCTGGAGACTCTATGAGCGATAGCTGTCGAGAACCTGACGCGGAGCCGCCGACTTGTTGCAGCGGACACCCAGGCTGCCCCCTTGGCCGGAAATCAATAAAGACCTGTTCACCGGAGAATCAGACGCGCCAGCTCGGTCGTCAGAGATCTACCGCGGTCTCGACTCTTTCATTGATCTGCCGGCCACACCGCACCAGATGCGTGACGATGCTCACTCAGTGCCGGTGCTCAGCCCGGCCGGTAGTGCCGCGTTCTTCGTCGGGCCATCAGGCGTGCTTCAGGAGCTTGAGGATATCGGATATCTCGTTCCCGAGGATTGGCAGCATGGCTCCCAGCCGGTGGCGGATGTCCAGATCCGTATCCTGAATAACCACGGGTTGCTGCCGACCCAGTTCAGCGGCCCAAGGCAGGTTTTGATCAACGGTGAGACCTACTCGATCGCATTAGGGCCGCGAGGACGCGGTGCACAATTCATCCATCATCCTCGCCCGTCCCCGGTCCCGCCTGCTCAGATCGGCCCTTTGACCGGAGTCTCTGTTGACCGCAGCGGACGCGTCCTGGGCCCCACGCAGTGGCTGGGTGACGAGCATATTGAGCGGGACTATGGGGTCCTGAGGCGGGAGTTGCAGGAGAGCAATCCCGATCTCGCCGCCCGGATGCGGTTCGTGGATCCTTTGATAGCCCAAATGTTGCGGTCAGGCTCCAACGAGGACGCGGAACGCGCATTCGGGTGGAGTCGCGGTGATAGAGCCGACTTCCTGTTCCTGCCGGTTAAGCGATGCCAGCGCTGCGGATAGAGGGTGGCGCGGCAGTCACTGGTCGCTGCTGCTGGTTGATCGCCGCGATCGGGCAAGACCGGCTGCCTATCACTAGGACTCTGCGCCAGGACCCAATAACCTGCCCGCAGAGCAGCTCGCAGAACGGCTGCAGGCCAACCTGCAACAGGGCTCCATGCGCGAGCAGAGCAACACCTATGATTGCGGCGTCTTTGTCGTGGACGGCACCCGGGAGCTGGCGGAAGGACGGCATCCAGACCCGCTGAACCTCAGCAACCTCCGCATCAATCGGCGGGCACTGCAGGACCGGCTAAGGGCTGGGGTCAGCTTCAACTGAATAGAGCGCGCGCAGCTGGTTGAAATGCAACTTCTCGCCGATTGAAGGTCCACAATCGCGCGTTCGCAGAGCATCATGGTGTCTCACAAGTCAGGAGCGGAGACTGGAGCTAAGGCTATTTTCGCAGACGGCGAAGGAGCCCGACGGCGATTGCGCGGCCAGCTTCCGACGGCCGCACAGCCATCATCAACCTCTCCGGTATCATCTTTCCCAAACAGCCGCAGCTGGGACTAAAGGCCCAGCTGCGAGCTAAACACGTGGAGACGTCGCGCCAACATTGCTCCACGAATTGACCCGGCGGCTTGGCTCTCGGCATTTTGGATCCATATTTCGATTGAATCGCCTGTCCAATCATGCTGCGTCTATGCAGCGATGCTCCCGCGCCTGGGGTGATCGGCGCCCAAGTTCTGCAAAACCTGCAGCCAGGCGCCTCCTTTCCGAAGCTTGAATGGTTGACAGACTTATACCAGCCTCCGCGGGCCATGCTGTGCGTGCCGCGAGCACATACAAACCACCACGAGAATCCGCCGGTCGGCCTTCGCGCGACGGCGTGAGTTGTTCGGCTGCTGATTCCGCTCGATGTCGCCCACCATTGAACGAACCCGCTCCGCGGGAGGCCGTGGCGAGACCATTTATCTAAGAGGCATCTGTTTGAAGGATGGGACCGCAAGTCCGTTCCTCTCAATACAGGAGTGCCTCATGGCCACGATGAGTTCGAGCCCGCTGCGCCGCCGCATGATCGACGATATGACGCTGCGCAACTTGTCACCGTCGACGCAGCAATCCTATGTCTACGCGGTTGCAAACTTTAGCCGACATTTCGGCCGATCGCCCGACAAGCTCAGCCTTGAGCAGGTGCGCGCGTACCAACTGCACCTGATCGGGTTGAAGCGGTCGTGGACCCACATCAACCAAGTGACGTGCGCGTTACGCTTTTTCTATGCGCGGGCGCACGGAGGCGATTGAGAACATTATTTCGGCCTGTGAGCCGGTCAAGCAACCGCTGGTGCTGAGTGCGGAGGAAGTCGCCCGTTTCCTGGAGGTTGTACCGGCCCTGCGCGACCGCGTTGCGCTGGTGACGGCCTATGCTGCCGGGCTACGAGCCGGCAAGGTCAGCCGCCTTGAGGCCCAGCGCGATCGACAGCAAGCGCATGCTGATCCTGATCACCGCCGGCAAAGGCGGCAAGGACCGTTACGTGATGCTGTCGCCGCGGCTGCTCAGCATCCTGCGATCCTACTGGTGTCTGGCCAAACCGCGCCATTGGCTGTTTCCAGGGCGCAATCCGGACGATCCGGTGAGTGTCGGCACGTTGCAAGAGGCCTGCCGCAAAGCTCGGCAACATGCCGGTCTCGATAAGCAGGTGACGACACATGTTCTGCGCCATAGCTTCGCTACTCACCTTTACGAGCGCGGTACTGATACCCGGCTCATCCAAGTCCTTCTTGGGCATGCGCGACTGTTATCGACGGAGCGCTACACGCACGTCGCAACCAATCCGCAGCCCGTGGTGCAGACCTGCATCGTGCACCTAATCCGAGCGTTTCGGCAGTTCTGTTGATTGGTATCGGCGGGTTCGGCAAATGCCGCATTCTCAAACAGGCGGTCGAGGCGTTCGAGATAGCCAATAAGAGTATCGTCGTCCGCCACTTGTCGCGTAACGCTGAGGTAACCAAGAAGAGCCTTGAGGATATCGGCGACAACGCAGGAAGCCGCTCACCCGCTGCAGTCAATTCGGATGCTTGAAATATCCCGTAAAGGCTGCGCCGCACATGCGGCGCGAGAGCGGGCCTTTTGTCGGGCACTTGCTGCGCCGGTTGTCGGCATTGAGACAATGCAAGAAGCCTGACACTAGGAAGTGCCTGCTGAGCCTCCGATTCACTCCGGCACGCGATTTGCTCGTTCACGGCATCATCACTATCGCAACGCGATTGGTCTTCGAGACGGAAACGGCGCCTTCGCTGTTCGCGTCTGGTCCGTTCCGACGGTTTGCGTGGCAATGACTTGTCGCTCGCTTGTGACCAAGAAAATGCAGGAAGTGTTGGATGCGATCTAGAGTTCTCCTTTTGGGAGCCACAACAGTTGCGCTCGTCGCGGTGCAACCAAAGCGGCAGACCTTGAGCCAGGAGCGAACTGCGCATGGCGCTGTGGGCGTGGTCCGGAGGCTATAGTGGCGGACAGGTCGGTGGCGGGTGGGTCGAGCCTCCTTCACCAATCCCTGCGGTCAGTCGATCTATGACAGCCGACGGGTTCGAGCCGCACGGCGGCATAACGCGCACCTGTCGATTGGCCAAGGGCCGCATTTCTGCTTGGGCGCTGGGCTGGCGCGCCTACAGCGATGCGCCTTCCCCGCGCTGTTCGTGCGACTAGAGGATGTCGCGCTGATCATCGCCGCGGAGGACCGTCGTCTACATGCCGTCTTACGTCATTCGCTGCCCGCAGCGCTCGCCGGTCACCTTCCGCCCTTCCATCGCTTAGAGAGTGAAGTGCCACCATGTCCGAACAACCCTTGCCGAGGCTGCCGATGTGGCGCGTCGATCACATCGAGCCCTCGCCCGAGATGTTGATGCTACGCGCCAACGGTCCGATCCACCGCGTGCGCTTCCCGTCCGGGCACGAAGGCTGGTGGGTGACAGGCTACGACGAGGCCAAGGCGGTGCTGTCTGACGCGGCGTTCCGGCCCGCGGGAATGCCGCCGGCGGCATTCACTCCGGATTCGGTGATTCTCGGTTCGCGGGGCTGGCTGGTCTCGCACGAGGGAGCCGAACATGCCCGGTTACGCAAGATCGTGGCGCCGGCCTTCTGCAACCACAGGGTGAAGCTGCTCGCCCAGCAGGTCGAGGCGATCGCCGCGCAGTTGTTCGAGACGTTGGGGGCCCAGCCCCAGCCCGCCGACCTGCGGCGCCACCTCTCGTTTCCCCTTCCGGCCATGGTCATCAGCGCGCTGATGGGCGTGCTCTACGAGGATCACGCCTTTTTCGCCGGGCTGTCCGACGAGGTGATGACGCACCAGCATGAAAGCGGCCCGCGCAGCGCGTCGCGCCTGGCTTGGGAAGAACTGCGCGCCTACATTCGCGGCAAGATGCGGGACAAGCGCCAGGATCCGGGCGACAACCTGCTAACGGATCTGCTCGCGGCGGTTGACCAGGGCAAGGCGACGGAGGAAGAGGCGATCGGCTTGGCGGCGGGTATGCTGGTGGCGGGCCACGAGAGCACCGTCGCGCAGATCGAATTCGGCCTGCTGGCCATGTTCCGCCATCCGCAACAGCGCGAACGCCTGGTCGGCGATCCATCCCTGGTGGACAAGGCGGTGGAGGAAATCCTGCGTATGTACCCGCCGGGCGCGGGCTGGGACGGCATCATGCGCTATCCGAGGACCGACGTGACCATCGCGGGCGTTCATATTCCCCCGGAAAGCAAGGTGCTGGTCGGCCTGCCGGCGACGTCGTTCGATACGCGCCATTTCGTCGACCCGGAAATCTTCGACATCGGGCGCGACGGAGAGCCGCACCTGGCGTTCTCTTCCGGGCCGCACTCCTGCATCGGCGGCGCGCTGGCCAGGCTAGAACTCAAGGCGGTGTTCGGTTCGATCTTCCAGCGCTTTCCCGAGCTGCGCTTGGCCTTAGCCCCCGAAGAACTGAAGTTGCGCAAGGAGATCATCACCGGCGGGTTCGAGGAGTTCCCGGTGCTCTGGTGATGTGCGGACGCCGCTGGGGGATCGCGATCGTCTCCGCGATTTGCCGGCGTGCCTGCCACGTACCGGTCAGATCAGCCAGCCAATAGGTAACCAGGATGGACGTGCAAGAAACAACATGCCGGGACGCCTTCGCCGAACTGGCGTCGCCGGCGTGGATTCACGACCCGTATCCATTCATGCGGTGGTTGCGCGAGCACGATCCGGTGCATCGCGCGGCGTCGGGCCTCTTTCTGTTGAGCCGCCACGCCGACATCTGCTGGGCTCTCAAGGCCACGGGCGATGCTTTTCGAGGACCGGCGCCCGGCGAACTGGCGCGCTATTTCCCGCGTGCGGCGAGAAGCCTGTCGCTCAATCTGCTGGCGTCCACGCTTGCGATGAAGGACCCACCGACGCATACGCGTCTGCGCCGGCTGATCTCGCGCGATTTCACCATGCGCCAGATCGACAACCTGCGGCCGAGCATCGCGCGCATCGTCGCAGCGCGGCTGGACGGCATGGCGCCCGCGCTGGAGCGCGGGGAGGCGGTGGACCTTCATCGGGAATTCGCGCTGACCTTGCCCATGCTGGTCTTCGCCGAACTGTTTGGCATGCCCCAGGACGACATTTTCGGGCTCGCCGCCGGCATCGGCGGCATCCTGGAAGGCCTGAGCCCGCACGCCAGCGATCCCCAGCTCGCCGCGGCGGACGCGGCCAGCGCCAGAGTGCAGGCCTACTTCGGCGACCTCATACAGTCCAAGCGCACCAATCCCCGCCACGACATCGTGTCGATGCTGGTCGGCGCACATGACCACGATGCCGACACGCTGTCGGATGCGGAGTTGATCAGCATGCTGTGGGGCATGCTGCTGGGCGGCTTCACCACCACTGCTGCGAGCATCGACCATGCCGTCCTGGCGATGCTGGCGTATCCCGAACAGCGGCACTGGCTGCAGAAGGACGCCGCGGGGGTGAGGGCATTCGTCGAAGAAGTCCTGCGCTGCGACGCGCCCGCGATGTTCAGCTCCATTCCGCGTATCGCCCAGCGCGACATCGAACTGGACGACGTGGTGATCCCGAAGAACGCGGACGTGCGCGTGCTGATCGCGTCCGGCAATCGCGACCCGGACGCCTTCGCCGATCCCGATCGCTTCGATCCCGCGCGGTTCTACGGCACCAGTCCAGGCATGTCGACCGACGGGAAGATCATGCTGAGCTTCGGCCACGGCATTCACTTCTGCCTCGGTGCGCAACTGACCCGGGTGCAGTTGGCCGAGAGCCTGCCCCGGATCCAGGCCCGCTTCCCCACGCTGGCATTGGCCGAGCAGCCGACCCGGGAGCCCTCGGCGTTCCTTCGGACGTTCCGCGCACTGCCGGTGCGGCTGCATGCGCAGGGGAGCTGAGATGCGCGTCATGGTCGACCAGGATCTGTGCGGAACCAGCGGGCAGTGCGTGCTGACGCTGCCGGGCACCTTTCGCCAGCGCGAACCGGACGGCGTGGCCGAAGTGTGCGTGGCGAAGGTCCCGCAGGCGCTGCACGCCGCCGTGAGGCTCGCGGCGAGCCAGTGCCCGGTCGCCGCCATTCGGGTCATCGAAAGCGACGCTGGCGATGGCGAGCGCGCCAGCGCGCACCCTGCGCCTTCTCCAGCGGAGGCCGAGCGGCATGCCGCGAAAGACCAACACAATCTAGGGCGATACATGGGACGGTTTGAAAGCAAAGTGGCCGTGGTGACCGGCGCCGGAGCCGGCATCGGCAAGGCATGCGCCCTCGCCATCGCGCGCGAGGGCGGCAGAGTGGTGGTGGCCGACATTGATGGATCGGCGGCTATCGCCTGCACCGCGCAGATCGCGGCCGAAGCGGGCCACGCGCTCGCCCTGGCGATCGACATCGCCGATGCGCAGGCGGTGGCAGCGCTGTTCGAGACGGCGGAGCGGCACTTCGGTGGGGTCGACCTGCTGGTGAACAACGCGAGCGCGATGCATCTGACCCCGCGCGACCGCGCGATCCTTGAGCTGGACCTAGCGGTCTGGGATCAGACCATGGCGACCAATCTGCGTGGCACGCTGCTCTGCTGCCGGCAGGCCATCCCACGGATGATCGCCCGCGGAGGTGGCGCGATCGTCAACATGTCGTCGTGCCAGGGGCTCAGCGGTGACACCGCGCTGACATCCTACGCCGCGTCGAAGGCGGCGATGAACATGCTGTCGGCCTCGCTCGCCACCCAGTACGGTCATGCGCAGATCCGCTGCAATGCGGTTGCACCCGGTCTCATCATGACCGAGCGTCTCCTCGCCAAGCTGGACGCGTACATGCAAACCGATCTGCGCCGGCACCAGCTCCTGCCGCGCGTGGGCCGCCCCGAGGACGTGGCCGCGCTGGTGGCGTTCCTGCTCTCCGACGATGCTGCGTTCATCACCGGCCAGGTCGTGTGCATCGACGGCGGCATGCTGGCGCATGTGCCGACATACGCCGACGGTGGCAACAGCCGCGCCGCGCGGCCTGCCGGCGAGACCGCCGAAGCGGACGCGGCGCCGCGCTGCTGATGGACATGCTGCTCAACCCGCTGAACCGTCGGCATCGGCTGCGGCACGACATCCCGGTCGTGCCCGGCGCTTTTCCCTTGGTCGGGCATCTTCCCGCCGTCGTCTGCGACCTGCCGCGCCTGCTGCGGCGCGCGGAACGGACGCTGGGCAGCCACTTCTGGCTAGATTTCGGCCCTGCCGGACACCTGATGACCAGTCTGGATCCGGATGCTCTCGCAGTGCTCCGGCACAAGGACGTGTCCTCGGCGCTCATCGAAGACATCGCGCCCGAATTGTTTGGCGGAACGTTGGTCGCCCAGGATGGCATCGCGCACCGGCAGGCGCGCGATGCGATCCAGGCGGCGCTTCTGCCCAAGGGGCTGACCCAGGCCGGCATCGGCGAGCTGTTCGCGCCCGTCATCCGGGCGCGCGTGCAGAGATGGCGCGACCGGGGCGACGTCACCATCCTGCGCGAAACCGGCGATCTGATGCTCAAGCTCATCTTCAGTCTCATGGGAATCCCCGCGCAGGACCTGCCGGGATGGCATCGCAAGTACCGGCAACTGCTGCAGTTGGTCGTCGCGCCCCCGGTCGACCTGCCCGGACTGCCCTTGCGGCGCGGCCGCGCCGCCCGCGACTGGATCGATGCGCGGTTGCGCGAGTTCGTCCGCGCCGCGCGCGAACATGCCGCGCGCACCGGGTTGATCAACGACATGGTGAGCGCCTTCGATCGCAGCGACGATGCGCTTTCCGATGACGTCCTGATCGCCAATATCCGCTTGCTGCTGCTTGGTGGTCACGACACCACCGCCTCGACGATGGCCTGGATGGTGATCGAGCTGGCGCGGCAGCCTGGGCTGTGGGACGCGCTGGTCGAGGAGGCGCAACGCGTAGGCGCGGTGCCGACCCGGCACGCGGACCTGGCGCAGTGTCCGGTCGCCGAGGCGCTGTTCCGCGAGACGCTGCGCGTGCATCCGGCGACGCCGCTCCTGGTGCGTCGCGCATTGCGTGAATTGCGACTCGGCCAACGGCGCATTCCCGCGGGCACCGATCTGTGCATCCCGCTGCTGCATTTCTCGACCTCGGCGCTGCTGCACGAGGCGCCTGATCAGTTTCGGCTGGCGCGGTGGCTGCAACGCACCGAGCCGATCCGGCCGGTGGACATGCTGCAGTTCGGTACCGGCCCACACGTCTGCATGGGCTACCACCTGGCATGGCTGGAACTGGTGCAGTTCTGTATCGCCTTGGCGCTGACCATGCACGAGGCCGGGGTGCGGCCGCGGTTGCTGAGCGGCGTCGAAAAAGGCCGGCGCTATTACCCGACCGCGCATCCGTCCATGACTATCCGCATCGGATTCTCATGAGCTGGCATCGCATGCCCCGTGTGGTGAGGCAGCGGCGCCGGCGACACGCGGCATTGCTCCACTCGGCGCGCGCGCTCGGTGCGAGGCCGGCAACACCGCGGCGGCTCGCGGCTCGCCGTGGCCGTCTCCTGGCAGGTACAAGGACATGAACAACATGCAGACCGGTTCCACGCCACACGACGACCGAGCTGGCGTTTCCGCGAACGGCGGATCGGGCGCGCAGGCGCGCGGCGCATCCGGCAGGCTGCTGCCCGAGATTTGGATGCAGGACGGCGCAAAGCGGGTCGAACAGGCGCTGGCGCGTCTTCTCTGCGCCGAAGACGACGGTGAGACCGAGCTGATGGCGGCGATGCGCTACGCCACCTTGCATGGCGGCAAGCGCACCCGCGCCTTGCTCTGTTTGGCTGCCGGCGCACTGGCCGACACGCCGGCGCACATGCTCGACGAAGTCGGCGCCGCCATCGAGATGATGCACGCCTGTACGTTGGTCCACGACGATCTGCCTGCGATGGACGACGACGTGCTTCGCCGCGGCCTTCCGACCGTGCACGTCAAGTTCGGCGAAGCCACCGCGATCTTGGTGGGCGATGCGCTGCAGGCGCACGCCTTCCTGACCCTGGCGAGCCTGGATGCGCCGGGCGACAACCGTATTGCGCTCGTGCGCGAACTGGCGCAGGCGGTGTCCGCCGAGGGGGCCGCGGGCGGGCAGGCCATGGATCTGTCGCTGGTTGGAAAGCACGTCGAGCTGGACAGGATCCTGGTGATGCACCGGATGAAGTGCGGAGCGCTAGTGCGCGCATCCGTTCGCATGGGCGCGCTATGCGCCATTGCGGAGGATGCCGCGCACGCTGCGATGTACTGTGCGCTCGATCGCTACAGCGCCCATTTCGGCCTGGCGTTGCAGGTGATCGACGACATTCTCGACGCGACAGTAGATACCGCGACGCTGGGCAAGACCCCCGGCAAGGACGCGGCGGCGCGGAAGCCGACCTGCGCGTCGATCATGGGGCTGCAGGCAGCGCGGCAGTTCGTGATGGATCTGTTGCGCGACGCCGGGGAGGCCGTCGCCCCGTTGGGGCCGCGTGCGGAACGGTTGGCGCAGATCCTGCAGCGGGCCGACGCCTATCTGTTCAAGCACGCGCCATGCGCATGAGCGCGCCGGTCCACATGGAGTCGCCCCTGGGCCGCTGCGATCGGCCTGCGGCAGCGGTGCATGTTGTCCGAATCCGTGGCGCTGAGCGCAGCGGTTGCCCAGCATGGCCGCGACGGGCCTGCGGCGACGTGCGCGGCGTCTGCCCGATCCTGGTTCCCGTCAACCGTCTGCAGAAGGAACATCCCGCGTGAACGCGCTGGCTGAACAGATCCTTTCCGAATTGCGCCACCTGCTGAGCGAGATGCGCGATGGCGGCAGCGTCGGTCCATCCGTCTACGACACGGCGCGAACTCTGCAGTTCCATGGCAACGTCATCGGTCGGCAGGACGCATACGCGTGGCTCATCGCACAGCAACAGGCCGATGGCGGATGGGGAAGCGCAGACTTCCCGCTGTTCCGTCATGCGCCGACATGGGCGGCGTTGCTGGCATTGCAGCGTGTCGATTCTCTTCCCGGCGCTGCCGACGCTGTCCAGGCTGCAACGCGGTTCCTCCAGCGCCAGCCCGATCCCTATGCGCGTGCGGTGCCGGACGACGCGCCGATCGGCGCGGAGCTGATCCTACCGCGGTTTTGCGACGAGGCCGCATCCTTGCCGGGCGGCGTGGCGTTTCCGCGCCACCCGGCGCTGTTGCCGTTGCGGCAAGCGCGGGTCAAGCGGGGGGCCGTGGCGACGTTGCCGAGCGGCCATCCGTTGCTGCACTCCTGGGAAGCCTGGGGGACGTCGCCGACCACCGCATGGCCGGATGATGACGGCAGCATCGGCATCAGTCCCGCGGCCACTGCCGCGTGGCGTGCGCACGCCGTGACACAGGGGAGCACGCCGCAGGTCGGGCGCGCCGACGCGTATCTGCAGGCGGCATCGCGAGCAACGCGCAGCGGCATCGAAGGTGTCGTTCCCAACGTCTGGCCGATCAATGTGTTCGAGCCATGCTGGTCGCTATACACCTTGCATCTGGCCGGTCTGTTCGCGCATCCCGCGCTCGCCGGGGCGGTGCGCGTGATCATCGCGCAGCTCGACGCCCGCCTGGGCGTGCGCGGTCTGGGCCCGGCCGTGCACTTCGCGGCAGATGCGGACGACACCGCCGTTGCGTTGTGCGTCCTGCGCCTTGCAGGCCGCGACCGGGCGGCCGATGCGTTGCGCCATTTCGAAATCGGCGAGCTGTTCGTCACCTTCCCCGGCGAGCGCAATGCCTCGGTGTCGACCAACATCCATGCCCTGCATGCGTTGCGACTGTTGGGAAAGCCCGCCGCCGGCACCAGCGCCTACGTCGAGGCCAATCGCAACCCGCACGGTCTCTGGGACAACGAAAAATGGCACGTTTCGTGGCTGTATCCCACCGCGCATGCGGTCGCAGCGCTGGCGCAAGGCAAGCCCCAGTGGCGCGACGAGCGCGCGCTGGCGGCGCTGCTGCAGGCGCAGCGCGACGACGGCGGCTGGGGCGCCGGTCGCGCGTCCACATTCGAGGAAACTGCCTATGCGCTGTTCGCGTTGCACGTGATGGACGGGAGCGAAGAGCCGACAGGGCGGCGGCGCATTGCGCAGGCGGTGGCGCGTGCGCTGGAGTGGATGCTCGCCCGCCATGCGGCGCATGCATTGCCGCAGACTCCGCTGTGGATCGGCAAGGAACTGTATTGCCCCACCCGGGTCGTGCGCGTGGCCGAACTCGCCGGGTTGTGGCTGGCACTTGGTTGGGAGCGGCGCGTCCTGGCCGAGGGAACAGGAGCGGCGCCATGATTCAGACCGAACGCGCGCTGCAGGAGGTGCTGGAGTGGGGGCGTTCCCTGACCGGGTTCGCCGACGAGCACGGCGTGGAAGCGGTCAGGGGCGGCCAGTACATCCTGCAGCGCATCCTTCCGAGCCTGCACGATATCAGCGCCCGCACCGGCCGCGATCCGCAGGATGAAACGCTGACCGTGGCGTTCTATCGCGAACTGGCGATGCTGTTCTGGCTCGACGATTGCAACGACCTTGGCCTGATCGCGCCGGAGCAGCTCGCCGCGGTGGAGCAGGCACTGGGGCAGGGCGTGCCGTGCGCGCTCCCCGGATTCGAGGGCTGCGCTGTGCTGCGCGCTTCGCTGGCCGCGCTCGCCTACGATCGTCGCGACTATGCTCAGCTTCTCGACGATACCCGGTGCTACTGCGCGGCGCTGCGCGCCGGACACGCGCAGGCGGTGGGGGCGGAACGCTGGTCCTACGCCGAGTACCTGCACAACGGCATCGATTCGATCGCCTACGCGAACGTGTTCTGTTGCCTGTCGTTGCTGTGGGGACTGGACATGGCGACCTTGCGCGCGCGTCCGGCGTTTCGCCAGGTCCTGCGGCTCATCTCCGCGATAGGGCGCCTGCAGAACGATCTGCATGGACGCGACATGGACAGGTCGGCCGACGAGGCCGACAACGCGGCGATCCTGCTGCTGCAGCGCTATCCGGCTATGCCTGTGGTGGAGTTCCTCAACGACGAGCTGGCCGGCCATACGCGCATGCTGGATCGGGTGATAGCGAAAGAACGCTTTCCCGCGCCCTGGGGACCGTTGATCGAGGCCATGGCCGCCATCCGCGCTCAGTACTACCGGACCTCGACCAGCCGCTACGGCAGCGACGCTGCGGGAGGAGGCTAACGTGCGCCGGCCTGAACGCGCGAAGGCGGCGGCGTGCGCGCGCTGCCTTCGGCCGAATCCGACGCAACAACGTCGCCCGATGCGACGGATGCCCTCGTTGTCCACCGTGCAATACGCAGTGGTAGAGAGTCCTTCCGAAGCGGATAGTTGGTCTATGGATTGCCGATCAAAGGGGATGCCATCGCTCATCGCGAAATCCCAGAGATGCAGCTTCGGCAGCAGCAGAACTCCGTTTACGTTCTTGTGCGCGCTGTGGTTGGATGCCCGCAATACGCGTTGACGATAGATCTTCGATATATTCGCCCGAAGTCGATGTCGGCAGCGCAACGCCTGCCGCATTCAGGCCGGTGAATCAGCTTCCGGCAGCTGGAGCCAAGCTCAAGCTTTTGGCGCTTGCTCAGAAAACTGCCTCTGTGTGAGACAAGGGTCCCTGTACGCGCAATAAGAGGAACCGCGCTGACAGTCTCTCTTGACGGCGAAGTTCGAGACGGACGGCACTACATGCAGGTCCGTGTCTACTTTGAAGATACCGACGCCGGCCAGATTGTTTATCATGCGAATTTTTTGCCTTTCATGGAACGTGGCAGACGAACTACTTGCGCCTGCTCGGCAATCCGTTAACGGGGGAGGCGATGCAATTTGCAGGAGAGCCCGCAAGCAAGTCGGTCACGGCGCCACCATTGAAGGTCGGCAAGGATGCTGTTTGTGGCTTCAAGGAAGGGGCGCGCTGATCTCGCTGTCAGATACCAAAATTGAGCGAACCCACTAAAGCTCCTGGGCCGCCGCGACGAATTATTGATTGCGGATTGCTTTAATGGAAGGCTGTACGGTCAAGCGATAAAGCACGAGGTGGGCCGCTCCGAGCTCCTCGATCAGTGTGCCGCAAGCAGGGCAGTGGTAGTTTCCTTGGATGCCACGTTCAGACGTAAGCTCAAGACGGCGAAAACCAGCACCGCATTCCGAGAGTCAAATCACTCTTTTTCATGCGTGGCCTCCTCGCGCCGGCAGTCGTCACATTTCTTTAACATGCGCTTAGTTATCACGCATCTCTCTGGGACGGTCCTTCAAGCACAATTAACATTGAGGATTTGCTGGCGCCTGCGCCGTCGGCAAATGGTAGTCGTACAAATCGGACATCCGACAAAAAATTTCGCGCGCAACTGACGAGCGCTACTTCGTAGAATACGTGAGGCTCAAATCATTCGTTCGAAGATTCTCGTCGTTCCAGTGGCGCTGGCAAACGCTTTTCGTTGAATTATGCACTACCGCCGCGGATTTTCTGCGTTATGAGTCTTGAAGACGGTCGCGCCAGATGTTTCAGGCAACGGCATCGATCAGCAGGGGCCGAACGCGACCGTCTCGTCTTTTTAAGAGCGAATTAAGCCAAGCTGGATTTGATGCCGCCCGGGCAGGAAGCTTAGGTGAGTGGGGCGTGTGATGCGTGCTGCCAACGAGCAATCCGCGGAATCAAATACGAGGCTGATCAATGACATGCCGGTCCTGCGGCGCAAGTGGCAGGTTGCGCTCAAGCCCGGCGAAACGCTTCCCCGCTACGAAAATGTGCTACTGGGGAGCCTCGGGCGGCTTGCCGATCATCTTGTGCTGCTCAGGTGTAACAATGGCGCGTTTGCCGTTTCGCGCACCGGTCGCTATGCTCAGAACTGGCTGGGCGAGGCCCGTTGGGACATTCCGCTGGATGCGTTGCGTCCAGATTGCGCGACAGCCCTCACCGGGGCGGCTTCGAATGCGATTGCAAACAACCATCCCTATCTGGTCGTCCGTTAAGAAGGCGAATTGAGCGCGGCGGGACGGCCGAACGTGCGCCATAGCTGGAGCGGATGAGGCACAAGAGTTCTCTGAGCCAGGCGAGGATGCGGCGGAAGTTGTGGCCCACGGCTGAGAGGATGACGTTAGCCGCATTGCCGGCGCGGCCTTTGAGGTAGCAGCGGCCGAGGTGACCATCGGCCTTCAGGTGTCCGGTGATGGGTTCGATGGCGGAGCGGCGGCGCAGCTCGCGCTTGATGACACCGAAGACGCCGCGCTTCTGGCCGGAGATGAAGGTCCGTCGGGGATTTTGTGCGTCGTGGCCGCGGTATCCCTTGTCGACATAGGCCCGCTCGATCGCGCAGCCGGTGAGTGTCTCGGTGCGGTCGATGACGTCCCGCAAGGTGTGACCGTCGTACGGGTT
>NZ_JADYVF010000023.1:0-87339 GCF_020193625.1 Bradyrhizobium sp. IC3123 | reverse complement strand
ACATGCCCACAACCTCAACAACAGACGCAGACAGAGGCCCTCGCGGCCTCATATCAGAAAATCGGAGCGGCGAGAGTTCCAACTAAGAAGGCGGCGTCAGTGGTCCTGCTCCCGGGGTCCACTTCACATATAAGACGACCTCTCTCCAACTTCTTTGTAAACAGGCATGCTCCCTGGCCGTTATGCCAGATCACCTTCAATAGATCGCCCCGGCGCCCGCGGAAGCAGAACAAGCGACCGCTCAGGGGATCACGGCGCAGCACCTCTTGGACCTGCAACGAAATTGAGACGAAGCCTTTGCGCATGTCGGTGTGGCCCGTCGCCAGCCACACCCGAACTCCCCTAGGGATTGGAATCACCCCGGATCCGGAGCCTCGATAGTCCGACGAAGCGCCTCAACGTCGAGCCTCGCATCGGCAATGACGCGCCGCCCGCCAGCCAGCTCTATCTCAATCCGATGCTCCGTCCAATGTGCTGTCGCGCTCTCCGATGAGGCCGCCACCGGGGCCATGCCCCACCCTCGGCCACAACTGCCTTGACAAAGCCAGCCTCGGATTTGGTCCGGTCTGCCGCGACGGCCCTTCGCCAAGTCACCAGCAGAGAACGCGACAAGCCATATCGCCGCGCTGTCGCCGCAACCAGGCGTGGCTCGGACATGCTTTCCAAAGCAATCCGAGCCTTATCCTCTCAGACCAGCGCCGCCGGCCTGTTTCCACCACCTCAAGTCGATTCAGCGCACTGATCTTCTCAACTATCAGGCCAGTCCGCTGCAAGGCGTCTCTTCTCGGAGGCTTACCGCCGATCGGCACGCACGAGCGACTTAAGGGTAGCCGCGATTTGGGCTGACAGAGCCAGAGCGAGACGGAGCAGACATTCACGTCACGTCCTCAGGTACGGGTTTCAAGGTGCGATCGAAAGCAGGGGCAAGTTCGGATCAATTGAACGGTCCAAGATATGGTCGATGGGATCTCAATCAAGCAATTCTCAGTAGGCGGTGCTGCAGATCGCGGGCCGCGGGCCTGTCGCGCGCGATCACAAGGCACTCCACCGTGCCAGCCTCTTCGTCGGCAGCAAGCGGGATCACGCCCTCCTTGCGTGTGCGGTCGAATAGAAATCCTTCCTTGCCGAAACGATCATGCGCTGTTTGGAGGGATCGTGATCGAACGTTTCTCACGGATAAAATAACGTTGCAACCGGAATAGTCGAAGCCCAGCAGTCGGACCGCAATACTGTGTAACACCGAGCCGCCACCCCAGCGGCCGTTCGCTTCATTAAACAGCAACCGACCGTGATTCGCGAAAATGGCGTCAATGTTGATCATTCCGCGATATCCCAGGTCTCGCGCAAGTGCCACAAATCGGTAGGCGTGTGCCTGGGCGGTCAACCATTGCTCGTTCGTCAGGTCACTTGGAAGCTCAAGTCCTGTCCAGATCAGAGCTCTTTCGGATCGATCTGTGCTTTTACGCAGACGTATGTTTCCACTGTTGATGAAAACGATTGAACCATCATCCTCGATTTCATACTCGAGATAGAACAAAGACCGGGCCAGGTGGTACGACTCCACGACCAGCGTCCTACACGACGCTGTTGTCATCTCAGACCAAAGCGCGTCAGGATCAAACGACGGCCATGAAATTAGCCGGGTATCTCTTGCCCCAGGTAGTGGATCGCTTTCTTTGCCGGTCAGGATGACATTTCCGACCCCACCGGCTCCATTGTCCAGCTTTACAATGACTCTGCCGGTCTCGGATCTGAGGGAAGTGACCGCTCTGAATAGTTCGTTTGAGTCCGTCGTGACAGATCCATTGGGCAGCGGAAGTGCGACGCTTGTCGCCAATTGACGGAAGTGGCTCTTGCGGTTCAACAGATCAGGCCCTCGCTGCAGAGCGAAGTCGTCGCCGGTCTGCGGTATGCCCAGCATGGCCGCCAGGCGTGCGACGCCTTCAGTAGAGTAGCAGGGATGCAATCGCCAGTTTGATTTCTGACGAATATGTCGGTTGATGCGCTCAACGACAGTCTTGGACAGCAATGTGCAGTCATCAAGGACCGGCGATTGGCGGCCGCCTTCAGGTACAAGGAGAAAAAGACTCGATGCGTCGAAATCGAGCGTCGCGCCAATGAAGGATAGCAGATCCGCCGGGATGACTACCGGGGAGACTATTAGGTCGCCGTGCTGGGCAAACCACGCTGAACGGTATGCCGAGTTGGCGGCCAGCGAAAGTTGAGCTGATGTCAGATCGGCGCCCGACATTTGAGCCGTACCGGCATTCATGATCAAGATCCGCGGCATCCGCGACCTCCGGGCATCTGGACGCGATCAGACAGGGATCGTCAGGCCACAATGTTGAACTTGCTGCGCCGTGGTGAGGCACTGAGCGAAGGTTGATTTTGCGCCGTCTCGATATCACCTGCGATGTAGCGGGAGAGTACGGCGCGCCTCCAATCTGCCGATCTCAATTGATAGCTCCTTTCGGGCTGATCACGTGGCGATCCTTCAGCAAAAAATGCTGGATCTTGCCCAACGCGGTTTTCGGTAGTTCTTGTGTGAAAATGATTTCGCGCGGCACCTTAAAACGGGCGAGCTGTGACTGGACATGTGCCGTCAGCGCTTCCGCCTCGACCCGGGCGCCCGGTCGCTTGATCACATAAGCGACCGGTACTTCTTCCCAGCGCGCATCGGGTCGACCGACCACGGCGCATTCCGCGACATCCGGATGGTCCGCAAGCACACGCTCTACTTCTGCCGGATAGATATTCTCTCCGCCCGAAATGATCAGGTTTTTCTTGCGGTCGTGGACCCAAATATATCCATCTGCGTCGCAGCGGCCAATGTCCCCAGTGCGATACCAACCATTGCTAAGAGCCTCACGCGTTGCCTGTTGATTGCCCCAATATCCGCAGAAAACGTTGGGTCCACGGACTGCGATTTCGCCTGGGTTACCGGGCGGCAACTTGCGGCCCGAATCATCCAGGATCGCCGCTTCGCAGCAGAGACCTGCCAAGCCGCTTGAGCCCTCAGGCACGAGATTTCCGCCGAGCTTCGTATACACAGCGATCGGGCAGGTCTCCGTTGAACCGTAAACCTGCAGGACTGGAACGCCGCGCGCGACAAAGCGCTCGACAAGGTGCTGAGGCACCATCGTCGATCCGGTACAGATTGCTCTGAGCGAGGATAGGTCGGTGCTTTCCCATCGACCATTGCTGGCCAGGGCTTGCATCATGGCTGGCACCAGGGCTGCCAAGCTCGGCCGGTCACGCTCGAACGCATCAAGCATGGTCTCCGCCCCAAAGCGGGTGTGGATACTCACCGTCGCGCCGTGATGCAAAGTCGGCGTCGTCTGGATGTTCAAGCCACCAACGTGGAAGAACGGCAAAACAGCCAGCGTATGATCGGCCGAGGTGAGGTCATGCATGTGCTGACTCATGATGCCGTTCCAGAGCAACGCTTCCTGACGCAGCACGGCGCCTTTCGGTCGCCCTGTGGTGCCCGAAGTATAGACGATCAGAAGCGGGCAAGACGGCTCCGCGCGAGGATTGCGTCCGTCGCCACAGTCTCCGTCCAGGAGATCGTCCAATTTGCAGCCGCCGAGAGGCGTAAAGTCCAACCCGACAAGAGAGGCATGGGGCACTTGCTTCGTCAGGACAGGCAAAGCTGCGCCGAAGCACTGCTCAAGAACGAGCACTTTTGCCCCGGAGTCCGACAAAATGAAAGCGTGCTCGGCGGCCGCAAGACGCCAATTCAATGGTATGAGGATTGCGCCGAGCCTCGCGCACGCATAGAGCAGCGCCAGATAATCAGGCCTGTTGAGGCTGAGGATCGCGATCCGGTCTCCCCTTTGGACGCCGAGCTGGCTCTTGAAGGCGCGAGCGATCCGCTCGATCCGTCGATTGAGGCTGGCGTAGCTGAGACTCTGCCCTTCGAAACGGATCGCGGTTTTGCCGGGAGTATACGCAGCGTTTCGCTCGATCAGTGTGCAGAGATCCAACTTGTTATCCATGCGCCTCAGGCTCGCAAATTACGTTTGTCCCGATGCGCTTCAGCCGCAACCCGGAATTGCTTGGCGAGGCTCCGATCACATGCTTCGGTTGGCCCTTGTACAGGCTATGATGACACGGCCTAGGCCTTCTTGATGGATGTCATGGGTTGCGAACAATGGATATTGCTTGAGGGATCTCGGGCGATTGATCACTGACTCTCTGCTCGGCGGCGGTCGTGTGCATCTGTCGGTAGTGATAGGCACACCACGAAGACAGTTTCTTGCCGCGTCTTTGATATACAGGCTCGCCGCACATATAGGCCGCTCTGGCATCTCCATCTTTGAAGCCGATGATGCAACGGCATTGGCCTTCAATATGGTCGATTAACAGGACCTTCTTGACGTCGTCGGGCGCTTTCAACTTGCTGCTCCAGAATGCCAAGCAATATCTGCGATGCCGGGTGGTTGCGCGGAGCGGCACTTGCAGCTCAGGCTCTTTGAAAACCTGCGCAGGCCCGCCGTCTGCCTTGCCAGCCATGGGAAAGCAGTTTGAACAGAGCGGAAAGCCGGTTCGGCCAACTGATTTTGGCGCGGTGTCGCGCCAGAGGAGGGGTTTGGTTCAGATTCAGGAAGCAGCGACCCTCCGCTGGGGCTTCGGATGGAGGTCTACGTCCATCAATTCTGACCTCAACGCCTGTCTGGTGGCCCGGCCCAGCACAGTCACATAGTCTCGGTTCCGGAATGCCGAACCATTCAAAGCTACGTGCGAGCAGTAGCTCCGCAACCGGCACTCGCTGCATAGCCCTTCCGACCGACCCAGCATCGGGGATGAGGATCACGACCGACCATGGGGGCTTGGATCTGACCAGCTGAGACATTCTCAATCCTTCACAATCCCGGCGACAGACCGAGATAGGTGCTAACCTCAAGACCGTACAACTTAACGTTACGTGAGATTCAAGCCCTTTTTTGGGCCTGTGACAACGTGGCCAAGCTCTCAGGCTGCCGGAAAAGGGCCGCCGGCCGGTGTGCTGTCGCAAGCATTCAGCGCTGCGATGTGAGCCAAGAAAGTTCGTCTCCCGTCGAGATCAGGGTCGCCTGCCGATGAGCCCATTGCCGGAAACGCTTGCCCTTCGACCAGGCGCTCGCTGCCCTTGCAGCCGATTGCGCGCGTGAAGTCCGCTGCGCCGTCATTGAATAGCTCAGTCACGTCTATCTGGCGCCGACCGTGCGATGCCAAATGCGGCCGACCGATAGTTTTCGATGAGGTCGGCCTGATAGGGGCACCAGCCTATAGCCCTTGCGGCGTTGGAGAAACGATCCCGCGAATGTGCCGGCGGGCGTCATCCAACGTACCTCGTGGTCACTGACTTCGCGATTATCGCAGTGTCTGATAGAGGCGGTACAGCAGCCGCGCGCGAGGTTCAATCGACGAGATGTAGAGTTGCTCATAATGCGTATGCGCGCCCTTGCCATCGACGCCAAGGCCGTCAAGGGTCGCGGTATGCGGCGCGGTGAAATTGCTATCGGAGCCGCCGCCGCTGAACGCGTCGAGCAGCTCGAATCCAAGCTCGGCAGCAAGCTGTTTGGCGTGTGCGTAAAGCGCGGCGCCGGCGCTGGTCTTCTCATATGGCGGACGGTTCAATTCGCCTGATACCTTCACCTTGACGCCCTCGGTGCGCGAGCTGATGCCCAGAATCTTCGGCACCAGCTCGTCGGCATGGGCCATGGTCGGGACGCGCATGTCGACTTGCGCGTAGGCCAGTTCCGCGATCACGTTTGGCCTGGTGCCGCCGCGGACGACGCCGACATTGACGGTGATACCGCGCGTGAGATCGTTCATCGCCTCCAGCGTCTGGATCACATGGCCGAGTTCCCGAATCGCGCTGCGGCCGTCCTCGGGGCGCGTGCCGGCATGCGCGGCCGCACCCTTTATGAATACCTCGAAGCGCGCAACGCCCTTGCGCCCGGTGATGACCTTGCCGCCGTCGCGCGCCGGCTCGGTCACGAGCACGTATTTGGCCTTGCGGCCCTCGGCCTCGATCAGCGCGCGCGAGGTTGGGCTGCCAATCTCTTCGTCCGAGACGTAGAGCTGGGTGATGCCGAGCGGCGGGCGTGCGTCATCGGCGCAGATCTGCCGGAATGCGTGATAGGCGAGGTAGGCGCCGCCCTTCATGTCGTAGATGCCGGGGCCGAACGCACTGTCGCCGTCGATCTTGAAGGGTAGCCGTTCGATGGATCCCATCGGATGGACTGTGTCGAGATGGCTCAAGATTAGAAGGCCCGGTACGCCCTGCCCCCAAGAAGAGCGGATAACCAAATGATCGCCGCAGCCGTCATGCCCCGCAACGCGCTCGACGCTGGCGGGCAGGTCGCGATAGCCTGCTGCGACGACATCAGCCAGTTTGTTGATCTGATCCGGCCGCTCCGTCGGAGATTCGATCATGACCCAGCGGCGAATGCCCTCGAGAATCGGGGCGATTTCGAACGCGTTGCTGGACATAGTTGTCTGACGCCTTTGAATTCGATTGTTATCGTTCTGCAAGATCATGACATCAACCATGTACTCACATCAGAATCGAGGCCGAACATCTAAAGGGTCGCCAGCCGTTGTGACCCAGGCGTGCCTCTGGATCCGATCTTGCTGCGGCAACGATGTACGCGCCTGTCGATCTTAACTTGAGCTACCAAAGCTGGTAGTTTTCGACGGGATTATGCGGACCTAAGAAGAAGGCCCTTCTGGAGTTGGTCGTTCTGGTGAGCTGTAATTATTCTGATCAGGACCTTCCTGCGAGATCCGCGCAAATCGCATTGTCCTGACCAGGTGACCCCCACGCCTCTCAACGCGGAAGGTCGCCGGCCAGCGGCAGCATCGTACGAGCGGCGAAGCGCCGAAATCGCCTGAGCTGAGGGGACGGACCTCTCAATACGAGCTCTAATCAGTGAAACAGTTGCAGCCCGGTCGATTGTTCGACGACTGTCGCTGGAAGCGGCCAGGGATCGATGCCACCGCGCTCAGTCAAGCAGTAGGGTTCCGCGCCCCGGAAGTTGATCAATGGATTGCCACGGCCTTGTCGGGTCGCGATAAATTCATCCGATAAAGATGGTATGTGTGCCAAGCACCTTGTGGTCATACAAAACGCATTCGAGCGCGCAAAATGCGTTCGGCAATAGCGGTGGGCGCTGTATCGAAGCGGTGAACACCCTTGGGCCCCTCCCGACCGCCAGCGGCACGGCGGCTCCATGCAGATGGACGTCAAAGAACTCACCGCCAGTCCACGTCGTCCGGCTGCCGTTCCGCTCGTCACGATGGCGACACCCGCTGGCCAGATTGCGCATGGTCTGACGGAACTCTGTCGGTCGGATAGACGGCATTTCAAACTGGTGGCTCATGATCTGCCTCTGGACTTGTACCCGATTCCGACTTTTATCCGTATTGGGCGGCCCCTAATAAGGTATCCGGTGTCGGAATTACGTGACGAGCAAGCTCAGGTCGAGCTCGGCTATGACTTCGATGTCCTCTGGATTAGCTGAAGTCATGACCAGACGGACGTGCAGTATCTCACCTTGTTATCGGGATCGGCGATTGCAGCGGCAGAACTGAGAATTGCCGCCGCCAGGAGTTTCAATAGGACCCTTCTCAAGCAGAACCGCGCTGAGCGGCCGCCGACGCGCCAGTGCACACAGAGTTGTGGTCGCGATCCGACCAGCTGGGCTGGAACCTCGCTGGGCCGCCGGGCGGAGGGGATGATGCCGATTTCGGTACCGGCGCGCGGCTACCAGAGTTTCTCCGCATGTAGACGGCATCGGCGTACCTAAAGCGCCTTTAGGAGAATACGTTTTTTTGCCTCGAGAAGATGCTTATCCAGCGTCGCGTGCAGCGCTCCCCGCAACTCCGGCGGGATCGAGCCATCTGTATCGATCAATTCTCGGAACTTCCGAATGATGTGTTCTAACACTGCAATAGATCCTTGTGCTTCAACCTTCAGCCAGGACATCATCGATTCTCTCCTTTGGCGCGCAGCGCGCTTCCTCGTGGGTCCTCACCTCGGCAACTCTGGCTGCAGCAGACTCTCGTCGAAAAAAAGTTGGCGCTCGGGCCGCGTGCTCAGCGCGACTTGCTTTGATGAGGGCGAGCGCAGGCGGCGCACGCTCCTTGAAATCCCGCAGAAGTGACGCGCATTCACGCCTGCAATACTTTCGCGCTCGTGAGCAACAGTCTTGGTCGGAATACTGGAACATCGGCCAGCTCGGCTGTCACGCGTTCGAAACCGCGATCAGGCGCTTCAGTCGAGCGGCTGCGGCGCCGCCATCAAGTGATTCTTGTCCAAGTGCTACGCCTTCCCGCAGGGTCGAGGCCCGCCCGGCCACAACCAATGCCGCTGCCGCGTTCAAAAGCGCAGCGTCGCGAAATCGACCTGGTACGCCATCAAGCACATTTTGCAGCGCAACGGCATTAGCCTCTGCATCGCCGCTCTCCAGCGCGTCGCGGCAGCGGGGGAGCCCGGCTTCTTCCGGCGTCACTTCGAAGGTGCGGACTATACCCGCCTCAAGCGCAGCAACAAAGGTTGGACCGGTAAGGGTTATTTCGTCGAGCCCGTCCGAGCCATGAACAACCCATACCGACTCGGCACCGAGGTTCTTCAAGACGTACGCCAGAGGCTGGACCCATTCGGGAGATAATACCCCAACGATCTGCCGCTTGACCCTGGCCGGATTGGACAGAGGCTCGATTAGATTGAAGATCGTGTGGATTCCAAGTGCTGTCCGGATCTGGCCGACGCGCTGCATCGCCGGATAATGGGCCGAGGCAAACATGAAGCCGATGTTGGCTTCCTGTACACAACGTGCAATAGCTTCAGGCTTGAGATCGACCTTCACGCCGAGGCGCGCCAACACGTCTGCGGTGCTTGAACCCGAAGACGCAGCGCGGTTGGCATGCTTGGCGACAGGAATGCCGACCCCGGCGACGATGAAGGAAGCACACGTCGACACGTTGACCGAATATATAGGGGTGTCGTTCGTGCCAGCGATACCGACGGGGTCGCAAGCCGCCTCCACGCGCAGCATTCTATTCCGCATCGCGGAGGCGGCCCCGGTGACTTCTTCGACCGTCTCGCCCCGGACCCGCATCCCCATCAACAAGCCTCCGATTTGCGAGGGAGTCGCGTAACCCGACATCACGCTGTCGAAGGCTGACGCAGTTTCCTCGCGCGTCAGAGTGGCGCCGCTGGCAACTTTGCCAATGATCGATCTAAGCTCTTCCATCGAACTTTACACGTTCCTTGTTCAAACCTCGATCTCTTCCGCGACGTTTGAGGCGGCAGTCGGTTGAGTGTGGGCGCCCTCGGCGAGGCTACAACCTGACGCTACGTGAGGGTCAAGCTCTCCATTTCGTGCCGTCGAGAGGAGGTCGTCGGCCAGTAGAACACTGTAGTTTCTTGATGCCAGGACCGATGGCACTCTCTCGCGCCCGCTTGCCACGCCCGCAGCGGCCTCTTTACCGCGGTGTTCCGACCGGATCACCGCCAAAGCCTTTTAGCGTCGGGCGCCGCCGTCGTGGAGCATTGAAGCGGCTTCCTCTACCTGCTTCGCGAGTATTGGTGCTGGGGAGATGGAGCCCGATCTCAGCTGGGCTCTACAAAATAACGCCACCGGATTGTAAATGAAGGTGCGCAGGACGGCCTTCATAGAGCGATCGACGCGTCCCGTTGATCCGCGCGCATGAAGCGGTGAGCCAGCCGTGTTCGGTCCTGCCTTACAGTCGGAATACGCCGTATTGCGGCGCATCGATCGGCGCATTGAGCGAAGCGCTCAATGCGATTGCGAGGGCAGTTCTGGTATCGACAGGATCAAGAATGCCGTCGTCCCAGATTTCCGAGGTCGCATAATAGGCACTTGACCGCTCGCGATATTCTTCAAGAATTGGTGCTCGAATGGCTGCCAATTCCTGCTCCGAGAGGCGCCCTCCGGCGCGAGCCAATTGTCTCGCCTTGACGTGTGTGAGAACTCCGGCGGCCTGCTCGGCGCCCATCGCAGATATCTGAGAATTCGGCCAGCTGAACACGAATCGAGGATCAAACGCGCGTCCCGACATAGCGTAAGTTCCTGCGCCGTGCGAGCTATTGCAAACGATCGTAAACTTCGGCACGGACGCTCCGGACACCGCCATGATCAGCTTGGCGCCGTCCTTGGTGATCCCACGCCGTTCATATTCGCGGCCAACCATAAAGCCAGTTACGTTCTGCAGGAAGAGCAGGGGCGTCCGGTTCTTGTCGCACAGTTGAATGAAATGAGCCCCCTTTAGCGCGCTGTCGCCGAACAGCACGCCATTATTGGCAATGATCCCGATTTGATATCCATAAAGCCGCGCAAAGCCGCACACGAGTGATGTCGCATACCGCGGCTGGTATTCTTGAAATCGGCTGCCATCGACCAGACGAGCGATGATCTCTCGCATGTCGAACTGCGCTCGCGCGTCGTTTGGAATGATACCGTAGAGTTCGGACGCACTATAGGCGGGCGGCTCGGGGACCACTCGATCGATCGAGGTCTTCGCCGGTTGGTGGAAGCGAGCAACGACGTCGCGGGCAATCGCAATCGCATGGATTTCGGAGCTTGCGAAGTAATCACAGGTGCCCGACACGCTGGTATGCATGAGAGCGCCGCCAAGTTCGTCGGCGGACACTTGTTCGCCGGTGGCAGCCTTCACGACCGGAGGACCGCCGAGAAAAATCGCTCCAGTGCCTTCGACGATAATGTTGTATTCACTAAGCGCAGGGACGTAGGCCCCTGCCGCGGTGCAGTGGCCCATGACGATGGCGACCTGCGGCACCCCCATCTTCGAGAGAACGGATTGATTGCGGAGAATTCGACCGGCATGGTAGCGATCAGCAAAGAATTCCGCCTGCAAAGGCAGAAATCCGCCGGCGCAGTCGCACAGGTGAACCACCGGCAGACGGTTTTCGATGGCTATATCCAGTGTCCGCACGATCTTCTTGACCGAGAGTGGATACCATGCGCCGCTCTTCACGCTGGCATCGTCGGCGTGAACAATAACCTCTCGCCCCGCCACAATGCCGATGCCGACAACCTGGGCGGCGCCGGGCACCTCGCCGTCGTATGCCTTGTTAGCCGCCAGCGTCGAAAGCTCTAGGAACGGAGTTTCCGGATCGAGCAAGGCCGCGAGCCGCTCACGAACAAAAAGTTTATTCTGCCGACGCAGCCGCTCGAAGTCCCGCTCAGGCCTGTGGAAGCGGGCAACGCGTTGGCGCTCTTTCAATTCGGCGGCAAGTTGTCTGTTGTGCAGGTCGTTGCGACGAAATTCCTGCGAGTTCACGTTCGCCACGGAACCGATCCGCTGCATTTCAGCGCCCTTCTTTAGAGAGCGTGACCAGCACAGCGTCGTGCTCGAAGCTCTCACCTTCCTTGACGTGAATCCGATGGACGATGCCATCCTGTGGTGAGCGTATGATCGTTTCCAGCTTCATGCTTTCAATCGTCATCAGTGCCATTCCCGCCGAGACCGATTGACCGGACGAAACTGTGATCGCAACAACAAAGCCGGGCATCGGCGCCCGGGCCTCCAAAGCGTGAGTCTCGTTATTGCCGGATGCGCACGCTCGCAACGGGTCGTTGTAGCGCAAAATGCGCGTCCTGCCGCGGATGTGGAGGTGAATTAGCTCCCCCTCGATGGCGAATCTGACCGGTTCGCTCTGGCCCGCAATGGTCAAGATGCCGCTACTGTCATTGCAATGGCTGAACGCGACAGGGGCAATCACCTGGTCTCGAAGATGGAGCCGGTAGTCTCGCTGGTTGGGTGAAAGCCACAATTCATGATATACGCCGTCGACCTCGAATGAGTGATACACGTCAATTTCTCCAACTACCGAGCGCTGCGTGAAACTCGGGCACGGCATCGGCCGACTCGCGGACCGGTCTTGTCAGGAGAGCCGCAGATGCCAGGAACGCAGACATTTCGGCAGCAAAGTTGTCGGCGGCGAGATGTGGATTTTCTTCTAGGTATCCCGTATGGAACTGACCGCCAAGAAATGCCTCGTCGCAAAGAATCCGTGCGAGCAAGCTCGCGTTGGTCCCGCACCCAAGTAGAACCAGTTCGCGAACGGCGCGGTAGGCTTTCAGAGCAGCCTCTATGCGGCTCGGTGAATGCACAATGATCTTGGCGAGCATGGGATCGAATGCCGCCGTGATGTGCTGGCCTTGCATGATGCCGCTGTCGATTCGTGCGCCATCCGGATACTCGAGAAGAAGTACTTTGCCGGTGGTCGGGACGTATCCGCGTTCGGGAGCCTCGGCGCAAAGCCTGAGCTCGATTGCATGCCCATTTGAAAGAATGTCGGACTGCGAAAGTGCAAGTTTTCGGCCCGCTGCCGCATAGACTTGTTCGGCGATCAGATCGACGCCGGTGATCATCTCGGTCACCGGATGTTCGACCTGAAGGCGTGTATTCATTTCTAGAAAGTAGAACTCTCCGCCGCTGAAAATGAACTCGACCGTTCCTGCATTCTGATAGTTCGCTGCACGGGCGATGCCGACGGCGGTTTCGCAAATCCGGGTCCGCAATTCTGGTGATAGCGCTGGCGAGGGCGTTTCCTCGATGATCTTCTGGAAACGGCGCTGCACCGAGCATTCGCGCTCGAAGAGATGGACCAAGTTACCGAAGGCGTCACCGAGCACCTGTACTTCAATGTGTCGCGGTCTTTCGATATATCGTTCAACATAAAGTCGGCCATCTCCAAAGTAGCGACGCGCTTCACTGCTCGCCTGCTCAATGGCTGCCTCCAACGTAGCGAGGTCGCGTACAATCCGCATTCCCTTGCCGCCACCGCCAGATGATGGCTTCACGAGCAAAGGAACTCCAATAGCCCGCGCTCTCGAAACGAATGTGGCCGGATCATCTTCCTCGATGGCGCAGGGTGCGACTGGAAAGCCGTTGCTTTGAACGAACTCACGGGCGCGGATCTTATCGCCCATTAGCTCGATGGTTTCTGGAGCGGGTCCGATGAATACAATACAGGCCTTTGTCACTCTACTGGCGAATTCCGCATTCTCGGAAAGCATTCCATAACCGGGATGTATCGCGCCGGCGTTCGCCTTGCGGGCGGCAGCGATGATCTGCTCGATATCCAGATAGCTTGCGATCGGCGTGCGGCCGCTGATCGGAATAGCCAGGTCGGCCATTGAGACGGCCGGGGTTCCCGCGTCAACCTCATGGTAGGCAATTGCAGACCGAAGCCCAAGCTTGTTCAAGGTTTTGATGATACGTGCGGCTATCTCACCCCTATTGGCGATCAGAACCGTATCGAAGGGTAATTTATGCATTCGCCTATCCGGACAAGCGCGATTGAACCAGAGCGTCGGTCAATTGTAGGCGGCCATGCTCGTCATCTGACCTCGGGTGACCGTCCTGCAGGTCAGGCTTGGACCACTTCTGTGGATGAGGCAAACGAACAGGCAGCACATCTTCACTTCGAGTCGCTGCTTTTTTTGCCAGTGTCGCGCACGGAGATCACGTAGCGACATTGCTGACTGAGGCTCGCTTGCTTGGATCTGAGGCAGGCAGTGATAGCGGTGCGATCTGGTATGTGGCTGCTACAAAGGCGGAACACGTCCTCCATGCAAGCCTCTTTCTCCTCTGCGGTCGGCGCTTGATCGCGCGCGTTGACCAGCCTGGGTATTAGAGCTGTCATTGCGACGGCAAGAGCGACGGCGCAGTAGTAGAGTGTGAGGCGCGAAGGCAGCTGAGTTCGTTGATTTTGAGTCATGATATCCCTTTAGGTCGGTCGGGCAGCGGTATTGTTCTTCCTGCGCGAAGTGCCAACATGACCTGTCAACCGCGAAACAAGCTGGAACTGCTTAAGTGCTGTGCCGGCAAGCTCGTCCTTTCACTTTTGCGGTCTGACTGTACGGTGCTGGTCATCTGTCCGGCACGACGAAACGACACCTGCCCTAGTGGTGGAGCTCCGCGAAGAGGGGATGCACTGGCGGGTGAGCTGGCCAAACAAGTGATCATTTCGGAGCTTCCGGTGATTGTGCGGTTGTGCATGCTTGGATGTTGCGAGGCATTGCTTGGGCGTGACATGTGCTTAGGTACTCTGGCTGAGCCTATCCGCCAGGCGACTATTGACGCGGTAGCCGGCGGGAAGGGCACGTGCCAACTATCGCGAGGCAGAGAGATCGGGCAAAAGCCAGGTGCGCTCAAGCCACGGTTGATGATGCATTCGATCGTTCAGAGCGAACCATGATGGCGCGGGCCGAGACTGTGTTTGGTGTAGTCGCGCCCGTGTTCGTTGGGTGGGGTATCTGAGGCGGAGCCTCCGTCTTGCGTCCGTTCCGGCGAGGCTACGGTGATGGAAGCGCCTGCCGTGCAGATCTCGAAACGCGCGATTTCGTCCAGCCGCGACAGGAACAGCTCCGACGAAGCGCGGACAACGATGCGCCTGGAAGATCTTATCGTCCTGATCGAGTCGCGCCAGGTGAGTTTAGATGTTTCAAACATTCGCAATTCTCATGACGTGTCCGGACCGCTGGATTGTCGGACGTGGTTCCCACTTGTCCAGGATCGTACAATCTAACGCTAGGTCCGATTCAAGCCCCTCGTGCATCCCATCGTCTGAGGATGTCGGGGCTGTGCATTCTTCGTACGAGCCTCGGCTGCAAGGCGCACTTTGGTGTTTCAGAATAGCAGCTGTGCATGGCGACTGCCCGCTTCGGCAACCGAGGCCACGAGCGTCGCTGTTACGTGATTATACGGAGCGCCGGTGTCGCATTTCTTTGATCTGCCAATTGCATGCTCTCGGCATGAATCCGAAAAGTAAACTCTACCAGCCCGACCACTGGCGAGGCCGTGCGGAAGCAACGCGAAAGAAAGCGGAAGCGCTCGCTGACGGAAAAGCCAAAGACAGGCTGCTTAAAATTGCCGTGGAATACGACAAGCTGGCTCGGCGTGCCCACGTGTGGCGGATGCACAAAAACGAGGACGATACGTGGCCTGAGGAAGAGCTGTAAAGCGTCCCTGCGGATCATCAAAAGGCCCCCAGCCCGTTGATCGCTACCCGACCTAATGGTCCGCGCAAAATGTCGCTCAGCTGCAAGTCAGTGCCTGGAAGGGACGTTGAGGGGCACCGTGGGCCAAGGCATCCTGACGGTCCTGTGGCGCGCTCCTGATCGCGACACGTAGGTGAAGGCGGAGCAGGCCGCCTGCCCAACGCTCCTTCAAGTCTACTTGTTTAGTCAGCTTCTCGAAAGCTAATTCTCATATGACGAAAAATGCGGGATCCAGACGAGTCAATGCGTCGCAGTTAAAGCGGAAGCCCGGATGACATCCGCGCGGGGACATGTTGAGCTGTTACAGGTCAGTGTTTTGCACTTCGTCGCGGCTGCAATGGCATATCAGTTTGGCAAATTCGAGAGTTCTGCGGCATCGGTCAATATTTACTTTGCGCTGGTCGGAGGGACGGATTTCCAGGTAGTCGCGCGAAGTGTGTCACTGGAACCAAGTCTGTGAAGAGGTCTCCACGTCCGATTGATGGTGCGCATACGGTGCGGCCGCGGCATGCGAGAGGTGTCGGTAAGCTCCTCGCGCCTTTGGCATCCGCGAGATTATTTCAGAAGAGCGCTGCGATGATCCAGTAGATACCGGCCCAAAGCAGCGCATTTATGAGGAGTGCAGCCAGCAGCCAAAGGTTCCACCTCCTTTGCACCTGCCGGGAGCGACAATCGGCGCCGTAATGCTTGATCGGTTGTTGCTTTGGTGCGCGCCAATGCGTCATTTCATCAGACGTCGCGCTGGTCCACGGAAAAATGCCGGGTTTTGCATGCCTCGTACTACTCATAAGTTCGCGGTCCTCTTTCATAAGGAGAGTGTCAGAATCGTTTGTCTGAGCGCGGCGAGCATCCGGCCGATGGTATGCTCGTCGTATCGTCGGTGCATTTAAGGTCGGCGTTCCGTTGCCACAGCAATCTACATGCCACGACGGAGAAGTGTCGGCACCGCTTTGATGTAAGCAAAAACGCCTCTGTCGGGCGTTGGCGACACGGAACCGCTGTCCAAGGTCGGATTCGCGACGTCCATGTCTGAAAGACAACACCCGCATTAGCAGCAAAAGCGTGAGCGCTTCGCGAGCGTCATACCGTGAGAAATGCGTAAGAGCTGTATCGTAGTAGCGCGGGAAGGCGGCCGACGGTCGCACTCATAGAGATCGATTAATCATTGTTTCTGACCATCACCTTACGAGGAGACACCGAGATGGCAGGCGATCCGCTGGATGCTATCAGCTCGAAAACAGTTCGTGCTCGGCGTCAGCGGCTCTGGTGCAGGCCCGTTTGATTTGGTCCCGTACAATTCAATCGAGCTTACGTAGATGGCGCATTGGCACCGTTCAGACTCGACCGAAAGCTGCGAATGGTCAAGTACTACGATCTCACCAAGCAGTAAGATCGCCGCGAAGCATCAACTGGTGCCAGCAGTGGTTTTGCGAGTCATCATAGAATGTGGATGTCAAACGCCACCATAGGGAGCATGCCATGATGCCGACCAATTCATTGAAGAGGAGGTGACGGCCAAGAGCCGACAAGTTCTTGTGAAGAAGGTCACCATGAAACATGAATGGGCGCTAACGCTTGCTTGAAGTGGGCAAGAGCGATGGCGGACATTGCTGTTGCTGATGCGCGATCTGTTCGGCGACGTGCGACCAATACTGGCTGGCATCGATAAGTAAGATGATTCGCATGAGAGGGGCTTGATGGCACAGCTGCCTTACGAGCGGGAAGGTGCAATCGGCGGACTGATTCGCCATCGCGCAGATCGTGTTATCGCGCATGCTCAGGCAATCAGTGGCCCTTGAGAGCGACCTTCGCCCACAATGCGAGTGTTAGAAGACTATAACAGGAGAACGAGTGATGATGAACATCTGCGGCTTTCTCAGATGGTGCGCTGAAAAGGGGTATAGGAGCGCTGGGCCGAGGATCGAGCCGGTTGACGAGTTGCGAGACAACGTCATCTGCGTCGAGTTCAAGGCCATCCGAGAGGCAAAGGAGCGGGCGTGCGGGCGCAGATGATAGAGAAGCTGGAGGCCGGCCGCGTGCAACACGGCCGGTTCGCTACCGTTCCGGGATCAGGCCCTTGCGGCGTGTTCCTCGTGCAGGGGCCTTGCGGGTGTGAACTAAAGATAAGTGGATTCGTCCGTCCTGGCTGGGAGCATGTCGCTGTCTCGACGCCGCGGCGCTGTCCGAATTGGGACGAGATGTGCTTTGTCAAAGACCTGTTCTGGGATGAAGAGGAGTGTGTCATGCAATTGCATCCGCCACATTCGCAGTATGTGAATAACAGCCGATATTGCCTGCACCTGTGGAGACCCACTCATCGCGGCATCCCAATGCCGCCGCCGAGCTTTGTGGGCATCGTTGGGCTAGGGCCATCAGAAGCCGCAAAGTTGTTCGCCCAGATGAGCGCGACAGCATGATGAGCTGAGTTAAAAGGACATCTGAGCGGAAGATGAGGCCGAGCGGGTGCAGAAGCACCGGTTCGGCGCCGCCGGAACGCGGCGTCGCAAGCGGATATAGTCGCCGATCGCCTGTTGCACTGTGCAGGGGTGCTGAGCCTGAAATCGCTGTTTTCAAAGGAGCTGCTGATGGTGCACTGATCCGGTTCAAGAGATGTCTCGTATGCGCTTGGGACCAATTATTATCGAAGGAACGAATTGGAGTTCGGGTCTTGGTGGCATTCAAACCAGTGTTTGCAGTACCGTGCTGAACGCCGGTTCGGCAGCAACAACGACGTCTCACCGGGCAGACGACTTGTCACGAGTCAATCACTGGACGATCCGACGAAGCGAAAAGCATGTGCCGACCGAATGGCATAACGCGAAATGCTGAGACCGAAGCCAAAGCGAAGGCCGAATTCAGTTTGACGAAGGCGCTGTCCAGGCGCCGCCTACGCCACGAGCCGGGGTCCGGTCACCCTGACGGCATGCGGAATTGCTCAAGCTAGGCCTACCGGTCGCTCTGCAAGAGCCGGTAGCTCGTCGGCACTACTCCTCATCTGAAGCGGGGCTGATGAGCAGAGACGGTCGAGTCGCCAAATAGCCAACTCGGGCGGTAGCTTCTCCAAGCCTATTTGGTTGTCAGCTCGTCGTCAGCTTGCCGCAATAGCATTCGCAGGCAGGGCGTAAGCAGCCCGCCCTCGCTCTGAGGAAACGTACGCTGAAGAGGCAGGCGAGCCGCCATGTATAATCGAGTTAGTGGTCAATCCACACGCCCTAATCAAACTAACGAACCGCGTCAGCCGGCAGACAGCAGCGAATTTGCGCAAACACTGATGGATCTCGCTCGACGGGAGAGCTCGTCACCTGGGGAATTGCCCGACAAAATGGGGCTCTGCTGCAGCAGGCCACATACCTCCGATGCAAACATTTACAGTCCAAGCACCTCAGATTCCAGCATAACCTCTTTGTCCTCCAGCTCAAGTCCATCCTCTCCAGCGAGGCCTATCCCTCCTCTGTTCGGTTACAGGACTGCTGAATTGTCCGAGGCCAATGTCAACGGCATCTGCGTTGGATTGGCAGCGGAGTGGATCCGCAATCTCCCAAGCAGTCCTTCATCCCGGATGAGGGCGCTCCGCCCGGGTACTGAAACTCACAGCTCAGCCGCAGTGCTGCAGCAGCGGTATGAACGCCTCAAGTCGGCGGAAAGTTCTCACAATCCTCAGGCAAGAAGCACGATGTTACGCGAAGCTGGCCTAGAGCCGTCCGCCGAGCAAAAGCGATATAGGTTTGGTACATCTTCGCGCATTGACCAGATCGTGAGCGAGGTCACCCACGATCCATCGATCTATTTGGTCAGCTTGCGATTCGCCGAAGGTGACGCCCACATGATCGCAACGTCTACATCGAACGGAATGACGACCCTCTTTGATCCTAACTATGGAGAGTTTACAGTTCGGTCAGATCAGATGGGTGATTTGTTCAAAAGTCTTGCCGACCGCTACCGCAACCCGCCGAACGGACTTGATATATCGATGGTCGTCACACAGAGGATGACGTGAGTGTTGCGGAGGTTCCAAAACGGGCCTTGCCGATCCCACGCGCGGATGCTTTCGCGATTAATGCCGGACAGCCGCGTCGCGTCCGACAGTGCAACACCACGGCACGGAAGACGGATTGTGGCACCCTGAACGTGCGCCCGACGTGGTAGCGGAGCTCACCGGCGCCCTTCGGACGTTGGAGGGGCACGCTCGACGGAAGCTCTCTGGAAGTAGTGCAGCGAGGGGGAGAATATTCAGAGAGAGGCTGGCCGGTCACTCGGGTTCATGAGCTCGTGCCCTCGCGCGTCAAAGACTGAATGGGCTTCGCTTGCACTGAAGCAGGACCGTTGGCCCGTTAGAGCTTGCATGAAAGCTGGTTAAGCTCCTCGCGTGGGGTTCGGCGCTTTTCGTCCTTACGCTCAGGGCCAAGGGCAAGCATCACGGATCCAACACAGGCGGCACAAGCTGTATTTCGTCGGCTTCGGAATCGTCGCCGGCCACTTCTCTACTGAACTCGCCAGCCAGACAGCTGCCGTGGACGACAATGCATGCCGTCGCACCAGCGCACGACCGAGTCGACGTTCGCCACGAGCTCCGCAACAATCCGCGCCTTGTCCTCGTCGCTGCACTTCCGCTGACGTTCAGCTCTGGAGAAGACCTCAGCCCCGGAACCGACGCAGGTTCGTTCCAAGCCTGACGGTCAAACTTTGCATCGAGCTGGGCTAGAAGGTCATTTGACACTTCCCGAACAATGCCAGGTGACATGCGACCCGGAGCCCTCTCCGCGGAATGCGCGCAAGCTGGCTATTAGCTTGATCTGGAAGACGTCGCCCCGTGGTTTAGATATGATTCCAGTCTCACACCGGAAGCAGCGCGGGCGCGACTCGGCGCTGGTCGGGCTGGATGGATCAGACGCTGTCCCTGCCACGCCCGCACTGGTTGAAGTTAGCAGAAACGTGACTCGGCGCCCAAAAGCCCCACGCATACACGGAGCAAGCGCTGTCCCTACCACGCGCCGCTAACTTCAACGGCATTGTACACGGACTAGCTTTCCGAAAGCTGACGAACCCGACGCGATCTATAAAACGAAAGCGGCCGGTGTGGGTGGGTCGATGCTCCTGTCTGGAACCCACGCGTCTGTCCAGCGGACGTCCGACTTAAGGGTATGGTCAAGCATAGACACAAGCCGATCTCTTCAAAGAGGTCGTGAAACTCGCATGTGCCATGTGTCGCAGAAAGTGTCATCAGAAGCCCATCGATGTTTGCAAGGCGCGGCTCCGCGACATCATTCACGAAAGACGATCCATTATCTCTGCGACTTCGACGACAGCTGGGCCCATCCGATCAAGCGCGAAAAGTGATCCGACAACAGGCGAACGAACGGCCTTCCACTCTTACTCGATGCCGCCGGATGTCGGCGGTGTGCCGGACTATGTCGGAATACCTCGATGTCATAGGTGACCCCTCTCGTCCCGAGCACGGACATATGCGTCCGTGCGGCCCAGAGAGATTCGATCGCCGCTTCATCGACCGGATAGCGCTCGAGGCCGCTGTCTCCGCATTGTCCGGAAAATGGAAGGCGCATCAGCGCTTCACGCGGGCCAAAATAGCCGTGAACGGCCAGTCAAAACGGGATCCGATCTACGCTTGCCTTTCACGGACCCCTCTTTCTCGACATTGTGGTCGGGTGTCACGTAGATGATACGATGCGATCGTGTCCCATGTCATAGTGCAACGGGCGGCGGGTCACGGCGTCCAGCGGCTGGAGCCGGGAGGTCAGTTGGCGATCGCCGGTAGGCTTGATGGTGGGATCATCGCTCAACGTTGCGATGGCTTCCAGCGTCATGTAATGGGCGCGCTGGACGGCCCATTCGTGGTTCTGATCGGGCAGGAATTGCACCGATGAGGCGGACGATGGCGTCCTCGTTGGGGAAGATGCCGACCACCTCGGTCCGCCGATTGATCTCGCCGTTGAGTCTTCGGCTTTCCGGAGTTGCATAGTCGCGCGCGGGACCACCAGGTGGAAAGAGGTCCGGCATCCGCTAGTTCTCAGACATACTGCACTAGCTTAAGGTAATCGTCAGTGAGAACAGGTGAGCGAATAGAACAAGCCGCGTCTTGAAGGAAGGTGGTCAGAGTCCGACTGGCCCGATTGCGGACTTCGACAGATTGCCGTGCCGGCGCGCGAGTACGGAGAGTTGCTAGCTCGGAACTGACCAGGTCAGCCGCTGCTGCGGCGCAATCTGAGATAGAGAAGCAACCAGCAGACATGACAGCTTTTGCCAAGCCCAATGTGGTGAGCCAACCCGCATAGATCAGCACGGCACCGTCTGTCTCATGGAGCCCAGAGAGTTCCTCAACTGCAGCAGCATGGACTGAAGCCGCACCAACTGACCGAAACAGATCGGCTATTTCATCACGGGTGGCTTTAGAGAGGAGGCAGCGGCCGAGGTGTGATAAGAGCGCCTCAGTCGGACCTTCGAAGATGCGGAGGATGCGAGCGTCTCGATAGATTTTAGCTAAAGGCGTTCCCTCATCGTAACCACGGCCACCTAACAGCTGGACGCATTGATCAGCGACAAGACCGCACCATTCCGAGGACAAAACCTTCGTTGCCGACGCAAGGTGGACGTTGGGCGCGCCCTGCGCTGAAACAAGTCGGCAGGATGCTGCCAGCATCGCCTTCACGACCTCCCGCCGCAGCACCATCTGCCCAAATAACTGCTCGATGTAGCTGTTCTCGATCATACGCAGTTTACCGAGTCGACGATGGCTTGCATAAGAGGCTGCGAGCTGGATAGCGCGCTCAAGCGCTCCAAGACCCATAGCAGCCACACCGATGCGGCCGCGGTTCATACTAGATGACGCCGCGCCCCAGCCGTCTTGATCGCGAGAGAGCACGTAAGCACGCGGCACCTCGACATCCTGAAACTCCAGAGTATTCTGAATAATGCCACGTAGACCGAGTGTGCGATGCTCGTGCGTGACCTTTAGCCCTGGAGCCTGCCTGTCAACGAGTACACCAACGAGCCGACCTTTCGCATCGGGACCAGACGCGCGAGCAAAGCAAACGATCCAGCGAGCCCAGTCAGCGAGGCCGATCCAGATCTTGCGGCCAGAGATCCGAACTTTATCTTCGCGCATGAGAGCCGAAGCTTCTATATGCCTCGGGGCAGAGCCAGCTCCAGGCTCGGTCAAAGCGAAAGCGCAGAGATCGCCGCGTGTTGCACCCCGAATGATATGCTTTTGTTCGGGGATGTGCGGTGCCGCTTCGATGCAGGGCAAGGCTAGGAAGTTATGGATGACGAGGGTGGAGGCAGCGGAGACGTCGAAGGATGCAGTGGCGGAGATGAGGTCGATGGCCTCTTGCAAGGAAAGAGCTAATCCGCCGTGCTCTCCTGGTGTGGTGAGCCCGAACAGTCCATGCCTTGCCAAGATGCTGTGTAGGGTTGGAGGGAATGCTCGGCGGTCATCAGCGTCTGCGAAATTCAGCTGACTGAGGTCAGCGATCAAACTGGAGAAAAGTGCAGCTGCACGGCCCTCAGCTGTGCGTTCCTGCGCCTCACCGAATTGGGCGTTAACCTGAGTATACATAGCCATAAGGCCCATAATGATCCCGGCCCCGCTTCGGGCCAATTCATCCGCGTGGCTAGCTTGGCTACACATTGGTATAGTGTGGATGCAAGCGCAGTATAAGCACGTTGTCGGGGACGGGGGTTTATTGCGCCTACCGCTTCCCGGCCGATCTCAGCGCCGATCAGTTCCTCAGCCATGCAGACGCCCAGGAAACGTGGGGATTTGGCGCAAATTCTACAACAAAGAATGCTCCCGGAGGGCAATCGGCAATAGATCGCCGATTTTGCTGCGAACTCACGTGGCGCAACCAGCCCGCCAAAGTGTTCAGAGTCGTAAAACTCTACTTCTGGGTAGTCCAAAGTTTCGGTCCCGCTGCATCCTCAAAAGTCATTCCCCGTGATTTGCCTGGCCGTATGCTCAACAGCCTCAATTGCGCAACCTGCTGACACACACTCTCTCTAAAACAGATATCATGGTAGGACCCTGCGGCGGAGTTCAGGGCCCAGTAGGCGAAGCGGAGCCCATCCGCGAGGACAAAAATGAAGCGCACGCTAAATCATGGCACTTCCACGGGACATCTTGTGGCTCTTGACAATGAGCACTTCTCCTGAGGGGTTTCAAACAAGCGCTCTCGCCATGAGATGTAAGTGCGAAACTGCAGGAAAGGTATTTGGGCGCTTGGGACCACGCGTCAGGACAGGAAAGTAGGCAAGAAGGTCGAAAACGGGTAGGCGGCGCCGGATAAGCGCCAGACGAAGGGTTCAAACACTCAGCAGAGGTAGGTTCGTGAGACTGAAATAGCGACAGGCCCACTTCCATCGCAGTGCTGGACCCGTTTAACGTCGACCGAGGCCATTTCCCCGCCGAAGGAAAAGTCACAAGCAAATTAAGTCTGGGCCCTACCGCCGTTCATACGGATAGGCGGATGGGTTGGGCCTTTGGCGCGGCTTGCAAGGGCTACGTTGCAAGCTCGCCCGAGCAAAACCCTGGCATTCGTGCCAGGGTTTTTGATGTCATCGATACTTTGAGAGAGTGGATCAGAAGTCCATACCGCCCATGCCGGCGCCTGGAGGCATTGCTGGACCAGCCCCGGCCTTCTTCGGCAGCTCGGCAACCATCGCTTCCGTCGTAATCAGCAGCGCCGCCACCGAGGAGGCGTTCTGGACTGCGATGCGCACGACCTTGGTCGGGTCAATGATGCCTTTGGAGACAAGGTTGCTATACTCGCCTGTCTGCGCATCGAAGCCATAAGAGTACTGCTCGTTGTCGAGGACTTTGCCGACCACGATCGAACCGTCTTCACCGGCGTTGATCGCGATCTGGCGGGCCGGCCAGGACAGCGCCTTGCGGACGATCTCGACGCCGGTCTTCTGGTCGTCGTTCTTGGTGCGCAGGCCCTTGAGCTGCTCGGAAGCCCGGAGCAGGGCGACGCCGCCGCCCGGCAGGATGCCTTCCTCGACTGCCGCGCGGGTCGCGTGCATCGCGTCATCAACGCGATCCTTGCGCTCCTTTACCTCGACCTCGGTCGCGCCGCCGACGCGGATCACCGCGACGCCGCCCGCGAGCTTGGCGAGACGCTCCTGGAGCTTCTCACGGTCGTATTCCGAGGTGGTCTCCTCGATCTGCGCCTTGATCTGGGCCACGCGCGCCTCGATGTCGGCCTTCTTGCCGGCGCCGTTGACGATCGTGGTGTTCTCCTTGTCGATCGTCACCTTCTTGGCGCGACCGAGCATGTTGAGCGTGACGTTCTCGAGCTTGATGCCGAGATCTTCCGAGATCGCCTGGCCGCCGGTCAGGATCGCGATGTCCTGGAGCATGGCCTTGCGGCGATCGCCGAAGCCCGGAGCCTTGACGGCCGCGACCTTCAGACCACCACGGAGACGGTTCACCACAAGCGTGGCCAAGGCCTCGCCTTCGACGTCCTCGGCGACGATGACCAGCGGCTTGCCACTCTGCACCACGGCCTCGAGCAGCGGCAGCAGCTCGTTCAGCGAGGAGAGCTTCTTCTCGTATATCAGGATGTAAGGGTCCTCCATTTCAACCCGCATCTTGTCGGCGTTGGTGACGAAGTAGGGCGAGATGTAGCCGCGGTCGAACTGCATGCCCTCGACGACGTCGAGCTCGGTCTCCAGCGACTTGGCCTCTTCGACCGTGATCACGCCTTCGTTGCCGATCTTCTTCACGGCGTCGGCGAGGAACTTGCCGATCTCCTGGTCGCCGTTGGCCGAAATGGTGCCGACCTGGGCGATCTCCTCGTTCGAGGTGACCTTCTTGGAGTTCTTCTGCAGGTCCGCAACGACGGCCTCGACCGCGAGGTCGATACCGCGCTTGAGGTCCATCGGGTTCATGCCGGCGGCAACCGACTTGGCGCCCTCGCGGACAATCGCGGCGGCCAGGACGGTCGCGGTGGTGGTGCCGTCGCCGGCAGCATCCGCCGCCTTCGAAGCCACCTCGCGCACCATTTGGGCGCCCATGTTCTCGAACTTGTCGTCGAGTTCGATGTCCTTGGCGACGGCAACGCCGTCCTTGGTGATGCGAGGCGCGCCGAACGACTTGTCGAGCACTACGTTGCGGCCCTTCGGACCGAGCGTGACCTGCACGGCATTGGCGAGGATGTCGACGCCGCGCAGCATGCGGTCCCGCGCGTCTACTCCGAATTTGACTTCTTTGGCTGACATAAAGAATTCCTCAGTTCTTATTTTCTCTTCCTTCAGCGCGCCCGCCGGGCGCTCGTCAGGGGGTGGGCTGTGCGAGCGCTGGGTTAGGCGGCTTTCTTCGTGGAAAACACATCGGTGAGAACGCCCATCACGTCGCTCTCCTTCATGATCAGCAGGTCCTGGCCGTCGATTTTGACCTCGGTGCCGGACCACTTGCCGAACAGCACGCGGTCGCCGACCTCGATGTCGATCGGAATCAGCTTGCCGGTCTCATCGCGGCCGCCCGGGCCGATTGCAATGACTTCGCCCTGCGAAGGCTTTTCCTTGGCTGTGTCGGGAATGATAATGCCGCCAGCGGTCTTCTCATCGGCGTCGATGCGCTTGACCACGACGCGGTCGTGAAGCGGACGGAAATTCATACAAGTCTCCTGAGCGTCTGAACAAGTTGGAGATAGTCACATTGTGACGAGCCCAATTACAGCAAGAGTCAGGCCAAAAATGAGCTGAACGATCATGCCTGCAGTTCTGCTGAATCGCTGCCTGGTCTGCGCGTGTCTTTGTCCGGAAGCAAACGCCCTCAGGTACACAGTCCGCCAAGCTGTTGCGAAAATGACATTGCGTTTCGTCGGAACACCCGGTTGATCCCAGGGTTCCTCAACTTGGCGGCCCTTACACCGATCGAAGCGCCGGCGTATTTCGACGGCGGCGGCCTGGCTGCACATAATTGGTTCGTCTTACAGCAGCATCTAGGAGCCGGGGAAACGTGCGGCGCACAAGATTCATCGAAGGGCGGGTTCGAACAATATGAGATCCTCGCGCATAATAACGATTATGCCAACTATCTTGAGCGCGGGACCTTCAAGAATTGATCTGGACCGAGCTCGATAAGGTCATTGCACGCTGGTACGAACCCAGCAGAGGCCCGCCATGGCAGTCGCTGCACCTGTCGGTCCGAGAGGTTTCCCTTTTTATGTCGATGGCATCCAAATAGCCGTCATGGATCAAGGGGACTGAGGGGCATATGAATAATATACGTTGATATACGTTGTGCCGGCGCATCTGGCGTGTGATTGCAGCTTCGAAGCTCGAAATTCACGCGATCTCCGCGCCCAATGGGAAAAGCACCTGTGTCCTCTGTAGAAGTCCACCAGTACATCGTCTCACTTCTTCAGAAGCCGAATCCAGTCATCCTGGATATCGGCTGCAATGACGGGACCGATACGCAACAGTTTCTCAACCTCTGCCCGCAAGCTCAGCTCTACTGCTTTGAGCCGGACCCCAGAGCGATCGCGCGCTTCAAGAAAAAGCTGGGCTCGTCCCTCAATAAGGTGAAGCTGCTTGAAATCGCGATCAGTGATCGAAACGGGATGATCGACTTCCATCCAAGCAATGCAGATGGTGACGCGAAGGAATGGGACCTCTCCGGCTCAATACGCCGCCCAAAGAATCATCTCACTGAGTATGATTGGGTCCGATTCGATCGCCCTGTCTCGGTTGAAACGCGGCGGCTGGATGACTGGTGCGGCGAGGCGGAGCTGAACACGGTCGATTTCATCTGGATGGATGTCCAGGGAGCCGAAGCCGATGTTATTGCCGGCGGCATGCGGACCTTGAGCAACACGCGCTTCATCTACACGGAATATAGCGACCGTGAGCTCTACGAAGGGCAGTTGTCCCTGCAAGCCATTCTGGACTTGCTACCATCATTCGAAGTGGCGGCCCATTATCCGCGCACAGTGGAAGGTGATGTATTGCTCAAAAATACGCGCTTCTAGTGGCTGCTCGTATCGAGCGCCTCATTCATTGCTGGGAGACCTGACCAGCGCGCTCCATGCCACCCAAAGCTGCACAATTGGCGTCATGAAGGCGAGGGGATGTCAGTAGCCGAGCGGGCACTCCGGTTTCCGGCTGCCATTGCAGACCACACGCATCACGTCGGCGTCGGGCGGGTGGTGGGTCTCTGACAATCATTTATTTGGCGAGCCGGCACGACCGAGGACTTTGCAGCCAGCAGGCCGAGCCGTTTCATATGTTTGAATCAACACTGCCAGCTGGGGCTCGAAGCGTGGAATCATCTGAACGGCAGCTGATGGTCTGAACCTCTGGTAAGCTGGTGCACTGCTTCGAAGCAACTGGTTCTCGTAGTTCCTTGTCTCAATCGGAAAGCGAGCTGAAGCATGTGTTTATGCCATATGAAGGTCGCCGTGAGGCGTCCAGCATAACTGCAGCAGCCGATTGTCCAGCAAAGCGTGCGGCGCAGGAGAAGGGGGCCGCGATCATCAGCGGCCGATCTCGTGCCGGATCGGATCAAGACCGCCATCGTAATCGCGGTTACTTGCTGCTCATGTGTCGCAAGCGGAGTTGATCATCGAATCTGCGAGCACGCTCGGCCCGTGCGGCTGCGGCGCGATGACGAAGATCGGCGAGGATGTCAGGAAACGCCTTGACGTAATGCTGGCGCAATGGCCGAAGATTCTCCTAGCCGCGCCGCCCGATCACCCGCAATTCCAGATCGGCCCGATCGGCGTCCGCGTCCAGCACGGCCCGAAACCGCCGCCATTGTAGCGGCCGCCGGCGGAAGCCGGGGCGGCCGAAATAGTGCCATTCGCCATCCCAACCGTGGTACTGATGAACCGGGTCAATATACCAGTGGCGCCGGTCGGCGCGCGAGAGCCGGCGCATCGCGTCCTTATGCCCGTAGAGCGGAATGCTGTTGCTGAGCGGCTGGCGATAGCCGGGCAGGAAGCCGTAACCTTGCCAGACCGGCTTGGGCCGCTTTTGGATTGGCGCAGCGTTCGCGACGACCGACAGCAGCGACAGGATGATAGTAGCAGTTAGACACACAAGGCGCGCGACATGGATCGACAATAGTCGGTCTGTTGCGCGGAGGCTATTCAAATTTGGGTGCAGAGTCCTGCGCAATCTTGCGCAGAATTGTTCTCTCAGCTGATCACGCCCTTCCTGATCAGAAAGCACGCATATCCGGTGCTGTCACCCACCTGCACCGCGCCAGCCCTAAGCCTTAGCGCGAGAAGATCCGGACATGAGAGTTTGCTGCGACTGATGGGGCGACCGACCCAGCGCTCGATCTCGGTCTGCACCGTGCGTGCGTCCGGGCACACGGTCGAGATCGTCGACCGGCATCATCACGCGCGCGGATCGGCGAAATCTCAAGCGGGTAGAAGGTTAGGATGGCGTGGACAGTCTTCTCCATACTCATGCCCGGGAGCTGGATCAGGCGCTCCGAGCAGAGTCGTGGGTGCCCGGGCCGCGAGGGTGGTCGCCATGGCCCATGGAGGCGAGCAGCCAGAGCAGCTCGGGCACTAGGATCGGATCAATCGGCTTCAGGATGTGATGAACTATCCTCTCGATCATTCTGACGTTTGTCTCTGTCTCCCCAAGCTTCGCAATCATCAGATACCACGGGCCAGAACAGTCCAAACTGTCGTCGATCGGTGGCAAAAAAAAGCCCGGCCTCATTTCGATAGCCGGGCCGAAGTCAGTCGTCGACAGAGGGAGAACTGTCGACGGTTATTTGCGGCAAAACGTTCACCGCAAATTCTAATTACGAAAGGATTAATGACCGGAGAAATCTCGCGCCTTTTCCTTTCTATCAGACGATATTGACCGAATGCGGCTCAACGCTGGCTCGCACAAACCTTGAAGGGTGTATTGTCCGTTATCCTGAGGATCGTCGAGCCATGGTGATAAAGTGAGCGTTGCCGAACAGAGACGATCCGCAGCTGAATGGCGTCAATGTGTCGGCCGCAGAGCGCAGCAACCCAGCTTCCCCTGGGCTGGGACGAAGTACGTTATTTTTCGCATGCGAGCACTCGTTGCCCGTTCGCGCGATCCCGCACGCGAGGGCCCTCTGCTGCACACACAACGACCGCATTGGCATCATCGTCTCACCGATGGCAGGAAGCCGCCGTCCGCTCCGATTTTCGGGGCATCCTCGTCATCTATTTCTCATGGTACACCGTGACGTCGCGTGCGATTCAAGGCCTTTTAGCCTGACGATGCAGATGTTCTGGAGCGTGCTGGCGCGTGTCCGGAATGTGCGGGCCGGTTGATCTCCGGGCCGATAGCCGCGGTCGTATGAGGAAATGGGGCAAGTGCGGCGGGGAGGGGATGCTCTATGGAGATGCGGTGGTGTTTTTGAGAAGCGCCTGACCGCAAGGGTCTCTCTCTTTCTTGTCCTTTAAACAAGGCCGGCAGGCCGCCAAGTCCTTGCAACCGCAGGCCGCATCATATCGCAGGCTCTGCAATTCGTAGCTGCAGAGCGTGTGGGGACGTGGGTGAACCACTTCATGGAAAGCCCGGCTGTGCTGCACTTCCGAGCAGGAGTCGGCCGGCGCTCTGGAGCGTTCCCTCGTTTAGAGCTGCGTGTTGGGCAACCACGAAGCTGTCGCACATGGCGCGCGCCAGATTGCTGGTGGTATAGAGCGACGTACTTCCAGCGAGACCGCTCGCAATCCTACAGACCTCAGCGCTCTGCCGCGCGGCGTTCGTTGCGGCGAGTCGCATCAGCGTCGCCGTGCTCCGGTTTACCGCACCCTTGAGCGCTTCCTTCCACAGCTCCTCGGTGGCCTCATAGAAGAAGGAACGGGCGGAACGCAGCATGGCTTCGGCTCTGGCCATCTCCAGTTGGACATAGCCGCGCTCCGCCATCACGGGCGCTCCAGTGATCGAGGCGCGGCTTCCGGCCATGGCGACCACCTCGTCTAGCGCCGAGCGCGCAATACCGATGCCGACAATTGCATGCACCTGCGCAGCGAAAGCCACGGACGGATAACGATAGACCGGCCCGTCGAGTGTCGGCGGACCGCCGCGGATCAAGGTCCATTCCTCCGGCACAATGACATCGTTGACAACGACGTCGTGGCTGCCGGTGCCTTGCAGGCCGATGACGTCCCAATTGGGGCGGATTGTCACCTTCTCGGCCGGCATTACGGCTACGCGCACAAGGTCACCGGTCGAATCGTCTTCCACAGTGATGCCAACGCCTATCAGGTCCGCGCCCGGTGAGCCGCTGGCGAATGGCCATACGCCGTTCACGACAAATCCGTCGGTGCTTCGCCTGGCGGGCTGGAGTGGGAAAACCGCACCTGCCAACACCACATCAGGTCCATTCGCGTATACCTTGCGAAGCGTGTCGTCCGGAAGAGCAGCGAGGTAGCGAGCCCCATCGCCGAAGCTGGCGACCCAACCGGCGGAGCCGTCGGCTTCAGAAATGCGCTCGATCAGGCGACAAAAATCGGCCGGCGTTCGCTCCTCACCGCCGAATCGCCTGGCCGCCATAGCCCGATAGACGCCAACGCGCTTGAAGCCCTCGATGATCTCGTCGGGAATCTTCTGCGCTCGGGCGAACTCGTCTCGACGCGCGCGGATATCGACCAGTAGCGGCGACAGATTATCCCAGGTCGCAGCCATAGCGTCGGCTTCTGCAGTGATCTTCTCTGGTGGAGCGTTCATAAACTTTCCTCGGGTGTTGAGCCGGTCGACGGCGCGTGTCATTGATATGGACTGCCCGCGCATGGCGAAGCCGGCCGGATTGATACCCAGCCGGAGGGATCGTCGAAACTGTCGCAGTTGATAATCGGCTGTGATGCGATTGCAGGCGGTTGCCAGTCCAAACCGCACCCCGAGCGGATTGGCTCAAAGAAAAGGTGTTGAGGGCCAGGAAGGCTGATCGAGATGTGGCCTCGATGTTGCCATTGAGGCTGAACTGGCAAGGCAACCGATATGAGGCGGCGAGATCGATCCGCCTCTGCTGCACTATGTTTCGGACGGCTGATGGCAGCGCTCGTTTTGTCATGTCTTATCCAACGGACAGGTTGTCACAATTGGGGCTCGGCCGGCGCGAACCACGTTGTGAATACCTGACTTGGCGACCGGTACCCCAAGCCTGCGGCTCGTTTCCATATCCCCAGCAATCGACGTGCCACCAATCATGTCTGCCGGTCGTGGCTGAATCGAGCGAGATCACGTGACCCGTGCCGCGCCAGGAGGATGCTCGCGCCTCCCGTGTCTGATACCAGGCACAAGAAGTCATCAACCGAACAAGGCGGGAGGAGAACGACTGAAGTGGACCTCGGCCGCGGACCAGTCGGGCTCGGCTTGCCTGCTGGAGTTTCAGCCCCGCTGCGATCTCCTGAGACTACCAACAGCGCAATTTACCGTGGTCGCGGAGCCTGAGCGGCAGCAACGCCTGATCAGTCTGGTCGACGATGCGTTGGTTGAAGAGACTATGGACGACGTGCGATGACCGCGCGAGTCGCGATCATCAAGCTGATGTCCGCATTGGAAAAACGCACTTCAAAGGTGCACGCCGGCCGCGAAGATGCTCCTTTCCGATGCGCCACTTCGGAACTTCCAATGACAAGACCCGCCTGCGCAGAGCCACGAGTGCCTTTTAGATGGCACGTCAACGCGTCTGTCGATAGTTGACCGTCAGGCTTCACGAACTCCGGCGCGGGCATAAAAGATTGTTCTCCGCTCGAGCCGATGGTCGCCATCGTCGTGCGCGCGACAAGTTTCTGTTTATGCTGATCCAAGCTAGGCCCAAGACAGATGCAACAAGGCTGCTTTCCGACACTTGTGGTCTCCCAAATGGCTGATGCAGAGAGACGTCCGATGCCTACGCGAGTAGCTATTTTCTTTACGTCGGTCGGCTGGTTAGTCATGTCGGTCGTAATCCTGCTCTATTTGATCTTCGGCCCTGGCTGAGCCTGGTGATCATAAGCAGGACCATAGATGGCTTGCCGGATCGGGAGTGAGAGTCTGCCGGAATTGTCGCTTGTTCCGGGGGCCGAGAGCTCAGACCCTGCATGCCTCGCACCGCGATCTGCCGCTTGACCCCCCTCGGCCCGCCTCGCGCATTAAGGTGCAGGCTTGAATACTGTTGGCCGCGATATGAGTGTTTCTTGGTGCTGGCCTCGCGTTGCCAACATGAGCGCGTAGAACACAAGGAGGATTAAGAGGCCGCGCATAACATAAAGCTTCCCGAAGCTATAACAATTGTGGAGCTGATTGTACTCGGTGCAGTTGATGCAGCCGATGCACGAGCGAATTGCGCGGAACTCGATGAAGCCCTGTATCAGGCGGCAAACGACCAGCTGGCCGCGCGAAGGTGCCAGCGTCAGCTCAGCAATTCGACCCTGCCGGTGTCGAGCCGATATAGCCCCCCGACGACCTTCAGTCTGTTCTGCTCAACTGCCGCGTTGAGAATCGGCCCCGTCGATTTAAGTTTGTTGACATTATCGACTACATTTCGTCGGGTTGCTTCTGCGAACGTGTCACCTGTTTGCTGGCGAGATGCTGTTACTGCAGGCGCAAGCGCAGCGATGAGGGATGAAATGTGCCCCGGCGGCGGCTTATCGTCGTGGAGCGACTTGATCGTGGCGTCTATCGCACCGCAATGATCGTGGCCAAGTACCAGGATCAGCGGCGTATTCAGCACGGCGACCGCATATTCCATACTGGCGACCGTGTCATCGTTGGCGAAGTTGCCGGCGAGGCGGCAGACAAACAGATCACCGAGTCCGCTGCCGAAGACAAGTTCAGGCGCCACGCGAGAATCGGCGCAGCTCAGAACCGCGGCATATGGATTTTGCCCATCCACCAAAACAGAGCGCTCGCGCTTGAAATCGTCGCCTCGTGATACGCCATGGACATAACGATCGTTACCTTCCATCAGCCGCTTCAGGGCAGCATCCGGCGAGAGCAGGTTATTCGGCTTGGGCGGCGTTTTTGCTTCCTTCGCATCGACAATGTTGTTGTCAAGCCGCAGGCAAGCCGCCGAAACAGCGAACAGCAACAGCGAGCGGCGCGAAGGCGCGATCTTGGTCAGATAGGACATATTCGGATAATGGCCTGCATGCATGCATCTCACCTCATCGCGCGGCTTTGCGCCACCCGGTCGCTTCGGCTTCCGATTCGCTGCAGAGCCAGCGTTCACCGGGCTTCTTCGTCATGTCGATTTGTTCGTAACCGAATTGCCCGGGCAAGTGATAAAGTCGCTCGCCGTTGTGGCCCACGGTGCCTTTTATCAGACACTCTGACGAGGGCGGGTCCGATAGCAAAGCGGATCCGAGCAGGAGCTCCTGAGCGTCGATCGGAACCGAGCTCGCGCCGATGATGATCGTCCCCTTGTTGCGGCGACGCCAGTCCCAGGGCGCGATGAACGCCCCCGACCACAGCCCCGCATAGGCTTTGCTCGCCACAACCTCATAGATAACGTACGTATTGGCAGAAGGCGACGATAGTGCCCAGCCGGAGCGTACCATCCAGGCGTTCACGTCCTCGCCTTCGATGAAGCAACGGCCACGCGACCTGCCGTATTCATCAACTCCTGTGGTATGACAATCCCACGTTCGTCCGTTCGAATGCTTGATAAGCTCGTCGCGAGCAGCCACGCCGCAAGCCCATTTCCGGCCGTGGGCGTCGAGGCAAATCTGGTCAGTCTCAGGAGCGTCGATGCCTGAGAGCCGAAGCGTGGTTTTCTCGAGCTCGATCGTATTGCCGTCGAGGATGCGCGGAGGGCCGCTGAGCTTCGCCGCGCAGACCGGAGATGTGATGACAGCCAACAATGCGACCATCATTACGCGGTGTTTCATTCCGACAATAGCCTTTCGTCTTGATTCATGTTCACGTGCGATCCGGCGCCGCGTTCGACGCTTAAACGCACTATGTCCGTTATCGGGCCGCATCTTTCGACGTTTGCTTTATGAAAGCTTGGCCCTCATTTCCAAGCTACGACCTGACGCTGCGTGAGGTTCAAGCGATTTCTTCCGGTGTGCGTATCGCGGTATCCTTCGAGCCTCACCGGTCTCACTCAGTGGGCGCGCACAGCACCCTCTCTCGGCCTGAGGAGGAGATCCCCATCGCTCAGCCGCCAACTCGGCATGCGGGAGAAAGCCGAGCCTCGGAACGCTGTTTCTCACGCGATTGAAGAAGAAAAGCGCCTGTGAATTGTGACAGTCGAGTGGAAGTCAGGCGTGGAGGACAGCAACCTGGCTATGCTTTGTGCCAACCCCCATCGGCACACAGAAGGCTGCCGACGGTTTCGGCGAGAGCGATGACATTTTAAGTTCTTGCCACGGAAAGACCGACGTTCGAAAGAAATCTGGTCTCGCGTCCTATCAGAGATTTGGACGAAAGGCGCCACGGAGTCCAGCTCAACGCTCGCAGCGCAAGTGAATCGGTATCGTTTGCGCAAACCGCGGAAAACCAGGAGCTCTCTTGAGAGCCAGCCGGGATGGTCGGGTGGTGCCGCGGCCCCGTTCGGAGAAGGCCAGGATTTTTCATGACCCGGTCGGCGCGACTGGCGGCCGCTCTTTCGTTGTGCGCTTCCCCGTACTCACGTGTTGAGAGTTACCCAGCACGGCATGAGGGCATGCGTTTGCGCCGGGAAAATTTAAGGACAACCATGTGGAGCCGTGGCTACTTCGTATACGCACCGGCGAGGGGTAAGCCGCCCGCGTGTTCGGACGATCGCGAGTGCCGTCCTGATGCCATTCGGTGCGAGGCGTCAATCCACAAGGCCCATCGCGGCATCCGAGCAGGTAGCTCTGGTGTGGTATGGCCGACTCAAGCTACACATCATTCTGAGCCACCTCACTACCCAATGGAAATGAAATGGTTTCAGCCCCCCGGGAATTGCCCGTCTCTTCTTACGCGCTTGAAGTGGATGGCCGACTCAGAGCTGAATTCGCAACCAAAGACGGCGCCAGGGCAGGTGGAGCAGAACTAAAGAAGCGCTTTCCCATGCTTCAAATCCGGATCTACGATGCGCAGACGAATGCGTGCGAGGAAATCTAGCGGGCGACTCAGTCCGGTCTTCGATGCCTCGCGCACGGCTCCGGCTCCTCGTTGGGGGCACTCGAAGGACCGGTGGTCAAGCCGGGGCCGCTAACACTGCCCCATTACCCTATTAACCGGTTTCGTCGCAGCAGTCGATCCCGCGTGCCACCTCGGCCTCGGAATGGTCACGCTCTTGCGGGTGCCAGTCAGTCGCGCGATGCGCGGTTCGCACGCCGGATCGGGCTTGGGCCCGAGGCATCTGCAGGCCCAGTCCCGTGAAGAATGGCATGGAGAGCTGGTTCTCTCGCAAATGGTGTCCTTCCACTGCGTGGGGTGCGCCGAGGTCAAGCCGCCTCTCGCAAGGCGGCACGCGCCGCTGAGCTCGACTCCTCGCAGAAAGAATCGGAGGTAATCGTGCTGCCCCATTTTCTCGATGGCCGGCTGAAGGCCGCGGGAAAGCTCGCGACTGTTCAAGGTGTAAACACCGGAGAGTTTAGAGCTGATAGTCTTGCCGTTGCTCTGAGGCGTTCGGCCCTGCAGGAGCTACGGCGCGATCTTGCTCTGCGCGATCATTTACCGAGGCCTTTAGCTCCCTTCTAATCCTCCCGTTCCTTTGGCTCCATGCGAGCGAACCAGGAGCCAGGAGGAAAAGCCGCGATACGCTTGGCAAAGGAGGATTGCGGCTCCCAATCTTGTCCTTCGCTCTTCTCGAAAGTGATGACCCCGTTGTATGTAAAATAGCGGGGCCCTGGGATATTACAGTTCACCACAAGCAAAACGCGCCACAGATCACCTTTCTCGGTCGGCTTGTCATTCTGCTTCGGCAAGTAGTCCACTCCAACAGGATCAACGATAGTGCAGCTGCCCTGCCGCAGAAGATCACCGAGCCGACCTTGCATGGTCGTCACAAAGTTGAAGTTGGCCGGGTCATGCAGAAAGCCAAGATTTGCGTCCCTTTCGCCATCCTTGACTTCACTGGCGATCAACGAGAGCGCGAAGGCGCGCCAGCCCAATTCCATTGGCTTCGCATAGGTCGACGCAAGTTCAATCGTCCCGTCGAGCGCGACCTTCCAGGTGATAACGTACTCTTCGTCTGATTTATCATCCCGGTGCCTGGTCCAAGAAACAAAAACATATTCATTTTGGTCAAGTTCAGCGACGCCCCACATCCGAGGGACGAACTGTGCCACCTTCGAGACGTTGGAGATAACTTGTTCTATTGTCTCACCGTCTTGCGCTCGCCACGTTGACTTGACTCTTTCGACAAGGGGGCTGTCGTTAGCGCGAACAGTGTTGCTCGTCGCAGCCAGCCCGGCCAGGCAGATCAGGGATCGACCGAGCCAAAGCCATAGCGCGCGTCTTCCTGACGTTTTCTTCATAACCGTCGGCCTATCCGGTCTCATCCACACGTCATTCCAGAGCAGGCAACCTTCAACCTGTTATGCGCGAGCGCAAGAAGTTAGCGGCGACGCGACGGGGCGACCACTGGTTTTCCCGTGCGAGCAGGCGCTCCCCTCTATGTCACGCGCCGCTAACTTCACTGCCACCGACAGCCTCAATTTGCTGTGCTGGACATGCCCAGCAGGAGGACTGGGCAGGCAGAGGACGTGCATTCTTCGTGCCAGATAATAGACGGCAATTCGCACCGGTTTTGTGTCCTCTTTGTCGACTTTCCGACTGGCGCATGTCTCGATGTTTCCGTTCAACCTCTCCAGCACGGCTTATGCATCCCCGTCACGCACCGGATGTTCGACGGCACAGCGGAACGCCTCGGTGCCAAGTTCCTGATGAGAAGTGGCAGCACGTTTGCCGTCATTGAACCGTGTGGTTCGGTTATCGTTGCCGGAATGTGGGCTTTTGATCGCTGCCATGCCTTCGGGCACTTTCGGCCAAGGGGCCATGGCGCGTTTGGCGCTCCTTTCGCGACGTCCGGCGCTCCGGAAGTCGAGAACAGCCTCAGTCAGGCGCGCTTTGTACTCGATGGCGAACGACGGCAAGCCGATCTTCGCCGAGCATTTGGGGTGTGGCTGGCACCGCAAATCAAACGTGCTGCCCGGGTAAGTTGTAAGTTGCTGGCTTAGCCAGGTGTCTTGGCCTATTCAACACTGATCCTGTTGGTCGAGAAGGTGGCTGGATGGCGCGCGTGCTCGAAAAACCGCTGGGAAGCTGGGACTGGCGACAAATGCGTTCTGCTCGAGGCAGCGGCCCCGACCGCGCAAGCCGCATTTGTCCTTTCCACCGATCTGGCGTGCAACCCGCGGGCAACTGCGATGCTCATTGCGGTATCGCTGATTGGAGAGCACTGCTACATCATCTCAATGCTAGAGATGCACGGTCATTCGCGTAGCAGATGTCGCAGCATCAGCTTGAGACATGATCTGAGAGGTTGACGGAAGACTGCTCTTGCCGATAATCCAAGTCGTCGAGGTTCTCCGGTTTCCATTTGATCCGGAGCTAAGAGGGAAGCCGGTGAAAATGCCGGCGCTGCCCCCGCAACTGTGAGCGGCGAGCCGCTGTCCAACGACGTCACTGAAGCCTGCGCGGCTTCGGGAAGGCCGGACAGCAGCGATGACCTGCGAGCCAGGAGACCTGCCCCGACACTATATTCGTCCACGGGCGGGGTGTCCCGGTGGTGCGCCAAGCAGCCGTCGCACCGCGACTTCCCCTGCCTGCGTCCGCCATGGCCTTTGCCCCCAACATGGGTTAACGCTATGTCTCTTCTCTCCCTCCCTGTTGCCACGCTCGGAACGCCACGCATCGGTCCAAGGCGCGAGCTCAAAGTCGCTCTAGAAAGCTACTGGGCCGGAAAAAGCAGCGAACAGCAGCTGCTCGAGGACGCAGCTGGCCTGCGTGCCGCGAATTGGGCCCGTCAGAAATCTATCGGCGTCACGGTCATTCCATCGAACGATTTCTCGCTGTATGACCAGGTGCTCGACACAAGTGTCATGGTTGGCGCCATCCCGGAGATCTACGCCTCGAAAGCCGAATCCGTTTCGCTCAAGACATACTTCGCCATGGCCCGCGGTTCACAATGCGACGACCAGGAAGCGAGTTGCGGTCACGGACCGCGCGGATTTGGCGCACCCGCGCAGGAGATGACCAAGTGGTTCGACACCAACTATCACTATATGGTCCCCGAGTTTCACAGGGGACAGACTTTCAGGCTATGCTCTCGCAAGCCGATCGAGGAGTATGAGGAAGCCAAGGCCCTTGGCTTTCAGACCCGCCCCGTCCTGATCGGGCCGGTCACATTCCTAAAGCTCGGCAAGAGTCCCGATCCCACGTTCCAGCCACTCTCACTGCTGGATGAACTGATACCGCCCTATATCGAGGTTATGCAGGAATTGGCCAAACGTGGGGCAAATTGGGTTCAGTTCGACGAGCCCAGCCTAGTTCTTGATCTGGATGAGGGGACGCGAAAATCTTTGCGACATGCCTATGACCGGCTCGCCAAGGAGGGGCCGGCGATCAAGCTCATGGTTGCCAGCTATTTCGGCGACCTCGGCGACAATCTGGACACCGCCTTGAGCCTGCCAGTTGCCGGGCTGCACCTCGATCTGGTTCGAGCGCCACAGTTGTTGCACCAGATCATCGCTGGCGGCCGAAGTGATCTCGTCATGTCGCTCGGTGTCGTCGACGGTCGGAATGTATGGCGGTCGAATTTGTCGTCGCTGCGCCAGCGGCTCGAACCCGCGATTGCGAAGCTCGGCAAGGATCGTGTACAGATCGCCCCATCCTGCTCGCTGCTTCATGTGCCGGTCGATGTTGAACTCGAGACCGGCCTCGCTTCCGACGTCAAGAGCTGGCTTGCTTTCTCGGTCCAGAAGATGCGGGAGCTTGCGATCCTAGCGCGTGCACTCGCAGGCGACCAGAATGTTGCGTTAGCTCTTGCCGAGTCGGAAGGTGCCGCGACTGTCCGCCGGACTTCGCCGAAAATCCGTGATGCCAATGTCGCTGTCCGGATGAGAGCGATCGACCAGACCATGTGTCGGCGCGCGAGCCCATTTGCCCGTCGGGCCGAGATCCAAAGCAATCGATTCGGACTACCGGCTTTTCCTACCACGACGATCGGATCATTTCCGCAGACCACAGAGATCCGGAATGCCCGTGCGGCGCATGCGCGAGGTGCGATAAGCGACGAGCAATACGACAAGTTCCTCAAGGAGGAGACTGCGCGCGCCGTACGTTGGCAGGAGGACATCGGTCTTGACGTCCTCGTGCACGGCGAGTTTGAGCGCAATGACATGGTGCAGTACTTCGGCGAGCAACTCGCCGGCTTCGTATTTACCAAGAGCGGATGGGTGCAGTCCTACGGCTCGCGCTGCGTCAGGCCACCGATCCTGTTTGGCGATGTAGCACGGCCGAAGCCTATCACCGTGGACTGGTGGCGCTACGCGCAATCACTAACAAGGAAGCCGATGAAAGCGATGTTGACCGGACCGGTGACGATCTTGAACTGGTCCTTTGTTCGGGATGATATTCCCAGAAGCGAGGTCTGCCGCCAGATTGCGCTCGCGATCCGAGACGAAGTCCGCGATCTCGAGAATGCTGGTGCGACCATGATCCAGATCGACGAAGCTGCAGTCCGCGAAGGATTGCCGTTGCGTCGATCGGAGTGGGCGGCTTATCTCGACTGGGCCGTCGATTGCTTCCGCATCTGTTCATCGGGCGTCGCCGATCAAACGCAAATTCATACGCATATGTGCTACTCGGAGTTCAACGACATCATTGGTGCGATCGCTGCAATGGACGCGGATGTCATCTCGATCGAGACATCGCGCTCGAAAATGGAACTACTCGACGCGTTCAGGAACTACGAATATCCAAATCAGATCGGGCCGGGCGTGTACGACATCCACTCTCCACGCGTTCCCGAGACGAGCGAAATGAAGGAGCTGATGGTGTTGGCTCGGACGCGGCTGCAGGATTCGCAGCTCTGGATCAATCCAGACTGCGGCCTGAAGACGCGCAAATGGGAGGAGGTTCGGCCAGCGCTAGCGAACATGGTCACTGCCGCCCGCGAACTGCGCGCTGCATTCGATCCGCGAGGCCGTTGATCCGGGCTTCGGTCTCTTTTCGACAAAGCTGATCCGCTTGTGGTCATTTGCGCGGGAGCCTTAGGAACATAAAAAATGCCCCGCCCCGCTTAGCGGGCCGGGCGAAAGTCTGGGAGGAGCGAAGCTGACGCATTCGCGCGGACTTCCATCGGCGAAGCCGCCAGTTCGATCACGGCGAGGACATTCGCCGAAAATCTGAGCCGAGTTGAAGCACAAGATCAGCGTAGCTCAATTATGCCGTGGTATGCGACCGTATAGCCTGAGAGTTAGAATCTACACCAAGGTTTGTCGCTCATGAGCACGTCGGCACGATTACGACAGCAGCGAGGGGGCATGCCGGGCGGTCGCCGCAGGACAGCAAACTCGGTGCGCTTTCCTGCCTGGAGCCTTATGTTCGATCAGGGCGACGTAAGCCCGGCTCCATGGATCTCGCAAGCTTATCCAATGCATAAGCGGTTGCTAAATTTGAACCTTGCTTAAGGCAGTCCTTGGTCGACCGGTTCCACCCGATAGTCGGGTTTCGGCTTGGGCGCTGAGGAGCACCCTATCGGCACCGCGGCATCATCAAGCTCGTGACACCCTCCGCATGGTCCGCTCATAGATCTCAAACAGAGGTTTCTGGACCTGATTACGGAGTGTCGCCGATGCCTATGGCCGCTCCAAGGCCAATGGGAGGGCATGCTGCACGCCGCATACACGTATGTAGGATCGCGTGAAGCGGTCACGCGTCAGGAACGAGCATCATTTACGATGCGGATCCCCATAGGTTGTTGAAATCCAATTGCGCCAGAACTGGTCGTGGCGATCCACGTCCAGCGCCTTGCTGTTGGTGCTGAACGTACCCGGGACTGGCAGTGCCTCGCATTCGCGTGCAGTGAGTAGGACCGGCTGCGGCCGGATGTCTCAGAGCGTATGGGGCGGGGCTCAAGGAGTGGGTGCTTCGCCGCACCCGCGCGGCGGCAATCGTCCGTCCTCATCGGTCGGCGGACACGAGAGGCGTCCGTTTCGCGCGATATCACTGCGCAACTGACAGACCTGCGAGGTTTACATTGTGGTGCCGGAACCAGAGCTCAGCTAGGCTCCGCCATGCTGTTTGCGCCGGTGGTCGAGGAAGCGATCACGTTGCGCAGAAGCCATTTTGGGGGGGGGGCGGCAGCCTACGTGCCCGCGAGCACCCCCATTTTCTTTCGACAGAATGAGCATGAGGTCCACTTCCTGCTGTCAAACGGCCGCGTCAATACGGCCCGTCCGTCTCGGCGCTGTGTCACGGATTGCCGGCCTTGGCGGACGACAACGCGACCGAGCTCCGTTCGGCCTCAGCTTCTTGCTCCAATTGCAGAATATGCGCTCTTAGCGCATCGGAAGTCGCTGCCGCTGTCTCGCTGAACAGCGGATCTCCATCATTGGTGAGGGCGGAAGCGATTTCGGTCCAATCCTTAGCCGAGAGAGCCTTCAGAGCGGCGGGAAAGAAATCTCGTTCTTCCCACATCATGTGGTGCCGCTCGCGTACTATAAAGTCGCGTATGATATTGCCGACGTCTTGCCGAAAGAGGTCACGATCCGCGAGGATAGCGTCAATAGCTCGCGCGAAGTGGTGCAAACGGTCGACGACTTCCTGGTGTTCAAGCGCGAGATCGCCGACGATTGCAGCTGCCTCCGGATCGCGAGACTTGAGCTTGAAAAAAATCAAGTCTTCCTGTGGATGATGGTACACCTCGGGGTAAACCTCGAAATAGCTGATAATCGCGCGAATGACCTCATAATCGGGCCGGATCCCCTTCTCAAAAATCTCCAATTCGCGTTGAAGAGCGACCAGAAGAAGATCAATGTTGCGATGCTCTCGAAGCAGAAGATCGATGATCATTGCGGTGTTCCTGGAGGCACAATCTAGGCTGGAAGCGATTTCTGCCATTTGCAAGACTGCCCAAGCCGAATTCGGTGTCCTTCGCGGGGCTGCGATTTGTCCGCGCCATTCGACGCAAAAAGTAGCGCGCTTCAATTTGAGCTGGCGTAAATCAACTTAGCTGAAGTGTTGCACAAAGCTCCTGGGCAGTCCGTCGTTACGCAGCACGACCGCACAGCGCACGAAACCACCTGATAGAGGTATTGGGCTGCCTGGTCTTCGCGGTAGATCTCGCTATTGGGAGTGAGACGCTTCGGTCTCGGAATTATGCCAAATGGTTCACGACGATGAGGTCGCCCACGCAAGACGCTGGTCGGATGGCGTCTCGTCTCGCTAGAACTGGCGGCCTGGGCGTGCATGGCGGACCCTATCTTACCAACGTCGATTCGACGCAGATTGGCTGCTCCTGACGAATTGGAAATTTGGATGTTTTCCCTAGGTAGAAGCCCCTAAGTATTTACACGTAAGTCCATGAGCGGGGCGTGTATGGGGCGACGCGGTCACTTGGTTGCTCAAACATGCTCAAATCGGATTACGAAGCTGCATGCTGGCTTCGTCGGCCGCGCACTGCCGTACCCCTGAAGAGCTCCAGCCAGCCGAAACGTTGTCGTCCATCGCCACTTTCGGCTCGCCGCAGGAAGTCTTGTTCGGCGCCTTGACTTTGATCCTCGTCAGCATCGGTCGGCCGCGGAGGTGACGGGGCCGATGTTGACGGCATCCTGATCGATGTACGCTGGCGTGGTGACGTGCTTGATGATCATGCGATAAGTACGCATGTGGACCGAGTTGGGGTCTAGCCCGGATCATAGGTCTCGGCTCGCGTGACATATTGACCTGGCGCAACGGCCGGCCTGGGTGTGTTGCATCGGCAGGCGTCACCGAAAACATGATCGGCTCGGTGCGCGCGAAACCTGCCGTTCGTCAGCTTGATGCATGAATAAGCCATTCACGCTATTTTGCGCTGCTGCTAGAGTCCCGCGGTAATGGCGATCCGCATCAACTCGGACATGCTGCGGACATTAGTCTTGGCCATCAGGTTCGCACGGTAAACCTCGACTGTCCGCGGACTGATGCCGAGATCATGGGCTATCACTTTGTTAATCTTGCCGGCTAATAGTCCCTGCAGGACGTCGCGTTCGCGGGACGAGAGATCCGCGAGGCGGGCTTCCGCCTGCAGTTTCGCTGCGTCGGCTGGCTTTGTTGGCCGCGCTTCCAAAGCACTATTGATCGCACGCAATAGCACCTCCTCCTCGAACGGCTTCTCGATGAAGTCGACCGCACCCGCTTTCATCGCTTCCACTGCGAGCGATACGTCGCCATGACCAGTTATTAAGAGGACGGGGCAGTCGGCGCGATCGGCTTTCACTTTTCTGACGAGTTCGAGACCGCTCATAGCCGGCAGACAGATGTCTGACACAATGCAGTCAACCGGACCGCTTGCGACGTCATTGAGAAACGCGGTCGCCGTCTCATAGGTTGCTACGTAGAAACCATTAACATCAAGCAGAAACGCGAGCGAGTCCCGCATAGCGGCGTCATCGTCGATCACGAGAATGCGCCGCCCAGTCATGTGTCTTCACTAAGCTCCGCAATCGCGCGGTGAACTGAAAGATCCTGTCGCCGCCCGGATTCCTCGTGGCTCGATGATCGTCCAGCAGATCGATAGCCCCACACCCATGCCATGCGTGTTAGACGTGACAATGGGCTGGAACCGGCCGTCGCTGATGCAGAGCAGGGTAGCGAAGCTCCCCCAGTCCGCGGCCGCGGCGAAAGCGGGAAAAACGACCGGAAGGTAGATGATCGTGCCCGTGCGGTCCTGAAGATGCGGACTAACGCCCGTCGCAGCACGAGAGCCAACGCGGCGTCTGCCGCGCCAGGCCCATAGCCGTACCTGATGTGGTCCGACATGTTTCTGGCAGGCCCTCTCATTGATCAACTCTAAATTGTTTACCACGAGAGGCCACCCCGAGGCAGTCCCGGCCTCAACTCACGCCAATCTATTGCGCAGGATGGTCGCCGCTATCCGGGCCAGATGCGCCAGTGCGTCGGCTGCACGGCGACGCGTTCTCCGGTCTTTGCCTTAATCCAGCCGTCGAAGATCCGGCGGCAAGGAAAGACCACCCGGTGAATGGTGTTACCCTCGATCACGGCAATCTCCAGATCCCGATCAAAGGGCGGCGCAGTTTCGAGCCGCTCCCAGGTCAGGTCGCCACTAGATCCTGGACGGAGTTCATCGCTGCGGGCTGACAAATTCAGGCAACCTTCTGAACACTACGGACGAGATCGCTTGGTGTGCCGCGCGAACAGGCTCAACTCGGTATAACCTAGGCGGCGCGTGCTCTCGATGGGGTCGGCCGCGGCCGGGATTTTATCGGCCGTGGCGCCGTTGAACCTATCGTGCCGGGACATGATCCGCTCGCTAACCGAAATATTAGGATTGGCGCTGCGAAACAACTCCCGGGCTTCGGTCGAATCGATCTGAATCAGCTCAAGCCCGCGGCGGTTGGTATTCATCGCTGTTCTGCAGAAGTTAAACTGGACTGCGCTGCGACGATCTGGCCGGCGCCGCGACAAATGTCGCCGTAGTCTGTCATGCCGAAACATCCTCCGTTGGTGAAAATCTCCTTGTCCCACGACGTCAGCGCGGGGCGTTGGGTTGTGATGACGTCAGCCGCGCCCTTACGAGCGGAGCGGCATCCCCAATCGAGAACGGGAAGGCGCGGGAATTTTCTTGACACCATTCGGATGGGCCTAGTTGCGCTCGGCGCTGATCATCGCGCCCGTCCGCAGGTCGATGAAGTGGACGCCATCGCACGCAGCGCAGGTTATTCTGTGCAGGTCATCGGCACGCGGTTCGGGTGCGTCCGGCAGCAGTCCTTGAACTCGGTCGCCGGTATCTGGACATGAAAAGATGATGGGGCGCCAAGTCTTTCTGTCTGCCATGTGTGTGACCTTGGACTGGAAGCTCACTTCTATCAGTAGGCAGTCGCCGCAGAATTGATACAGGTCAAAAAGAGCTGATGCGCGTCCAAAACGGCCAAGCTCGAGCGGCTGCTGCGAGCCCGACAGGCCCGCGTTGGCAGGCGACATGTCTCAACTCGGGCGATCCGCCAGGGTCCCGCGTTGGTCTGCAACACGCCAGCGTGTAGCCGAGTTGATTTGAGGCGCATCCCTCGCGATGGGCCACGACAGCATCTGTCCTCAATGCTGCGATAGCCAGCAAGCAGATAGTCAATTGATCGCTCGCTTCGCATTGTCGGCAGCCTTGCCGGCGCTGATCCCAGATAATCTTTGGCGCTGAAGTCCGGAATCTTGGCCTTATCAAACGTTGGCTGCGACAAGCCTGATCATCGGCTTTGCTGTCGGGGCGGCAGGGCGGACCGTCAGAAGGTCGGGGCGGTTCGCCTCATTGGCCCGCGATCACGTGCGCGTAGTCTCGCCGTCGATAGTCCTGGCCGCCGGCACGCCTCAGAAATGCCTCTGCCCGGTCATTGGCGCAATGACCTGGTGTTTGCGGCAATGCCTCGTGAGACCACCAAATATCGCGTGTAAGGTTCGCGGCGTCTCGAGCCTCCATATTGCCAGCGGTTGAGTATGGGAGTTCAAGGTGCAAAATTGTAACGCTCCCCCGAGATCGCGATCGATAGAGATCAATAGCCGGCATCTCGGGCGTGACGGCGCATGCTGCTCTCGATCCTCTCTTCGAGACATTCCCCAATTCATCGTCACCCCAATTTGTTGGTCGAGGGCTTGAGCAGACCAGAAGACGCTGTCCCTCGGCTCAAACAGAGTGCGATCTGCAAAGCTAGACAGATAGAGATAGCGCGGCTTGCGGGACAACAGGAGCGCGCGGGCCGCGCTGCCAAAGTCTCGACTTTATCTCGACGGAGCAGCGGACAACCAAACCTCTTGGGGGTGCTGCTTGAGGCAGATCAAATACTCTTGAGGCGCCAATGGCAGGATGGTGGATAAGCAAACCCACAAGAAGAGGGGGCCATGCCTTCATTTAACGTTCGGTTCATTAAGACCGTTTGTGACGATACCGGTCACGAACATCGTGCCTGTCAGGCAGCGTTTAAGATCGATGCCGCCTCGCTAAGTGCTGCTGCACAGCAGGCGGAGACCGATTTCTGCAAGCAAAAGAGTGTCCGCGATTGGACAGTCTTCGCCGATGTGATCGAGCTTCGAACCCCGCCTGCATTGCCGCCGGCATAGGCTGGTTAGCTTGAGTTTGGCGAGAAGTCTGCGAATTGAGTTGTGGGGTCAATCTGTAATCTAAGCGTGATCCCGGACAGGGTCGTGTCGACCGTCGATTCGAGAGAACAACTGGTGATGCTTTCGTCAATTCGGCGGGCACCCTGTTGTCTCACCACACCTAAGCGGACCTCGCTGGACGGTTTGCCGCCTGCCGTTCAATGGGGTCTGCAGCGCTCCGCCAAGCATCGTACCGGCAGGGCCATCCGGATCGAAGGACCTGCTCCCACAAGTCGGTCTTGTTTGATCCAATGTCAAAAACAAGTCTGCCTCCGGCAGCTATGGCTGTTTCGAAGGGTTAGGCTTGGTTGTCCAATCTGCACACATATCCTTGACGGTTTAGACATCTCCTCAGCCGGTTACGCGCGGGCCTGTCCCAGACATCCGAACCGGCTTAGTTGAGCTCGCAGGACATCGATGCGATCGCACGTGACCTTAGTCTGTCCGTATCCGCCTTTCGAACCATGGCGCAAAGACCGGGCTCTCCTGAACTCTTGAGCAAGCGCCTCGCACTTGGCGGTGTTTCCGAGAATGCGCTTGCTGCCGCAATCGAGACTGCGATCTGCAACGCGTGTGTGGCCTGTGTCAGACCAAAGTCCGCTGCGCCGCCGACCTCGAGAGCCAACACCATGCAAGTCCGCTCAAAGACTGCCCGAACGAACAGACCCGGCGCGATCGGTCGTGAGATATCCTCCGGCTGCTCTTTCGCGATCATCTCGCTCAATCAGTTCCTCACCGAAGATCTTGACTCCTGAGCATGCCCGCATTCAAAGAAGGCCGATACAGGACAAGCCCATCGCCGCCTCGAAGTCCACGACATAGTGAAGCAGCCCTTATGTCTATATTCGCTGTTTCTGCCTACGTCTTCTTCTTTGCCGCAGCGATGGGACACGATCCGGCGTTTACGTTCTGCGTATTGCTGGCTTTCGTCGCCAGCCTGGCCGCCGCCGCCGTCGTCGTCCTCAATCGCCGCTATGAACCGCCGGCGCGACTACCCCCGGCGGAGATCAAAGTTCGGCCGAACTACAACTCGGTCCGATCAGATTCGCCTCAGCGACGGCGAGGTGGCCGCTGGATAAGGGAAATCAGTCTCAAAGGGCAAGGCGTGTTGCATCCAGACGCTCAACACAAAAGAGTGCGCTCCACCTGCTCGGGCGTATATTCGTGACAAGGGCGGCAATATTCTTAAAAACGCGGATGGTCATTATCGTGTCGATCTGACGAAGCCCCGATAAGTGGATACGTTAGCGACAATAAGGCGTGAGAAGCCTCCTGTGTTCTCGGCGATGCGGAGCACCTGAAGGAGAAGCGGGATTGCGCCATGCACCCTCAAGTGCGGCAACATCCGGAGAAAACTCGCGTAGAGTTCTTAATCGCGACTGTTGCTTCGATGTCACCAAATGTATGAACCCGCGATCTACGCTCGTGCCTGACGAGGGACGACATGTTTGATGTTTATTTGAACGGAAGGCGCGATCTTTTGGTCGTTCCGCGAGGCATTGCGATCCCCGCGGGGTTGGACGGCAATTGGAAGCGAAAGAAGCGGGCGGTGCGTTTAGTGAGCGATGCCATTCGCCAAGATGTCCAACGGCGCGGTTACCACCGACGTAGTTTGACCTCAAATCGGTCGGAGACGGCAGTTGAGACCTCGTCACAAACGTAGCCAAGGCGGCTATCTCCGCTGACCCTTTCTTCGAAACACTATGGGCAGAAAGCATGACCGAACTTATACGCTGGCGCGAGTTCCGATGAGTGCCTCTTTTTTACGGTCGTCGCTCCGAAAAAAATGTGTTACAGGCGCTCCTCTCAGAAGGAGCATTCATCGTGAAAAAAGCAACCAAGAAACGCGTTAAGCGGCGCGAGTGGACGAAGGCAGATATCAAAGAGCTCAAAGTCCATTCGAAGGCTCGGACCCCGGTCATAAAAATAGCAAAAATGACCAAACGCAGCGAAGGTGCGCTACGCCAGAAGGCCTTAAATCTCGGAATCGGACTCGGACATCAGCGGTAATTGTGAGCAACGCTGGCTAGTGGCCGGTAGGGCGGCTCGCGGGCCGCCCTCTTTGGCCATACAGACTTTGTCGCACATTAGCGTGGCCGACCCGCGCTGAGAGAAGTTTTCAGGCACGTACTGGATGCCTTCAATGTCGCGGAACGTGCTCCAGCGCTTTGATCAAGTTTCTTGGAAGGCGGTTTCGACAGCCGCTTGCGATGTATGATCGCGAGTGAAGAGATAGTCTTAGCCATAGCCCTGTCTCGAAGATAAAACCCCAAGACACTCGGCCCCGGAACGCATGCGATGGTGCCACTACGCCCAGTCCTTGGCGCGTTAGTTCGAGAAGCTGACCAGTCTCAGAGGAACTCCTGTAGGGGCCGAATCTAGCATCCGTTCGGCCAGCAGCTTCTTCAGCTTCGGCGAGGCAGTCTTGGCCGCGCTGGGCCGAACACATCGGCTGATCGCTTTAGCGAAATGGAAACAACTCGCGAATGGGGCATCCTCGAAGCTCGTGCCAGACTAAAGTTTGGGCGTAAGCGAACCTCGCCGAGCCTGTTGGCTAGCTCGAGCTCCGAGGCAATATGGCGCGCTCAACAGCAATTGAAAAAGCGCTCTGTTAGCTTGATAGGTGGCGGCGCGGCGGTTACATCCTGAACCCGTCATCACCTGAGCGCCCTCGGCGTTGTGAACGGACCACAACCACCTGATCGTGTCCCTGAGCGTGGTGTAACTGGCGGTGGGACACCGCGTTCGCCGGCAAGAGCCGGACTGGTCAGCTGGCGATGGCCGGGAGGCTGACGGTTGGATCATTACTCAACGGCGCGATGGTTTCCAGCGTCATGTAACGGGCGCGCTGGACGGCCCATTCATCGTTCTGTTCGAGCAGGATCGCGCCGATGAGGCGGACGATGGCCTCCTCATTGGGGAAGATGCCGACGACCTCGGTCCGGCGCTTGATCTCGCCGTTGAGGCGCTCGATCGGGTTGGTCGAGTGCAGCTTGGTGCGGTGCTGCGGCGGGAACGTCATGTAGGCCAGCACATCGGTCTCGGCCTCGTCGAGGAAGCCGGCGAGCTTGGGTAGCTTGGGGCGGAGCTGATCGGCGACCTTCCGCCATTGCGCTCGTGCGGCCTCGGCATCATCCTGGGCAAACGCAGTGGCGATGAAGGCGGAGACGACACGCCGTCCGCTTTTGCCGGCATGGGCCAGCGCGTTGCGCATGAAGTGCACGCGGCAGCGCTGCCAGGTGGCGTTGAGCACCTTGGCGACAGTCGCCTTGATGCCCTCGTGGGCGTCGGAGACGACCAGCTTGACGCCGCGCAGGCCGCGGCGGGCGAGCTTGCGCAGGAACGCCGTCCAGAATGTCTCGGCCTCCGAGGGACCAATGTCCATGCCGAGAACTTCGCGCCGGCCGTCGCTGTTGACGCCGACCGCGACGATCACCGCGACCGACACGATGCGCCCCTGCTGGCGCACCTTCACGTAGGTGGCGTCGATCCACAGATACGGCCAATCGCCCTCGATCGGGCGAGCGAGGAACGCCTTCACCTTGTCATCGATCTCCGCGCACAGCCGCGAGACCTGGCTCTTGGAGATGCCGCTCATGCCCATCGCCTGCACCAGATCGTCGACCGAGCGGGTCGAGACGCCCTGCACATAAGCTTCCTGCACCACGGCGGTGAGCGCCTTCTCGGCCATCCGGCGCGGCTCCAGAAAGCCGGGGAAGTAGGAGCCCTTGCGCAGCTTGGGAATGCGCAGCTCGACCGTGCCGGCGCGGGTCTCCCAGGTCCGGTCGCGGTAGCCGTTGCGCTGCGCCAGACGCTCGGGGCTCTTCTCGCCGTAGGCGGCCCCGGTCTGGCCTTCCACTTCCAGCTCCATCAGGCGCTGGGCAGCAAAGCCGATCATCTCGCGCAGCAGATCCGCATCAGGGGTCTTCTCCACGAGCGTGCGGAGGTTCATCATCTCATCGGTCATCGGTGGTTCCTCGAATCAGGTTGGTGTCAGCAACCCGACCCTACCGGCGAACTGCCGGTGACCACCGCAAAGCCGCCCGCCCGCTACGGCGCTATGGGAGGGCGCGCGTGCGGACGGCTTTGCTCTACCGAGCTACACCATCACTGGGGACACGACCCAACCACCTTCGACCGCGCTGCTTCAAAACATATTCGAAGGATGGGAGACTCATGTTAGCGAGCTCCATTTCTGACAGTCGTGCGTTTGATCTTCTGAACGCCAGAGCGGGCCCTTTCCAGGCGAAGCCTCACTGTAGCAGCCTTGGCAATGAACTCGCTTGATCGGTCAACGCCGCTTTCATCAAAAGCGAGCTCAACCAGGGCTGCCTGTCGTGGCTCCAAAGTCGGAGATGCTTGCGCGTTTTGGCCGTCAGCGACATCTGCCCGATCCGGGCATCGTCTGCGGAGGACTTATGCCGCAGCAAACCGTTTTTCTCTAGCAGCTTTGAGTGGGTTGTCACGAAGGAGGGGTCGACGAGCATCAATCGTGACACCAGGTTGACCGGTACACGCATTTCTTTGCCCAAATAGTTCACAGCCATCAGGATCGTCCACCGTGGCCGAGTGATGCCCAGCACATTTAATTTGGCAAGTTCTTCGACGCACGAATCGATCTGATCTCCCACATAAATGACCGGACAAGCTCGTCTCCGTCAGTAGAGATGCGGCCAAGCGCGCTTGCTGGATCAGGTAGATCCGGAGGCATCTTAAGTCAGGTTCCATCGTTTACAAGTCTCCTTGCGCCGATTAAGGGAGGGGCAACTCTCCAAGAGCAGGAAAATCAATTACTTGGTATAACTCGGAAGGATAGGCTGGCGAACAACAGGCTGGCCGGACTATGGAGTGTCTTGGCGGACCAAGGGCAGCATTCACGCTTGCGTCGGCAGCGATGCGCGCTGACAAGATTGCTGCACCTTGCCACGTGAGATGTCCGCGACATGGTCTGCTTCTTTGCCGAGCTCGCCGAGCCGTCCGCTCTTTTGCCGAACTTCTTTGGTGTATGCCGAGCATCAGCGAGGTTGCATGTCGCATTTACGTCTTCAATACCTCAGCAACAGGGAGCTGTGATTATACGTAATAACCTTCCCATGTGCCTTGGCGGTCTTCGGCAAACGTCTGTATAGTTCGTTCCAACCTTCCCATATCCGCAATCAATCTTCGTGTAGTTGAGCTGGCTCGTGACTTCGTTTCAACTGTCGAGTAATCGAGGACGCGATTGCGGTGTCTTTCTGTATCCAGCCGATCGATCGAACTGAACGGTTCTCAAGTCATGAGTGGCAGACAAAATTCTGGTCGTTTTAGCGCTTTGCGGCTGGCTTTCTGTCGATCAATCGAGCGAGCGCCGACAGGGTTCGCTTTTCAAGGACGAGGCGTCTGAACGATGAGCGGATGTTTTGGCCGTTCGCCTGCGGTGTGCTTTCTCCTCGGTCTTCCACGATCCGGGACGACACTCCTGGCGCATTTGCTGCAGCACCATCCAGACATTGTGGCTCCGCCTGAACCCTGGTTGATGCTGGCGGTTGAAGCATTTGGCAGGGTGGATCAGCGCCATCCGGCGGGTGGCTCGCTGATTGAGGCCGCGACCTCTGAATTCTTGGGTCGGATAGATAGCACGATCCCTAGCCGCGCTTTTGCCGATGCAGCCTATGATCAGTATCTGGCACAAGCGGGCAAGCGCATCATCCTAGACAAGACACCACGCTATTGGACGGCGCTTGAGTTTCTTGAATCTGTCTATCCAGAGGCGCCACACATCCTTCTGATGCGCAATCCCTATGCCATCGCGGCTTCACTGAAATCGACGTGGGGGGTCCCACTGCGGGCAGAAAGCTCGCATCCGGTCAGCGTCTCCAGTCTCGTCGATCTCATGCTCCGTCTGCCCGACGGCATCATAACGTCACTCGCCGATTTGGTTCTGGGCCTTCCCAAGCTCGCCGCCCACCGCACTCGCCCGCGCACACAGTTCGTGCAATACGAACTGTTCGTGGCGCATCCGGACGAGGAAATCCGGCGTCTGTTGAGGGGCCTCGGCTGTGATCCAGCGGCCGTCGCATCGGCGGGGATGAGACAAGCAGATTATCTTCGATCGAGTAGCTTCGGAGACCGAAAAATCTTGGAACGAAACGCCGTCGACCAAAGCTCTGTCAAGGCATGGCAATCTCAATTGAGCGTCGAAGAGATGCAAACCGTGACCGATCTGGTCGGCGCCGAGCTTCTGCTAGAACTCGGATATGAGCAGGAACTGGTACATGCACAGCAAGCCGGAGTCCTGGATAGGGGAGGGGAGGTAACTGAACCTTATCGTCAGGTATTCCGAACCTGGTGGGATTTGCGAAGCTCCAAGGCGGGAGCATTATCCGGCCCACCTCACGCTGGAGAGCCGGTCCACACGATGGCTGCCCAGTTGCAACAGACGCTGTTGGCGTCAGAAGCTGATCGAGCTGCGGGGCTGGATGGCATTCGCAACAGCGAAGCGGCTATCGAGATGCTGCGAGGCGAAGTCGCGCGGCTTGAGCGGATCCTCAATATCCGCTAACGGATCTGAATGCTTGCGAATAAAACACGCTGGCTGATTTAGCCATTATCCTTAACCCGCACGAGCTGATCTCCCGATCAGGTGTGACCCAGGCGCCGACCGCACCAGCGGCGGAATGCGATATGCTCCCGCGTCTGCAAGTCTCCTCTCCAGTGGGGCTTGAGCTCATCGACGAGCCATGCGTCTTGGCCAGCCGTTTCCGCCGCGGATATTCCCACTCTAGGCTGGAGCCATAGAACGGCGAAGAACAGAGATCCTGCATCGAAAAGAAGGCACATGCTACCGAAACATCTGCGCCGCCTCGAAGCTGAATCGATTGAAATCATGCGTGATGTGGTCGCCGAGTTCAAAAGGCCGGTCATGCTTTACTCGATCGGAAAAGACTCAAGCGTAATGCTGCACATTGCAATCAAGGCGTTCTATCCGGCAAAATTGCCGTTTCCCCTGCTTCACGTTGACACGACCTGGAAGTTCCGCGAGATGATCAGCTTCCGGGACGCGACAGCCAGGCGGCTCGGCCTCGACCTGATCGTCCATGTCAACAAGGAGGGCCTCGCGCGCGGGATCAATCCGATCGATTCCGGCTCCGCGCTCCATACCCAGGTGATGAAGACCGACGCGCTGAAGCAGGCGCTCGACCTCCACGGATTTGATGCTGCCTTTGGCGGAGCGCGGCGCGATGAGGAAAAGAGTCGCGCAAAAGAACGGATACTCTCCTTCCGTTCGGCCGGACACGTATGGGACCCCCGTAATCAGCGGCCGGAGCTCTGGAACCTGTTCAACACACGGATCCGCCAGGGCGAAACCATGCGCGTGTTTGCGATGTCAAACTGGACCGAGCTCGAGGTGTGGGAATACATCATGCTCGAGAAGATTCCGGTGGTTCCGCTCTACTTCGCGAACCAAAGACCGATAGTGCGTCGAAATGGTGCGATGATCATGGTCGATGACCAGCGATTGCCGCTTAACGGCGACGAGACGCCGGAAATGCGCATGATCCGCTTTCGCACGCTTGGATGTTATCCTTTGAGCGGAGCTATTGAATCCGATGCGACGACGATCGAAGATATCGTCGCGGAAATGCAGACTACGACTGTGTCGGAGCGCCAGGGACGCCTAATTGATGCCGACGAAGCCGCTTCAATGGAGAAGAAGAAGCGGGAAGGCTACTTTTGATGTTTACGAATCCGGCAACAGAACTGGTCCCGGCCAGGACGAAGGATCAGCTGCGATTCATCACATGTGGCTCGGTGGACGACGGCAAATCGACGCTGATCGGCCGATTGCTGCACGACAGCAAGATGATCTACCACGATCAGCTCACGGCGCTGGAACGCGACAGCATCAAGCATGGTAGCACCGGCAATGACATCGACTTCGCGCTGCTCGTGGACGGGCTGGAGGCCGAACGGGAGCAGGGCATCACAATCGATGTCGCCTACCGCTTCTTCACGACGCCGCGGCGCTCCTTCATGGTGGCCGACACTCCCGGCCACGAGCAGTATACCCGCAATATGGCTACCGGCGCCTCGCATGCCCAGCTCGCCATCATCCTGATCGATGCCCGCAAAGGCGTGATGGTTCAGACCCGCCGCCACTCCTTTATCTGCTCGCTGCTCGGTATTCGCCATGTCGTGCTGGCAGTGAACAAGATCGATCTTGTGGCATATAACAAGGAGTGCTTCGATCGGATCGCCCGTGACTATCTGGCCTTTGCCGCCGGTCTCAGCTTCACCTCGATTGTTCCGATCCCGATCTCGGCCCGCTACGGCGACAACGTCGTGGACCGCTCCGCTCATGCCAACTGGTATCATGGTCCCTGCCTGCTCGAGCATTTGGAGAGCATTGACATCCAGTCCGGCACCGCAAGCCAGGCTTTCCGCTTTCCGGTCCAATGGGTAAACCGGCCAAACCCGGATTTTCGGGGCTATGCCGGGTCGGTGGCTTCCGGGAGGATCTCGACAGGAGACGAGATCGTTGTCGCTGCGTCGGGGCGGACCACGCGCGTCAAGCGGATCGTGACCCACGATGGTGACCTCGTCGCCGCCGAAGCCGGGGATGCGGTTACCATTACACTGGAAGACGAAATCGATATCAGTCGTGGCGACATTCTGTCGCGACCGGACGACCGACCGAAGGTGGCCGACCAGCTTGCTGCTTATGTGATCTGGATGGACAAGGAGCCGCTCGCTCCCGGACGCAATTACGTCCTGCGGATTGGATCGCAGACGATTTCTGGCAGCATTACCACAATTAGGCATCGAATCGACGTCAACACTTGTGAGCATCTGGCCGCCGGGACGCTTTCCCTCAACGAGATCGCCTTCTGCGATGTTGTGACCGCAACGCCCGCCGTATTCGATCCTTACGACCTCAATCGAAAGACCGGATCATTTATCGTCATCGATCGTTACACGAATCGTACGGTCGGGGCCGGCATGATTGCCTTTCCGCTACGGCGGGCCACCAATATTGCTAGGCAAGCGCTATCCGTGGACAGGAGGGAGCGCGCCGCGCTCAAGAATCAGAAGCCTTGCGTCATCTGGTTCACTGGCTTGTCTGGCGCGGGAAAGTCGACGATTGCCAACCTTGTTGATCAAAAGCTGTTTGCGATGTCGCGGCATACCATGCTGCTGGATGGCGACAACCTCCGGCACGGATTGAACGCGGACCTCGGTTTCTCGGAGACGGATCGCGTGGCGAACATCCGGCGTGTCGGCGAAGTTGCCAAGTTGATGGCGGACAGCGGCTTGATCGTGATCTGCTCGTTCATCTCGCCCACTAGGGCCGAACGGGACAGGGTGCGCAGCCTGGTTGGCAAGGATGAGTTCATAGAAGTCTTTGTCGATACGCCGCTCGAGGAATGCGCGCGGCGAGACCCAAAAGGCCTGTATTCAAAGGTGAGATCCGGCAAGATCAAGAACTTCACCGGGATCGATTCGTGCTACGAAGCACCAACGACACCGGAGGTTCATCTCAGGACCATGGAGCAGACCCTAGAGCATTCAGCGGAAGCGGTAGTGGATGTCTTGATGGCGCGGTCAATTCTTGATGGTTAGAGGTCCCTCGCGTCGCACCATCGATTCGCACGATATCCCGCAAGCCGGCCAAGGCGATCCAGCTCTGGCGAGCCTGCGATCGGACTTTTGGCTCTAAAGGAACAAAATGGTCGCACCCACTCGTCGATTGCCCGCTTCCGGTTATGTGCTCGAAGTGGATGGCCAACTCAAAACCGAGTACGCGAGCAGAGATGGAGCATGGGCGGGAGCGGAGGAGCTCAAGAAACGCCGTCCCATGCTCCAGATCAGAATCTACGATGTGACAACAAAGTCCAGAGAGGAAGTCCGACTTCCAGTAAGTTGACTTTTCGCTTGGCGCTTCTTGCTGCGCGTACGGCCAGCGACACGCCGAGCTCCCGTTAAAGCCGAGCCGGACAGCGTCTCGGCCGGCTTCGATCTCTCGCGCAGTATGAGGGGCCTCGGTTTCCGGGCTTGGCCGCATCCGGCGAGCGGGCACTTGTTTTCAGGACCCGAATTTGGCAGTCGACCACGACTCCCTCCTGTCGCGGCCATGCCGGCTTTCGGCAAGCTTGCTTCGGTGGCCCGCCGCTCGACGGCGGACAACGCCTGCCTACACCCGCGCCTTGGCATTGCGAGACAAAGCAGCCGCGAACCTTAGCCATCCCGTGCTGCGCTACGGACTTCCGCGCTTCGGGTTCTGCTCCGTACCGCCTGCCGTCGTTGATCGTCATGAAGGCGGCCATGGCGCGGCCGAAAAGGCAAGGGAGCTCATCCATGGCAAGCGACAAGGACGATCTCTTGATGATCTGCTCTGGTCAACCGTCAACCTGTTCGACCGCGCGGTAGACCGCGTCGAACGCGAGCTCGCCATCAACGAGCAGGCGCTGCAGAGGGGCCAACGCGAGCAGAACGGCTGCGAGATGCGATCCGTCGAATCAGAGCGCCTTACCGCCGAGGTACTTGCGCTCCATTGAGTGTTGGACGCGATGGAACTCCTTTCACTTTGGGCCTTACGATTTGGACCAGCCCGTCAACCGCGGCACGCTCGCCACGGCGATGATCGTTCGTGAGACTTTCTCGCCACGAAGCGGAGTGCAGGCCCGAGAGATGCTGCCAGCCTAACGATCGCGCTCACAGAGGGACACGTGCCACTCATCTGGAGTCGAGTCGACCTGGTCCTAGCAAAGCAGGACGACAGGTTCTGCGTCACGGCGCCTCGCCGAAAGGTCGAACTGTTCGTTGCTAAAGCGACAGCAATCGCAAGGTCGCTCAGATTACCTTCAAGCCGGATTCGACCACAGCCTGCCAAGGGCGCTTCATTCAGCGCAACGACACCTGACAGCGGCGGTCATGTGCGACGAGGCGTACACTTTCCAGGTGCCAGCTATCCAGGAGGATCTCGGCGGCATGGCGGAGAAGCTCGGTACCTCCATCTGCGGTATGGCGAGGAATACGTGAACGGAAAGGCTGGCCATCCTTACCTGCTGGTATGCGGCCGCAGGCGGAATGCCGAATGTCCTGATGTCGAACTCTCAAAATACTTCAGCTCGCTGTGAACCTCCGCACTCCGCTGCCTACGTCGGCTTGTCGCCGCCAGATGGGAGTACGTCAGGAAAAAAATCTCACGAGAAAATCCCCGGAGAGGGTTGAAACGCCCCTAACGTCAAGTTGTACGATCTCGAAATGGACAGCGACAGTCATCAGCGTCCCAAACCTCCAACGAGCTACGAAGTGCGAATGCATCAAGTCTCAAGCCCATGCATCAGACTCCCGCTGCCTGCGACGTCATCAAGTGTGCCATGCCTTAATCTGCATCCCGGCGCGATGATCCGGCTGCATCGCTTTCCTAATGTCAGGTTTGCCTGAATGACGCAGGTTCGCACGTAAGTCGGTCGGTCGACCTGCCGCTTCGCGACGCAAGAAGGCGACCGCGCTCACGCCTGCGCATGCGTGATGGCTAGATGACAGCGCGCGTCGCCGCCGGTTGCGTTCGAGGGCGCGGTCGCAAGGCCAATATCTTGGAGGTGATGAATGGTATCGGTGAGCAGCTTTGTGAAAGATCGCTCTGCATCTGCGATGAGATGTGGAGGTTGTCATCCGGCAGGGTTTCGGACACAGACGCGAAGCGCGCCCGCAATCTATGGGCATCTGACCCGAAGCTGTTGAACGGAGGAAGTCGACACTCGCCACAGGGGCTCCCTGGTGGGGTGGGCGTACTCCAGGTCTATTGAAGAATACAACTTGAGGAGGAATGGTTTGATAAGACAGCGCTCTTTGCTGACGCCTGGTCCATTGTCGTTATCGCTGGCGGTCAGGAGCCAGATGCAGCTTGATCTCGCATCGCGCGATTGCGAGTTCAAGGAAGTGACCGCCTGCATGAGGCGGCTGATGCTCAACTTGCTGGGAAATGCTGACGACTATTCGGTCGTGCCTATTCAGGGAGGGGGCTCCTTTGCGATGGAGGCCGCTCTCTCTTCATTTGTGTCCCGAGCCCACAGGCCGCTCGTTTGCATAAACGGCATCTATGGCGAGCGTATTTTGCAAATCTTGCGGCTGTGGGGCGTCGAAGCACTGAAGCTTGTGAAGCGAGCGACCGATCCTTTGGATCCTCAAGAAATTGGCGAGCATCTGAGCCGAAATCCTGGCGTTACGCACCTGTGCTTCGTGCATTGTGAGACGACAACCGGAATCGTCAATCCGCTGGACGCGATCGTGGAGGAGGCGAGAAGACGTGGCGTAAAGACCATCGTCGATGGGATGAGTTCCTTCGGCGGCCTTAATATCGACCTGAGCCAGCGTGGACCTGACGTCCTGGTCACGTCGAGCAACAAGTGCATAGAAGGGCCGCCGGGAGTGGCGTTTGTCATCGCGTCCCGCGAGCTGCTGGAGAATGCGGTTCAAGAACCGAGGTCGTTTGTCCTCGACGTGAGAGATCAATGGCTCTCGCTCGAGCGCACCGGTGAGTGGCGGTCGACCCCTCCCACCCACATCGTTCAGGCAACGACAAAGGCCCTGAAGATTCTGCACGAGGAGGGCATCGATGCCAGACGCTGCAGGTACGAAAAGGTCAGGGACGATCTCGTCAAGGAACTCGAAGGACTGGTGTCTCCGCTGCTGTCCGCGGACTTGCAGTCGCCGGTCTGCGTCGCGTTCAGTGCGCCGTCGGGAATCGTGGACCAGGCAGGATTCGATGGGCTTTATCGCCACTTGGCGGCCCACAACCTTTACATCTACTCAAAGCTGCATCTTGCCACGCGGAGTTTTCGCGTCGGTTGCATTGGGGAAATCCAATCCAGCTGGATCGAGCAGTTGGGGTGCGCTTTTCGTACATATTTCCGGTCCGGTCAGGCTCGGTTAGCAAAGCCGATGTCGGGCCAAGAGGCATGCGGGGCTCGCATAAAGATGCCGGCTCGAGTGGCTGGGGACCCGCGGCTGCCGTTTTCGGCCGAGACTGCTGTTCTGCATGCGGGCTATCGGCGAGACCCGGCGACGAAAGCCGTCGCAGTGCCGATTTACCAGAATACGGCTTATGAACTCGATGGCGATCTCAACCACATCGCTGACGTCTACAACGTCAAGGCCGATGGGTTCACCTACACAAGGATCATCAATCCAACGACCCGCGCGCTGGAAAGGCGCTACGCCGCCGTCGATATGGGGAGCGACTCGCTCGCCGTTGCGTCAGGTCAAGCAGCGACGTTCCTTGCGATCGTCAACCTGTCAAGTGGCGAAGTGGGGGACAATGTCGTCGCCTCTCCGTATCTATATGGCAATACCTGGAACCTGCTCCACAACACATTAAAGCGTCTTGGGATCAGCGTGAGGACGGCCGATCCTCGAAAGCCCGAGACATTTGAACGTGCCATTGATGATCGCACGATATGCCTGTTCGGAGAGGTGATTTCGAATCCTTGTCTGATTCCGCTCCCCGTCAAACAGCTGGCCGAGATCGGCCGAAAGTACGGCGTGCCTTTGGTCGTGGACAATACGACGACGCCACTGGTATGCCGGCCGTCAGATCTCGGCGCTGCTATTACGACGTACTCCGCAACGAAATATATATGCGGCCACGGTACGACGCTCGGTGGACTGATCGTTGACAACGGCGAGTTTAGCTACCGGGGAGCCTCTCGCTTTCCCTTGTTCAACCGTCCCGACGATGCGCATGGCGGAGTTGTTTGGCATAATGCGGTGCGCGATGTCGACGATCTTGGAAGGAGCGAGTTTCTTCTCAAGGCTCGCATGACCTGGTTGCGCGATACCGGCGCAGCCATCGCCCCGTTTGCGAGCTTTCAACTGATCCAAGGGCTTGAAACGCTGCCACTTCGCATGAAGCAGCACTGCGCGAATGCCAGGATCGTGGCCGACGTTCTCAAGGAGCATCCAAAAGTGCGCCGTGTCTTCTACCCCGGGCTCTTCGAAGGCGCCGATCGGGAAACCGTTGAACAGACACTCAATGCTGCATACGGACACGGGGCGATGGTCATGTTCGAGGTGGAGGACGAACAAGCCGGGCGCAAGTTCATCCAGAACGTCGACTTGATGTATCACGTTTCGAATGTAGGCGATGCCCGCACGCTCGTGACCCATCCTGTCTCGACGACCCACACCACCGTCCCGCGGGAAAAGCGCGAAGCCGCCGGCATATTTGGCGGCTCGATCCGGCTTTGCGTCGGCATCGAAGATGTCAACGACATCCTGCGCGATCTGGACAAGGCGCTTTCCGCAATCTGACAACCTGCAAGGCGATCAGGAGGAGGTTCTCATGAATCAGGCAGACGCTTGGAAATTGAGGTCATCACGCTATGAGGCCGTTCAATTCAGCCGAGAAATCAATAAGCAGCTCTCCGAGCTCAGGCCCGACAACATAACGGGAGCGGCTTATATTGCCAAAGATTACGCTGTCATCACAGCGTGTACGCTCGCGACTGTGTCGGTCTCATGGTGGCTCTACCCGCTGGCCGTCCTTCTGATTGGCGCCTATCAGCGCGGATTGACAACCATTGCTCATGATGCGGCTCACCGCACGCTCGCGAAGAACACGACCTGGAACTACGTCCTGGGCATTCTGTTCGCTTCCTATCCCTTGTTCCAGCGCCACTGGGCCTACCGGATCTCGCACGTCTATTTGCATCATCCCTATCTCGGAGATCCGGACAAGGATCCCGACCTGAAGTTCTTTCTGGCCAGCGGCGTTTACAACGTGCAGCCTCCGGAGCGGTACGCTTTCAACATGATCTGGAAGCCGATCTTCGGCGGCGCGACAGTAGCGTATCTGAAGTATCTTTGGGCCAATCGATTTTCGATCACAGATGTCGAGGAGCAGAGCCGCTCAGGCATACTTATCGACAAGTATGGCTTCTATCTCTTCTGGATCAGCATCCTGGCCGGGTCATATGCTGTTGGGCTGCTCCATATCGTCGTCCTGTTTTGGATCGTGCCCTATCTCACCACGTTTCAGGTCCTCGGATGGTTTATCGAGCTAGCCGAGCACTCACCTATGTGCGAAACCGAGACGCAGAACGTCTATCTCACCAGGAATCGGAAAGGAAACTTCCTCGAACGAGCCATCCTCGGACAGAATCTGGATGAGTACCACCTTGAGCATCATCTTTCGCCGGGCATCCCGTTTTGGCTGTTGCGCAAAGCTCAGAAAATCCGAATGCAGGATCCGAACTATGCGAAGGTTGCCGCGACCTGGGGTGGTCTCTTTGTCAAGGGACCTCAAGGTCAACCTAGCGTCATAGGTCAGTTAAAAGAGCGAAATCGACGCTTGTATGAGCAGGCCGTTGCCGAGGTTCGCGCGCGAGGGCAGCTCGCGTGACGTTTCTACGGCCAGAGAGCACCCGAGCCGTGGTCGGCGTCACTTCGAACCGTCTTCTGGTCGATGGTGTGCATCGCGACTGGTTGCGGCGCAAGTACTTGCAGGCACTCCATCGTCATGCGGGAGTGGCTTGCGTCATATTGCCGACGATCGACGCCGAAGATGCGAGGGAGGAGATCGCCCCGGCGATCATGCGCCGGCTCGACGGCTTAGTGTTGACAGGTGATGAATCGAACATCGACCCCGCCGTCCTGAGAGCGCCTGCGTCCTTGACGCAGGCTGATCGGCAGGACGTTGAGCTTGGGATCCTTGACCGTCCGCGGGACAGGCTCTCTGCCGTAACTATAGAGAGCGCCATCGCGCTCGGAATGCCTATTCTGGGCATCTGCCGTGGGCTTCAGGAACTCAACGTCTATTTCGGCGGCACGCTCCGCTCATCGCTTGCGGAGTGGAAGCCGGAAAGTGGCGCGATGCATGCCGAGAAGCCAGATCGTCCAAGAGACCGTCAGTACGACGCCGCGCACACCGTCAGGATATGCTCCGATGGCGCGCTCTTTCCAATCGCGCGGACGATCGAAGCGCAAGTCAACTCGCTGCACAATCAAGGCATCGAGGCGCTTGCCCCGGCGCTGAGGCGCGAGGCGTGGGCGCCTGACGGTTTGGTCGAGGCGGCTTCGGTCATTGGCGCCCCGACGCTCCAAATCGGTGTGCAATGGCACCCCGAATGGCACGTCTCAACCGATCTCCTCAGCAAGCAACTGTTCAAGGCATTTGGAGAGGCGTGTGTTGGGTACTACCGAACTAAGAAGAACTAGAGGCAGGTTGTGACATTTCAAACCAAACGTGGTCCGTGCACGTCGAAAGGACACTCCCTCGGAGCCGAAGCACGCGTCCGGTCCTGCGAGGGCCGTGCGCCGCCTCGCGGGCACAGGAAGACTGGAGGATTGGCGAATCGCTTCGTTCTGGGAGTCCTATTTGTGGCGCTTTATGTCGTCGTGAGCGCGGCAGGCGAGGTTTATGCGGCGTCGTATTTTCAGCAAGCGGATGTGTTCGTCGCGCTCCTGCTGACCTTCGCTGTGGTTTGTCTGATGTTCAATCTCCTGGCTCGCCAGGAAGGACGCGAGGCAACGGTGGCGAAATGGTCGCTCCTCGTCTTCGTCGCGCTCAATGTCGTGACAGCAATCAGCTGGATCGGCCTATTTATCGGACTGAAATACGCTGAACCTGCGATCGTCATCGCCTTCATGGTGGCGCTGGGGCCCACCGCAACAGTGTGGTTAAACGCACTGATCAGGCGCCAGGGTGCCCCTCCAGCATCCGATATTGTCGTGAGCGTTACGATCGCAACGATCGGGAGTTACATGATTTGGATCTCGGCCAGCGGCAACGCAGGCGTGGAGTGGGGGGCTCGATCGTCCTTCGGCATCGTCTTGGCGATCGTGGCCGGCCTATCGCTGGCCCTTACAAATATACTTGTCAAACTGCTGTTCGATCGTGGGTTTTCTGGCCGACAAGTCCTGGCGCATCGCTTTTATGGAACGATTCTCTTGCTGCTGGGACTGGTCGACCATTCATCTATCGTGCCTGAGATCTCGCAGCATTGGTTTGCGATCGCGGCAATTGGGCTGTCGACGATCATTGTTCCTTTGCTCTTGATCCAGCAGGGCATTCGCCGGGTAGAGCCCTTCACCGTCAACATGGTCCTGTCCACCGCCCCTATCATCACCTTCCTGTTCCAGTACTTCGATTCTCGCATCGTGCCTTCGTTACATACGTTCATAGGAAATGCTCTCATTACGGCTGTCGCTGTCGGAAACATCTACTTGCAGTATCGGAGATCCGCATGAAAGAACGGAGTTGTGTAATCGTAGACGCATATTCTACCGGCCGATACCTACCGGAAGAATTCAAGCGCTATGGAATTGGAACGGTGCATGTGATGTCGGCTGCACAGATTCCGTCCATATTCCAATCGCATTTCAATGCGGATCTTTATGATGAAGTCATTCGCCCCACCGAGCGCATGGGATATGACGACATCGTTGATTATCATCTTCAGGCTCTCCATGGCCGGGAATTGGAGTTCGTTGTCGCGGGCTGCGAGACCGGAGTTGAACTCGCCGATTCTCTGTCGGAGCGGCTTGGCTTACCATCAAATGGGACTGCGCTATCCGCTGCTCGGCGTGACAAAGCGCGATTGTCTTGCGCGCTGACCTTTGCAGGCGTGCGATCGATCAGACAAGTCGTGTCCGACAGTCCTGTAGAGATCGCGAGCTGGAAGCGTGAAGCGAAGTTCGATCAGATCGTGATCAAGCCGCTGAACAGTACGGGTACCGAGGATGTATTCTTTTGCTCGACAGACGCTGATATTCAGCGGGCTGTGAGCGCAATTGTCGGGAAGACGAACCGTGTCGGAGCGTTGAATCGTTTTGCCCTTGGGCAAGAAAAAATAAACGGCCAGCAATATACCGTAAATGCCGTCTCGATCGAAGGGGAAGCCTTCGTTACGGAGGCGTGGACCTATGACACGGTTCCGATTGAGAGGGCATCATCGGTCTGCTCACTTGAGAGATTGTTGGGGGGCAACGAACCAATCGTTCAGGAACTGTCCGACTACTTGGTGCGTGCGTTGCAGGCACTACAGATCGTCGACGGACCGGCTCATGCTGAGATCATCGTCGATCATCGGGGACCGGTTCTGGTGGACTTCGGAGCGAGGCTTCAAGGGACCATGTCGGCAAAAGCACGAACGATGGCGTTGGGGCACAACCATATGACCTTGACGGCCTGGCGTTACGCAGATCCCAAGGGCTTTGGTGAATATATGAGGCTGCGCGGGCCCTACAAGCGGCAGGCTCACGCACTTTGCGTCTCGCTGATCTCAGATATGAGCGGTGTCGTTGCCGGTTACCCGGGACTCGAAGCAATCCGCAAGCTCCCGAGCTTCGCGGATGCCATTGCATTCGTCCCGATTGGTCAAGAGCTAGTTCCCACGATCGACTTAGTGTCGACACCAGGCATCGTTTATCTCGTGAATAGCGACTTGACTCAGCTTGAGAATGACTATCGCAAGTTGCGAGCAATGCGGATGGACCAGGTGTTCGATTTGGTGATGCAGGATCGCGACTGATGCCAACTGATCCCAGGTTGACCGGAGCGAATCCAGCCCGCGCGGCGATGGTCGGCTTAAGCGACTTCGATGGCGTTCTGCGAGGCAAACACGTCTTAGGTGAAGATCTCGCGGGTGAAGATAAAGTTATCAAGTTCTCTGAAGCGGTGCTGGCGTGGGATTGTACGGACCGGGTCATTCCGGCCAGTTTCACGCAAAAGCCGCTATCGGCGTTCGGAGATGCTGACCTGCGGATTTTGTCAGGCACCGGCCGTTCGGTGTCTCATCTCGGCGATCAATATCTCTATCTCGCGGAGTTCGCGGGCGCACATGAGAACATCTGTCCGCGCGGTGTTCTGCGTAAGGTCCTGCGAAGGACTGCTGACCACGGATACGACTGCACTGCCGGGTTCGAGTTTGAATTTATGCTGTTTAAGGAGAACGCAGACACGATTGAAGACAAGCCGTTCGGCGAATGGGCTCCTTTAACGCGCGGCCCGTTCGGCTACTCGATTGCGCGCTCTGTCGCACAACATGAGCTGTTCGATGAGATCTTGGCGATTTGTGAGAAGGCTAGAATACCTCTCAGCGGACTACACTTTGAAACGGGACCTGCCGTTGTCGAAGCGTCACTTCGTCATTGTGATGCGCTGGAAGCCGCCGATCGAGCAATCATATTCAAGTCGATGATAAAAGCCTGGGCGCAAACGCGAGGCATGATGGCTACATTCATGGCCAAGGTTTCCGAGAAATGGCCCGGCCAGTCCGGCCATATTCACATCTCGATGTCCTCGGATAGTAAAAATGTATTCTACGACGGTGATGCGTTAGGCAACGTCTCCGATCTTATGAGGCAATTCATCGCCGGACAACTAGAATACATGAATGAGTTCTGTGTGCTCGCTGCGCCGAACGTCAACAGCTACAAGAGATTGGTACCTGGCTGCTGGGCACCAATCTGTCCAAGCTGGGGCCTTGACAACCGCTCCTGCGCGGTTCGCGCCATTCCGGGAGAGCCATCTGCGCATCGCCTGGAATATAGGCTGCCTGGCGCAGACGTGAACCCGTATCTCGCGCTCGCATGTGCGATTGGTTCAGGAATATTGGGCGTCGAGACAGGTCCGGAACTACCGGCTTCGATCGTCGGTGATGCAAGCCTGGAAATGTGTCGTCCGTCCGCGAGGCTGCCTCAAAGCCTATCAGAGGCAACATCTCGGTTTGCAGAGTCTGCAGCGGCCAGTGATGTCTTCGGAGAAAGGTTTGTTGAAGCGTTCGCTTGCTCGCGCCGTTGGGAGTGGGAATCCGTTCAACATCGGGTCACCGACTTTGAACGTCGGAGATACTTCGAGATCATTTAGCTTGAGCTCTTCGCTAGTTCTGAACCTCCTTCCGTTGGCCGGTGCCGGCGCGACCATCGCGGCTGTCTGTGCCGCTGATGTTGAGCTTCATACAGAGCAAGTGTGCGTTACTCGTTAAGTGAGGACCTTGGGAACGGTGAGGAGGTCTGCTATTATCTGCTCTATGGCAGCAACCGCGATTGCTCCGTTCTAGCAACGAACAACACCATTTCCATTCGCATCAATGAAGACGTTCTCGACTTCTTCAAGCGGGAAGGCATGGTCGATTATGCTCAGAGCACGAGCCGAAGAGGCCCGTGATGCGCGACGCTGTAGCCGAGCCGCAGAGCCACGCAGGACGCGAGGCTCACCATTAATGGGGGCAGCGCGACCAGACGATGGCTTAGCCGCCGCCGGCCACAACGAGGCTGGCGTTGATCGGTGCTGACTTATACTCTTGGCGCGGCGCTCTGAAATCCCATCAGGGAAGAGGTCCCAGTCACCTTGGGTCCATTAAGTTCATGAGAGAGCGATGGCGGCGAACGCTACACGGCCATCTTGGGACCGAAAGGCCCCAACGACGTTCAACTCATTCATCACCCTCGGCCAACTTTGCCGAGTGAAGCTGCGGCACCAAGGACTTCCTCAGATATCTATGGCGGTCTTGCGCCAGGGTTTGATTCGCCGGCACTTTTCGAATGGCGTGAGGACGCTCCTTCGGCGCTGGCGCCAAACCTTTCCCTGCCGTCTGCCGCACCGGCATCAGGCCATCAGCCACTCCCGCAAGTGCCTGAACTGAGAGAGTTGTTCGGCGATCACTGGACGCACGGCCCCCAAGAGGCTTCGCCTGTCGTGATCGACATATTGCAGAGCCTAGGTCTTCTGCCGAGCCGGGATGTCCCAATGACCCGTTTCTTAGTCCACGGTCAGCCCTACACGGCCGAGAGCCTACCGGGAGGCCGCGTTCTTCTCTTCCATCGGCCGCAACTTGGCTGAACGGGGCTCGTGGGCACCTAGTGTTTCGGCACAGAGATTTTGAGTCTTTTTGCTTTCGGCACTCTGGTAGATATTTTAGAATAGAGAGCGGCCTAATTTGGTGCGCGCCTTCTCGATCGCGAACATCCAATTGATGGGTGCGCGCTCGGCGTTGCGGCGTTCTCCCATGCAGCGGTCTCTCTGACGAGATGGGCATAACTGTCGATGCGCCGGTCGAGACACTGACGGGCGAGCGCGCTAATCTCGATCTCGATGATGTTGAGCCAATTGGCATGCTTCGGGGGCAATGAAATTCGCGCATGCGCTCGGCAAAGTCGACGGCGGCCGGTGCTAGATGGCCTTCACTGGCCACATACCCCATTTGTACCTTTGGAGTGCACCACATGCTTCTGCGCCATGGCTTGAGATCGTTCTCGGCCAGGCGCCGTCTCGCGCGACAGGCTCTCCTGCGACGTCAGTCTGACCGTCTCGTCGGCCAGCAGCTCCAGTGTCCAGCGCGCGCGGTCGGAGGGCTGAAGCAGGAGGTGGCCACCAGAAGGACCTCTTCTTTGTCGTTGAGCTCGCGCTCTGCCCCTGCACGGGCTCTCCGCTCTGGGCGGCCACCGGGTTGCCTTGCGACAAAACGCCGACGGGTTCGATAGACCATCGAGTGGCCGACGTCCACGCTGCTGGCGATATCGTCACCACTCATCCCGGCATCGGCGGCATCTGCGCCTTTAGCTTGCGCACCGCCTGTCTGCCTCCGGCGCATCGAGGATGTGCTTGATTTGTACGCCGAGCCGCCCAATGAAGCAGTGCGGGCGCGGTCCGGATCCTACCGGCGGGGGGCTGAGTTGACGAAAGGTTCCTGCCGCATCCGCACTGCTGATGAGGCTGACGAGAAACATGACTCGGCGCCGACCGTTCTGGTACGCTAGCACTGTCCCTGCCACATCCCGCCAACCTCAACGGCTCTGTATCCGGGGGAGCTTACTGAAAGCTGACAGACCTGCGCGACAAATCACAAATGGAAGGGGCCCCAGGGCAGCTTGCCACTAGACGTCAGGACGTTCAGGTCCAGACAAAAGGCCGTTCGGCGCGCTTACGATCAGCGGCCGCTACAGCGGCGCGACGGACCGGAGGGGCGGTCAGCCTAGTCCACTGCAAGCTTTATGACTGATCGCCGGTTACGACATCCGGCTTCGGGCGGGTCTTCGAGGAGGAGAGTTTACCATTTGGATCACGCATCAGGCGCGTCCGGACCAAATACGTCGCACCGCTTACACAGTAGCGGTCTAGCTGGCTAGACATTCCTCGTGAACATGACCATATTGCCGAGCCGTCTCTCGATCCAAGAGCGCGCTATTGTCCGCAAAATGATAGACACAGCAGTTCTATTTAAGCCGCTCGGCTGCAGCCGTGATAACTTCGAAATTCTTGGTATCAGACATATGTTCCCTCACATGAACTCCTGGGACAAATCGCCAGGAGATTCTCTGACAATCGAACATCATCCGCTACATGGGGTGACCTACGCGCTTACGCTTGTTTTAGCGCTTTGCCGTCGATACGGGCTCCGGCCATTTCGTTATCACCGCCAGCGACGCAACACGGTGATGATCCGTGCGTCACTGGGCTTCGTCGACAAGGTGCTGCTGCCGGAGTTCACCGAGCTGGCGAGGTCGCTGCAAGTCTATCTGCACGAGGTGACGCCGCGCGTGATCCGCGACGAGTCTATGACGGACGACACCCGCGATGCGCAGGAAGTTACAGATGCCCTGCCGTCGAACTGATCAGGCGGCGAGCTTTGCCTCAGAACCATCGCGCTCGGCTTTCCAATTCCACGGCAACAGCATGTGCAGCCGATTGATCTTTGTACGTCCGGAGACGATGCGCTCGAGAACATTGGTCAGATAGTGCCGCGGATCGATGTCGTTCAGCTTCGCCGTGTTGATGAGCGACGCGAGAATGGCCCATGTCTCGGCCCCGCCTTCACTGCCGGCGAACAAGTAGTTCTTCTTTCCCAGGCCTATCGGCTTGATGCTGCGTTCGACCGTATTGCTGTCGATCTCGATGCGCCCGTCATCGATGAAGCGCGTCAGACCTTCCCAATGGTTGAGAGTGTAGCTGATGGCCTTGCCAAGACCGGACTTCTTCACGCGATCTCGGCGCTTGGAGCGGAAGACACAAAGTCCGCCGTCGTACGGATCGGCCCCAAACGCCTCGCTCACCAGCATCGCTAGCTAGTCCATGCCGTGACGGAAATCGATCGGCTGCGTCGCGATCCAGATCGACAACCCTGGTCGGAGCCCGATCATCGGCCAACCGTCCCTACTGCGGCCAGCACCTCGCACCGCGCCCGGCGGTCGACCGTCCCCCTGACACGGATACAAACCGCGCCGACCTCGATCTCGATTGCCGCCTGCTCTTCGCACGAGGGCAATTTGCCCCCGCAGCCGGTGATCGCGACCGGCAAAAGCCAGCTGGCACGTCTCCGTACCCGCGCTCCACCACCTTCGCCCGCATTGTCCGACGACGCCACAGAAACAACAGGCTTGGGCTGATGTCGTGTTGTCGCGCCATCGCGGACACGCTTGCACCCGGCGCAAAACTCTCCGCGACAATCGCCGCCTTCGCATCGGTCGACCAGCGCCGTCGCCGGCCCGTCCCGGTAATGATCTCGACACGCTGCAGCGTGTCCGAGCCGTCCTTGAGGATAGACGTATGCCTATCCTTATCGCCATCCTTACGACTATCCTTTGACATGGTGATCTCGTGACGAACCATTCCACGAGATCTTTCTAACCGACTAGATCAGCCCTCAGCGCGTGGTGCCTCGATGACGCTCACGAAACCGCAAGGTCCGGTTTCTGTCGGAGGCGCGCCGCTGACTGCGGAGCCGAGCACGGAACAGCGCTGATTACCACAAAATGCCTGCCATATGGCGCTGCGCCTTCCAACCACGTCGGAAACCAACAGTCCACCATCTTGATCGGCAGGCGAGCCGCCTCTCATTGCTCCGCGTGGTTTCGAAAATCCTCTGTGAGTCGCAAGAAGTTCATAAGCAGGACGTGCCCCTGTGACGTAAGTATCGACTCGGGATGGAACTGGACCCCATAAGTGGGATAATAGCCGTGCGTGAAGGCCATGATCTCGCCTTCCTCCGAACGCGCTGTCACTATGAGATTCTGCGCACATGACTGATCAAGCTCGACGATAAGAGAATGGTAGCGTCCGACGTCAAGCGGGGTTGGCAGCCCCTTGAATAACCCTCGGCCGTCATGCGCAATGTACGAGCGCCGACCGTGCATGGGCCGATGCGCACGCGCCACCCGTCCTCCGAAAACGCTTCCAATACATTGATGTCCAAGGCAGATGCCGAGAATTGGTACGCGTCCTGAAAGTTCGCGAACCACTGCTGTCGATATTCCTGCCTCATTTGGGGTGCAGGGGCCGGGCGATATGACCACCGCGCGCGGGTTGAGACCAACGAGCTCGCTGATGCTGATAGCATCGTTTCGGATCACTTCCGTTGCTTCACTGAGCTTGTGGAAATAGCGGGCAATGTTGAACACGAAGGAATCGTAATTATCGATGATGACAATCAAAATGCACCAGCTGGTTCAGAACCAAATGCATCAAAGATTCGCTCTGCCTTGGCGAGCGTTTCCTCGTATTCGGCCTCGGGCTCCGACAGGGCCGTTATACCGCTGCCCGCATGAAACACAGCCAGGTCGCCGTCGATCGTGACCGTGCGGATCGCAATACTTGTGTCCATGTGCCCGTTGAAGCCGATGAAGCCGATCGCCCCACAATAGACCTCTCGCGCTATGCGCTCGATTTCTGTAATAATTTCCATCGACCGCAGCTTTGGCGCTCCCGTAATGGAGCCGCCGGGGAAGCAAGCACGGAGCAGGCTAACGGCGTCTTCGCCTCCGGCAAGTTTCCCCGTAACGATCGACACGAGATGGTGCACTGAGGCATAGGACTCGAGATTGCACAGGGCCGGAACCTCGACCGAATGCGCGGTGCAAACGCGTGACAGATCGTTGCGCAAAAGGTCAACAATCATCGTGTTCTCGGCATGATCCTTTTCGGAAGCGAGGAGAACAGCCGCACGGCGCTGGTCTTCCTTGAAATCAGGAGAACGCGCGATCGTGCCCTTGATAGGTCGTGTCTCGACTTGTCGTCCCTCAAGCTTCAGGAATCGTTCCGGCGAACTTGATGCGATGGTCAGCTTTCCCCATCGCAGCAGGGCCGCAAAAGGCGCTGGATTCAATGATCGTAGCTGGCAATAGAAGGCGAGTGGATCAAACGAGGTCGACAGGCGGGCGCTGAAACGCTGCGCAATATTCGCCTGGAACACGTCACCCGCCAGGATCAAGTCGATCACGCGTTGTACCGCCGCAACGTAGCCCTCGCGGCTGAAGTTCGAGCGCCATGCGCCCGCTTTGCTGGGACAACCCTTCTGTGGCGCCTTTGGACCGGCAAGCAATGCTGCAAACTGGTCGGCTCGACGACGCGCTCGTTCGCTCCGTCGCACCCGATCCTGCTCCGGCCATCCGGTCGAGACGATCCAGCATTTGTTATCCCGGTGGTCGAAGCTGATGACCACATCATAGAAATGCAGGATGGATTGGGGCAAACCCAGACCGGCAATTGCCGGCGCAGACAATCGCTCCAATGTCCTGTTCATGTCGTAGGCAAGGTAGCCCGCCGCTCCTCCCTGGAACGGCGGGAGATCGGGACGATGCTCTTGCGGGTACTTCGCGAGTAGCGTGCGAAGGACCTTCCATGGATCGGCCTCGAGAGTCAGTCCGTTCCAACTGACTTGGCCGTTCGCGACCCTATAGGTGCTGAACGGGTCGCACGTTAGATATGAGTAGCGCCCAAGCAGCTCGTGCCTTGCTACGCTATCGAGAAACGTGAGATGCGATCGATGCCCGAGACGTCGCATCGCTATGACAGGGTCAACCCACTGCAACTCGCGAACGTACATCGTGGTTATCGGTCACCGGCGGCTGACGTCGTGAAAGTGCCGTTCCATCTGTTGGCCCCCCCGATGAGAACGACGCTTGCCTGCGATGGGCCGAAACTTGAGGCCCATTGCCAAGTTAACCAGGCGGTGGACTTTTTGCTGCGACAGCACCTGGATCATCCTGCCGTGGAGGCGCAAGGGGTATCTATGCATCGTAGTCGGCCGCGAACCGCAGCTCGCGGAGCGGTCGGACCCGCTTAATCGACTCCCGGTAGAGATCGTGCGCCTTGTACGCTGCGAGCTCCGCCTCGCTGTCGAACTCACCATAGACCACGACATCGATATCGTTGCCGAGCTGATCGGTCTTGCGGTTGCGGGCAACCTCAAGCCGGCGCGCATGTGGTATCGTGGTGAGAAGCGAAAGACCTTCGATGATATGGTCGATATGCGCCTCGTCCTTGGCGCTGAAGAAGACGATGTGACGAATCATGGCCGTCCGTGGAGATGTCGCTAGTGGGTGGCATAACTATCTGGGAATAGAGCCCGTTGCAATGAGGCTAGTCGCTTGCCGCATGATCGTCGCTTGCGATCGTCGGCGATCCGCAATGAAGCTTGCCAGATTTGCTCAGGGCGCCGGAAGGGCAAGGCGCTCAATGGTTTGAATGTGCCGCGTGAGCAGATTACAGGCTTGATCGACGTTGCGCGTTCGCAAGGCTTGCAGAATCAGGCGGTGATCTTGATTGGAGCGCGGTCGCCAGCCCACCGATCGCGCCATCGCGAACACCAATCGAGAATTGGCAAGCTGCAGTCCATCGAGGCTCGCGAGCAGACGCGGCATTCCGCACGGCGCGACCAAGGCTTGGTGAAAGGCGCGGTTGGCTGTCTCAAACTCCTCGATCGTCTTTGCATTGTCTCCTTCGATCAGGGCGAGCTCGATCTGAGCCAAATGAGCTGTTGTGAGCCTTGGCCCCGAATGGCGCAATGCCACCACTTCGAGCGCGGCGCGCATTTCGGCGATCTCCTTCACTGAACGGGTATCGAGCGGGGAAACCCGAACACCGCGACGCGGCACCGCGACAACAAGATGTTGTGCCTGCAACTGCCGAAAGGCCTCGCGCACGGGGACGTGGCTGGAATTGAATTCTCGTGCCACGTGATCCTGACGGAGTGGCGCGCCTGGCTCTAAGGCGCCGCTGATAATGCGCTCAGCAATTGAGTCCGCGATGCGCGCGACCGTCGTCATGTTGTCACTAGTGATCATAGATTATCTACCGCAATAACCGGTGCATTTGCGAGACAGCTCGATTAGCATCTCTTCGAGGGCAATGACTATAGATAATTGACGCGATTATCTACAATTGAGCGGGATTGGCTTATGGATGCTGCTGCGCAAGTCCAGCGGAAGGAAGCAGGCAACGGGACGCAGGTTCGTTATCATTGGAATGTCGAAGAGGCTAAGGCGCTCTACGACCGTCCTTTTGCCGACCTGATGCTTCAGGCGCAGCACGCTCATCGCAAGAACTTCGATCCAAACCACGTCGAAACTGCGAGCCTGCTCAGCATCAAGACCGGCGGCTGTCCGGAAGACTGCGGCTACTGCTCGCAAAGCGCGCATTACGAGACCGGCCTGAAAGCCACTCGTCTGATGCGTTGCGCCGATGTGGTTGCGACCGCGCAGCGCGCGAAGGGTGCCGGCGCCACGCGCTTCTGCATGGCCGCGGCCTGGCGCACGCCAAAAGATCGCGATCTTGATTCCGTCTGCGACATGGTCAAGGCGGTCAAGGGATTCGGCATGGAAACGTGCGTCACGCTCGGCATGCTGACAACGAAGCAGGCCGCGCGCCTCGCCGAGGCCGGCCTTGACTTCTACAATCACAACGTCGACACATCGCCCGAGTTTTACAGCAAGATCATCACCACCCGCAGCCTGCAGGACCGCATCGATACGCTGGCGCATGTGCGCGATGCCGGCATCAAGATCTGCTGCGGCGGGATTATCGGCATGGGCGAGCGCGTCGAGGACCGCCTGGGTATGCTCGTGCTGCTCGCCAATCTTCCCAACCATCCCGAAAGCGTGCCGATCAACCTGTGGAACAAGATCGAGGGCGTGCCGGTGGAAGACACCGCGGGGCCTCCCGATCCGATCGCGCTGGTCCGGCTGCTGGCGACCGCGCGGATCATGATGCCGAGGAGTGTGGTTCGCTTGTCCGCCGGGCGGCAATACATGACCGATGAATTGCAGGCGCTTTGCTTCTTGGCCGGCGCAAATTCAATCTTCGTCGGCGACGTGCTCTTGACCACCAAAAACCCGAAAGTTGATCGCGACGCGGATCTGCTGGCCCGGCTCGGCATCACGTCCGGGCTCTCCTGACGGAAGCAGTGCGCGCAATATGTTGCCCCCTACATCCAGCCTAGGTGAGAAATGCAGATAACTTTGATGAAGGGCAAAATCCATCGCGCCTCAGTGACCGAAGCTGATCTTCACTATGAAGGCTCGATCTCGATAGATCGTACGCTCCTGGACGCGGCAGGAATGGTGATCAACGAGCGCGTCGAAATCTACAATGTCGAAACAGGGATGCGCTTTGCCACCTACGTGATCGAGGCGCCGCCGATGTCTGGCACGATAAGCCTGAACGGTGCGGCCGCCCGACTGGCGATGCCCGGAGACAAGATCATTATCGTTGCATATGCCTCATTCGACGAGGCCGAAGCAAAGATATTCAAGCCACGCATTGTGCGTGTGGACAGAGACAATCGCATCCTGGCAAGTTGAACCTCCGGCCATCCTTCCTTCTTAAACGGCCAACGCATTTTTTGCGTGATTTGATGCGAGCCTCGGAGTGATGAATGCGGTCAATCCAAACAGCTAGACTTGGTCCCTACGTCGCAGCGTTGAATGCGTTGAACGAAGATAAACGGCTGCGCTGCCTCAAGCCCCGCGTGGGGATCGATTTCGCATCGAACGACTATCTGGCGCTCGGCAACGACTCGCACATCAAAAAGGCGATGGTCGCCGCGCTCGATGCGGGCACTCCGATTGGAGCCGGCGGGTCGCGGCTTCTGCGCGGCAATTGCGAGGAGCATGAACGGCTCGAGACGGAAGCGGCTCAGTTCTTTGGCGCGGAGGCAGCGCTTTTCTTTGGAGGCGGCTACATCGCAAATTTTGCCCTCCTGACAACGCTGCCGCAGCACGGCGATCTGCTCGTTCTCGATTCGCTCGTGCACGCCAGTATTCACGAGGGGGCACGGGCCGGCCGCGCAGAGTGTCGAATTCACGCGCACAATGATCCCCAGTCACTCGAAGACGAAATTCGCGACTGGCGAAACAAAGGTGGGGCGGGCCGCGTCTGGATTGTGGCCGAAAGTCTCTACAGTATGGACGGCGATTTCGCTCCACTCGAAGAGCTGGTGGCAATCGCCGATCGCCACGACGCGTTTCTGATCGTGGATGAGGCTCATGCCACAGGCGCTTACGGGCATCAGGGACGAGGGCTCACGGCCCCTTATGACAGGCGCGAAAATCTCATCGTCGTTCATACCTGCGGCAAAGCGCTCGGTGCGGCGGGTGCACTGGTTACGGCCTCCGGCATCTTGCGCGATTTCATGGTCAACCGCTGCCGTCCGTTTATTTTTGCCACCGCCCCATCACCATTGATGGCCGTTGCCGTTCGAGAGGCACTTCTCACCCTGCAGAAAGAGCCGGAGCGGCAGCAGCGGCTGGCCAATCTCGTTGCGTTCGCCCATCGGCAGATCACCTTGCTTGGTTTGCGCACACCATCGACCTCTCAGATCGTGCCGTACATCGTAGGTGATAATGCTCATGCAATGCGACTTGCCTCTGCTCTGCAGGCGCGCGGCTTCGACATCCGCGGAATTCGGCCGCCAACCGTCCCTGCAGGCACCGCCCGGTTGCGAATTTCGTTGACACTCAATGTTGGGGAAGAGGACGTGCGCGCAATGCTCGATGCGCTGGTTGAGGTGACGAGGGCTCGTTTTGATGAATAAGCGGATCGTCGTGGCTGGTACGGACACCGGGGTCGGCAAAACGGTATTTTCCGCAGGGCTCGCCGGCCTTCTCGGCGCGAATTACTGGAAGCCGGTCCAGGCTGGACTCGAACAAGAGACCGATTCCGAGTGCATCCGCCGCCTCGGTGGCCTCTCGTCCGATCGGATTGTCCCGGAGCTCTACCGACTTCGGACGCCTGCGTCGCCCCATTACTCCGCGGAGATCGACGGTGTTCGCATAGATACAGAGACGCTTCGACTGCCGGACAGCGGCGAGCGGCAACTCGTGATCGAGGGCGCCGGCGGACTCATGGTGCCGCTGACAGCGCGCACTCTTTACATCGACATCTTCGAGCGCTGGCAGCTCCCCGTCGTGCTTTGCGCAAGGACGGGACTGGGCACAATCAATCACTCCCTGCTCTCCATAGAGGCTCTGCGGAAGCGTCAGATTCGAATCCTTGGAATTGCGTTCATTGGCGAAAGAAACGCCGAAACTGAAAGCGCGATTTGCGAGATCGGGAGAGTGCGTTGGTTGGGACGGCTCCCGTGGGTTGTTCCCCTCACGGACGATAGGCTGCAGGCGGCTTTCAAAGACTCCTTTGTTAGCAGCGATTTCCTGAACCTATGAAGATAGCCAGGAGGTCGCCGATCTGGCACCCGTTCACGCAGCATGCTCTACAGCGGGACATGACGAAGGTGCTGCGGGGAGAGGGGGCTTATCTCTACACCGAAGATGGCCGACGCCTTATCGATGCAATCTCCTCCTGGTGGGTCGTGACCCACGGCCATTGCCATCCATGCATCGTGAACGCGATCCGAGAGCAGGCAGGCAAGCTCAACCAGGTCATCTTCGCCGGATACACTCACGACCCGGCTGAGCAAGTTGCGACGGAACTATTGAAGGTCACCTCCCCGGCGCTCGAACATGTGTTCTTCTCCGATAGCGGGTCAACCAGCGTCGAAGTCGCGCTGAAAATGGCGCTCGGCTACTGGCGCAATACCGGAAGACAGCGAACCCAAATTGTGGTGATGCAGCACTCGTACCATGGCGACACGATCGGGGCGATGTCGGTAGGTAGCCGAGGCGTCTTCAATGCGGCCTACGGGGCGCTGATGTTCGAGGTGACCTCGATTCCGTTCCCGGCAAGAGATCGTGAGCAAAGAGCGCTCGATGCGCTTGAAAACGCGTGTAGAAACGAACATCCCGCAGCCTTTATCGTGGAACCCCTGATATTGGGTGCCGGTGGAATGCTGATGTATTCTCCCTCGACCCTAAGAGAGATGAAGCGGATCTGCGAAGCCTTCGACGTCTTGTTCATTGCGGACGAGGTCATGACCGGCTGGGGCCGGACGGGTACCTTGTTTGCGTGTGAGCAGGCCGATGTCATGCCCGATATTGCCTGCTATTCGAAAGGCCTCACGGGTGGGGCGCTGCCGCTCGCCGTCACACTCTGTCGTGCCGATATTTTCGATGCGCATTATTCTGAAGATCGCACACGTACGTTTTTTCATTCGAGCTCATATACGGCCAATCCAGTGGCCTGTGCCGCGGCCAAGGCTAATCTGGACCTATGGCAGGATCAGGAATATCGCTGGCGGCTGGCATCCTTGGCCAGGATGCAAGAGCAGGCACTCGTGCCATTCCGCGCCGATTCACGGTTCGCAAACGTCCGACGCACGGGAACAGTCACAGCGCTTGAACTCAACACGAGCGATGCCGGCTATCTGGCGGACATCGGTCCGAGGCTTTTGGCTTTCTTCCAAGCGCGGAATCTGCTGCTACGCCCACTCGGTAACACGATCTACGTGATGCCGCCTTACTGCGTTACGGCGGCCGACCTTGATGAAATCTATACTGCCATCCGCGACGCTGCTGACTTGCTGATGTGAGATGCACGAGGCTGTGCAATCATCTGCAGCGACAGCATCTTGGAAGGCGAAAGTGTCCGTATTGCTGCCGCTTGATAGTGCAACGAGAATGCAGCACCCAAGGCTCGCAGGCTGATCGTGCTTTAAGCACTTAAGCGCTCCCGACCCCGCTGCCGCAGCAATCCTGCGGGCTAGCCATGAAAGGCGCAGCATTTGGCCGAAATGTCGGGCGAATTGCGTTAACCACGATAGAGAAATCCATTATCTTGAGCAAATTCTCGGCGAGGCTTTCTGCGGAAAGTACTGCTTCGCGAGGCAGCCGCACATCAGAGTCAAGACTCTTGATGGCTGCAAGAACCAGGGAAATGGACCGCCGGGCGACCGCACCTTTGGTGCGCGCGTGGTGCTGTGGTCAGAGGGCAGCGGGGCTTCCCCAAGTAAACGTCTGACAGGAGGCGAGAATGCACATTGGATTCCGTAATTCCCCCGACCATTCAGCCACATGCTGCGCGATATGCGGCGGAAAGTTTGGGCTGATCCGCCATTACTGCTGGCGAACGGCCCTTTGCTCCAAGAAATGCGTCAACCGCTTTAAGGCGCGGCGGGAGGCCGATCAGAATTGGTTGCGACGGGGGCGAGCCGCTTAGGAATGGACTGAGTTGTGCCGGTACGACCCTGGTCAGAGAATTCAAGTGGCCCTCTAGAGCGCGTGGAAATCAAGTGACAGAAACATCGGCAAAAATAATCGACTTCAGAGCCTACAGGGCCAGCAGGCTGGCTCGGTCTGAGCGCCTTCGCGACGACATCTACTCGACCGCGACTCTCGCTGCGCTTACGGCGGCCTGTGACTTTTGGACGTTCCTGGCCTGCCATCCGTTTGCTTTGCTCGGTGCGCCAGCGCGAAAGCGGGAGGCTAACGAGTACCCCTAGGGGGCAGACACGCAGATGTGCCTAAAGACGAAGTCCCCACGCGTGCATCTGCAGCTCGGTCCGGTCGAGCCGTCACCGTTTGGAGAGACTGCAACTAGCCCAGAAACGCGTGCAGATGGTGGCTCGTCGCGAGCGCCGCTCCTCGATTGAGGCCGCGGCTGGCATAGCCGCTGAAACTGCACGGGAAGACGAGCCATCGGGAGGTGAAATCGCGATGAGGAAGGTCTTGTCTCATGGTTGCGCGACCATTGGGCTGTTTTTGCTCTGTTCTCCAGTTCTAGAGAAACTGGGATCTCCATCCTCCATACCATTGACAGGTTTCTCCTGCCTTCTCTAGGAAGCGCCGACGGTGTGTGGGGAGCGGATTCAATATGAGCCACAGTTCAGAGCAGCCTCTAGAGCGTGTCACGATTCCGGCACTGCAGCAGTGGAAGGATAAAGGACGGCGTGTCGTGATGACCACCGCCTACGATGCGGTTGCGACGCGCATCGCGGATCCCATTGTCGATATCATCCTGGTCGGCGATAGCGTTGGAAACGTCTGCCTGGGATTCGACAACACGCTGCCCGTCAGCGTGGCCATGATGAATCATCACCTGGAGGCTGTTGCGCGCACGAAGCCTCATGCCCTGCTTGTGGCCGACATGCCCTTTCTGAGCTTTCATGTCGGTTCTGAGGATACGATTCGCAACGCAGGAGGTTTTCTGCAGCGTGGCGCCGATGCTGTGAAACTCGAGGGTGGTGCCAAACGCATCGATATGGTACGCGCCTTGGTCGATTGCGAAATTCCTGTGATGGGACATCTCGGTCTGACCCCGCAGAGCGTCAACGTCATGGGTGGATTCAAGGTGCAGGGACGGACAACGGATACCGCCTTGCGGCTGCTCGATGACGCCCACCGTCTGCAGGAAGCCGGCTGCTTCGCGCTGGTCCTGGAGGGCATTCCTGCCGAGCTCGCGTCGCGAGCGACCGAATGTCTCACGATACCCACCATCGGGATCGGAGCAGGACCTGATTGCTCGGGCCAAGTGCTCGTGTTTCATGATGTCTTGGGGCTAACCGAAGGTCATCGCCCCAAATTCGTTCGTGCCTATACAAATGGATTCCAGCTGTTCCAGGAGGCGCTGTCGCGCTGGGCTGCCGATATCCGCAAAGGTGCATTCCCGGGCTCGGAGGAGTGCTATCGGCTTCCTGATCAGCTTCGGCATGCCGTCGCCAACTGGGTGCCCTCCAATTCAACCTCAAGGTAAGAAATGCAAGTCATTACGAAGGTCGCTGAGCTGCGTCGCGCCCTTGCAGACGTTCGCAATGCCGATAAGCGCATCGGATTCGTTCCGGCGATGGGATACTTGCACGACGGCCACCTGGCCCTGATCTCGGCAAGCCGGGGACACTGCGACGTCACTGTCGTCAGCATCTTCGTCAACCCCACTCAGTTCGGCCCAAATGAGGATCTCAGCAGGTACCCTCGCGACTTCGCGCGCGATGAAGCGTGGTGCCGCAGTGCCGGGGTCACCATCATCTTCGCGCCAAGTGCAGAGGAGATCTATCCGGCTCAATTTGAGAGCTTTGTCGAGCCGGGCGAACTCGCAAAACCGCTCTGCGGTGCTTTCAGGCCTGGACATTTTCGTGGTGTAGCGACTGTCGTCTGCAAGCTATTCAACATGGTGCAGCCGAACGTCGCGTACTTTGGACAGAAGGATTTTCAGCAATGCGCTGTGATACGCCGCGTGACGGTTGATCTGAATCTTCCGATCGAGATTGTCACTGTGCCAACCGTGCGGGAGCCAGATGGGCTGGCAATGAGCAGTCGCAACCGTTATCTCAGCTCGGAAGAACGTGGTCGGAGCCTTGCGATCAGCCGTGGCTTGTTCGCCGCAGCGCATGAGTTTGCCTCAGGGGAGCGCGATGCGGCAACGCTGATTGCGCTTGCAAGAAAGCATTTGGAAATGGTCGATCGACTGCAGTACCTTGAGCTTGTCGACACTGGGACCCTAAGGATTGCCGAGAGCCCTCTGCGCTACCCGGCGGCACTCTGTGTCGCAGCGTACGTCGGCTCCACTCGGTTGATCGACAATGTAGTCCTATCCCGGTCGCCATCGTAGCTAGATCCGCAAGTGATTGCGCTCACAAACAGTCGAACCGGATGGGTTGGCCCTGAAATCCTCAACATCTCTCGAAGGCGACCCGGAACTGCCCTTTGCGTGCTGAACAACTGCCCCCCCGCTCAACCTCATGATGTCGGCTGAGATCGGCTCTGCCGGCTGACGGGGTGGAGCGAGGCGGGGCCGCTGCCGCGCTGCCGAGAGCAGCCAAGTGCGAGTTCGCTTTCCGTTTTATGATTTCGGCGGCTCGCTTGGACACTCCGGGGCGTTCCGACCGCTTTGCGCGCTTTTTACGACGTCGCGCAAAACAATTTCAGAAAGTCGTACAACCAGCTGTTTGAGGCGCGCAATCTCCTGCTTGCACCGCTTCAGCTCGTGCTGTTCGTCTGTCATCACAGATGGTGTGCGACGATAGCTGCTGCCGAGATGATTCATGTAGCTCCCTTTCCGATTCGACAAACACAGCAGATAATCTGAACAGCCCAGTTGCTTCTCTTCCCTGAACGAGGCGCCTCGGCGTCAGATCAGAGCGTTTCACACGCAGCCCGCGGTGGGCTGGTTGCTAGCTCACTCCCTGCAAAGGGCCTTCGCCCAGGTCGTAGATTCGACGGCACTTTCGGCGACGCCATCTCGCTCGTCGCTCAAGCTCAGTTGCAGTAATGACCCCCAACAATGTGGCCGCGGAATATGCCGCCCTCCGGCTGCATGTGATTGCTCTGGGCGCAGACTGGTAACAAAATGGCAATATCGATTAATGCAACGAGCCGCGCTCTCGCGCTCAAATCCTGCATTGCGGCAGCGCCTCCGATGAATTTTCACGCGACGTTCGCGTCTCCGTGCTGGGGTCCTTCAGCAGGCTTATATGTCCAAAACGCAAGTCGCTACCGAAATCATCCGCCTGCAAGCGGGCATGCCAAAGGAGGTTTGCTCAAAATCGTGTGCTGCCAATACCTGCAATTATGGATCACTAACCACACGCCCATGACCATGAAACTACTTCACGATCGCGCAGACGACCTCCTAAGCTGCATAAAGCCGAAGTTCCCTCAAGAGCGGCCAGGAGGGCGAGTCAAGGGGGCACTTAGCGCGGGCGCCGGATCCTGGCCCGATTTCGTCGCCAGACGCGGGGCGGGCGCTGGTTTTTGACGCAAAGATATGCTTCAACGCATGAATTGAAGTCCCTCTACAGTGCAGGATGCCAAGCGGTCGGGTTTGGAGCCGATAGGGAGGTCTGCGAAAGCGCCTCACCGTATGACGCCGGCGTCCGCGCCTACGTTGCCTCCAAAATCCTGAAGGCCGCCATCAGAGATGAGACGTGCCCCAATCTGCTTAAACAGATCGGTCAGGAAGCTCTTCCAGAGCACCAACGATGTGGCGATTAGATCTAGGACATGGCTTGTCATTGAGGCGAATTTCCAAGTCACAGTGCTGAAGGTCCTGGCCTGCTATCCAGATTCGCGCGCGCCGTCGCGTCGCCTGCGGCATAGCGATCCGGCCAGCTCGCAGAGGTGTATCGTGGTCGCAAATCGATGGCGGCCTAACGTCACCCAAGACGCGGCGTTATCCGATGTGAATCGGTTGGCGCGTTGCTCGCTGCGAGGCCGATCGTTGAAACGAGCTGCTCGCACAACAGGCAGCGCATCCAAGCCTTGGCGCACGCACCCTTGCGCGCCACGATGCCGGTGAGGCGTCACGCTAATAACCTTCGTCCGGAAACGAGGGCGAACTCAGTGTTCGGCGCCGGAGCGCCATCACTCAAGCGAGCGGGTGCGCCATTGCTGTCTACTCCTGTGCGAGCCCCGCAAGTGCCCTTTCAATCACTGTGATGTCTTGACTGACCTGAGCGATCGCTGGCTTCGGATCAACTCCGGTAACGCACTTCAACTGCTGCAGTAGCTCCCGCCGATGCGCCAGAAGGGTCTCCAGCGCGCTGCGGTTGCTTAGTTTCACATAGCCGTCGACGATCAATCCAATCGAAAGAGACATCGAAACTCTCAACCAAAGCTGTTCTCAACGTAGATGCGTATAGCACATCGACAAACGATGTTCAGCTCGTCGGGAGAGAATACTGACGGGCGAGCTTGTTAGCGACAAGCGTCCGGCGCCGGGGGCGTGACCGACTATTCCTTGCGCCTTACAAGCATCCAGCTCTGTTTGAGCGACTAGCCGAGCAGAAGGACGGCTATGGCGAGCCAAAAACGCTGCGGATCGTCGCGAGGGTTGCTAGGCTAGGGGAGGGAATGATATCACGAACTAGCATAGTCTTATCCGCCTGCCGAACGGCTTCCGAGATGCGATGGCAGGCGGCGCGTTGATCGACGACATGCTCGCCTGAATATCTCTTCGTAGAGATTGCGACGACCTCAGGAGCGTCCAGGATGCTCGATGAATATTTGGCCCGCATTCGTGCTCACCGTAACACCATCCACCGCTATTCTCGCCTGCTGAAGTCGAACCTGTCGGATGTCGAACGTCAGTTCATTGAAGGACGCCTCACCGAGGAGCAGGCGGCCCTCGAGTCTCTTTCGGCCGAGACCTTCCCGCTCGCGTTCAGCCTTCCGAAGCGGACGGACATGTCGGCAAGATAGGCGCGGAGCCGCGAACGACGCTCGCATTCGGGACCACGCGATTTCTCGCCGACGGCATCATCATGGGCTCGCGACCCGGCAAATAATCGATGATATCCGCCCGCTGTCGGCCCAGCCCCAAGACCTAATCTGCTGACCTGCACATGAGTTCATTCGGCTCGGGTATCAGCTGCTCAATCTATATCGGCTTTTGCCTTAGAAAGCCGAACTATTCGACCGGTTCTCGCTCCGGACCCGTTTGTATTCGGCCATATCTCGACAATTTGTTAGATTGGCTACACGCCCAGCCAAATCGTTCTCACTCGCTTGCCAGCTGAGACAGCCACAACTTCATCTTTCATCGGCCTGCCACCACGGCATGAGATTTGCTCTACTGGCGGCGAGAGGCACAGCAAGGAGGGAAACGACTTGCCAAATCTGCGATTGGAGACAGTTTATGTCGCCGGCAATATCTCCAGCAGCATTCTGGGGAATCCAAAGGTAAGCGGCGGCACCACGCCAAAGGTGGAACATCAAATTGGTACGCGTCGATCGGGCTCGGCTGCGAAATACCCTCGCGCCGATATTTTCCCTAGTCGCCGTCGGGCAAATGGCAGGCCTTTTGCGTGTAGCCGATCCCATAGGACTGCTGCACGGGCTCTTCGCGACCGACGGTTGGTTGTTTCGACGGACCGCAGTCGGCAGCGCGACAGGGAAGTCGCAGTTCCGGGGCAGAACAACGGCCTCCAGCTTTTGGATCAATCACTTCAACCTGCACCGGGCGATCGAACACTATGATTGTGCGTAGCCTGCGCGACGTCGAAGCAACCGATCACTTCGTCGATTGGGGCAATGGTACTAGCCACCGCCTTCTGACCGATAAGGACGGCATGGGTTTTAGCATCTGCCACACCGTGGTGCGCGCTAACACCGTTTCGCTTCTGCAATACCGGAATCATCTCGAAGCCTGCTACTGCATCGGCGGAGAGGGCGAGGTCGAGGACATGGACGGCAATGTCTTTCCCATTCGCAGGGGTGACATGTATGTGCTTGACAAGCATGACAAGCATTTCCTGCGCGGGGGACGGAACAACGACATGATCCTCGTAAGCATCTTCAACCCGCCCCTTACCGGAACCGAGCGCCACAAGCTCGACGACCCGGCGGGCTCCACATATTGAGTGATGCGAAGAAACGCCAATACAACATGAACTGCCGCTAATTGCGAGATACATTTACTCGAGCAATCCAGCGCTGCCTCGTATCGCACGCGGACCTCAGAAAAAGTCTTTGTTCCGGTTTTACGAAAGGCGCACGCGATGCGCTTCGGCGGAGCTGACAAAATACTTTGGCATTCCAGGTCCATTTTCCCTTGTCCGGAAAGACCAGGCGGGCGGAGGTTTGTGCCGATTGATAGCGCGCTCAATTGTACGATGTCTGGCGACGCTGTTGGACAGCTGACATAGCGCTGCTGTGGCTTTCGCATTGATTGAATTCGATTTCACCGTTGGCACGATAGATGCGTAATCGTCTAAAGGGCGCCATAGAGGAGAAGTCGTTCGATGAGGACGCTTACCAGAAACTCTGACGCGGTTGAGTGGCAGCTGCGATGCTGCCGGCACCATATTTGGTGATGCGCAAGGTTGGCACGAAGATTGAGTGATCTGCTTCGGCGAAGGGTTTCGTCACATCAATGCAGACCAGCCTAAGCCCGACAACAGATACGAACCGATGTGAGCGATTTGCGTGAATCAAGAAAGTCGCCTTCCGAGCTTGAGCGATGAACAGGTGCAGAGCATATCTGCCGCGCATGAACTGCTAGCGCGTGGGGAGGAGTTTTGGCGACGGCGGCTCGAGCAGTTTAGCAGATTGCATCTTCCTTTTCTGTCATCGTCCGTGGCTGCGGCGCCTTCCCGATGGCAGTCGAGTTCGTGGTTTAGCCCAAGCGGTTTGGCTAAACTTTCCCCACAAGATCGCTCGGAATATTTGGTGACCGCTTGGCTGATCTATCTCGCTCGAGTCACCGGGCAAAAAGAGTTTCAACTGGGATGGAAGCCTGCATGGGACGGATTGCAAACTGGCTCCAAACTCGTAATCGCCTCCGTCGTGCCGATGGAGGTTTGCATTGAGCTTGCTTATGATTTTGAAGAAGTGCGCAAAACCGTAGCGGCCGAAGTCGCTCAGCTGAGGGCACACGCCAGCTTTGCCCGAGATCTTATCGCGCGCTGCCCGACCCTGCGAGGAGTGGAGGCGCTACGGGCGCGCCACCCTTGGCCGATTGGTATTGCAATCGCGACAGAAAGCTGTTCCGTCGCCGACGATCTGTCGGCGAGCCACAAGACTGGCCAAGCCTTATGCGGCGATTTGCTGACCTTTGAGGTTCGCGCTCTGGATGGGAGCTTCCGCTGGCATTTTGATGCCGCTCGATTGGCGCCCAAGCAGATCGACGGCATGACGCAGCATTTGCAAGTTTTGTTACGCGGCGTGATGGACGATGCGGGGCAGTCTGTCGGCCGAATCGGCATTCTGCCAACCGACGAACGCGCGTATCTGCTTGAGGATTTGAATCGGACGGCGGCGCCTTTTTCGTTTGAGCGATGTATCCATGAGTTGTTCGAGGCGCAGGTGCAAAGGGCGCCGGAAGCGGTTGCAGTGGTCCATGAGAGGGAGAGACTGAGCTATGGCGAACTCAATGCGCGGGCCAACCGCCTGGCGCATTATCTGATCGAGCTCGGGGTCAAGCCGGACCAGCCGGTGGCGATCTGCCTGGAACGCAGCCTAGCGATGGTGGTCGGTGTGTTGGCGATCATGAAGGCTGGCGGTGCCTATCTGCCGCTAGATCCGACTTATCCGTCAGCGCGGCTGCGGCAGATTGTCGACGATGCAAAACCGAAACTGCTGCTTTGCGATGTCGCCGGTCGAACCGCATTGGGCGCCGATGCCGTGGCCGATGTGACGGTGGTCGATCTGGAGACGACGACCCCGGCTTGGGGCGAGCGGCCGCCTTCGAACCCGGACCCGGGCACGCTTGGCCTCACATCGCGCCATCTCGCCTATGTCATCTATACCTCCGGCTCAACCGGAATCCCCAAGGGCGTTGAAATGTCCCATGGCGCGCTTGTGAATTCGCTTGCGGGCATTGGCACGTCAAAACAGCGCACACTTCAATTCGCGACCCTGAACTTCGATGTGTCCTGTCAGGAATTGTTCATCTGTTGGAAGGACGGCGGAGTGCTTGTGCTCGTGCGGGAACAGACCCGGAGGCGCTTCTCCGACCTGCTGGAATTTGTAGAGCGGGAGGCCATCGAGCGGCTTTTCCTCCCGTTCGTGGCATTGAATCATTTTGCGGAAGTCTGGAGCACGCAGCGGGTGCAGCTGCGCGCTTTAAGAGAGCTTTATACAGCCGGCGAGCGATTACAGGCCACTCCACTGCTTAGGGCGTTCTTCGAAGCACATCCGAACGCGAGATTGATCAATCAATATGGGTCCACGGAAATCAGCGTCATTTCCGAGCACCACCTTGCAGCTGATCCGTCATGTTGGCCCCAGATGCCTCACGTCGGGCGTCCAATCGCCAACACGCGGGTGTACTTGCTGGATGGCTATGGCGCGCCTGTGCCGTTCGGCGCGGTGGGCGAGCTTTACATTGGCGGGGCGGGGGTGGCACGGGGCTACCTCAACCGCCCTGAGCTGACCGCGGAGCGGTTCATCGCCAGTCCCTTTGTCGAGGGCGATCGGCTGTACCGGACCGGCGACCTTGCACGTTATCTGCCGGACGGCAATCTTGAGTTCCTGGGCCGCAACG
>NZ_JADYVF010000022.1:0-88295 GCF_020193625.1 Bradyrhizobium sp. IC3123 | reverse complement strand
AGGCGGAAGATGTTATCCAGGATCTTGGCGTTGTTCGGCTCCTGCTCGAACTTCACCAGCTGATTGTCCACGGTGTCCAGGCTCTCGCTGGTCTCCGTCAGAAACTCCCGCAACAGATCATCCATGAGCTACGCCTTACTGACCCGGGCCGCAAACGCGACGTCCGAGCCACCCTTGGCACGGACGGACGCCCTATTTTGGATCGTTAGACATCCCCTTTCACAGTCCCGTTAATTTCATCCTCCGTGCTACTACGGATTTTGAAGAGAAGTTTGCGGTTCTGCCGCGTGTTGCAGCGCTTTTCGGCAAAACCATCCCCGCGCCGCAACGGCGGGAGCCGCGCGGTGAACGAGCCACTAATCGCGCGACGCGGCGTGCGAGAAAGTCCTGCTCGTGAAGAACGATAGAGGCGGTCGAGGCAAGCCGGCCGCGCCCTCGTCGCGCGAGTGCTTGGGCGTTGCCGGATCTAGGCGGTCCACGCTCGAGGTAAACGAAGCGTTACCCCGCGGGGAAAGCGGCTCGTGTCGCGCTAACCGAGCTGCACGGCCGTGGCAATGTCGGAGCGGGGGCGAGACTCTGCCAGGCAATCGTTGATGGCGGCGAGCAGCGCGTGCGGCGTGAACGGCTTGCGCAGACAGCGCGCGGCGCCGAGCTCCAACGCCATCCGCAGGAAGTCCGGCGCGGGCGAGTCCAAATTCGCGAAGGCGTAGCCGGACATCGCGATCAGCGGAATGACCGGAGCCCGCTCGTGGAAAATCCGGATCGATTCAAACCCGCGCATGTGCGGCATGAAGATGTCGATGATCATCAGATCGAATTGCTTGTGCTCGAGGGCGCGCAGTCCGGCTTCACCACCCTCGGCGATCGTCACCCGAAAATTGTTGCGCTGGAGGTAAACCTCGATGGCCATGCACACCATCGGGTCATCGTCGACGACGAGAATATGGCGCAGATCGTCTCGCCCGGATTGAGCTTCCCGTTCCGGCGATTCAACAATCGAACCGTGGGGCACGCCTTTCTCCTTTGCTTTCGATGAGAGATGAAACTAACATTTTTGCGGACGCGGTCGAGGCGACGCGAGCCGGCCCGATGGCCAGCGCGACTGCAATGCCTTCCGGCTCCTGAGGCCCCCTTGCCGCTTTTTCCCTGCGCAATCGTTGCAGGACGGCCGCCTCGTCAACGAATCAGCGTGCGCTACTTAATTCCGCCGCAAATGAGACAGGCTGTCTGCCCTCTAACGGGTATATGGACGACACCACAACCTTTAGATTAGTATTTGCGCGCCGTGCAACTGAGTGACGAAGGCCGCCGCTCCCACCGTCCATCGAACCCGCCGGATTAACCTGCATGACCGTGAGCGGCCGCCCGCCCAACCAGCTGCTGCAACTGCTCGATGCCGCGGATTTCGATCTGCTGCGTCCGCACCTCGCGACGGTTGAAATGGTCAGCAAATCTGTCGTGGGCGAGATCGGCACTGCACCGAGACATGTCTACCTCCCGCATGGTGGATGCGTTTCGATCAGGGTGAGCCTGTCCGAAGGACAGACGATCGAAATTGCGATGCTGGGCCGCGACAGCGTCGTGGGGGCCGGTGCGGCCCTTGCCGACGGCATCTCGCCGATGGACGCGGTTGTGCTGTTCCCAGGAGCTGCTTCCGTGATCGAAATCGGAGTTTTCCGCGCGGTCGCGACCGCAAGCGCACGCCTCCGCAAGCTGATGGTCCGCCACGAGCAGGTCATGCTCGCGCATGTGCAGCAATCGCTGCTCTGCAATACGCTGCATCCGGTCGAGGCGCGGCTCGCGCGTTGGCTGCTCCGCGCCCACGACCTGTCCGACGGCCAAATCCTGCCGCTGACCCAGGAGGCGCTGGCGCAGATGATCGGCGTCCGCCGCAACGCGATCTCGCTGGGCGCGCATGCGCTGCAGCGCGCCGGCATCATTCACTACAGCCGCGGCCAGATCGAGATCATCGATCCCAAGGCGCTGCTGGCGACGTCCTGCGGCTGCTATTCGGCGGTGAAGGCCCATCACCTGCGCCTGATGGGAGTCGTGGCGTGACGGGAGCACGATGCGATCTCTGTGTTCCGACGTGCACGCAGCGTCGGTGCATCGCCAGGGCCGGACAACTTGTCTCAATTGCCAATATATCCCGCCGCGAGGATGATGGAACTTACCCGCGCACCGCGTGAGTGCAGGCGTGCGATTCTCAGGTGCAAGGGTACGGAGGAGGCAGCTTTGGAAAGCATGGCGCGTCCGTCCAACGGTTTCCTGTCCGCACTGTCGGCAGACGATTATGAGTTGATCCGCCCGCACCTGCGAACTGTGGATCTGCCCCACGGGGCGGTGCTGGTCGAGACCGGCGAGACGCTCATGCGCGCCTATTTTCCTCACCGCGGCGTCATCTCGCTGGTGGTTGAACTGGCCAAAGGCGAGCATGTGCAGGTCGCCATGATCGGCCGTGGCAGCCTGCTCGGAACGCTCGCCATCGAGGGTGATGCGTGTGCGTTGAACACCGCCATCGTGCTGGTTCCCGGCGCCGCCTCGGTGGTGGATCTGGACCGCCTGCGCATGGCCGCCGATCAGAGCAGCGCCCTGCGCACGCAGCTTGCGCGTCACGGGCTGGCGGTCTACGCCCAGGTGCAGCAAACCGCGGGCTGCAACGCCGCTCATCCGGTGGAGTCGCGGCTGTCGCGCTGCCTGCTGCACACGCATGACATGTCGGGCGAGTCGCGTCTGCTGCTGACACAGGAGACCATGGCTCAGATGATCGGGGCCCGGCGCAACAGCGTGTCGCTGGTCGCCAACTCCCTACAGCAGGCCAATTTCATCCACTACAGCCGCGGACACATCCAGATCACCAACCTGGACGGGCTGCGCCAGACGGCGTGCGAATGCTACGCCGCCGTGAAGGCCCAGTACGACCGGCTGCTCGGCCCGCCCTGAACGCCGCGGTCGCTTGGTAAACCGCGGGCTAATGCCGGCCTGCAAACACCAGCCATCCTGCTACCAGAACTGAAATTCGAAGGCCGTACACACGCGACATGCCTCGCGCGGCGGCGTGCCGCGCGACACGAACCGGGATCAGGGCAGGCAAGACATGTTTGACGTCACCGTCGGGCTTGCGAACGCGATCGATGCCGAACCCGCGCGCGAGCCGCGCGCGTACGAAGCGCTGGTGCGCGAGATCGGCGAGGACGGTGCCGGCGAAGTGCGCGACGTGTTCTGGAGCGAGACCTGCGCGCGCCTGGAATCGTTCCGAACGCTCTCGCCTGCGCAGCACCACGCCAGGATCGCGCGCGAAGCACATTCTTTGAAGAGCGCGGCCGGAACGTTCGGCTATCTCAGGCTGGCAGCGCTGGCGCTCCGGCTGGAGAAAACCGCGGAAAGCCTCGGCGAGACCGAATTCCGCGCGCTGCTGGACCTGATGGATGCGGCCTACGCCGCCGCGCATGCGCAGGAGCCGCAAGGCTAGCTCGCTTGGGATGCGCGCTCGTCGCGCTGCTTCGCGTGAAAACGCTCCGAACTACTCGCGCGTGCATTCCCGCCGTACTTCTACGGTTTGCGATTTTCACAGATGGCTAATCATAGCTGGCGATAGTCCCGGAAAACCAGGAGGGTTTTCCATGTTCACCTACGAGACCGCAGACCAGAAGGAGGTTCGTCGCTTCCGGATCGCACAGTTCAACGGCCGGATGGCGACGGTGAAGGCCGGCGAGTCGACCGTGACCGGCTTCGTGCGCTCGGTGCTGGAGCAGGAATCGAGCATGCCCCCCCGCTGGACCATCACGATCATTCCGAGCGCGCCGAAGGAAGAGATCAAGCCGCTGCGTCCCACCTCGCGCGCACGTCCCTTCGCCGAAGATTATTTCTGAGCGCCACGGATTTCCCAACTTTCGAGATAGGCGTCGGGTCTCGCCCGACGGCGGACGACGGGCCCGGCCTCAGTCGATCGAATGCAGCAGCGCCGCACGGACGAGGTCCGCGGTATTGCGCGCACCGAGCTTGCGCATCGCCTCGGCGCGATGGCTCTCGAAAGTGCGCGGACTGATCTGCATGCGAAGCGCACCCTGCTTGTTCGAGTAGCCTTCGCTGATCAGCCTCAGCACCTCGCGCTCGCGCCTGGTCAGCCGCTTCTGGCCCGACGGGCCGATCAGATCGGCGCTCGGCGGCCGCGGCGGTTGCAGCACGCGGACGGCCTTCGATTCCGCTTCTTCGGACGGGCTGGGCAAGCCGCCCTTGGAGCCGCCCTTGGGCGGGCCGGCGAGCTGCTTGACCAGGCCGCAAACGCGCTCGGTCTGGGCCAGCGCGTTCTCCACCACCCGCTGCAAATAGGCGCGATCGCCGGTCGCGGGGACGAGCTGATCGCTGTGGTGCTTGATCTCGCCCATGTAGAGCAGCAGCGCGGTCAGGGGGCCATTGAGCTCGCGGGCGATGGCAGCCGCCATTTCGTCGGCCGCCTTGGCACGCAAGGCGCTCAGGCGGGCGAAATCGAGCTCTTCAGCTGAAGCAGCGCTGCTTTCGTGCCATGCCGACGGCCGCGAATCGGTGGCCGTATCATTCTGTGACCCCATGTCACTCGTTTAGCGGAACCGGGGCGGGTCTGTGATTAACTTTTTGCTCCGTATGACTACGGTGATTTAGACGGTTTTACGCTGAAATGACGACTTCGGCACAATTTGTGCTTGCGCGGTGCCGCACGCGACCATGCAGCGGTTGAGTTTTCTGCCGAAATCGTGGGGTGGGAACGGGAAAGCTCCTCGGCGAACGCCTTGCTCCGACATCCACCCCCCGGATTTTACGAATTAATTAACGGCGACTTGCTTCTCTAGGGAGGTTGAGAGCGCGCAAATGCCTCCACGCATTGGGCCCGCAAGCCCGCGGGCCACGCTGCGAAAGATTGCGTGCCATGGACGAGATCGACCGGCTATCGGAATTTCTGCAGAGGCTGACGCCGCTGTCGCGCAGCTGTCTGCTCAGCGAGCTCGAACGGCTCGAGCTGTGCGGCATCGAGATGCCGGGTTCGGCCGACATCCAGGCCCGCTTGCGCGCCGAATTCCGCAAGGACGGATCGACCCAGGCGCGCGCCACCAGCCCGTCGCGCTATTTCTTCGCGCCGCTCGAGCTGCTGCTGATCGACGGCGCGCCCGAGCACGCCAACATGGGGCGGATCTCGCGCAATACCCTCACCCCGATCTGGGAATGGATCTGCCGCGACCTGCTGCCGACCATGGCGCGCGACTACATCAAGGCGATCGGCGACCAGGTCGCGGCCAACAACCCGAAGGAAGTCCAGAAGATCGCCTCGACCTTCCAGACCAAGGTCGTCAAGGTCCTCGAGAGCACCCTCGCCTCGCCCGAGAGCGCCGAATCCGCGCGCGCCAAGCTCGGGCAATATACGGCCTCGCGCACCGCCTTCGACGACGTCGTGAAGATGCTGCACGTGTTGCGCGCCGGCGATGCACTGCCGAAGTTCAACGCGAAGCTGCCCGACAAGATCGCGAAGTTCGACGACGGCCAGGTCGCCCAGATCACCGCGCAGCTCGATGCCTTCAAGAAGGCGCATCCTCAGGCGCTGCCCTTCGCGCTGGCGCTGGTGGCGCGACGCCTGAAGACGTCCTGGCAATTGGTGCGGCTTGCTACCCGAGCCGCTGCGAGCAAGGCCGCCGCAGACGTCGCCGCCACCCCCTATGCCTGCGTCGTTCCCATGGTTCTCGACCGGCTCGACGACAAGCGTCTCGCACTTCGCGTCGCGCTCCGGCACAACCGGGTGCTGATCGCTCGCGACCTGCTCGCCGAAATCTACGACACCGAATATGCGCTCAAGGTCCGGATCGACGGCATCGAGCAATGCGAATGGGGCGTCCGCCTCCAGCAATTGATGGACGCGATCGCGGCGCTGGTCTCCGCCGAGGTGAGCCGCTTCCCCGACAATGTCGGCCACATTCTCGGCTCGCGGCGGCTGCGCAGCCACGATACGCTCAGTGGCAAGCTGACCTATCTGGCCTGGAAGGGACGCGACGCGATGCAGGACGGTGCGGCGGCGTTCCGCAAATTGATCGGGCAAACCTAAGGCGTTTGAGCATGATCTTTCCGGAAAACCGCTGCACACTTTTCCGGATCATGCTCTAGACCCGGTTCGGCCGCGAAAAACCGTGCGCCGCGCGGCTAGCGCAGGCACAGGAAGCGATCCATGAATCGCCCTGACAGCACGAACCTGAACCACCAATACATCATTCGCCGCGTCGACATAGCTGTAGTCCTCGACAGCCCTCCACCGGCTCGGGGGAGCTTTAGCGCGAGCGCGGCAACGCGCGTGTGATGTGCTTCACATTCTCGGCCGCCGGCGCGGACCCGTTGTCGCATGACCGTCACGAGCGAAAGGCGACGATGCGCGCATCGCGGGAAGACGCAAGCGTGAAAGCCGCCGCCGATTCACGTTGCGCCGGCTTCATCGCCGCCGCGGGACAACCGCGCGCGTGCACCCAAAGATTTCGTCGACAGATTAGCTCGAATTGCAGGGCTTAACGTTACTCAGATAATTCAAGAACGATGTGAAGCTCTCCTTATTTGAACCCACGCTCCGCGTTTAAGAAACCGTCACGGAACGGGAGTGGTGTACGATGAACGATGGGATGATTGAACTCGTCGGACGAAGGCCTGTGACCTTCGGACGGCGAAAGGTGACGCCGCGCGCCTGCGTGGCCGACAGCAAGCGTCACTTGCGCGCGTTCCTCAGCGAGATCCTCGAGGATCTCGGCTTCGTCACCTGCGAATGTGCCAGCGCCGACGAGCTGAAGACGGTGCTCGCGAGCGAATTGCCGGACCTGATCCTGCTCGGCGTCGCCGCCGACGGCATCGAGCCGGGACGCTTCCTCGAAGTCCTGGTGCGCGAGGCATTCGCCGGCAAGGTTCTCGCCGTGGGCGCCCGCGATTCGATCATCGTCAAAGCCGTGCGGCAGGTCGGCGACGAATATGGCCTTGCCATGCTGCCGCCGCTGACCACGCCCTTTGCCGCGGAGACGCTGCGCGAGCGCGTTGCGATGCTGCTGCCGGATGAGCCGGCGCCGAGCCCGGCCGTGCATGTCGGCGAGGCCTTGCATGCCGGCTGGCTCGAGCTCTGGTACCAGCCCAAGATCGACGCGCGCACGCTGGTGCGCAACGGCGCCGAGGCATTGGTGCGGATGCGGCATCCGACCTGGGGCGTGGTGCCGCCGGCCTATTTCATCCCGGAGCCGCACGATCCGCATTTTCGCGAGCTGTCGGAGTTCGTGATCGATCGCGCCATGCAGGACTGGCACTATCTTCTGGAGCAACAAAGTCCGGTCGACCTGTCGATCAATCTTCCCGCCGCCTATCTCAGGGAGCCGCAGGCGGTGCGCGATCTCTGCCGCCGCGTGCCGACGCATCCGGCCTTCGGCGGACTGACGGTCGAGATCGACAGCGAGGAGGCGATCCGCGAGCTCGATCTCCTGGCCGAGGTCGCGCGCGAGGTCGGCCTGCACAATATCGGGCTGTCGATCGACAATCTCGGCGCCAACTGGCCGCAGCTGATGGACCTCGACAAGATTCCCTTCGTCAAGCTGAAGGCCGACCGGCAATTCGTCACCGGCAGCGGCGGCGATCGGTTGAAGCGCACAGTGTGCCGTCACATCGTCGAGCTGGCGCAGACCTTCGGCGCGCGCGCGGTAGCACAAGGGGTCGAGAGCCGCGCCGACCTCATCGCGGCGAGCGAGATCGGCTTCGATGTCGTGCAGGGCTTTCTGTTCGGCAAGCCGATGCCGCTGAAGAAGTTCGCGAAGGCCGCGCTGACGCGCACCGTGATGGGATGACCGCGTTCGCTACGCCGTTTCCTCGCGGAGATCTGCCGTTGACCGCATCGTGCCTAGCTCGCCCGGCGCGCCGCCTTCGTCAGCGGGATCGAGGTGGAGCGCGAAGCCGCGCGCTCCGGGAGACTCGAGCCCGGCGCGGAGCTGCATGCTCGGAATGACGTAATCGCCGCCATTCTGGCGCCGATAGGGAATCGGCAAAGTCGTCGCAAGCGTTCTCATCCGCTCGCGCAGGCGTTCGGCCGTCGCGCCGAAAGCGGCTTCATCGAACCTGTCGGCCTGATAGGCCACGAACGGCGGCAGGACGTCATAGCCGGGATAATAGAGAATGCCGTGATTGATCGGAAACAGCAGGTCGTCGATCGGCCCGTTGACCCCGCGAGCGGAATAATGGTCCTGCCAGCCGCCGGCAGTCACGATCAGCATCGCGCGTTTGCCCGCCAAGGTCCCTTCGCCGTAACGGTCGCCCCAGCGCTTGTCGCTGTGCTCGCCGACACCATAGCCGAAGCCGTAGGCGAACACGCGGTCGACCCAGCCCTTGAGAATCGCAGGCATGCTGAACCACCACAGCGGAAACTGCAGAATCAGAGCATCCGCCCACAGCAGCTTCTCGATCTCGCCCTTGACGTCGGCAGTCAGCGTGCCCGCCTCGAACGCCTGCTTGGATGCCGCGGCGACCGCGAGACGCGCATCGACCGGCAGCGACGGAAAGTCGCCGCGGTCGACCTCGGACTTCCAGCCTTCGGCATAGAGGTCGGAGACCCGCACCTCGTGCCCCTGCGCCTCGAGCTCTCTGACGGCGACATCCCGGAGCGAGCCGTTGAGCGAGCGCTGTTCAGGATGGGCATAGACGATCAACACTTTCATGTTCGGGCACCGTTGGATTGAGGATTGTGGCTCGGCAGATAGCGCGGTGGCCCGCGATCCGGTAGACGTAGCCGATGGATAAGATTGTGCCGGAAAATGGATAGGCCGGAGGTTACGCTCGAGCGCATGCGCAGCTTCGTGCGCGTTGCCGAGCGCGGAAGCCTGTCCGCGGTCGCGCGCGAGCTCGGGGTCGGCCAGTCCACGGTGACGCGGCACATTCGGGAGCTGGAGCAGGCGGTCGGGGTGCCGCTGCTCACCAGGACCACGCGCAGGGTCACCGTGACGGAAGAGGGCCGCCATTACTACGCCGACTGCGTGCACATCCTGCGTCTGGTCGAGCAGGCCGGTGATGAAGCGCGCTCGACGCGCGGCGCGCCGGCCGGAACGGTGCGGGTCTCCTGCACCGCGGCGTTCGGCGTGCTCCACGTCAGCCGCTTGATCTTCGCCTTCCAGGACGCTTATCCGGAGGTGTCGGTCGACCTCAGCCTGACCGACGAGCGGATCGACCTCGTCAGAGAGGGCGTCGACGTCGCGCTGCGTTTGGGGCCGCTCGCCGAAAGCACGATGAAGCTGAAGTCGCTCGGCCAGTCGCGGCGGCTTCTCGTGGCCGCACCCGATTATCTTGCCGCGCGTGGCCGGCCTGCGCGCCCGCAGGACCTCGCCAAGCACGAGGGCGTTCGGATGTCCAACATCGCCGGCAGCGATGTGCTCGTGCTGCAGGGGCGCCGCGGTGGGCGCCATGCGATACCCTTCACCGGGCGGCTGCGCCTGGATCACGGGCTTGCCGCGCGTGAGGCGCTCGCGGCCGGCCGCGGCATTGCGCCGGCGCATTTGTGGCTGGTCAGCGACCTGCTCGCGGACGGTAGGCTCGAACGCGTGCTGCCGGACTATTCACCGCCGCCCGTTCCGCTGAACATGCTGATCGTGCCGGAGCGGTCCGGCATTGCGCGCGTGCGCCTCCTGGTCGATTTCCTCGCCGGAGAGATCGCGCGACTACCCGGGATCGAAAGGCCCCAATCAGGGCTTTCTGTTCGGCAAGCCGATGCCGCTGAAGAAGTTCGCGAAGGCCGCGCTGACGCGAACGGTGATGGGGCAGCAGTGAGGCCTAGCGGCAGACCCAGACGCCGTTGACCAGCACGCGGACGCAGGCTGGCGCGACGACGGCGGCTCCTGCGGCTGCTGCACCGACGGCGGCGCCACCGACCACGGCACGACGCGTCGTTCGACGTGCGACGCCCGCAACACTCGCCGGCGTCGCCGGCCGGCCGACGCGGGCTTCCGCGCTCTGGATCGAGAATGAAAGCCCGTCCTCTGCCGACCACTGCACCGAGGTCAATGCTGCGCAGGCAACAACGGCGCCCGCCAACCACAATTTGGTTCCCTGTCGCATGACGTCCTCCTTCGCTTCTCATGCAGCAAAGGCAGACACTGCGCCGGGACGGGCGTTGATCTAGATCAAGGTTTGGCGGCCGCATGACAATGGCGCCAGATGTCGATCGCCCCGACCCCGCAGGAAGCGCATTGACGCGGACGGTGATGTGGCGGGTGTGAGGCGAGAGGCATCACGCATAGCGCCGCGCGAAGAAGACGCAGGCGACCACGATTGCCGTCGCGGCGATCATGCTGCCTGCGACCGGCTCGCCGAGCAGAAGGCCGGCGAGCGCCAGGCCAAAGAACGGCTGCAGCTGCTGGAGCTGGCCGACGCGGGCAATGCCGCCGATGGCGAGCCCGCGGTACCAGAAGATGAAGCCGACGAACATGCTGAAGACGGAGACGTAGGCGAGCCCGATCCAGGCGGGCACCTTGATGCCGCTCCAGCTCGGCGGCCACGTCAGCACCGCGAGCACCAGCATCAAGGGCAGCGCGAGCAGCAGCGCCCAGGAGATCACCTGCCAGCCGCCGAGGCGGCGCGACAGCGCAGCGCCCTCGGCATAGCCGAGGCCGCACAGCACGATCGCGGCGACCATCAGGAGATCGCCTTGAAGCGAGGCCGCGCCGTCAGCGGTGAGGGCAAAGCCGGCCACCGTGGCGCTGCCGAGACCCGCGAACAGCCAGAACGGCGGCCGCGGCCGCTCGCCGCCGCGCAGCACGCCGAAGATCGCGGTCGACAGCGGCAACAGGCCGATGAAGACGATGGAGCGCGCGGACGTGATGTGCTGGAGCGCGAGCGCCGTCAGCAGGGGAAAGCCGACCACGACGCCGATGGCGACGATGGTGAGCGAGGCGAGATCACGGCGCTGCGGCCGCGCCTGCCGGAGCACGGCGAGCACCGCCGCCCCGATCAGCGCCGCGATGACCGCGCGCGCCGACGTCAGGAACAGCGCCGAGAAGCCGCCGACCGCCACCCGCGTCGCCGGCAGCGAGCCGCTGAAGATGATGACGCCGAGAAGCCCGTTGCCCCAGCCGCTGGCGGAAGAGTGCATGTTGGTCTCGCTTGGGTAGGGGGCGGCTGACGTGGTGCCGTGGCGGTTGAACGCTTGGCGTTCAGCCATGGAACAACAAAGGTGCGAAAACAACCCCATGCACAGTAGACGGGGGTTGCAAGATCAATGGGTTAGGTGGGGGGCTGCATGAGGTGCGGGTCGGGCGGGGTTTCGGGAGCCAAAAAGTCGGGGAATCGTGATTCGACGCGCTTGTCCGGCGCGCTTTTACGAGCCGACGAAATTGGCGGCGAGCGGTCCCGCGCATTCCGAATGACGTCTCCTGTCATTTGCTTCGTCGGGCAAAACAGGAGCATAGTGGCATCATCGCAGGAGGTCGGACAGGCAGGGCTTTCGCCCGGGTCTCGTGAAGGCGTCTGCCGCCGGACGGTGTGCGTTTCGTGCACTGTCACCGCAACATCCAGCATCCGCTCAGGCGAATTGAGAATAGCGGGAAAGCTGAAAGAAGGATTCTGCCTCGTAGGACGGATCGGTGGCAAGGCGAGCAAGCCTTTGACCGATGGCGGGCGCGAACTTCGCACCATGGCCTGAACACGCGGAGCAGACGATCAGGCGGGACTCCGGCCAGCGATCAATGATGAATTCCTCGCCCGCGTCTAGCCGGCGGTCGGCGGGGGCGGTGTTGGTGTAGAGGCAGACGTCGCGATCGATGATGGGCCCGGCCGCACCCGGGACGAGGGCGGCCAACGCTTCGCCGACCGGGCGGAGTTCGGCATCGCTGGCGTGCGGACCCCAGTCGTCGGGGCCGACCACGGGCCCGTGGTTGTGAGGCGCAGCTTTGACGCCGCGCTTTTCGAAGTCCGGAAAGCCGTAGACCGTGTCGTTGGGACCTCGGTCCAGAATGAAGATCGGGAAACGACCGAGCGCCACGGTATCGGGGCTGCTAGGTGCAAACCAGCCGACCGCCTGTCGGGTCACGTTGAGCAGCGCGCCTAGCCGCGGGAGTGCGCGACCGAGCCATGGGCCCAGCGCCAGAATCGCGCGCTCGGCGAAGAACTCTTGCGTGGCCGTGCGGATCGACACGCCGTCGTGGTGCGGCGTGAAGCTCGCGTGTTCCGGAATCACGCGCGCGCCAGCGCGTGCGCGCATCAGTTTCATGACGACCTCGGTCCGCAGGATCGCGCCACCGTCCTGCACGACGACGTCCCAGTCGCCGGGCAGGCTGAAAGCCGGAAATTCCTTGTTCGCTTGAGCCGCGGTCAACATCGGATCCGCGCGCCCTTTCGCGATCGCGGCCGCGCGCGAGGACGCCACCATGGCAGAGCCGGGGCGGCCGGCCTCCAGAACAGGGGTTTCCGTCAGAATTGTTTGACCGCTTTCGCTCTGCAGCCGGATCCAGCCGGCATGAGCCTCGTCGCTCAGGCTGGTGTAGTTGGGGTTTTCGAAATTGAAGCGACGGAAAATGCGACATGAACCATGTGACGAGCCCCGATCCGAACCTGCTGCGACAGGGTCGAAGCCGAGCGCATCGACGCCGGCATCCAGCAATGCGCCCAGCGCTGCTCCGCCCATGAGCCCCAGACCCAGCACGGCGACTTCGCATTTCCGCATGTAGACCTCGCGAGCGATGCTACGACGCGCTGATCATCGTGATGATTTCGCGGGTTGACAAGGTCTACGAGAGGGCGACTACGGCACGACGGCCTGCTCGCGGCAACCGCGTTGATGCACAATCTGACGCTGGTGACGCGCAATGATCGCGGTGTTGCGGGACTGGGGCGAGCGTGATGAATCCGTTTGGGGACGCTGGAGATTAGGATTGATCTTGGTCTCAGCTTACTACGAATGACGTCGCACGGCCTTTGACCCGACCGGGCAAAACAAGAGCATAGTTTCATTGTTGCAGGAGGTCTGATTGGCGGGCCTTCGCCCACCTCTCGAACGCAACGGAATTGCGCGGTCGGCGCGGGTACGGCTTTTGTTTGACCCGGCGTCGCCACTGGACACGAGTTTAGTGCACTGTCACCGTAACTATCGTCGGCACGAACGCTAAGCGAACTAGTCGCGCTGTGCCATTTTAGCAACCTTCAACCGCTGTGGCGAAGCGAGAACCTAACGAAGGAGGGAGCCTAGTGTCCGTCCTCAACACGCCCCCGCACCTGTCTTGATTTCGATCTATCTTGGCAAGAAGTATCTTCGCTGTCCCTCGTACTCGCCAGCCCGTGCTAGACCCGTAGCAACCAGCGTTTCCAAGACCTCCGCGATGCGCTGCCGACGCTTGGCCGTATTCTTTCCCTCCAATCCGCTGGCTATAGCATCTGGCAGAATGGGCGCTGGAGCCTTAAAGAGAAAGTCTCGCACGAACCTGAGCTGTTCCAGACCGTCCGGCGGCCATTTCGGTCGCTCGGCCGCGTCTGGCAGTTCGATGTCCAGCATTCCGACGGGTTCGCTCTCCTGTTTGGATGCCTTCACGCCCAGCTTTGCTATCTGATACTCCGGTCTTAACCACCGAACCAACCCACGTTTCTCTTCAGACGCTCGCTCTTGATTGAGCGCTACAAGCCGGGTCAGAAGTTCTTCCTCTGCCCTCTCTTGCTCTGGCGATTTGTGAAGCGAGGGCAGCGTTGCACCGGGCCGACCGACCAGCAGCGGGATTAGGTCTTCCCAGCCGTAGGAGGTCAGCACCGCTCGGTCGATATCGTCATGAATTTCTTTCAGAACCGAAATTAGGCCAGCCTGGTGCATGTCACGCTCTGCATCAGTGAGCGGAGGCACGGCGCAGCCGTTTTCCAGTTCACGCAATCGTTCCAGCGCGTTGTAGAGATCCGTCATCGTCAAGAAAGAATGCTCAGCTAGTCGCTGCTTGCGAAAGCTATCTAGCCGCTCGCCAAGACCCCTTAGCCGCTCCTGTTGGGCAAACAGCGGATTGGCCGATGAAAGTGCCGGATCAACCGCGAGCGGAAATGGGAATGGATCAAAGGTCCTCGACTTTGAGTATCGAGGATCGTTACCCACCCCGAGCCACCCGCCCGTGGCGATAGCCCAGGCCACATTCAGCCGCGACGACAAAACAGCCAAGTGCTCCGCCGTGTCGAGACTGACGCAAACAAGCATATTGTCGGGCCTGATGCTGGCATCAAGAAATTGAAATGTCCTGTGACGGGTCGTCTCGACGGTCACGATGTATCGCGGCAACCGACGATGAAGGACGGCAGGCTGCACCGACTTTTCATCACTAGCGCTAAAATTGCGCCGAAGAGGCGCGGCAAGACACAGGGACGCTGAAGGCCACTACGCGAGTCGCTCGCAAGCGTGAGAGGTGAGCGATCGCCGCGGAAATCGATCAGTCCTAAAAGTCACCCTGCCCTAATACAGCGGCTCCTCATACACCGCCTCACCCTCAAGCAGCAGCCGCTTGATCGCGGCGCGGCCTGAGGGCAGCACAGCGGCGACGATGCGCAGCTTTTGCTGGTTGCGGGCATCCTCGAGCTTCTTGCCCTCGCCTTCGGGCACGAAATAGCTTTCCAGGCCATATTTGATCGGCAGCTTGTCGCAGAACCTTCGCCGGTCGTCGCCGCAGGAGCCGCCGTAATTGCCGACGCGGCCGCGGATCAGCACTTCGGGCGCGGTGACCTTGACCGGCTCGGCATGCACCGAGACCGCCTGATAGACGCCGCCCGCAGCGGGCGCGAGCTTGACAAACACGATGGGATGGCGCGCGTCGGCTACCTTGCCGGCGAGCGCGCCGGCCGGCAGTTGCGAGATGTCGTAATTGAGCACGACATAGTCGCCGCGCAGGAGATCGCGGGGATCGACGGGCTGGGTCTGCAGGGTCACTTCGACGCCGTTACGCAGGATCTGCATGCGGTCGGCCACCATCAGGACCAGCAGTGCGCATTGCAGCAGGATGGCGATGCCGAACAGCACGGCTTTCGGGATGCGCTGCCAGAACGCGGCCAGGGGTGCGATCATCTCGTTCATCGCGCGGCCCTCGGCAGCATGCGGCCCAGCGCGGTGGCAAAGGCGACGGCCGCGACGCCCGCCACTGCCAGGAAGGCCGAGCGGCGCAGCAGCGATCCCTTCACCGCCCAGGTGATGCCGGCGATGACCCCGGCCATCCCGAGCCAGCCCGCGACGATGCGGGGACGCACGTCATCGAGCATGCCGGAGACGACGAGACACAGCATGGCCGCAAGCAGCGCGGCATAGGCGAGCCAGGATTCGCCGGCCATGGATGCCGGCCAGACCGGCGCCGCGAGCAGGACTAGGGCGATCGCAGCTGCTGCAAGCAGTTCTCCCGCGCGCCTGGTGATGGCAGCCGAGGCCAGCGCGAGGATCACGCCGGCATTTCCGCACGCGATCGCCCAGAGCGGCTGGCCCGCGATGGACCCTTCGCGGAAGCGGACGAGATCGTCGACCGTCGTCACCTCCAGGAACGCGGCGGCGGCCAATGAAAATGCGCCGTAGATCGACAGGACAGTGCCGAGCCGGAGCGCGCGCGGCGACGGCGCGGCGGCGATCGCGAGCCCGGCGCCGAACAGCAGCGCCGCACCGCTCGCGAGCACGAAGGACGGCTGGGTGCCCTCGAATTCGAAGCGGAGCGAGGTCGCGATCCACCATGGCAGCAGCGCCAGCGCGACGAGATGAGCCGCGACGCGCGAATTCCAGGCGAAGGCGAGTGCGGCGGCGATGAGCCAGACCAAGACGTAAGGAAGATGCAGCACGTCGGACGCGTCGGTGATCCGCATGCAGGTCCAGATCGAGGCGGCGACGAGACCGACCGCGAGCGCACCGCGCGAGCCGGTCAGCAGGGCCGCGGCAAATGCGCCGATCGACCACAGCAGCATGCCGCCGGCAAAATCCTCGCCGAGATGATACATCTGCCCGACCAGCGCGATGCCTGCGCCGAAGATGATCGCACCGACGCTGGCACAGAGATCGGCGAGAATTGTGCGCTCCCGCGCGTCGAACCAGGCGCCGAGACCGCCGGCAACAGTCATGCCCGCGATCAGGATCCCAAACCGCGCCAGGCGCGCGATTTCGGTCCAGTGCGCGGCGACGAAGGCGAGGAACGCGGCGGCAATCAGCAGGCCGCCGACGATGGCGACGACCGCAGCGATGTTGATGCCGGGGGGAAGCGGCGGCAGCGCGATGCGGATGGCGGCGGCGGCCTGCGGCGCGATCACGCCGTCGGCCTCCCATCGCGCAAGATCGGCTTCGAGGCGCTGCCGGTAGGATTTGTCGAACATCGTCCTGGGATCACCTGGCGCCCGCCGGATGGCGGGACCTTGCTAGGTCGGATCGTGCGGGCGATGGGTTCAAGCTCCTGCTCGCGGTGGGGCTTTCGCATATGGCTCTTGGCGCGAGCTGAGCGCGCGCCTCGTCCTTCGAGACGGCGCTTACGCGCCTCCTCAGGCTGAGGCTCAGCGGCATCGGAGCCCGCTGAAACCAGTGCCACGCACGCGGTCCTCATCCTGAGGGCCCGCCAACGGCGGGCGTCTCGAAGGATGGCCACAAGCGATATCACTCTTATGTGCGGCCTATTGCGCCGGCAAAGGAATGCGCCGCAGGACGTCGTCATAGGGTGCGAGGTCGAGATAGGCTGTGACCTCCGCCGCCTTGCCGTCCTGCATGAGCAGGATCCACGCGTAAGAGTTCGCATAAGGCTTGCCGTCACGCGCCACGCCGCTGCCTTCCCAATGCGCGATGACGTGGTCACCATCAGCGAAGACCCTCACGGCTGTGGGGCGAACCGGGGTCGACAACCGGCTGGCGAACGGGCGGACCGCGCGATCAATGAAGACATCGCGCCCTCTGAACTCGCCGGCGCTCGGGCCGGATCCCCTGATGCGCCAGACCACGTTGTCGTGCAGCAGGTCATTGAAGAAGGTGGTGCCTCCCGCCGCCCATCGATCGAACGCATCGGTGACGATCCGCTTGTTGTCGTCCTGCACGGACTTGGCCTGTCCGCAGGGTGCTGCCGTCGTCAGGGTGGATGCCGTGACGATGACCGCGTAGACGCAGGACGCAAGCGCGCGATTGAGCATGGTTGCCATTGGTGTCTCCCTTTCTGGTGCAAGATGTCGTCTGCCCCGAAGTGATGCACGCAGGTCGGTCGCGTTGTTGCTCGACCTACCCGCGCCGCGCGACGCTGGCGCCGCCGAAGATGAGCTGCTCCACCATCGGGCGGCGCAGGAAGCGGCCGGGAAAGATGGGATCGGGCGCGGTCGCCTGGTCGAGGCGCGCCATCTGCTCGGGCGACAGCGAGATCCCGACCGCGCCAAAATTGTCTTCCGCCTGCTCCAGCGTGCGGGCCCCGATCACCGGCGCGGTGACCGCGGGATTGGACAGCGTCCAGGCAATCGCCACCTGCGAGGACGTCGCGCCGAGCTCCCAGGCGACGGATCGCACCGTCTCGGCCGCGTCCAGCGAGCGCTCGTTGAGAAGGCCGGATGACGCGATGATCGAGGCGCGTGTCGTTCCGACGGCGCGGTCCTGGGAATCCCTGAGATCGGCGCGGGTGTACTTGCCGGTGAGCACGCCGCCGCCGAGCGGCGACCAGGGCAGCACGCCGAGCCCAAGGCTAGCGGCGAGCGGAATGAGCTCGTGCTCGACGGTGCGCTCGACCAGATTATATTCGATCTGCAGGGCAACGAAGGGCGACCAGCCGCGCAGATCTGCGATCGTCTGCAGCTGCGCAATGCGCCAGGCCGGCGTGTTGCAGATGCCGACATACAAAACCTTTCCGCTGCGCACGAGGTCGTCGAGGCCGCGCATCACCTCATCGGGCTGCGTCGTCGCATCCCAGGCGTGCAGGTAGAGCAGGTCGATGCGATCGGTCTCGAGCTGCCGCAGGCTCTGCTCCACGGAACGAACCATGTTGAGCCGGTGGTTGCCGCCCGAATTGGGGTTGCCGGGATCGCGCGCCATGGTGAATTTGGTTGCGAGCACGAGGCGATCGCGCTTGCCGCGGGCAAACTCGCCGACCATGCGCTCGGACGCGCCGTTGGTGTAGTTCACCGCGGTGTCGATGAAATTGCCGCCGCGGTCGACGTAGAGATCGAAGATCCGCCGAGCCTCGCCGGCATCGGCGCCCCATCCCCACTCGGTCCCGAAGGTCATCGTGCCCAGTGCGAGCGGCGATACGCGCAGGCCGGAGCGGCCAAGCAGGCGGTATTGATCGAGCGACGTCATCAGAGCCTCCTTCGTGTGGCTCCGAGATAGTCCACGGCGAGAGGTGGGAGAAGTTGGCCAATGATGACTGGGGTGGTAAGCCTAACTAACCAATGACCACCGACCTTAACCTTGTCGCCGTCTTCATCGCGGTCGCGGACGCCAAGAGCTTCCGTGGCGCCGCCGAGCGGTTAGGGGTGACCCGATCCGCCGTGAGCCAGGCGATCCGACGCATGGAAGACCAGCTGGGCGTGGCGCTCGTCCAGCGAACGACGCGCAGCGTCAGTCTCACCGAGGCTGGCCTGCGCTTGCACGAGCGCGTGGCCCCGGCGGTCGCCGAAGTCGAACGGGCGATCAACGGCGCCCGCGACCGTGACGCGCAGCCGACGGGGCAGCTGCGTCTCGCCGTCTCGTCCATCGCCGAGCGATTCATTCGCGGTCCGTTGCTGGCCGAGTTCACGCACGCCAATCCCGGCGTGCAGGTCGACGTCACGGTGACCGATGCGGAATTCGACATCGTGGCCGAGGGCTTTGATGCCGGCGTCCGGCTCGGCGAGGTGATCGAGCAGGACATGATCGCCGTGCCTGTTTCGGGCGATCAGCGCCAGCTGGTCGTGGCAGCTCCCGCCTATCTGGAGCGGTTCGGCGCGCCCTCGCACCCGCGCGAGCTCTCACAGCATTGCTGCATAGGGTGGCGGCCGGCGCCGCACGTTGCGCCCTACCGCTGGGAATTTGCGGAAGGGGGGCGCGAGTTCGACGTCGCGGTGGAGCCGAGGATCACGACGAACGACATGTGGGTCATGGTGCGGACCGCCTGCGCGGGCGGCGGCCTGACATTCGGCATGGAAGAGACGTTCAAGCCGTATATCGAGCGCGGAGAATTGGTGCCCCTGCTGGAGGAATTCTGCCCGTTCTTCCCCGGCTTCTTCCTCTACTTTCCGGATCGGCGGAATCTTCCGCCGAAGCTGCGCGCGCTGGTCGATCACGTGCGTTATCGGGGAAGCGGAAAACGCTAAAGCGGAATGGCTTTAGATCGAATCGGTCCGCTCTAGTTTGCCTTGATGCCGGCCTCGCTGATCAGCTTGCCCCATTTCGCGCTTTCGTCCTGAATGAAGCGGCCGAACTGCTCGGGCGAGGTCGGCGCAGGCTCCGCGCCGAGGGTGCGGATCTTCTCCGCCACGGCAGGGTCCTTCAGCGCCTTGGCGAAGGCCTCGTTCAGTCGGGCGATGACATCCGCAGGCGTGCCGGCAGGAGCAACGAGCCCGAACCAGCCGACGGATTCGAAACCGGCAAGGCCGCTCTCGGCCAGCGTCGGCACATCGGGCAGGGACGCAAGGCGGCGCGCGGAGGACACGCCGATCGCGTTGAGCTTGCCTTCGAGGATCAATTGTCGCGATGCCGGAATATCCAGCACCGCGAACGGGACATGGCCTGCGAGAACATCGACCGCCGCCGGCGCCGTCCCGCGATACGGCACCAGCTCCATCGCGATCCCGCTTCTCTGCGTGAACAGCGCGGCGGTCAAGTGCATCGCCGTCGAGTTGCCGCCATGCCCGATCGAGAGCCCACCCGGCTTCGCCTTGGCGAGCGCGATGGTCTCCGCAGGTGTACGCGCCGGGATATTCGCGGACGCGACCAGCACAAAGGGAATTTCCGCGAGCAGGGTGATGGGCGCGAGATCCTTCAGCGCGAACGGCATCGAGGCATTGAGGTGCGGATTCACGGTCAACGCACCCGCCGGCGCCACGCCGAGCGTATAACCGTCGGGCTTGGCCTGCGCGACCGCGGCCATGCCGATGTTGCCGCCGGCGCCGGCGCGGTTCTCGATCACCAGGCCCTGCTTGAGCTCGGCGGTGACCAGCGGCTCGAGCGCGCGGATGACCGTGTCGGCGCTGCCGCCGGGCGGGAAGGTCACGATGATCTTGATCAATTGCTCGGGATAGGCGGCTCGGGCCGCCGCCACCGGCAACAGTGCGAAAGCGGCGGCCGTCAGCGCGGCCAGGATGCGGCGTCTTGCAACGTGAAACACGGTCTCCTCCATGTATTCTGTTTTTGAAACTCGGCTTGGCGAGCTACGTCGCCAGGCCGTCCGCTCGATGTCGTCCTACGCCGCAGCGCCAGTGATACGGGCCAGCAGGCCCTGCGCGTTCTCCGGCGCCGACTGCCCGCGCCAGGCGATGTGCTGGTCGGGCCGCGCCAGCACGAGCTTCTCGGCATAGGCGCCGTTCGCCTCCTCCGGCGCGACGTCGACCAGCGCGAGCGGCACGCCGCGCGCCTTTGCGGCGTCCTGCAGCCGCGTCACATCGATTGCCGGATCGAACCGCAGCAATGTGTAGCCGGGGCCGAAGGCGTCGTAGAGCGAGCGTCCGTCGCGCAAGAACAAATGCGGCGCGCGGGCGCCCGGCACGGTGGATGGCGTGAAGCTGCCCATCGCGTAAGGCGGCGGCGTCTCGCCGTCATAGGCGATGATCGGCGAGGCGTCGTAATAGTAGCCAAAGTTGAGGCCGGCGCAGCAATATTGCTGCACGTTGAGATCGTAGGCCGCTTTCGCCAGCGCCGCGCGCGCCGCCTGGCCGCGCGGCGTGTCGTCCTCGATCTCGGCGGACACGCCGCCGCGCTGCGCCATCATCTTCATCGCATGGTCCATCGCAAAGCGCGACACCTGCTCGGTGATGGGCTGGCGCTCCGCCTCATAGGCATCGAGGATCGCAGCCGGCGCCCAGCCGTTCAGATGCGCCGCCAATTGCCAGCAGAGATCGACGGCATCCGCGATGCCCGCATTCATGCCGTAGCCGGCATAGGGCATCCACAGATGCGCGGCGTCGCCGCAGATGAAGACCCTGCGGTCGCGGAAGCGGTCGGCCACGAGGCGCCGTCCGACCCAATCCTCCTTGCTGAGCACGCGGTATTCGAAGCGCTCGTCGACGCCGAGGATGGCACGGATGGCCCAGTCGCGATCGACCGAGTCGAACTCGGGCTCGTCCGGCTTCAGATGATTGTGGATCAGCCAGCGGTCGTGACCGTCAATGGCAACAACAGTGCCGGAGCGGCGCGGATTGAGCGAGAGCACCATCCAGGCCGGCTTGTGCGCCCCCATCAGCTCTTTAAGTTGCGGCGCTTCGATGAAGGTCGACTGCACGCGCTGGATCACCGGCGTGCCGGACAGGCTGGCACCGATTGATTTCCGAACCAGGGATCGGCTGCCGTCGCAGCCGATCACGAAGCTGGCTTCGATGCGGAGCGAATGTCCGCTGTCGAGATCGCGCGCCAGCGCGACGACATGGTCGTCGTGCTGCTCGATGTCGGTGATTTCCGTGCGCGCCAGGATCTTGATGCGTGATTGCGCCGCGGCATGGCTGAACAGGATCGGCTCGAGATAGACCTGGTTGATCCGGTGCGGCGGCTCGGGCGTCGGCCACCAGGTGTCGGGGCCACCGGTCGCGCTATAGCGGCGCGCACGGGAGGGAATGTCGATGCGGCAAAGCTCGATCCCGGTCGCCGTGGTCCGATAGGAGCAATCGTTGGGAAAGTCCGCAGGGAGCCCCGCATCGCGCAAGCGGCCGGCGACGCCGAGCCGTCGAAAAATCTCCATCGAGCGCGCCGACACGTGATTGCACTTGACGCTGGGCGGATCGCCGGCGTGGCGGATTTCCGCGACGACGACGTCGATCCCGCGCGAAGCGAGATCCATCGCCGCGGTCAATCCGACCGGCCCGGCGCCCACCACCAGCACCTGCGCTCTCATGCTCGCTCCAATCCTTGCCGCGGATTCTTTCCGTCCGCACAGCATGCATTTTATTGCAGGTCCGTTTATGCGATAAGTCGGAAAGAACTCATCAATTCATGAGATTTCTCTATGAATGTCACATTGCGCCAGCTGCGGATCTTCACCGGCGTGTATCGGACGCGCAGCATCACGCGGGCCGCCCGCGAGCTCGGCATCACGCAATCGGCGGCGAGCCTGTTGATCCAGCAGCTCGAGGCCCAGCTCGGCGTCAAGCTGTTCGACCGCTCCACGCGCTCGGTGCAGCCGACGCTGGCCGCCGACGAGGCGTTCGCCGCCGCCGAGCGCATGCTGAGCGATGCGCAAGGCCTGTCGCGCCGCATGCGTGACCTCGCGCAGGCCCGCGCAGGCCGGGTCGTGTTTCTCGCCTCCGCCGGCACGGCATCGGCGCTGCTGCCCATGGTGCTGGCGAAATTCCGCACTGGTCATCCCGACATCGAGATCGACATGCGCGATGTCGCCGCCGACGATCTCGTGCTACGGCTGAGCACGACCGACGCCGAGTTCGCGATCGGCAGCGTGGAGGGCGAATTCGCGGACATGACGATCGAGACGCTGACGAGCGGCCGCCTGAGCGCGATCGGCCGTCGCACCGCGGACTTCGCCGCGCGTCGGTCCCTAACCTGGGACGAGCTGGTGCAACTGCCGACGATTGCGATGCGCAGCGAGACACGCATCCGCATGCAGATCGATCAGGCCCTGAGCGCGCAGGGCAAGCGCCTCGATCCGACCTATGAAGTGACCCTGATCAACACCGCGCTCGCCATGACGGCGCAGGGCCTCGGCCTCGCCATCCTTCCCGCGACGATGCTGCCGGCCGACCAGTTCCCGACACTGATCGCAAGACCGCTGGTGCGCCCCGCCCTCACCCGCCCCGTGTCGCTGCTGCAGCGCCAAGGCCGGACGCTGTCGCCCGCGGCGCAGGCGTTTGTGGCGACGGCGCGGATGGTGCTGGCGGGGCGAACGGCACCGGCATCAGGCTGATTTTGCGGAGCTATTGAGAGGGGGGTCGCTGAGCTGGCGGAGAGGGAGGGATTCGAACCCCCGATAGGCTTGCACCTATGCCGCATTTCGAGTGCGGTGCATTCAACCACTCTGCCACCTCTCCTGAAGGCGCCATATTAGGAGCTGGGCCCCTGTGGTTGGGGGCGTTAATAGGCGAGGATGGCGGGCCAGACAAGGCGCGAAAGAGCAAAATCCGCTGCCTCTTTTGCCCCCGCGCGGCCGCCTCTGGAAGGAACTGCCATGGAGCATCTCACGATCTCGGCCAATGGCGCCGATTTCCACCTGGTCCGCGCCGGACAGGGAAAACCGCTGCTTTTGCTGCATGGTTGGCCCGAATTCTGGCTGACCTGGGAGCCGGTGATATCGAGGCTTTCGGACCGGTTCACGCTTGTCGCGCCTGACCTCCGCGGCTTCGGCGACAGCGACAAGCCAGGTGGACCTTACGGACCGGACGGCCATGCCGCCGATATGCTGGCGCTGATGGACCGGCTCGGCATCGACCGATTCGGCGTCGTCGGCCACGATGTCGGCGGCGCTGTCATGCAGCCGCTGGCCCGGCAGGCGCCCGAGCGGATGGCGGGCCTCTTCTTCTTCGATTTCGTCTATCCCGGGATCGGGCCGCGCATGGCCGCGCCCGAAAGGCTCAACCACATCTGGTACCAGTCCTTTCACCAGATGGAGATGGCGCCACAGCTCATCGGTGCGAGCCGGGAGAGCTGCCGGCTCTACATCAGCCATTTCCTCAAAGGCTGGGCGCACCGGACAAATGCCTTCGACGACGTGCTGGACGCCTTCACGGACAATTTCCTGAAAGCCGGCAACCTCGCCGGCGGCTTTGCGCATTACCGCGCCTCGCATGCCGGGCGCGTGGCGATGATGAAGGGCGAAGCGCCGCCACTTCCGCCGATCGCGGTGCCGACCTGCGTGCGCTGGGCCGAGCACGATCCGCTGTTTCCCTTTGGCTGGACCGACCGGCTGTCCGAGACCTTCAGCGATCTCGACCTCGAGATGTTTCCCGGCGTCGGCTACTTCCCGCATCGGGAAAATCCGGATCGCGCGACAAGCGAGATCGCCGCGTTCTTTGCGCGTATCGGCTGGAGCTGAGGAGAAAAACGGGGTGGGACCGCCAGACGCGGTAAACACTGGCGGTCCCGTGCCGCTTATTGAAATACTGGCCGTGAAGGGCGGCTTCGCCGGCCGAGTGGAAGCGACGATTCGACCCTAGCGTGCGACGGGCGGTCCGCAACGCAATCCGGTCCTTAACCTAACCGGTCAAGGTTACTCCTTGTCCGCTTTACCTTTTTTCTTCCCGTTCTCCGTGGAATCCCGGTCCTTGCCGTTGCCTTCCTTGCGGCGATTGGTGAAGCGCGCATTGCCAAGTCCGGTGCCGATGGTGAGCACGCCCCAGCGGTCAACGTCCTGCATGAACGGTACTTCCGAGAGCCCCTGCACCACGCCGTCATTGTGCATCAGGATCGCGGTGTCGTGCTCGCCAATAGCGGGGATGCCCTCGATCAGGCTCGCCGGCAGGTTGAACTTGCTGCTCTCCCAATTGCCCGGCAGATTCTGCGCGCCCTTCTCGATCGAGCCGTCCGGGTTGATCACACCGGGACAGGCGATGCCGATGAACGGCGCGAGCTTGTAGCCTTCGGCCTCGGCCTCCGTGATCAGCCCTTTCAGCATCTTGGTCAGCCGCTTCACCGCGCCTTCGCGCGTCGGCTCGTCGTCGGCGTGACGCCACAGCTCCGCATGCACCACCTTGGCCTTGGACAGATCCTTGGCTTTCTTCCAGCCGGTTTCCACCACGCCGCAGCGGATGTTGGTGCCGCCGATGTCGACGGCGAGAATGCTGTCATGAGCCTCGAAGATCCAGGACGGCGCCAGGTGCAGCGCGCCGATCAGGCCGGCCTCGTCAGGATGATGGCGGATCGGCTGCAGGTCGATCTTGAAGCCCTCGGATTTCAGGATGATCTCGGCGCGGGCGATCACGAGCTCGCCGAGCCTTGAATCGCGAAAGCCGCCGCCGACGACGATGCGCTCGGTCTTGGCCCAGGCCTTGGTCTTGAGGAATCGGCGCGTGACATAAGCGAGCTCCTGGGAGAAATCCTCGATCGCGCTGTGCACCACGGCCGAGGCCTCGGTGTCGTCGCCGATCAGGATGGCGTCCAGCGTCTTCTTGTTGATCTCCTCGGTCGGCACCTTCCCGAACGGGTCCTCCCCCGTCTTGCGCAGCGGCTTGCGCCAGCGCTCGAGCACCTCCCGGAACGCGCCCTTGCTGGCGCGGTCGCCGAGAAAGCCGTCCTCGTCCTTGATCTCGATGTTGAAGCTGTCGACATCGACCGATGGCAGCCGTTCGGCGCCATGCTGGGCAATGCCCGTTGTTTTGACCAATTCGTCTGTTGCCATGAGAGCCCTTGCCCCGCTTTCCTGTTCCGGCCGGGACAACTGCGGGGGAACCCGTTTGTTGCAAAGCCCACCCGAGATTCGGCTGCGCGCTTTCAGCGCGGCCAAAGCCTTCAAATCCGGGCGGTTTTCGCCCAGTTTTCCTTGACTTGCGGCTGTTGGCCGCTATAAGTCCCACAGCCGGCGCGGGGCGTTTCTCGCGCCGCTTGTTTTTGCTTGGGTTTTCAAAGGGATAACTCCCGCCCACGCAGACTCGCATAAACCATAGCGACTGACAAAAAGCCGACCCGGACGCTCCGCGTCCCGAGGCCGGGATTGAACACGGAGAAAGAACGATGTTCGCAGTCATCAAAACCGGCGGCAAGCAATACCGCGTCGTGCCGGATGATGTTCTCGAAGTAGGCAAGATCGAAGGCGAAGTCGGCTCGATCGTGCAGCTGAATGAAGTGCTCGTGGTCGGCGGCGACACGCCGGTGCTGGGCGTCCCGACGGTCGCAGGCGCGTCCGTCGCGGTCGAGGTGCTCGACCACAAGCGCGGACCGAAGGTCATCGCGTTCAAGAAGCGCCGCCGCAAGAACTCGCGCCGCAAGCGCGGCTATCGCGACGAGATCACGGTTCTGCGCATCAGCGAGATTCTGACGGACGGCGCCAAGCCCACCAAGGGCCCGCGTCCGAAGAAGGAAAAGGTGACGAAGGAGCCGGCAGCGGAAGCCGCCGAGTAACGCAAAACCGATCACGCCAATTCACGAATTGATGCGTGCGACGTTTTGAAATGATTCCGTCAAGGAATTGACCTAGAACTACGCAGGATTTCGGAGACGAGCCATGGCTCACAAAAAAGCAGGCGGTTCATCGCGCAACGGTCGCGATTCCAAGGGCAAGCGCCTCGGTATCAAGGCGTTCGGCGGCGAGATCGTCACGCCCGGCAACATCATTGCGCGTCAGCGCGGCACGACCTGGCACCCCGGCCTCAATGTCGGCATGGGTACGGACCACACTCTGTTCGCCAAGATCGAGGGCCGCGTTGCGTTCCAAGCCAAAGCCAACGGCCGCACCTTCGTATCGGTGCTCCCGCTTGCCGAGGCTGCTGAATAGACGGTGGACAAAAACGGAGTCCGCCGGTCCCGACTGAACCGGCGGAGTCCTAGAGATCGCAAGAGATCGAAGGCTCCAAGGGGAGGCGGGAAACCGGCCTCCCCTTTTCTTTGCTCACTTTGTTCTTTGCACTTTGACTTAGTGACTTTCACGGAGCCGGACATGTTGCAGGATTTCTCGAGCGTGACCTTGGCCGAGGCGAGACCAAGCGTCGTCGCCACCGAGCGGCTGACCTTGCGGCGGCCGACGCTGGCCGACGTCAGGACCATCGCCCGGCTCGCCAACGACCGCCGTGTCGCCGAGAACACGCGCCGCCTGCCGCATCCCTATTCGCAGGACGACGCCGCCGAATTCATCCGCGCCACCGCCGAGCTCGGAGCTGAGACCGTGTTCCTGATCGAGCACGACAGCGGGCCGGTCGGCATGGTCGGCATCGATTGCTCCAAGCCCGGCAATGCCGAGCTCGGCTACTGGCTCGGCGTCGAGCATTGGGGCCGGGGCTTTGCCACCGAGGCCGCGCGCGGCGCGATCGATTTCTTCTTCGAGGAGTTCGAGGACGAGCATCTCTACGCCGGCGCGCGCGTCACCAATCCGGCCTCGCGCAAGGTGCTGGAGAAGTGCGGCTTCCAGTGGAGCGGCGTGCAGCTGCACCGCTTCCTGGCGCTCGGCTCCTCGACCCCCGTCGACTGCTTCCGCCTGTCGCGCGGCGTGTGGGCCTCGCTGAAGAGCTGGAGCAGTGCGAGGAGGGTGCGGTAGGCGAAGGCGCCGCACTCGCAATTGTCATCCCGGGGCGCGCGTAGCGCGAGCCCGGGATCCATAATCCCGGAGCGCAGTGCGGGGCAAAGCGCCCACTCCCGGTCGTCGTTCAACTGCTCCCTGTGGGTATGGATCCCGGGCTCGCGCTTTGCGCGCCCCGGGATGACGTTGTGAGCGTGGCTACGCCGGCGGATTGACCTCGTCGCTCTCACGTCCCAAATCCCGCTCCCGAAGATAGATGTAGAACCCGGCGCCGATGATGATTGCGGCGCCGACGAGTGTTGCGATGGACGGGACGTCGCCGAACACGACGAAGCCGAAGATCACCGCCCAGACGATCATCGAATATTGATAGGGCACCACGACGCTGGCCGGCGCGAGCTTGAGCGAACGGTTGACGCAGAACAGCGCAGTTACCGAAACGCATCCGGCGAGCGCGAAGATCACGAGGCTGCCGGGCGTCGGCGGCACCCAGTTGAACGCCGACAGCACCGCGCCCAGCGAAAACGTGCCGACGAATTGCGAGGACGCCATCACGATGTCGGGCGTCTTGCGCAGGCTGCGCGTGATCAGCATCAGGGTTGCAAAGGAGAGGCTGCCGCCGAGCGCGATCAGCGCCGGCAGGCTGACGGTCTGCGCCGACGGCCGCAGCGCGACCAAGACGCCGCAGAAGCCGATCAGGATCGCGGTCCAGCGCCGCCAGCCGACCTTCTCGCCCAGAAAGATCGCCGACATCGCGGTGACGAAGATCGGGCCGGCGAGATAATAGGTGATGACGTCGGCGAGCGGCAGATAGACGGTTGCGAGAAAGAAGGCCGCGACTTCCAGCGTCGACAGCACGACGCGAACCAGCTGCAGGCCCGGCCGCTCCAGATGCAGAAACTGGTGACGCTGCTTCCAGATCAGCGGCGACAGCAGGAGCAGTGCCGCGCAGGCGCGCAGGAATAGCAGCTGCCCCACCGAATAGGTCCCGACCAGGAACTTGCCCATGGCGTCGCCGAACGAGAACATGAAGATCGACAGCACCATGAGCCCGATGCCGGCCAGGCGCGCGGAGCGATCGTCATAGGCGGAGAGATTCTTGAACAGGGGCATGACAACACGCGTTCGGGGGCTCGTCATTGCGAGGAGCCCGCGACAAAATTGCGAAGCAATTTTCCGCTGGTGCGACGAAGCAATCCAGACTGCTTTCGCAGCGGCAGTCTGGATTGCTTCGCTGCGCTCGCAATGACGGGGAGAGAGCGTCAGGAATCGGCTGGTAGAGTCGCTTGCCGTCGTTTTAATGACGTGAGCACCAGGGACAAGCCCACTTCCGCCGAATTGAACGCATTGTCGCACTTCGCGTGGCGCGATACGGATCGCAATCCGAATCCGTGACGATGGTGCAGCGCATGACCGACTTCGATCCCACCCGGCATCGCATGATCCCGACGCAACGCTGGTTTGAGGATTTCGTCGTCGGCGAACGCTTCGTGCTGCCGAGCCGCACCCAAACCTCGGCATTGTTCGCCGCATTCCAGACCGCGAGCGGCGACACCCACCCCGTGCATTACGACGTGGAATATTGCCGCGCCCGCGGCATGCCGCACCTGCTCGCCCACGGCTTCCAGACCCTGATCCACACCGCGCCCGGCGCCGGCCTGTTTCCGTTCATGGTCGAGGACTCCCTGGTCGGCTTCCTCGAGCAGTCGAGCCGGTTCCTCAAGCCGGTGTTCGCCGACGACACCATCTATCCCGCGCTCGAAGTCACCGAGCTGGTGCCGGGGCGCACCACCGGCGTGGTGACGCTGCGCAGCACCGTGTTCAACCAGCGCAAGGAGCTGGTGCTGGACGGCCTGCAGAAATTCCTGATCCGGCGGCGACCGACCGGTTAAGCAAGGGCAGCAGTCGGCGGAATTTCAGCCGGTTTGCGGGTCAATCCGGGTTGCCGCAGGGGGCCGGCTGGCCTACCTATGGCCCATGAAATTCCTTGACGAAGCAAAGGTCTATATCCGCTCCGGTGACGGCGGGAACGGCTGCGTGGCGTTCCGCCGCGAGAAGTTCATCGAATTCGGCGGTCCCTCCGGCGGCAATGGCGGCCGCGGCGGCAATGTCATCATCGAGGTCGCCGACGACCTCAACACGCTGATCGACTACCGCTACCAGCAGCATTTCAAGGCGCAGAAGGGCGAGAACGGTTCGGGCTCGGACCGCCACGGCGCCAACGGCAAGAACATCGTGCTGAAGGTGCCGGTCGGCACGCAGATCTTCGACGAGGATCGCGAGACCTTGATCCACGACTTCACCAAGGTCGGCGAAAAGTTCGTGCTGGCCGAAGGCGGCAATGGCGGGTTCGGCAATGCGCATTTCAAGTCCTCGACCAACCGCGCGCCGCGCAACGCCAATCCCGGCCAGCCCGGCGAGGAGCGCTGGATCTGGCTGCGGCTGAAGCTGATCGCGGACGCCGGCCTCGTCGGCATGCCCAATGCGGGCAAGTCAACGTTCCTCTCCAAGGTCAGCGCGGCAAAGCCGAAGATCGCCGATTATCCCTTCACCACGCTGCATCCCCAGCTCGGCGTCGTGAATGCCGACGGCCGCGAATTCGTGCTGGCCGACATTCCCGGCCTGATCGAGGGCGCGCATGAAGGCACCGGCCTCGGCGACCGCTTCCTCGGCCATGTCGAGCGCTGCCGCGTGCTGCTGCACCTGATCGACGCCACCTGCGAGCATGCCGGCAAGGCCTACAAGACCGTGCGCAAGGAGCTCGACGCCTATGGCGGGCAGCTCACCGACAAGATCGAGATCGTCGCGCTGAACAAGATCGATGCGGTCGAGCCGGACGAGCTGAAGAAGCAGAAGGACCGCCTGAAGCGCGCCGCCAAGAAGACGCCGCTGCTGCTGTCGGGCGCCACCGGCCAGGGCGTCAAGGAGGCGTTGCGCGCGCTGGCCGATGTGATCGGCGAAAGCCCGGTCTCCGCCAAGGCCAAGAGCGCGGCCGAAGCGGAGCCGTGGTCGGCTTAAACTCTCTCCCCAACGTCGTCCCCGCGAAGGCGGGGACCCATACCGCGTGATCTATCTGTTGCGAAGGGTCGAAGTACCGAACGACGAGTCTTCGCCAAACGACTCCCTGTGGTTATGGGTCCCCGCCTTCGCGGGGACGACAGCGGAGTCTATCGCTGCGAGCGCGCGCATCACCGGCTTGTCTTCGCGCCCGCGATAGCGCAGCATCGAACAATCATGAAACGGCAGGGATGACGCATGGCGCGCGCGAAGAACGTTCTCTGGATCATGTGCGACCAGCTTCGCTATGACTATCTCGGCTGCACCGGCCATCCCACGCTGAAGACACCGAACATCGACGCCATGGCCAAGCGCGGCGTGCTGTTCACGAAGGCCTATGTGCAATCGCCGATCTGCGGCCCGTCGCGGATGTCGTTCTACACCGGCCGCTACATGCGCTCGCACGGCTCGCACTGGAACGGCTGGCCGCTGCGCGTCGGCGAGCCCACGCTCGGCGATCACCTCAACAAGATCGGCGTGCGCAACGTGCTGGTCGGTAAGACCCACATGGCGCCTGACATCGAAGGCATGAAGGCGCTCGGCATCCCGCCGGAATCGATGATCGGCGTGCATGTCGCCGAATGCGGCTTCGAGCCTTACGAGCGCGACGACGGCCTGCATCCGACCGGACGGCCGCGGCCGAAATACGACGAATATCTGCGAAAGCAGGGTTTTGAAGCCACCAATCCCTGGGAGCACTGGGCCAATTCCGGCGCTGCCGAGGATGGCAGCTTGCAGAACGGCTGGCTGCTGGTGCATGCCGACAAGGCCGCGCGCGTGCCCGAAGAGCATTCCGAGACGCCCTACATGACGCGGCGCGCGATGGACTTCATCAGCGAGGCGGAAACGGACGGCCGCCCCTGGTGTTTGCATCTGTCCTACATCAAGCCGCACTGGCCCTATATCGCGCCGGAGCCCTATGCCAGCATGTATTCGACGGATGACATGATCCCGGTGATCCGCTCGGAGCGCGAACGGCAGAATCCGCATCCGGTGTTCGGCGCCTACATGGACATGCGCTACTCCCGCAACATGGCGCGCGATGATGCACGCGAGAAGGTGATCCCGACCTATATGGGCCTGATCACCCAGATCGACGACCAGATGGGCGTGCTGATGAAGTTTCTGGAGGCGCGCGGCCTGCTCGACACCACCATGATCGTGTTCACCTCCGATCATGGCGATTATCTCGGCGATCACTGGATGGGCGAGAAGGACCTGTTCCACGAGCAGTCGGCGAAGATCCCGCTGATCATCATCGATCCCTCGAAGGAAGCCGACGCCACGCGCGGCACGCGCAGCGACGCGCTGGTCGAGGGAATCGATCTCGCGCCGACCTTCGTCGATTATTTCGGCGGCAAGGTGCCGGGCCACATCCTCGAAGGGCGGTCATTGCTGCCGCTGCTGCGCGGGCCCACGCCATCAGATTGGCGCAAGGTGGCGTTCTCCGAATATGACTATTCCATGCAGGACGTGCGGCTGAAGCTGAACCAGCCGATCGAGCGCTGCCGCCTGTTCATGGTGTTCGACGGGCGCTGGAAATACATCCACGCCTCCGGCTTCCGCCCGATGCTGTACGACCTCGAAACCGATCCGGACGAATATCTGGATCGCGGCGACGATCCGGAATGCGCCGGCATCATCGCGCGGCTCCAGGCCGAGCTGTTCGACTGGGCGCTGCATCCGAACGATCATATCACCACACCACGCGAGAAGATCGCCGCCTATGCGGATAGTCAGCTCCAGGTGAAGGGTGGCATCCTGATCGGCATCTGGGACGAGAAAGAGCTCGCGGCGATCAAGGACGGCATCGCCCAGCGCGCGAAGATGTGAAGCAGCCTCTCCCCGCTTGCGGGGAGAGGCCGGAATTTGCGAGAGCAAATTCCGGGTGAGGGGGACTCTCCGCGAGTCCAATTGCCAGCGCTTTCGCGGAGACAGCCCCTCACCCCAACCCTCTCCCCGTAAGAACGGGGGGAGGGAGAAGAGGCAGCCTTCAATTCGTGATCTTGTAGCCCGTCGCCTTCACGATCGGCTGCCACAGCGCGGTGTTCGCGGCGAGCTCCTTGGATAGCGCGTCCGCATTGCTGCCGATCGGAATCAGCCCGATCGCCGTCAACTTCTCCTTCACCTCCGGCTTGGCAAGCGCCGCGCTCGCCGCCGCCCCGAGCTTGCTCGCGAACTCCGGCGGGCTGCCGGCGGGAAGCCACATGCCGTACCAGGCGTCGGCAACGAGATCGATGCCGCTCTCCTTCAGCGTGGGCACGTCAGGCGCGAAGGGTGAACGTTCCGCGCTCGCGACCGCGATGATCTTCACGCCCTTGGCGCGGTGCTGCGGCAGCGCGTCCGCCAGCGTGGTGATCCCGAAGGAAATGTGGCCGCCGACGAGGTCGTTAAGGATCGGCGCGCTGCCGCGATAGGGCACGCGGGTCAGGGGAATACCGAGATCCTTCTCGAGCTTGGAGCCGGTGAAATGCGGAATGGTGCCGTTGCTCGGCACTCCGAACGAGGTCTTGTCCGGATGCGATTTCAGCCACGCTACGAACGCTTTGAAATCGGCAGCATCGATGCCCGGGCCGATCACCAGCGCAAACTCGAAGCGCGCCAGCAGCGACACCGGCATGAAATCCCTGGCCGTGTCGAAGCTCGGCGTCGCCTCCACCATTGGCAGCAGATACATGGTCGGCCCTGTCGTCACCAGCACCATGCTGCCGTCGGGGCTCGCGCCTTTCACCGCCTTGATGCCGATCAGGCCGTCGCCGCCGGTGCGGTTCTCGACCACGACGGTCCGCTGCAGCAGCGGAGCCATCTCCTGCGCGAGCAGCCGGCACAGCGTGTCGCCGCCGGCTCCGGCCGCAAACGGGAAGATGATCTTCGTCAGCCCGGCCTGCGCCCGCGCACCACCCGCCTGCGCGAACAGCGGCAGGCCGAGGCATCCGGCCATGAATTTGCGGCGATCCATTCGTTTCCTCTTTCGGCCCGTTTATCGTTGATCGCCATTAGAGCCAGACGGACGGCTGACACAAGGCCGACATGCGTCGTTTACCATCCCGGCTGACTTGCGCCGGTCACCGTCCTGCTGCAAAAGCAGGGGCTCATCGGCGCCGCCTGTCGCTCCGCCGTCATTCGCATCCAGCGCCAGCACACAAGAGACATGGCCAGCCCCGAACTCAGCCAATTCCGCCGCATCGTCGTCAAGGTCGGCTCAGCGCTGCTGGTGGATTCCGACAGGGGCGAGGTGCGTGCGTCCTGGCTGGCTGCACTGGCCGACGACATGGCCAAGCTGCACAAGGAAGGGCGCGACGTGCTGGTCGTCTCCTCCGGCTCGATCGCACTCGGCCGCAGCCGGCTGAAATTGCCGCGCGGCCCGCTGAAGCTGGAAGAGAGCCAGGCCGCGGCCGCCGTCGGTCAGATCGCGCTGGCGCGAATCTGGTCGGAGGTGCTTGGCGCCCACGGTATCGGCGCCGGCCAGATCCTCGTGACGCTGCAGGACACCGAGGAGCGCCGCCGCTATCTCAACGCGCGCTCCACCATCGGCAAGCTGCTGGAATGGCGCGCGATCCCCGTGATCAACGAGAACGACACGGTGGCGACCACCGAGATCCGCTACGGCGACAACGATCGCCTCGCCGCGCGCGTCGCGACCATGGCGAGCGCCGACCTGCTGGTGCTGCTGTCCGACATCGACGGGCTCTACGACGCCCCGCCGAAGAACAATCCGAACGCTAAGCTTATTCCCGTCGTCGACAGCATCTCATCGGAGATCGAGGCCGTGGCCGGCGATGCCGAGTCCGAGCTGTCGCGCGGTGGCATGCGCACCAAGGTCGAGGCCGCCAAGATCGCGACGACCGGAGGCACGCATATGCTGATCTCCTCCGGCAAGATCGAGCATCCCTTGCAGGCGATCGCCGATGGCGGCCGCTGCACCTGGTTCCTGACGCCGGCCAATCCCATCACCTCGCGAAAGCGCTGGATCGCGGGCACGCTGGAGCCGAAGGGCACGCTGACCATCGACGCCGGCGCGGTGACCGCGCTACGGGCCGGGGCCAGCCTGCTGCCGGCCGGCGTGAACAAGGTCGAGGGCCAGTTCGCCCGCGGCGATGCCGTGATCGTGCGCGGCCCCGACGGCAGCGAGGTCGGCCGCGGCCTGATCGCCTATGACGCCGATGATGCCGAGCGGATCAAGGGCCGCTCCTCCCCCGACGTGATGACCATCCTCGGCATCAGCGGCCGCGCGGAGATGATCCACCGGGATGATCTGGTGGTGGGCGGGTAAGGGCCCCGCCCCGCTCGCCGCCGGGAGACCAGCCATACCCTCCCCGCCCTTCGCAAAAGCGGGATTTCCGTGCTAGGACACCGCCTTAGCAGAAGGTTTTGACCCCATGGCCGCCCCCCTCAAAGCCGTTGACGGCAATGCCGATCTTCAGGCGCTGATGTCCGATCTTGGAACCCGTGCCCGCGCTGCCGCGCGCGTGCTGGCGCTGGCGCCGCCGGAGCAGAAGAACCGCGCGCTGGAAGCCATGGAGCGGGCAATCCGCGCCAACTCGGCCGCGATCCTCGCCGCCAATGCGGAGGACGTCGCGGAGGCCCGTGCCGCCGGCAATGCCACCTCCTCCTTCATCGATCGCCTGACGCTGACGCCGGCACGGGTCGAAGGAATGGCCGAAGGCATCGGCATTGTGCGCGGCATCGCCGATCCCATCGGCGTCGTCACCGAGCGCTGGCAGCGGCCGAACGGCATGTCCATCGAGCGCGTGCGCGTGCCGCTCGGCGTCGTCGGCGTGATTTTTGAGAGCCGGCCCAATGTCGCGGCCGATGCCGGCGTGCTGTGCCTGAAGTCGGGCAATGCCGTGATCCTGCGCGGCGGCTCCGACAGTTTCCGCTCGTGCCGCGCCATCCATGAGTGCCTGGTGCAGGGCCTGCGCGAAGCCGGCCTGCCGGAAGCTGCGATCACGCTGGTGCCGACGCGCGACCGCGCCGCGGTCGGCATGATGCTGTCGGGCCTCAACGGAGCCATCGACGTCATCGTGCCGCGCGGGGGCAAGAGCCTCGTCGCGCGGGTCGAGCAGGAGGCGCGCGTGCCTGTCTTCGCGCATCTCGAAGGCGTCAACCACGTCTATATCGACGGCAGCGCCGACCTCGCCATGGCGAAGTCGATCGTGCTCAATGCCAAGATGCGACGCACCGGCGTCTGCGGCGCGGCCGAGACGCTGCTGGTCGATCGTGCCGCCGCTGGCAAGAACCTGAAGCCGCTGGTGGAGATGCTGCTCGATGCCGGCTGCGAGGTGCGCGGTGACGAGGCCGTGCAGAAGGCCGATGCGCGCGTCAAGCCGGCGAGCGAGGAGGATTGGGACACCGAATATCTCGACGCGATCATCGCGGCGAAGGTGGTGGACGGCGTCGACGGCGCGATCGCGCACATCCAGGACCACGGCTCGCATCACACCGATGCCATCGTGAGCGCGGATGAGGCTGCGGCGAGCAAGTTCCTGAGCGAGGTCGATTCCGCGATCGTGCTCCACAACGCCTCGACGCAGTTTGCCGATGGCGGCGAGTTCGGGTTCGGCGCCGAGATCGGGATTGCCACCGGCCGCTTCCACGCCCGCGGCCCGGTCGGCGCCGAGCAATTGACGAGCTTCAAATATCGCGTCCGCGGCACCGGACAGACTCGGCCGTAGACGTCGCGGGGCGCGGGCATTGAGCAACAATCTCGTCGTGCCGCGCTTCGTGGCGCAAGCGGTTCCGCCCTCGACGCCGGGCATGCGCATCGGCCTGCTCGGCGGCTCGTTCAACCCGCCGCATCAGGCGCACCGCGCGATCAGCCGCTTCGCGCTGAAGCGATTGCAGCTCGATCGCGTCTGGTGGCTGGTTACGCCGGGCAATCCGCTCAAGGAGAACGGCACGCTGCACGAGCTCGGCGAGCGCATGCAGGCCGCGCGCGAGGTCGCCGATGATCCGCGCATCGAGGTGAGCTGTCTCGAATCCGTCATTCGCACCCGCTATACTATCGACACGATCAACACCTTGCGCCGCCGCTTTCCTGGCTTGCGCTTCGTCTGGATCATGGGCGCCGACAATCTCGCTCAATTCCATCGTTGGCAGGACTGGCGGCGCATCGCCGCCCAGGTGCCGATGGCCGTGATCGATCGCCCCCCGCAGAGTTTTCGCGCGCTCGGCTCGCCCGCGGCCCAGGCGTTATCGCGCTACCGTCTGCCCGAGAACAAGGCTGTCCAGCTTGCAGATCGGCCGGCACCGGCCTGGGTGTTCCTGACCGGATTGAAGCTGAATCTGTCCTCGACCGGCCTACGGAACCCGGACGGGAGCTGGAAAGGTACGAAGTGAGACGAAGTGTGCCGACCTGGTGGGGATTTCGGTCTCTCTGGCATATTGAAACCCTTAACCCCACATGATGTAGTGTAACCAGTGGGCGCCCGGATTCGGCGTTCGCGATACAGTGAAAGGAATGGTCCCTGACCGCATCTGTATTGTCCAAGTCTGTTTTACCCAAGGTTGCCAAGCCTACGCGTAAAACATCGACCAAAGCTGCGGCCTTGAAGGCGCAACCCGACGCCGACAAGACGCTGAGCCTGATCCTCTCCCGCCTCGAGGACATGAAGGCGGAAGAGACGGTCACCATCGACCTTCGCGGCAAATCGGCGTACTCCGACTACATGATCGTCACCACCGGCCGGGTGAACCGGCACGTCGGCGCGATCGCGGAAAACGTCACCAAGAGCCTCAAGGAAAACGGCATCAAGAACATCCATGTCGAGGGCTTGCCCAATTGCGACTGGGTGCTGATCGATTCCGGCGACGTGATCGTGCACGTGTTCAGACCCGAGGTCCGCGAGTTCTACAACCTCGAGCGGTTGTACACGCAGGGCCCAGGGGCGGCGAAGGCGATCTAGGCTCGAAGGCCGATTTCGAATCGGCTGACGCGCATGCTAGCGTCGTGCGCGCGCCTGTTGCGCGCGGTCTCGTCAACGCGACTCCTAAAATCATGCGTGTTGCTGTCATTGCGGTGGGCCGGCTGAAGCAGGGCCCCGAACGGGAGCTTGCAGACCGCTATTTCGAGCGGTTCGAGGAGGCTGGCCGCAAGCTTGGATTCCGCGAGCTCGGCATCCACGAAATTCCCGAAAGCCGCGCGCGCGACGCCGCGACACGGATGGCCGAAGAGGCCGCGGCGATCTCGGCGCATATTCCTGACAAGGCGATCCTGGTGGCGCTGGACGAGCGCGGCCAGAATCTCGAGTCCACCGTATTCGCACGGCATCTGGCGCGCTGGCGCGACGAGGGCGCCGGACATACTATTTTCGTGATCGGAGGGGCGGACGGACTTTCGCCCGAATTGCGCCGTAAGGCCAAGCTCGCGATCGCGTTCGGCTCTGCGACCTGGCCGCACCAAATGGTCCGCGTCATGCTTCTGGAACAGCTGTATCGGGCCGCCACCATCCTGGCCGGCCATCCCTATCACCGCGCGTGATGCGCGCCACAACGAGCACCTTTGCCGACACGATGCGAGCGCCGCTCCTCAACCTGCTGCTGATCACCGGCCTTGCCGGCGCAAGCCTCTTCGCCGAAGCAAGCCTCTTCGCCGAAGAAAGCCTCGCGCAAGCTCAGACGCAAGGTCAGACAGTTGCGCCGTCGCCGCAGACTGCCGCCGTCTCGCCCGACGCGATCAAGCAGCGCGAGCAGGAGCTGGAGGCCGCGCGCGCGAGGCAACGAAGCGCGGAAGAAGCGCAGGCCAAGCTGAAGGCCGAGATCACCGCGCTCGGCCAGGACCGCACCCAGCTCAATCAGCAGCTGATCGACACCGCCGCCAATGTGCGCGCCGTGGAAACCAAGATCGACGAGGCCGAGGCGCGGCTGCGAACGCTGAACGGCCGCGAGCAGCAGATGCGCGCATCGCTGGATTCGCGCCGTGCCGACATCGTCGAGGTGCTGGCGGCCTTGCAGCGCGCCGGCCGGCGCACGCCGCCGGCGCTGCTGGTGCGGCCAGAAGATGCGCTGCAATCCTTGCGCACCGCGATGCTGCTTGGCGCCGTCGTGCCGGAATTGCGCGGCCGCGCCGAGAAGATCGCAAGCGAGCTCGGCGAGCTCGTGGCCTTGCGCAAGACCATAGCCACCGAGCGCGATCAGCTCGCCTCCGACCGCGACAAGGTCAGGAGCGACCAGACCCGGCTCACCGCCCTGATCGAGGAACGGCAGCGTCAGCAGTCCGCGCGGGAAAAAGACCTCGACGCCGAAAGCGCGCGCGCGATCGCGCTGTCAAGGCAGGTCGGCGATCTCCAGGGGCTGATCGCCAAGATGGAGCAGGATCTGCAAACCGCCGCCAGGGCGGCCGAGAAGGCTGCCGAGGCCGCAAGGCAGGCCGAGGCCAAGGAGGCCAAACTGGCGGCGGCAAACGCGGCCGCCAGCGCCAAACAGGGCCCGGGCGCGTTCAAGGACAAGTCCCGCACCACCCCGGCGATCGCCTTCGCTTCGGCCAAGGGCCTCCTGCCGTTTCCGGTTAACGGTAACAAGATCAGGGACTTTGGCGGTTCCGACGGGGTCGGCGGCGTCCAGAAGGGCATTTCGCTGGCGACCAAGCCCGGCGCCCAGGTCACGACGCCGTGTGATGGCTGGGTTGTGTATGCCGGCCCATTCCGCAGCTATGGACAACTCTTGATCCTAAACGCCGGGGGCGGGTATCATGTCCTGATCGCCGGGATGGAGCGCATTTCGGTCAACATCGGCCAGTTTGTGCTCACGGGGGAGCCGGTCGCGACCATGGGGTCGACCTCTCAGGTCGCTTCCATTCTCGCCACCAATGCGAGTCAACCTGTGCTGTATGTCGAGTTCCGTAAAGACGGCACTCCAATCGATCCAGGCCCATGGTGGGCCGCAAATGAAGGCGAGAAGGTTCGCGGATGATGCGCAAGACTTCAGTAATCCTCCTCAGCGCCGCCACCGGTGCAGCGCTGACGCTGTTCGTGACCCAGCCGCGCGCGGTGTTCATGGGCTCCAGCGCGCGAGCCGCCACCGCGGACACCTATCGCCAGCTCAACCTGTTCGGCGACGTGTTCGAGCGCGTGCGCTCCGACTATGTCGAGAAGCCTGATGACACCAAGCTGATCGAATCCGCCATCAGCGGCATGCTTACCGGCCTCGATCCGCACTCGAGCTACATGGACGCGAAGAGCTTCCGCGACATGCAGGTGCAGACCCGCGGCGAGTTCGGCGGCCTCGGCATCGAGGTCACGATGGAGGACGGCCTGATCAAGGTGGTCTCGCCGATCGACGACACGCCCGCCTCGCGCGCCGGCGTCATGGCCAACGACATCATCACCAATCTCGACGACGAGGCGGTGCAGGGCCTGACCCTGAACCAGGCGGTCGAGAAGATGCGCGGTCCAGTCAACACCAAGATCAAGCTCAAGATCATCCGCAAGGGCCAGGACAATCCGCTCGACGTCACGCTGGTGCGCGACAACATCCGCGTCCGCTCGGTGCGCGCGCGCGTCGAGCAGGATGACATCGGCTATATCCGCATCACCACCTTCAACGAGCAGACCACCGAAGGCCTGAAGCGCGAGATCGGCAACCTCACGAACCAGATCGGCGGCGACAAGCTCAAGGGCTTCATCATCGACCTCCGCAACAATCCGGGCGGCCTGCTCGAGGAAGCGGTCACCGTCTCCGACTCGTTCCTTGAGAAGGGCGAGATCGTCTCGACCCGCGGCCGCAATGCCGAGGAGACCCAGCGCCGCGCCGCGCATACGGGCGACCTGACCAAGGGCAGGCCGGTCATCGTGCTGGTCAATGGCGGCTCGGCCTCGGCGTCGGAAATCGTCGCCGGCGCGCTGCAGGACCACAAGCGCGCGACCATCGTCGGCACGCGCTCGTTCGGCAAGGGCTCGGTGCAGACCATCATTCCGCTCGGCAGCGGCAACGGCGCGCTGCGGCTGACCACCGCGCGCTATTACACGCCGTCGGGCAAGTCGATCCAGGCCAAGGGCATCGTGCCCGATATCGAAGTGCTGCAGGACGTGCCGGACGAGCTGAAGTCGCGCACCGACACCAAGGGCGAGGCTTCGCTGCGCGGCCACCTGAAGAACGACGGCGACGAGAAGACGGGCTCGCAGTCCTACGTCCCGCCGGACGCCAAGGACGACAAGGCGCTCAAGCTCGCCGGCGACCTGCTCCACGGCATCAAGAACAGCGCCTCCGCGGCGCCGACGCCCGGCAACGACAACAAGGCGGCGACCGACAAGGCCAAAGCGGCGAACTAGGTCGGCGTATCACGCGATCCAGCGAAAGGGCGGCTTCCCGAAGCCGCCCTTTTTGCTTGGGAACTGCTGCTGCCTCCGGCCTATCCCGGCCTGCCGCCGCTTGACCTCGGCGTGGTATCGTCGGCTGGAGTGATTCGGGATCGCGCATGACTGAAACGGCCGATGATCTGAGCGCCCCGCTCGGACAGGATAAGCCGCGCCGCAAACGGCGGCTGCGGCTGCCGTTCACGTCTATGCAGCTGCTCGCTGTTCTGCTCGGCCTGTTCCTGGTTACCTTTGCCGGCTTCGCCATCTTCAACAAGGACCCGCTCGGCGGTGAGCCGATGAGCCGGATCGCGATCAACCAGCTCAGGCCGGCCGAGAAGGCCACGGACGACAAGTCTGCCATCGGCCAAGGCCAGGAAACCAAGCACGAGACCAAGGAAACGCCGAAGCAGGCCGCGCCCGGCGAGCAGAAGACCATCACCATGATCGATGGCTCCACCGGCGCCCGCCGCGACGTGGTGATCGGCGGGGGCGATGCCGCCGACAAGGGCGAGGCTGCATCCGCCCCGCCGCCCGTCATGACCGGGATCAATCCGAAGCTGCTGGAGAAATCGCGCTACGGCATGATCCCTGTGGTCGCCGACGGGCTGAGGCCGTTCAACGTCTATGCGGCGGACGCCGACCGCGCCAAGGCCGCCAAGATGCCGGTGGTCGCGATCGTGATCGGCGGCCTCGGCGTCGGCGCCGCCAAGACCCTGGACGCCATCATGAAGCTGCCGCCGGCGGTGACGCTGGCCTTCACGCCCTACGGCTCCGACCCCGGCAAGCTCGCCGAGCGGGCGCGGGCGCAGCGCCACGAGATCTTCCTCCAGATCCCGATGGAGCCCTACGACTTCCCCGACAACGATCCGGGGCCGCAGACGCTGCTGACCTCGCTCAGCCCCGACCAGAACATGGACCGCCTGTACTGGCACCTCAGCCGGATGCAGGGCTATGCCGGCCTCACCAATTTCATGGGCGCCCGCTTCATCGCCACGGAGCCGGCGATGCAGCCGATCATCCGCGAGGCGGCCAAGCGCGGGCTCGGCTTCTTCGACGACGGCTCCTCGCCCCGCAGCATCGCGCCTCAGGCCGCGGCCAACCAGGCCGTGCCGTTCGGCAAGGGCGATATCGCCATCGACGCGGTGCCGACAGCGACCGAGATCGACCGCGCCCTCAACAAGCTGGAATCGGCGGCGCGCGAGCGCGGCATCGCCGTCGGCACGGCCTCCGCCCTGCCCGTCTCGATCGAGCGCATCAGCGCCTGGACCAAGACATTGGGCGACCGAGGTATCCTTTTGGTGCCATTGACAACCGCGATGCTGAAATCAAAATCCAGCTAAATCAACGAATTGGTTCGGCGCGGGTCTCGCGGGGCCGGCATGCCTTCCCAAGAAGCAGGCAAGAGGTCTGGCGGAATGGCGCGTTACGAGGATCTGCCCTACCGGACCTGTGTCGGCGTGATGCTGATCAATCCAAAGGGACTGGTGTTCATCGGCCGCCGCGCCGGCGGCATCGAGCATGTCGACGACACCCATGTCTGGCAGATGCCGCAGGGCGGGGTCGATCCCGGCGAGGACACCTGGGAAGCGGCCAAGCGCGAGCTCTACGAGGAGACCAGCGTGCGCTCGGTCGAGCGGCTCGGCGAGGTCCCGGACTGGCTCACCTATGACATTCCGCGCACCGTTGCCGGGCGCGCCTGGAAGGGCCGCTACCGCGGCCAGCGCCAGAAATGGTACGCGGTGCGCTTCACCGGCAAGGACAGCGAGATCAACGTCGAGCATCCCGGCGGCGGCGGCCACAAGGCGGAATTCGTGAGCTGGCGCTGGGAGTCGATGAAGAATCTCCCTGAGTTGATCATCCCGTTCAAGCGCCCAGTCTATGAGCGCGTGGTGCAGGAATTTTCTGCGCTGGCGGAGGGATAGCGACGCTCCCGCCTAAAGCTCCGCTCGTCACCCCCGCGAAGGCGGGGGTCCATAGCCCCAGGCAGAAGCTGTGCGAAGGATCGCAGCCACGGCCTTTCAACCCATTGTGGCCTGTGGTTATGGATTCTCAGGTGCGCAATTGCGCACCAGAGCTCGCGCTTCGCGCGCCCCGGAATGACGAGAGAAGGTTACGCGTGACGACCCACAAACCCTACCGCCCGAACGTCGGCATCGCGCTGTTCAACGCCGACGGCCGCGTGCTGATCGGCCATCGCTTCAAGGGTGACGGACCCGAGATCATCCTGCCGGGGCTCGACTGGCAGATGCCGCAGGGCGGCGTCGACGAGGGCGAGAACCTGCGTGATGCGGCGATGCGCGAGCTGTGGGAGGAGACCAACGTCGTCAGTGCCGACTATCTCGGCGAGACCGACTGGTTCACCTATGAATTCCCGCCTTACGACGGACCGCAGACGCACCGGCTGGCGAAATTTCGCGGCCAGCGCCAGAAATGGTTCGCGCTGCGCTTCACCGGCACGGACGACGAGATCGATCCGCTGACGCCGCGCAACGGCCAGCCCGCCGAGTTCGACGCCTGGCGCTGGGAGCGCCTCGGCCGTGTCGCCGACCTCGTGGTGCCGTTCCGCCGCGAGGTCTACCGCGCGGTGGCACAGGAGTTTGCGCACCTCGCCGACTGAACTCTCGAAAACAACCCCATGCACAGTAGCGAAGTGACTGACGCGCCGCGATAAAATAGGCGACAGCGCCAGCGATAGCGCAATAAAGTTTCAGCGCCCGCCACGACCGTGACGAGCGCTGAAACTGTTCAGGAATTTGGAGATCGAGCCCCGGAGCGGTGCCCCGGGGCTTAGTGCATAGCCGTGGCGTTGAGCTGATGCTGGATGCTCTTGAAGTGGTCGAGCCGCTCGATGGCCTGATCGAGCTCGGTGCCTTCGTGCTCCTTCAAGTTCTCTTCCATCTCCGCGATCGTCTCGGCGAACTGGACACGGTCGAGCTCGTCCAGCGAGGTCGCGACGTCGGCGAGCACGGTGAGGCCCTTTTCGGAGACTTCGGCAAGGCCGCCGAGCACGATGATCTTCTCGTGGCGGCCGCCGGTGGTGACGGTGAGGATGCCGGGCCGGATCGCAGCCACGACCGGCGCATGCCCCGCCAGCACGCCGAAATCACCCTCGGCGCCGGGGATGTCGACCTGATCGACCTCACCCGAGAAGGCGAGCTTTTCCGGAGAGACGAGATCGAAATGGAAGGTGGCCATGGGAAACCTTGCGAATGGTGAGTAGCGAATGGCGAGTGGCGAAGAGAGCAGCGCGTCTATTCGCTACTCCCTATTCGCCATTCGCACCTTAGGCCGCTTCCGCCGCCAGCTTCTTGCCCTTCTCGACGGCTTCTTCGATGGTGCCGACCATGTAGAAGGCAGCTTCCGGCAGGTGGTCGTACTTGCCTTCCACGAGGCCCTTGAAGCCCTTGATGGTGTCGGCGAGGTCCACGAACTTGCCCGGCGAACCCGTGAAGATTTCGGCGACGTGGAACGGCTGCGACAGGAAGCGCTCGATCTTGCGGGCGCGGGCCACCGTTAGCTTGTCCTCTTCCGAAAGCTCGTCCATGCCGAGAATGGCGATGATGTCCTGGAGCGACTTGTAGCGCTGCAGCACCTGCTGGACCTGACGGGCGACGGTGTAGTGCTCCTCGCCGACGACCAGCGGCGAGAGCATGCGCGAGGTCGAGTCGAGCGGGTCCACCGCCGGATAGATGCCCTTTTCCGAGATCGCGCGCGACAGCACCGTGGTGGCGTCCAAGTGCGCGAACGAGGTCGCGGGCGCCGGGTCGGTCAAGTCGTCGGCCGGCACGTAGATGGCCTGCACCGAGGTGATCGAGCCCTTTTGCGTGGTGGTGATGCGCTCCTGCAGCGCGCCCATGTCGGTCGCGAGCGTCGGCTGATAACCCACCGCCGAAGGAATACGGCCGAGCAGCGCCGACACTTCCGAACCCGCTTGCGTGAAGCGGAAGATGTTGTCGACGAAGAACAGCACGTCCTGGCCCTGGTCGCGGAAGTGCTCGGCAACGGTCAGACCGGTCAGGCCGACGCGGGCGCGGGCGCCCGGCGGCTCGTTCATCTGACCGAACACGAGAGCGCATTTCGACTTCACGCTCGGATCCGGATTGTGCGGATCGGCGTTGACCTTGGACTCGATGAACTCGTGGTAGAGGTCGTTGCCCTCGCGGGTACGCTCGCCGACGCCGGCGAACACGGAGTAACCGCCGTGCGCCTTGGCGACGTTGTTGATCAGCTCCTGAATCAGCACGGTCTTGCCCACGCCGGCGCCGCCGAACAGGCCGATCTTGCCGCCCTTCGCATACGGAGCGAGCAGATCGACGACCTTGATGCCGGTGACGAGAATTTCGGCTTCGGTCGACTGGTCGGTATAGGTCGGCGCTTCCTGGTGGATGGCGCGCGTGCCTTCCGACTTGATCGGGCCGGCCTCGTCGATCGGCTCGCCGATGACGTTCATGATGCGGCCCAGCGTACCGTCACCCACGGGAACCGAAATCGGCTGACCGGTGTCGGTCACTTCCTGGCCGCGCACCAGACCTTCGGTGGCGTCCATCGCGATGGTGCGGACGGTCGACTCGCCGAGATGCTGCGCGACTTCCAGCACCAGGCGGTTGTTGCCGTTCTTGGTCTCGAGCGAGTTGAGAATGGCCGGCAGGTGGCCTTCGAACTGCACGTCGACGACAGCGCCCATGACCTGGGTAACGCGACCGATCTGTGTGGCTACTGTAGCCATTTACTGTCTCCTTCGATCCGAATTTCGTGTCCGGTCAGACTGCTTCTGCGCCGGAGATGATTTCGATGAGTTCCTTGGTGATCTGAGCCTGACGCGTGCGGTTGTAGACCAGCGTCTGCTTGCGGATCATTTCGCCGGCGTTGCGCGTGGCGTTGTCCATCGCGCTCATCTGCGCGCCGTAGAACGAGGCGTTGTTCTCGAGCAGGGCGCGGAAGATCTGCACGGCGAGATTGCGCGGCAACAGCCGCGTGAGGATCTCGTCCTCTTCCGGCTCGTATTCGTACGACGTCGTGTTGGCGGCACCGCCCTCCTCGATGACCAGCGGGATGACCTGCTGGGCGGTCGGGATCTGCGCGATCACCGACTTGAATTGCGAGTAGAACAGCGTGCAGACGTCGAATTCGCCGTTGTCGAAGCGCGCCAGAACCTTCTTGGCGATCTCCTCGGCGTTGACGAAGCCGAGCTGGCGGACGCTGCGCAGGTCCATGTGCTCGACGATCTGCTTGTCGAACTGGCGGCGGAGCTGCTCGTAACCCTTGCGGCCGACGCAGAAGAATTTCACCTCCTTGCCCTGCGCAGCGAGCGCCAGAGCGCGCTCGCGGGCGAGACGCACGATCGAGGAGTTGAAGGCGCCGGACAGGCCGCGCTCGCCGGTGCAGACCAGCAGCAGATGAACCTGGTCTCGGCCGGTGCCGGCCAGCAGCACCGGTGCGCCGGGCGAGCCGACCGCGGCGCTGGCGATGTTGGAGATCACCGCGCTCATCTTGTCGGCATAGGGACGCGCCGCTTCCGCGGCGGTCTGCGCGCGGCGCAGCTTGGAGGCCGCGACCATCTGCATGGCCTTGGTGATCTTTTGCGTCGCCTTGGTGGAGGCGATGCGGACGCGCATGTCTTTAAGTGACGCCATTCTTCGTCCCCAGCGATCAGCCTGCGGCTCGACCGCGACCCTATCCTTTCGTCATACCCGGGCGTGTCCCGGGCATCCACGTTCTCCGTCTTCCACGCACAAGACGTGGATGGCCGGGACTTCAGTTGCGAAGACGCGCTTCGCGCTTTGGCCCGGCCATGACGGCCTTCTTACGAGAAAGACTTCGCGAAGCCCTCGACCACCGACTTCAGCTTGGCAGCGGTATCGTCGGAGAGATCGCGGCTGTCGCGAATCGCGTTGAGGATGTCGGCGTGCTTGCCGCGCAGCAGCGAGAGCAGGCCGTCCTCGAACGCGCGCACCTTGTTGAGCGGGAGCGGATCGAGATAGCCGTTGGTGCCGGCCCAGATCACGCAGACCTGCTCTTCCATCTTCAGCGGCGAGAACTGCGGCTGCTTGAGCAGCTCGGTGAGGCGCGAGCCGCGGTTGAGCAGGCGCTGGGTCGAGGCGTCGAGGTCGGAGCCGAACTGCGCGAACGCCGCCATTTCGCGGTACTGCGCGAGCTCGCCCTTGATCTTGCCGGCGACCTTCTTGGTGGCCTTGGTCTGCGCCGACGAACCGACGCGCGACACCGACAGACCGACGTTCACGGCAGGACGGATGCCCTGGAAGAACAGGTCGGTTTCCAGGAAGATCTGGCCGTCGGTGATCGAGATGACGTTGGTCGGGATGTAAGCCGACACGTCGTTGGCCTGGGTTTCGATGACAGGCAGCGCCGTCAGCGAGCCCGAGCCCATGTCCTTGTTCAGCTTCGCCGCGCGCTCGAGCAGGCGGGAGTGCAGATAGAACACGTCGCCGGGATAGGCTTCGCGGCCCGGCGGGCGGCGCAGCAGCAGCGACATCTGACGGTAGGCGACGGCCTGCTTGGACAGATCGTCATAGATGATGACCGCGTGCATGCCGTTGTCGCGGAAGTACTCGCCCATGGTGCAGCCGGTAAAGGGCGCGATGTACTGCATCGGCGCCGGATCGGAGGCGGTGGCGGCGACGACGATCGAGTATTCGAGCGCGCCCTGCTCTTCCAGCACCTTCACGAACTGGGCGACGGTCGAACGCTTCTGGCCGACCGCGACGTAGACGCAGTACAGCTTGATGTTCTCGTCCGGCTGCGCGTTGAGCGGCTTCTGGTTCAGGATGGTGTCGAGCGCGATCGCGGTCTTGCCGGTCTGGCGGTCGCCGATGATCAGCTCGCGCTGGCCGCGGCCGATCGGGATCAGGGCGTCGATGGCCTTGAGGCCGGTCGCCATCGGCTCGTTCACCGATTTGCGCGGAATGATGCCGGGCGCCTTGACGTCGACGCGCATGCGCTTGTCGGCCTGGATCGGGCCCTTGCCGTCGATGGGGTTGCCGAGCGCGTCGACCACGCGGCCAAGCAGGCCCTTGCCGACCGGCGCGTCCACGATGGCGCGGGTGCGCTTGACGGTCTGGCCTTCCTTGATCTCGCGGTCGGCACCGAAAATAACGACACCGACGTTGTCGGTTTCGAGGTTCAGCGCCATGCCGCGGGTGCCGTTCTCGAACTCGACCATTTCACCGGCCTGGACGTTGTCCAGACCGTAGACGCGGGCGATACCGTCGCCGACGGACAGCACCTGTCCGACTTCGGAGACTTCAGCTTCCTGGCCGAAATTCTTGATCTGGTCCTTGAGGATCGCGGAAATTTCCGCGGCGCGGATGTCCATCAGCCTGCCTCTTTCATCGCGTGCTTGATCGAATTGAGTTTGGTGCGAAGCGAACCATCCACCATGCGGCTGCCCAGCTTGACGACGAGGCCACCGATAATCGAGGGATCGACTTTCACGTTCAGCGCGACGTCCTTGCCGGTCACCGACTTCAGGGCAACCTTGAGGGCATCGAGATTCTTGTCTGAGAGCGCCTCCGCCACCGTGACGTCGGCCGTCGTCTCGCCCTTGAACCGGGCCACGAGGGCGCGGTAGGCGCGGCTGACGTCGGCCACCGCGAACAGGCGGCGGTTGGCGGTCAGCACTTTCAGAAAGTTGGCGGTGATGCCGGCGATGCCCGCCTTGTCCAGCACGGCCGAAAGGGCCTTGGACTGGGCATCGGCGGCGAACACCGGGCTGCGGACGAGGCGCTTGAGATCAGCGCTTTCGTTCAGCAAGGCATCGAATTTATCAAGATCGGCTTTGACCTCGTCGACCACGTTCTGGTCGCGGGCCAGCTCGAACAAGGCCGTTGCATAACGGCCGGACACACCTGAAACGGACGTATCTTCTGCAGCCACAGACGCGCTCTTTTTGCTGTCAAACTCGCAAGGGAAAAACCGTCGCCACGAAGCGGCGCCTAGCGATCCAAGCCCTTGGAATTCAAGCGGGACTTCGATTTCCGACCAGCACGGGAGGTGCCGGGCTCGTTAAAATCGCGGCTTTGCTAACATAGCAGGTGCGCAGGTGCAACATGACGCCAAACTAAAGGCATGAGGTTCTATCGCCAGTTCGTCGCAGCCTCGCAACACATTGCGCGCGGGAGGGCCGACCGAGGCGGCGACCTGCCACGTCACGGAATTCAGCGCCGGCCCTGCCGCGGCACCCCCATTGGTTCCTGCCCCCAGCGCATAGCGGCCATGAACACGGATCGCTGAAGCGTGAATCCGTTCCCGCCAGTTCCACCCCCCGAATACTTATCGAATTCTAAACGCTAGAGGCGATGACTTCGCTTTACAGTATTCGCAAGTAAATTAGAGGTTAATAAATCGTTAAAGGCGAAGATTACGGGATATCGGATGAATATCTCGCGACGGTAACAAGATATTTCACGACGACACATACTGGATTTACTGCCCAATTCACGCCTCATTGGGAATCGAAACGCCAAATCGCTCACAAACTGATGGGGGCTTCACTTGCCACAAATGTGGCAATACTAGCTTAGGGACCATTAAATGCTGTCTTTGAAGACGCTGGGCTTTGTGACCCGGCCGCGTACGGCGATTGCTTTCGTCGCCGCAACTCTCCTCGTCGGTGGAACTGCCACCGAAGCTTCCGCCAAATCCAAGCATCGGCATCACCATCGCCACCACGCCCAGACCGAGGCCAACGCGACCTCCGATTGGCGCAATGCCAATGCGTCGATGACGCCGACCTCCGGCACGGGCCGCAGCTTCTCCGGCATCGCGTCCTTTTACGGCAATGAGTCCGGTAGCAAGACCGCCTCGGGCCAGCGCTTCAACCAGAACGCCATGACCGCGGCGCACCGTTCGCTGCCCTTCGGCACCAAGCTGCGCGTCACCCATGGCAGCCAGAGCGTCATCGTCACCATCAATGACCGCGGCCCGTTCATTCGCGGGCGCGTGCTCGACCTCTCCACGGGTGCCGCCCGCGCCATTGGCCTCACCAGTCGCGGCGTTGGCCGCGTCACCGCGGAAGTCGTCTCCTAAAGGCGCGATCCGCGCCTGATCGAGCGCGCAGTTTTCATCAGTTTGCTGCGCACGTGAAACAAGCCCGCGGTCTTGGGGGACCGCGGGCTTTTTTTGTTTTGTCATTCCGGGGCGCGCGGAGCGCGAACCCGGAATCCATTCATCCACAAACTCTGCCGCCCGATGGATTCCGGGCTCGCGCTACGCGCGCCCCGGAATGACAGCGGAGGCTATGGCTGCGGTGGCCCTACAAAAAGCTCTGCGGATCGACGTCGACTTCCAGCTTCAGGTTGCCCGTCGGCTTCGGGCAGACCGCGAGCCAGTTGCGCAAATAGTCCGACAGGTCGAAACCGCGCGCCGATTTCACCAGGATGCGGAAGCGGTAGCGGCCCTTGATGACGGCGAGCGGCGCTTCGGCGGGGCCGAGCACGACGACGCGCTCGTCGCGCGGCGCGAGCGCGACGAGCTTACGGCCGAAGCCCTCGGCGCCCGGGCGATCGCCAGCGGAGATGATCAGGCTGGCGAGCCGGCCGAATGGCGGATAGAGCGTCTTCTCGCGCAGCTCGATCTCGCTGTCGTAGAAGGCCTCGCGGTCGCAGGCGATCAGCGCCCGCATCACGGGATGGTCGGGCTGATGGGTCTGGAGATAGCCGACGCCGCGGCCCTGCTCGCGGCCGGCGCGGCCGATCACCTGGTTGAGCAATTGCCAGGTGCGCTCCGCCGCGCGCGGATCGCCGTTGGAAAGGCCGAGATCGGCATCGACCACGCCGACCAGATTGAGCCGCGGGAAGTTGTGCCCTTTGGCCACGAGCTGCGTGCCGATGATGATGTCGACGCGGCCCTCCGCGATCTCGGCGAGCTCGCTTCGCATCGTCTCGATCGAGGTGATGAGATCGCTCGACAGCACCATGGTGCGCGCTTGCGGGAACACCGCGGCCGCCTCCTCCTGCAGGCGCTCCACGCCGGGGCCGACCGCGACCAGCGATTCCTCGGCCGAACAGTTCGGGCAGACATGCGGGCGCGGCATCGAGAAGCCGCAATGGTGACAGACGAGGCGCTGGCGAAAGCGATGATCGACCAGCCAGGCATCGCAGATGGTGCAGGCGAAGCGATGGCCGCAGGCACGGCACAGCGTCAGCGGCGCATAGCCGCGGCGATTGAGGAAGAGCAGCGCCTGCTCGCGCCGCTCGATCGCGGTCCTGATCTCGCCGGCGAGCCGCGGCGAGATGAAGCGGCCGCGCGCGGGCGGCTCGCGGCGCAAATCGATGGCCTCGATATGCGGCATGTGCTGGCCGCCGAAGCGCGAGGGCAGCGCGATGCGCTGATAGCGGTTCTTGCGCGCATTGACCTCGGATTCCACCGACGGCGTCGCGGAGGCCAGCACGACCGGAATCTTTGCGATATGTCCGCGCACCACCGCCATGTCACGGGCGTGGTAGTGCACGCCGTCGTCCTGCTTGTAGGCCTGGTCGTGCTCCTCATCGACGACGATGAGGCCAAGATTGGCGTAAGGGAGAAACAGCGCCGAACGCGCGCCGACCACGACCGGCGCCGAACCTTCGGAGATCGCGGCCCAATTGCGCGCGCGGGTGCGCGGGGTGAGCTCGGAATGCCATTCGATCGGCCGCACGCCAAAACGCTGCGCGAAGCGATCGAGGAACTGGCCGGTCAGCGCGATCTCCGGCATCAGGATCAGCGCCTGCTTGCCGCGGCGGATCACCTCGGCGACCGCTTCGAAATAGACCTCGGTCTTGCCCGAGCCGGTGACGCCGTCGAGCAGCGCGACATGGAAGGTGCCGTTGGCCGCGAGCGCGCGCATCGCATCCACACCGGCACGCTGCAGCGGCGAAAAATCCGGCCGGCCGAATTCCGGATCGGGTGCCGGCGGCGGAGGCGGCGGCGGCATTGGCTCAACCGTGAGCGTGCCTTCATCGACGAGGCCGTCGATCACGCCCGAGGAGACGCCGGCCTCCTTGGCCGCCTCGGACTTGCCGTGCAGCAGCCGGTCCGACAGCAGCGTGATAACGCGCTGGCGCGCCGGTGTCAGGCGCTTCGGCGGATCGCCGGTCAGGCGCACGCCGGCGCGCACCCGCTCCGGGCCGAGATTTTCGCCCATGCGCAGGCACATGCGCAGCACCATGCCGCGCGGGCTCAGCGTGTAGTTTGCGACCCAGTCCACCACCGAGCGCAGCTCCGGCTTGAGCGGCGGAATGTCGAGCTTCTCGCTGACCTCCTTGAGGCGGTTATGCAGGCGCGGATCGGGATTGGCGTTCTCGCCCCAGACCACGGCCAGCACCTCGCGCGGACCGAGCGGCACACTGATGAGATCGCCAGCCTTCAGCTCCATGCCGCGCGGCACCTTGTAGGAATAGGTCTGGTCGAGCGCGACCGGCACCAGCACATCGACCATGCGGGTGGCGGGGGCGGTGTCGTTGCGCGGCGATTGGTCCATGAGCGGGGAATCGGAACCTTGAGGCCTTCAGGCTAGCGCCGCGCGGCGGCCTTAGCGAACGATAAACGAGTGTGATGCGATATACTGTGCGGAATCACCACGTCCAGAGCGCATGAGCAAAGCGGCCGCCCCACACATCGAGCTCGCCAGCGCCGATCCCTCGATCGCGCAGGAGATGGCGCGCTGGCTGTCGCATCTCGGCGCCGAGCGGCGGCTGTCGCCGAAGACGCTGGAGGCCTATGGCCGCGATCTGCGGCAATGCCTGGATTTCCTCTATGGCCATTGGGGCGAGCGCGTCACGCTCGAGCGCTTTGCAGCGCTGGAAGCCACCGACGTGCGCGCCTTCATGGCGATGCGCCGCGCCGACGACATCGCCGGCCGCAGCCTGATGCGCGCCCTGGCGGGCCTGCGCTCGTTCGGACGTTTTCTGGAGCGCGAGGGCAAGGGCAAGGTCGGCGCATTGTCGGCGATCCGCGCGCCGAAGGTCGCCAAGAGCCTGCCGAAGCCGCTGCCGATGGCCTCGGCCAAACGTCTGGCCGATGCCGACGAGCGCGCCGGCGAGGAGCGCGAGACCTGGATCCTTGCACGCGACGCCGCGGTGATGGCGCTGCTCTATGGCTCGGGCCTGCGCATCTCCGAGGCGCTGGGTCTCAAGCGCCGCGAGGTGCCGAAGCCCGGCGAAGGCGACGTGCTGGTCGTGACAGGCAAAGGCAACAAGACCCGCATGGTGCCCGTGCTGCAGAACGTGCTCGCGCTGGTGCAGGAATATGTCGCGATGTGTCCGTATCCGCTGCCGGCGGAAGGACCGATCTTCGTCGGCGCACGCGGCGGCCCCTTGAGCCCGCGCATCATCCAGCTCGCGATGGAGCGGCTGCGCGGCGCGCTGGGACTTCCCGACAGCGCCACGCCGCACGCGCTGCGGCATTCCTTCGCCACGCATCTGCTCTCGCGCGGCGGCGATCTGCGCGCGATCCAGGAGTTGCTCGGCCATTCCTCGCTGTCGACCACGCAGGTCTATACCGGCATCGATTCCGAGCGGCTGCTCGAGGTGTATGCCAGCGCCCATCCGCGGCGCTGACACACTCTCGTCATAGCTCGCGTGCCTCTTGCGCAGCGCCCACGGTTCGGTCAAATCGTGGGAACCAGCACAGGAGACATTTATGGGCGCACATGAAAGCATGGAGCATGCCGAGCACGCCGAACACGCGTCCGGCTCGAACAAGAAGATCGCCCTTCTGATCGCCGTGCTGGCGCTGTTCCTGGCGATCTCGGAGACGCTCGGCAAGGGTGCCCAGACCGAATCGATCAGCAAGAACGTCGAGGCCGCCAATCTCTGGGCGTTCTTCCAGGCCAAGAGCATCCGCCGCACCGTGGTGGTGACCGCGGCGGAGCAGGGCAAGCTGACACTGGCCGCCGCGGCCGAGGCGCAGAAGCCCGCCGTGCAGAAGCAGATCGACGACTGGACCAAGACCGCGCAGCGCTACCGCTCCGAGCCCGAGACCGGCGAAGGCACCGAGCAGCTTGCGGACAAGGCCAAGCACGCCGAACACGCCCGCGACGAGGCGACCGCGAAATACCATCATTTCGAGCTGGCCTCGGCCGCCTTCCAGATCGGCATCGTGCTGGCGTCCGCCACCATCATCACCGGCATGATCGCGCTCGCCTATGTCGGCGGCGCGCTGACGATCGCCGGCCTGTTCATGACCGCGCTCGGCCTGTGGTGGCCGCATCTGTTGCATTTGCATTGAGGTGTTGAGGCCGGGTTCTCACCGCGTCATTGCGAGGAGCCCTTGCGACGAAGCAATCCAGACTGCCTCCGGGGAAAGATACTGGATTGCTTCGCTGCGCTCGCAATGACGGAGGATAGAGCGGGGACGCCTGTCCCGGATTGCGCTGCGCTCCATCCGGGCTACGGACGGTCCTTGTGGTGGCGAAGATCACCGCGCCTGATGCACGCTCTTCCTGAAGCGCTGGATCATACGCAGCGTGCGGTAGGACCAGCCTTCGCCGTTGCCGGCGATCAGCTCGCGGATGTGGCGCTTGATCGGTTCGACCAGCTCGGCGGCCTTGGCGCGCACCCTCAGCACCAGGGCGTAGATCCGCTCGAACCAGCGCATCTCCAGCAGCTTGGCGCGCGTGACGTCGAACACGAAGGCGGTGACGCCGACGCCGACGAGCTTTCCGAACACGATCGTGACGAACGCGCCGGTCCAGTATTCATGCGCGAGCAACCACAGCCCGACCAGCTTGAGCGGAAACAGCGGGACGACGGGCACCGCGAACACGACTAGCGTCATGGCCGGCGAGAGCGCATCGACGCGCTCCGTCAGCCAATGCTTGAAGCGCGCCAGCGGGATGGCCGCGACGATCCTGGCAACGATCGGCTCGAGATGGTCCCACAGCCAGGCTTCGATCAGGAAGACGATCGCGAGCAGGACCCAGACCGGTTGAAGTAGGCGGCGCAGCATGTGTTTCCCGCCCGGTTCGGCGCTGGGCGCTTCGCTACATATGGATGGCGCGCTTGCCGACCGCAAGCGCGGCTTCCTTGACGGCCTCCGAGCGGGTCGGATGGGCGTGGCAGGTGCGCGCGAGATCTTCCGCACTGCCGCCGAATTCCATCAGAACACACGCTTCATGGATCATTTCGCCGGCTTCGCGGCCGATGATGTGGACGCCGAGCACGCGATCGGTCTTGGCATCCGCCAGAATCTTCACAAAGCCGTCAGTGGTCTGGTTGACCTTGGAGCGGCCGTTGGCGGTGAACGGAAACTTTCCGACCGTGTAAGCCACGCCCGCCTGCTTGAGTTCCTCCTCGGTCTTGCCGACGGAGGACACTTCCGGCGTGGTATACACGACGCCCGGGATCACATCGTAATTCACGTGGCCGGCTTGGCCTGCGATGATCTCGGCGACCGCGACGCCCTCGTCCTCGGCCTTGTGCGCGAGCATGGGGCCTGCGACGACGTCGCCGATGGCATAGACGCCCTTCAGGCTGGTGGCGAAATGCGAATCGATCTGCACCCGGCCGCGCGCGTCCAGCGCGACACCGGCTTCCTTGAGGCCGAGACCGTCGGTGTAGGGCACGCGGCCGATGCAGACGAGCACGACGTCGGCTTCGATGGTCTCGGCGGCACCGCCGGAAGCCGGTTCGATTTTCGCAAGCAATGCCTTGCTGTTCATCTCGACGCCGGTCACCTTCGAGCCCAGCTTGAATGCAAATCCCTGCTTTTCAAGGATGCGCTGGAATTGCTTGGCGATCTCGCCGTCCATGCCGGGCAGGATGCGATCGAGGAATTCAACCACCATGACTTCGGATCCGAGCCGGCGCCACACGGAGCCGAGTTCGAGCCCGATCACGCCGGCGCCAATGACCAGCAATCTGCCTGGCACCTTCTCCAGCGACAGCGCGCCGGTCGAGGACACGATGCGCTTCTCGTCGATCTCGATGCCCTTCAGGCGCGCGATGTCGGAGCCGGTGGCGATCACGATGTTCTTGGTCTCGACAACCTGCGACTTGCCGTCGGCGGAGACCTCGACCTTGCCGGTGCCCAAGATCTTGCCGGCGCCCTTGAGCACGTCGATCTTGTTCTTCTTCATCAGGAACTCGACGCCCTTGACGTTGCCGTCGATGCCCTGCTGCTTGAAGTTCATCATCGCGGGCAGATCGAGCTTCGGCGAGGAGACCGAGACGCCCATCTTGGCGAAGGAATGGCCGGCTTCCTCGAACATTTCGGAGGCGTGCAGCAGCGCCTTCGACGGCATGCAGCCGACATTGAGGCAGGTGCCGCCGAGGGTCGCGTTCTTTTCGACCACGGCGACCTTCATGCCGAGCTGGCTCGCGCGTACCGCGCAGACATAACCGCCCGGTCCGGTGCCGATGACGACGAGATCGTAGGTAGCCATGAGAGAAAGTCCCGTAATGTTAGGCGTGGTGAGGATGCTCAGCGTCCGCGCGGCGCGTCAGCGTCCGCCGGACACATCGAGAATGGCTGAGGTGACGTAGGAGGCCTCGTCCGAGATCAGCCAGACGATGGCATTGGCGATTTCATCGGCGGTGCCGACGCGCTTCATCGGCACCAGATGGGCCAGGCGATGGGCGCGGTCGGGCTCGCCACCGGTAGCGTGGATGTCGGTGTCGATCAGGCCGGGACGGATCGCGGCGACGCGGATGCCCTCGCCCGCGACCTCATAGCCGAGGCCGACGGTGAAGGAATCGACCGCGCCCTTGGACGCGGCATAGTCGACATAGGTGTTGGGTGCGCCGAGCCGCGCTGCGACGGACGACAGGTTGACGATGACGCCGCCCGTGCCGCCGTGCTTGGTCGACATCCGCTTCACCGCCTCGCGCGCGCAGAGGATGGAGCCGGTGACGTTCACCGCCATCACGCGCTGGATGCGCTCGGCCGACATCTCGTCGACGCGCACGCCGCTCTTGCCGACGATGCCGCCATTGTTGACGAGCGCCCCGAGCGTGCCGAACTTGTCGGCCTCCTCGAACAGATTGAGGATGTCGCTTTCCTCGGCGACATCGCATTTCACAGCGATGGCCTTGCCGTTGCTGGCCGCGATCTGCGCGACCACCTCGTCGGCCGCCTGCTTGTTGCTGGCATAGCCAACCACGACGCGAAAACCGCGCGCGGCCGCCGCAAGTGCGGTCGCCCGCCCGATGCCGCGGCTGCCGCCGGTGATGACAACGACTTTATCCGTCACATCAATCCCCACGAGTTCGAGCGCACTACGACGTCCTGCCCTCAAGAGGCGCCAAGCGATCAAGCACGGACTTGTCCGTCAAGCTGATCAAATGGAACAGAATGAAGGGCGTGAGAAACGGGATCAGGCACAAGGCCGCGAAGCCGACCCCCTTACCTTTCCTGCGACTAATCGGAATCGCAAAGAAGAAAAAGATAAGGGTGGTCAGCAGGAGCGGCACCATGGAGATGAGCGCATGCGCGAGCGACGGCTCCCCCATCGTCGGCTCCCTTAGAGGTCCAGCACCAGGCGCGCCGGATCTTCCAGGCTCTCCTTGACGCGGACCAGGAAGGTGACGGCTTCCTTGCCGTCGATGACGCGGTGATCGTAGGACAGCGCCAGATACATCATCGGGCGGACCTCGATCTTGCCGCCGACGACCATCGGCCGCTCCTGGATCTTGTGCATGCCGAGGATGCCGGACTGCGGCGCGTTCAGAATCGGGGTCGACATCAGCGAGCCGTAGATGCCGCCATTGGTGATGGTGAAGGTGCCGCCCTGCATCTCGTCGATCTTGAGCTGGCCGTCACGGGCGCGGCGGCCGAAATCGGCGATGCTCTTCTCGATGTCGGAGATCGACTTGTGGTCGCAGTCGCGCACCACGGGCACGACCAGGCCCTTGTCGGTGCCGACGGCGACGCCGATGTGGTAGTAGTTCTTGTAGATCAGGTCGCTGCCGTCGATCTCGGCGTTGACGGCCGGGATGTCCTTCAGCGCCTGCACGACGGCCTTGGTGAAGAAGCCCATGAAGCCGAGCTTGGCGCCGTGCTTCTTCTCGAACGCGTCCTTGTAGTGTGCGCGCAGCGCCATGACGTTGGTCATGTCGACCTCGTTGAAGGTCGTGAGCATGGCGGCGGTGTTCTGCACGTCCTTGAGCCGGCGCGCGATGGTCTGGCGCAGCCGGGTCATCTTGACGCGCTCTTCGCGGGCGGCGTCATCGGCCGGCGAGGGGCTGCGGACCTGCACGGCGGCGGCGGGCTGGTTGACCGGCGTCGGCGCCGAGGCGGCGCGCTCGATGGCGGCCAGCATGTCGCCCTTGGTGACGCGGCCGTCCTTGCCGGAGCCCGGCACGGTCGAGGCGTCGATGCCGGTCTCGGCGGAGAGCTTGCGCACCGACGGCGCGAGCGGCGCATCGGCCGGCGGCGCCTTCGCGGCAGCGGGAGCCGGCGCGGGAGCGGCGGCAGCAGCTGCAGGCGCCGCAGCCTTGGCCGGCGCGGCGGCGGGCTTGGCTGCGCCGGCACCATCGGTGATCTGACCGAGCAGCGCGCCCACGGCAACGGTCGCACCATCGGCAGCGATGATCTCGCTCAGCGTGCCGGCGGTCGGCGCGGGGACTTCGATGGTGACCTTGTCGGTCTCGAGCTCCACCAAGGGCTCGTCGACGGCGACGGGGTCGCCGGCCTTCTTGAACCAGCGGCCGATGGTGGCCTCGGTGACGGATTCGCCGAGCGTCGGCACACGAATTTCAGTCATGGTCTCTTCCTCAAGGGATCGCAGGTAGCGGTCATGAATTCATACGTCATTGCCCGCGAAGACGGGCAATCCAGTACGCCGTGACTTTCGTGATCAGAACGAAAGCCGCGGAGTACTGGATGCCCCGCCTTCGCGGGGCATGACAGAGTCCTAAAAAAACTTCTCAGCTCAGTGCTTCGTCCAGGAACGCCTTCAGCTGAGCCTGATGCTTGGACATCAGACCCGTTGCGGTCGCGGCGGAAGCGGCGCGGCCGACATAACGCGGACGCCGGCTCGCGCCGTTCACCTGGTTCAGCACCCATTCCAGATAGGGCTCGATGAAGTGCCAGGCACCCATGTTGCGGGGCTCTTCCTGGCACCACACCATCTCGGCCTTCTTGAAGCGCGACAGCTCGGCCACCAGCGCCTTCAGCGGCACCGGATAGAGCTGCTCGACTCGCATCAGGTAGATGTCGTCGATGCCGCGCTTCTCGCGCTCCTCGTAGAGGTCGTAATAGACCTTGCCGGAGCACAGCACGATGCGGCGGATCTTCTCGTCAGGGACGAGCTTGATCGCCTCGTTCGGCAGCATCTGGGCGTCATCGTAGAGGATGCGGTGGAAGGTCGTGCCCTTCGCGAGCTCGTCCAGACGCGACACCGCCCGCTTGTGACGCAGCAGCGACTTCGGCGTCATCATGATCAGCGGCTTGCGGATCTCGCGATGCAGCTGCCGGCGCAGCACGTGGAAGTAGTTCGCCGGCGTGGTCGGGTAGACCACCTGCATGTTGTCTTCCGCGCACATCTGCAAGTAGCGCTCGAGGCGCGCCGAGGAGTGCTCCGGCCCCTGGCCCTCATAGCCGTGCGGCAACAGGCAGACGAGACCGGACATGCGCAGCCATTTGCGCTCGCCCGAGGAGATGAACTGGTCGAACACGACCTGCGCGCCGTTGGCGAAGTCGCCGAACTGGGCTTCCCACAGCGTCAGCGTGTTCGGCTCGGCGAGCGAATAGCCGTATTCGAAACCGAGCACGGCTTCTTCCGACAGCAGCGAGTTGATGACCTCGTAATGGCCCTGCTCGTGGCCGAGATGGTTGAACGGCGTGTAGCGGCTCTCGTCCTCCTGATCGATCAGGACCGAATGGCGCTGCGAGAAGGTGCCGCGTTCCGAATCCTGGCCGGACAGGCGGACGTGGTGGTTTTCGTTGAGCAGCGAGCAGAACGCCAGCGCCTCGCCGGTCGCCCAGTCGATGCCGTTGCCGCTCTCGATCGCCTTGGCGCGGTTATCGAGGAAGCGCTGAATGGTGCGGTGAACGCGGAAACCGTCCGGCACCTTGGTGATCTTGCGGCCGATGTCCTTCAGCGTGGCGATGTCGACGCCGGTGACGCCGCGCCGCGCATCCTCTTCCTGGTCGGCGATCTTGAAGCCCGCCCACTTGCCGTCGAGCCAGTCGGCCTTGTTCGGCTTGTAGGAGGTGCCGGCCTCGAACTCGGCATCGAGCCGGGCGCGCCAGTCCGCCTTCAGCTTGTCGACCTCGCCCTCGGTGACGACGCCTTCCGCGATCAGGCGCTTGGAGTAGAGCGTCAGCGTCGAGGGATGGGCGGCGATCCGCTTGTACATCACCGGCTGGGTGAAGGCCGGCTCATCGCCCTCATTGTGGCCGTAGCGGCGGTAGCACCACATGTCGATGACGACGGGCTTGTGGAACTTCTGCCGGAATTCGGTCGCGACCTTGGCCGCGAACACGACGGCTTCCGGATCGTCGCCGTTGACGTGGAAGATCGGCGCATCGATCATCTTCGCCACATCCGACGGATAGGGCGAGGAGCGCGAGTAGCGCGGATAGGTGGTGAAGCCGATCTGGTTGTTGACGATGAAGTGCACGGAGCCGCCGGTGCGGTAGCCCTTCAGGTCAGACAGGCCGAAACACTCCGCGACCACGCCCTGGCCGGCGAACGCGGCGTCGCCGTGCATCAGGAGCGGCATCACGGAGATGCGCATGTCCGGGGGATCGCCGTGCTGGTCCTGCTTGGCGCGGACCTTGCCGAGCACGACGGGATCGACGATCTCGAGATGCGAGGGGTTGGCGGTCAGCGACAGGTGGATGCGGTTGCCGTCGAACTCGCGGTCCGAGGAGGCGCCGAGGTGATACTTGACGTCGCCGGAGCCTTCGACCGCGTCGGGATTGGCCGAGCCGCCCTTGAACTCGTGGAATAGTGCGCGATGGGCCTTGCCCAACACCTGGGTCAGCACGTTGAGGCGGCCGCGATGCGGCATGCCGAGCACGATTTCCTTTACGCCGAGATTGCCGCCGCGCTTGATGATCTGCTCGAGCGCGGGGATCAGGGCTTCACCGCCGTCGAGGCCGAAGCGCTTGGTGCCGGTGAACTTGGTGTCGCAGAACTTTTCGAAACCCTCGGCTTCGATCAGCTTCTGCAGGATGGCCCTGCGGCCTTCGCGCGTGAACGAGATCTCCTTGTCGGGTCCCTCGATGCGCTCCTGGATCCAGGCCTTCTGCGCCGCGTTGCTGATGTGCATGAACTCGACGCCGAGCGTCTGGCAGTAGGTGCGCTCGCAGATCGCGGTGATCTCGCGCAGAGTGCCGTATTCGAGGCCGAGCACGTGATCGAGGAAGATCTTGCGGTCGAAATCGGCTTCGCTGAAGCCGTAGGTGCGCGGATCGAGCTCTTCGCGGTTACGCTGGGCTTCGATGCCGAGCGGATCGAGCTTGGCGTGGAAGTGGCCGCGCATGCGGTAGGAGCGGATCAGCATCAGGGCGCGGACGGAATCGCGCGTCGCCTGAAGCAGGTCGGCGGAGGAGATGTCGGCCCCCTTGGCCTGCGCCTTGGCGGCGATCTTGCCACTGACCGTCTTCTCGACCTCGGCCCAGTTGCCGTCGAGGGCGGAGGTCAGATCGTCCTTCGGGGTCAGCGGCCAGTTGTCGCGCTCCCAGGACGGGCCTTCCGCGTTCTTGCTGATGTCAGCCGGCGCGTCGTTCAGGCTCTTGAAGAACTCCTGCCACTCGGCATCGACCGAGGACGGGTCCTTCTGGTAGCGGGCGTAGATTTCGTCGATGTAGGTGGCGTTGGTGCCCTGCAAAAAGGATGACAGGGCAAAGGCTGCGTTCGCGTCCTGGCGAGACATACTTGAGTTCCTGGCGATTTCGATTCGCGCATAACAAACGGCGCTGGCGCCGAGCTCCCCCGACAGGGCTCGACGCGACAGGCACCCTTTACCCTATTTGCTGCGAAACTTCGCCCGGAAAAGCACGAAGAACTGAATTAGCCTTTCAATTTTTCGGCAAGCGTGTGGCCGAGGCGGGCGGGCGACGGGGACACTGTAATCCCTGCGGATTTCATCGCCTCGGTCTTGGAACCGGCATCGCCCTTGCCGCCGGAGATGATGGCGCCGGCATGACCCATGCGGCGGCCGGGAGGGGCGGTGACGCCGGCGATGAAGCCGACCATCGGCTTCTTGCGGCCACGCTTGGCCTCGTCCTTGAGGAACTGGGCGGCGTCCTCCTCGGCGGAACCGCCGATCTCGCCGATCATGATGATCGATTCGGTCTTGGGGTCGGCGAGCAGCATCTCCAGCACGTCGATGAACTCGGTGCCCTTGACCGGGTCGCCGCCGATGCCGACCGCGGTGGTCTGGCCGAGGCCTTCCTGGGAGGTCTGGAACACGGCTTCATAGGTCAGCGTGCCCGAGCGGGAGACGATGCCGACCGAGCCGGTCTTGAAGATGTTGGCGGGCATGATGCCGATCTTGCACTCGCCGGCGGTCATGACGCCCGGGCAGTTCGGCCCGATCAGGCGCGACTTGGAGCCGAGCAGCGAGCGCTTGACGCGAACCATGTCGATCACAGGAATGCCCTCGGTGATGCAGACGATCAGCGGGACCTCGGCGTCGATGGCTTCGCAGATCGCGTCGGCTGCGCCCGGCGGCGGCACGTAGATCACCGACGCGTCGGCGCCGGTCTTCTCACGCGCCTCGCGCACGGTGTCGAACACCGGCAGGCCCAGATGCGTCGAGCCGCCTTTGCCCGGCGAGGTGCCGCCGACCATCTTGGTGCCGTAGGCAATCGCGGCCTCCGAGTGGAAGGTGCCGTTCTTGCCGGTAAAGCCCTGGCAGATGACCTTGGTGTTCTTGTCGATCAGGATGGACATGAGGTCTGCTTTCGCGAAACTAACAGAGTGAGTGGGTCAGTGGATGCGGCGGTAGACGCCGGTGAGGACGTCGGACCAGCCTTCCGCGTCCGGCGAGAATTGAATCTTCAACGAGTAGGAATCCTCGTTGATGATCTCGTAGACGTGGCGCGCATTGCCGCGGAGCGAGCCGCGCACCAGCGTCAGGGTCTTGCCGGCCCACCCGCCCGAGGCGGGCGATGGCGGCGTGTAGCCGAGCGAATCGTACCAGAACAATTTGTAGGTCCGGTCGTCGCGGTCGAAGGTGAAGATGCCGTGGGTGGCGAAGACCTGCTTACCGTCGCGCATCTGGATCGAGTCTTGGATCAGATAGAACCCGTTGAGATCCATGCGCGCGACGGTGCGCGAGGTCGCCGGCCCGCCCGCCGTCCAGCGCGACGGGAAGACCATCTCCTCACCATCCCATTCGCCGGCGAACGCGGCGAGGCGCGCATGCTCGGGGAGCGGAGGTGATGCGGCGAGATGGTCCTGGGCCATGGCGTTAGCCTCCCTTGACGGCCTTCACGATCTTCTGCGCGGCGTCGTCGAGATTGTCGGCGGGCACCACGTTCAGTCCGGATTCACGGATGATCTTCTTGCCGAGCTCGACGTTGGTGCCTTCGAGGCGGACCACCAGCGGCACGCTGAGGCCGACCTCGCGAACCGCAGCCGTGACGCCCTCGGCGATCACGTCGCACTTCATGATGCCGCCGAAGATGTTGACCAGGATGCCCTTCACGTTGGGATCGGCGGTGATGATCTTGAACGCGGCCGCGACCTTCTCCTTGCTGGCGCTGCCGCCGACGTCGAGGAAGTTGGCCGGCGCCATGCCGTAGAGCTTGATGATGTCCATCGTCGCCATGGCGAGACCGGCGCCGTTGACCATGCAGCCGATATTGCCGTCGAGCGTGACGTAGTTGAGATCGTATTTCGACGCCTCGATTTCCTTGGCGTCTTCCTCGGTCAGATCGCGCAACGACACCGCGATCTCGGGATGGCGGAACAGGGCGTTGTCGTCGAAGGACACCTTGGCATCGAGCACGCGGAGCTCGCCCTGCTTGGTCACGACCAGCGGATTGATCTCCAGCATCGACATGTCCTTGGCGACGAAGGCCGCGTAGAGCTGCGCGGTGAGCTTCTCGGCCTGCTTGGCGAGGTCGCCGGACAGATTCAGCGCCTTCGCGACCGTGCGGCCGTGATGGCCCATGATGCCGGTCGCCGGATCGACCGAGAAGGTCACGATCTTCTCCGGCGTGTTGTGCGCGACGTCCTCGATGTTGACGCCGCCCTCGGTCGACACCACGAAGGAGACGCGCGAGGTCTCGCGGTCGACCAGGATCGAGAGGTAGAATTCCTTGTCGATGTCGGAGCCGTCCTCGATGTAGAGGCGGTTGACCTGCTTGCCGGCAGGTCCCGTCTGCACGGTGACCAGCGTCGCGCCCAGCATCTGCTTGGCGAATTCGTTGACCTCTTCCACCGACTTGGCGATGCGGACGCCGCCTTTGTCGCCGGCGGATGCCTCCTTGAACTTGCCCTTGCCGCGCCCGCCGGCATGAATCTGGCTCTTCACCACCCAGACCGGGCCGGGAAGCTGTCTTGCGGCGGCGTCGGAGTCCGAGGCCTTGAGAACCGCTACGCCGCGCGAAATCGGAACGCCGAATTCATGCAGCAGCGCTTTGGCCTGATATTCATGGATATTCATATGGTCGCTCCCTGAACCCGCGGGCGGTGACCTCATGGGCCCACCTCAGTCTTGTGGCTGGCATACCATATACCACAGGAACTGCAACCCGGATTCTTTGACAATCGAGATCTGCCGAGACCGGAACCCCACCCCGGTCAGCCGGGGTCCGGAAGTGAAACCGCCGAAGACCGGGTTTCGATCTTCGGCGGGTATTGCTTTGCCTTAGCGGCCGAGAAGATCGGGTGCGATCTTCTTGCAGGCATCGACCAAGCCCTGCACGGCACCGACCGACTTGTCAAACGCCTCGCGGTCCTTGCCGGCGAGTTCGATCTCGACCACGCGCTCGACGCCCTTGGCGCCGATCACGACGGGCACGCCGACATACATGTCCTTCACGCTGTACTCGCCGTTGAGATAGGCGGCGCAGGGCAGCACGCGCTTCTTGTCCTTCAGATAGCTCTCGGCCATCGCGATCGCGGAGGCGGCAGGGGCGTAGAAGGCCGAGCCGGTCTTGAGCAGGTTGACGATCTCGGCGCCGCCGTTGCGGGTGCGGTCGACGATCTCGTCGAGGCGCGCCTGTGAGGTCCAGCCCATCTTGACGAGGTCGGGCAGCGGGATGCCGGCGACGGTGGAGTACTTCACCAGCGGCACCATGGTGTCGCCGTGGCCGCCGAGCACGAAGGCGGTGACGTCCTCGACCGAGACGTTGAACTCGTCGGCGAGGAAGTAGCGGAAGCGGGCCGAATCCAGCACGCCGGCCATGCCGACGACCTTCTTGTGCGGCAGCCCCGAAGCCTTCTGCAGCGCCCAGACCATGGCATCGAGCGGGTTGGTGATGCAGATGACGAAGGCGTCGGGGGCGTACTTCTTGATGCCGGCGCCGACCTGCTCCATGACCTTGAGGTTGATGGAGAGGAGGTCGTCGCGGCTCATGCCGGGCTTGCGCGGCACGCCGGCCGTGACGATGCAGACTTTGGCGTTGTCGAGCGCCTCATAGGAGTTCGCGCCGGTATAGTGGGCGTCGAAGCCGTCGACCGGCGAGGACTGCGCGATGTCGAGCGCCTTGCCCTGCGGCACGCCCTCGGCGATGTCGAACATCACGACGTCGCCCAGTTCTTTCAGGCCGATGAGGTGAGCCAGCGTTCCGCCGATCTGGCCGGAGCCAATCAAAGCAATCTTGTCGCGCGCCATGTGAACCTGTCCTTTAGACACGTAAGGAGGGGAAACTGAGACGGGTGGTTATCCCTTTCGTCTCCCCCGTTCAAGTCGCCCAATGCCCAATTGTCGGGCTTGCCGAGATAGCAGCCAGCATACCCCGGCCGTCATTCCGGGGCGCGCGAAGCGCGAGCCCGGAATCCATAACCACCATCCGGAGTATGGATTCCGGGCTCGTCGCTTTGCGACGCCCCGGAATGACGGCGGGGATAGGACTTAAGTCTCGACCAAGCCCTTGGTCGAGCCGCTGGCGGTGGAATCCTTGCGGCCGTGAGGCAGCGCCAGATAGGATTCCGAGCTCATTTCGATCAGGCGCGAGGCGGTCCGGTTGAACTCCATGGCCTCGGTGCCATCGGTCGCGAGGTAGAGCGAGATCGGATTGGCGTCGGCCGAGGCCATCAGCTTCACGGCGTTGTCATAGAGCGTATCGATCAGGGTGATGAAGCGCTTGGCCGCGTTGCGCTGGGAGAGGTCCATCACTGGAATATGGTCGACCAGGAGGGTGTGATAGTCGTGCGCCAGCCTGAGGTAGTCGGATGCACCGAGCGGCTGCTCGCAGAGGTCGGCGAAGGAGAATCGCGCCACGCCATGGGCCGAGCACGGCACGTGCAGAATGCGGCCCTTGATCGAAATGTCACGCGAGCGGCATTTGGCGCCGCCCGTCATCCGCTTCCAGGCACGGTCGAGCGCGGCATCCGCATCGCCATCGGCCGGTGTCAGCCACATCGGCACGCCCTGCAGCTTCTCCAGGCGGAAGTCGGTGCGCGCATCGAGCCGCGCGACGTCCATGTGGTCGGTGATCTGCTTGATGAAGGGCAGGAACAGCGAGCGGTTCAGGCCACCCTTGTAGAGATCGTCGGGCGCGACGTTGGAGGTCGCGACCACGACGGTGCCGAGCTCGAACAATTTGGCGAACAGGCGGCCCAGGATCATCGCGTCCGCGATGTCGGTGACGTGGAATTCGTCGAAGCAGAGCAGCCAGCTCTCCTCGAAGATCGCATTGGCCGTCAGAGCGATGACGTCGCTGTCGGCGATCTCGCCGCGCGCGATGCTCTGGCGATAATCGTAGATGCGCTCGTGCACGTCCGCCATGAACTCGTGGAAATGCGCGCGGCGCTTATGCTCGACCGATGAGTGCTGGAAGAACAGGTCCATCAGCATGGTCTTGCCGCGGCCGACCTCGCCGTGGATGTAAAGCCCGCGCGGCGCCTCGTCCTTGTCACCAGAGCTGAACAGGCGGCTGAGCAGGCCCTGCTTGCGGGTGGGCTTGTAGGTCGAAAGCCGCAGGTCCAGCGCCGCATAGGCCTCGGCGACCTCGGCCTGCGCGGGATCCGGCTCGATCGCGCCGGACGCGATCTCGGCCTGATAGGCCTCGCGGAATGAGGGATTTGGGGTGGAGAGCATGGCTCTTTACCGCCAGAGACGGACGGAAATTGCAAGCCGTGAAATGGGGTCAGAGGTATGCGCGTTTCTTCTCCCTCGCCCCGTTCTTACGGGGGCGCGACGAGCTTCGCTCGCGCTGGGAGGGTCGGGGTGAGGGGCTCTATCCGCGTATGAGATCCATCGAAAGACCTGCCCCCCTCACCCGGATCGCGAGAGCGATCCGACCTCTCCCCGCAAGCGGGGAGAGGTTAAGAAAGAAATTACTCACACAGCTCGTAGGCATCCTCGACCACATACGGGCCGCCGCCGGTGGACGCGCGCGAGGAGAACAGCACGAAGCGTTCGGCCATGAACGCCTTGCTCGGGAAATAGCCGCGCAGCGAGAGATAATCGGCGACGTCGCGGTCGGAGGCATCGTGCAGCCTCGCAAGCGTGACGTGCGGAATGAACTTGCGTCCCTCCGGGTCGAGGCCGATCCGCTGCATCATGCGCTCGAGCTCGGCCTGCAATTCCATCAGCGGCTTGCTCGGCGCAATCGTGGCGACCACCGCGCGGGGCTTGCGGCCGCCGAAGCTGGTGAGCCCCTGCACCTTCACCTCGAACGGCTTGCGGTCGACGCGAAACAGCATCGAAGCGATCTCGTTGGCGGAAGCCCCGTCAATGTCGCCGATGAAGCGCAGGGTGACGTGATAATTTTCGGGATCGATCCAGCGGGCGCCGGGGAGGCCACCTCTCAAGTTGGAAAGCGACTGGCCAATTTCGGCCGGAATTTCCAGACCCGTGAACAAACGCGGCATCGTTTCGCACTCCCGATGCTTGGGTACGGTGCTCGAACAGCGAGAACCATATCCAAATTAGAGCCGGCGACGAATCACCGGTACCCTGATTCCTATCGCAGTTGTGTGACTCTGCGAAGCACACCGCGCCTCACCCCGGTAAAACCCTGGGAATTAGGGTTAGCGCTGCCTGGTTTTCAACGCCGTTGCTCAGCGATCGTGCCAATGAATGCCTCCACCATGGGCATGATCCTGCCGACGATGATGTCGACGCCTTCAGCGGTCGGATGAATGCCGTCGGCCTGGTTGAGCTTGGCCTCGGCCGCGACGCCTTCGAGGAAGAACGGATAGAGCGGCACGTCGAATGTCTTCGCCAGATCCGGATAAATCGAATTGAAGCGCGCGGCGTATTCGGCGCCGTAATTCGGCGGCGCCAGCATGCCGCAGAGCATGACCGCAATCTTTCGCGCCTTGAGCCGCTGGACGATGTCGGTCAGCGCGGCGCGCGCCACGTCGGGATCGATGCCGCGCAGCGCGTCATTGGCGCCGAGCTCGACGATGACACCGTCAGTTCCATCGGGCACCGACCAGTCGAGCCGGTCGCGGCCGCCCGAGGTGGTGTCGCCGGACACCCCGGCATTGGTCATGTCGACCTCTATGCCTTTGGCCCGCAAGGCTTTTTGAAGCTTTTGGGGGAACGCCTCCTGGGCCGGAAGGCCAAGGCCCGCGCTTAGGGAATCGCCGAGGACGACCAGCTTGACCGGTTTTGTCGCACCCGCCCAAGCGGGGTTCGCCATCGTCATGACGGCGAGCATCAACACGGCTATGTGCATGAACAATCCGTAACGCCTCTCGACCCCGCGTGCGGACTTGCCATATGACCGGACCATGGACACTCGCATCGACCCCTCTTCGCTCGCCGCTACCGCGGACACCATCGCCATCTCCAACGTCAACCTCTCATTGGGCACGGGCGCGGCACGCGTTCACATCCTCAAGGATATCAGCCTGCGGGTCGGCCGGAGCGAGACGATCGGACTGATCGGCCCGTCAGGCTCGGGCAAATCCACGCTACTGATGGTTATGGCGGGGCTGGAACGTCCTGATAGCGGAGAGGTGGTGGTGAATGGCACGCCTTTCAATGCCCTCGACGAGGACGCGCTGGCGCGCTTCCGCGGCCGCCAGGTCGGCATCGTCTTCCAGTCCTTTCACCTGATCCCGACCATGACGGCGCTGGAGAACGTTGCTGTGCCGCTCGAACTTGCCGGCAATCCCGATGCCGCCAAGCGCGCGGCAGAGGAGCTGCAATCGGTCGGGCTCGGTGACCGCCTGCATCATTATCCGACCCAGCTCTCCGGCGGCGAGCAGCAGCGCGTCGCGCTCGCCCGCGCGCTGGCGCCGGATCCCGCGATCCTGGTCGCTGACGAGCCGACCGGCAATCTCGACGAAGCAACCGGTAAGCAGATCGTCGATCTGCTGTTCAGCAAGCATGCCGAGCGCGGCATGACCTTGGTGCTGGTGACGCACGATTCCTCGCTCGCGCATCGCTGCGATCGCGTCATCCGCCTGCGTTCCGGGCGCATCGACACGCAGTCTGCGCCCGCATGAGCGCCGCGGCCGAATCGTTCCCGAAGCCCAACGCCGTCGCGCTGTCGCTGCGCTACGCCTTGCGTGAATTGCGCGGCGGCCTGCGCGGCTTCTACGTCTTCATCGCCTGCATCGCGCTCGGCGTGATGGCGATTGCCGGCGTCGGCTCGGTGTCCGCGAGCCTGAGCGACGGTCTCGCGCGCGAAGGCCGCACGCTGCTTGGCGGCGACGTCTCTTTCGTGCTGTTCCAGCGCGAGGCCAAGCCGGAAGAGGTCGCGTTCCTGCGTTCGCGCGGCACGCTGTCGGCGGCTGCGACCTTGCGCGGCATGGCGCGTTCGGCTGACGGCAAGCTGGCGCTGGTCGAGATGAAGGCGGTCGATAACACCTATCCGATGCTCGGCAAGTTGAAGCTTGCGCCGCAGCTGGAGATGTCCGATCTGCTCGCGGAACGCGACGGCGCGTTCGGTGCCGCCGCCGATCCGACGCTGCTGGCGCGGCTCTCGCTCAAGACCGGCGACCGCGTCACGATCGGGTCCGCAACGTTCCAGATCCGCTCCACCGTCGAGGCCGAGCCCGACAAGCTGGCCGGCGGCATCGGCTTCGGGCCGCGCTTTCTGATCAGCGAGGCGGCCTTGCGCGCCACCGGCCTGATCCAGCCCGGCAGCCTGGTGCGCTGGGTCTACCGGGTCAAGCTGCCGGAGGCTGCTAACAACGAGCGCGCCACCGAAGCCTTCATCGCGGATGCGCGCAGCGCCGCGCCGCAGGCCGGCTGGGAGATCCGCAGCCGCTCCAACGCCTCGCCGCAGCTCGAGCGCAACATCAACCGCTTCACGCAGTTCCTGACGCTGGTCGGCCTTGCCGCGCTGCTAGTCGGCGGCGTCGGCGTCGCCAATGCCGTCAAGAGTCACATCGACCGCAAGCTCGAGGTGATCGCCGCCTTCAAGGCCGTCGGGGCCACCGGCCGGGACGTGTTCGGCATCTACCTGGCGCAAGTGGTCCTGCTGGCCGCGATCGGGTCCGTGATCGGCCTGGCGCTCGGCGCCGCGATGCCCTTTGCGATCGTTGGCCTGTTCGGCAAGCTGTTGCCGCTGCCGGTGGTGCCGGCCGTGCACACCGACGAGCTCGCGCTGTCCTTCCTCTACGGCCTCCTCACCGCGCTCGCCTTCGGCCTGTGGCCGCTCGCGCGCGTGCACGACGTGCCGGTGGCCGCGCTGTTCCGCGACACCATCAGCTCCGAATGGCACCGGCCACGCGCGAGCTATCTCGTGTTCATGGCCGTCGTGATCGCACTCCTCATCGCGGTCGTGATCGGCCTGTCGTTCGACAGGCGCATCGCCGCGGTGTTCGTGGCCTCCTCAGTGGTCGTGTTCGCCTTGCTGCGCGGCATCGCCGCCCTGCTGATGACGATCGCACGACGGCTGCCACGGACGCGGCTGCCGATGCTGCGGCTTGCGATCGCCAACATCCACCGGCCGGGCGCGCTGACGCCGTCCGTCGTGCTGTCGCTGGGGCTCGGGCTCGCCGTGCTCGTCACCATCACCCAGATCGACGGCAATCTGCGCCGGCAGTTCCTGGCGGCGCTCCCCGACCAGGCGCCATCGTTCTTCTTCATCGACATTCCGAGCGCGCAGGCCGAGCAGTTCGATGGCTATCTGCGCCAGATCGCCCCCGGCGCCAGGATCGAGGACGTGCCGATGCTGCGCGGACGCATCGTCGCCGCGCGCGGGGTGCGCGCCGAGGAGCTCAAGCCGACCACGGATTCCGAATGGGTGCTGCAGAGCGATCGCGGCCTGACCTACACCGCCGAGCTGCCGAAGGGCTCCAAGGTGGTCGAGGGCGAATGGTGGCGCGCCGATTATTCCGGCCCGCCGCTGGTCTCGTTGGAGAAGAAGATTGCCGACGGGCTCGGCCTCAAGCTCGGCGACGAGGTCGTGGTCAACGTGCTCGGCCGCGACATTCCGGCCAAGATCAGCAATCTGCGCACGATCGACTGGCAGGGTCTCGGCATCAATTTCGTCCTGGTGTTCTCGCCCAACGCCTTCAAGGGCGCGCCGCACACCCACATCGCGACGCTGACGGAAGCGGGCGGAAAGGCGGGCGACGGCAGGATCATCAAGGAGGTCGCCGACGCCTATCCGATGGTGACGAGCGTGCGCGTGCGCGAGGTGATGGAGACGGTCGGCTCTGTGGTGACCAATCTGGCCCTGGCGATCCGCGGCGCCAGCGCCGTGACGCTGATCTCGGCGATCCTGGTGCTGGGCGGGGCGCTCGCCGCCGGCCACCGCCACCGCGTCTATGATGCGGTAATCCTCAAGACCCTCGGCGCGACGCGGCTGCGGCTGCTCGGCGCCTATGCCCTCGAATACCTGCTGATCGGCCTTGCCACCGCGGTGTTCGGGGTGATCGCGGGCAGCATCGCGGCCTGGCTGATCGTGACGCGGCTGATGACGCTGAGCTTCGTCTGGCAGGCCGGCAGCGCCGCCGGCGTGGTCGCCGCCGCGCTGGTCGTGACCGTCGGGCTCGGGCTTGCCGGCACGCTGCTGGCATTGAACAAAAAGCCCGCGACGGTGTTGCGAAATTTGTGACAAAATGTAGCGGCTGATCGAGCTGCCCGGAATCGGCCCGGTTTCCGCGATTAACCACGCTACCCCGTCAACTTCGCGTCAGGATTGACGCCGAGGGCGACATTCAGCCGCGCGTGGAAGGTTGCGGCGAATGTGTTAGTTTCCCACATATCGGATGGGTTCGGAGTCCCGATTGTGAGCCAAAATTCAGTCGGCTGGCAGCGGTCTCCGAGATAGAATTTGACGAACCGGCGGCATGGCGACCCTCGTGCCGGACCGGACCAACCAACGGGAATTCGACCATGTCGGACCTAGACCGTAACTACGCTTCTCCTTTCGGCAGGGCCGCCGGGCGTGTTGACGCCGCGACGGTCGATGCCGGCCTGCGCGCCTATATGCTGCGCATCTACAACTACATGAGCATTGGCCTGGCCATCACCGGCCTTGCCGCGCTCGGCGTCTACATGGCCGCCGTGACCGACGTTCCGACGGCGGACGCCGTCCGCGTCGGCAAGGTGTTCCTGACACCGTTCGGCTACGCCATGTTCGTCAGCCCCCTGAAGTGGCTGTTCATCCTGGCGCCGCTCGCGATGGTGTTCGTGATCTCGGCGGGCATCAACCGTCTGGCACCCTCGACCGCCCAGATCCTGTTCTGGGTGTTCGCGGCGCTGATGGGCATCTCGCTGTCGTCGATCTTCCTGGTGTTCACGCACACCTCGATCGTGCGGGTGTTCTTCATCACCGCGGCGACCTTCGGTGCGCTGAGCCTCTACGGCTACACCACCAAGCGTGACCTGACCGGCATGGGCTCGTTCCTGTTCATGGGCCTGATCGGCATCGTTCTCGCCAGCCTGGTGAACCTGTTCCTGGCCAGCTCGATGCTGCAGTTCATCGTGTCGGTGGTCGGCGTGCTGGTGTTCTCGGGCCTGACCGCCTGGGATACCCAGCGGCTGAAGAACGACTACATCTACGGCTATGCCTCGGCCGGCGGTGACGTCGCAGAGCGTTCGGCCATCACCGGCGCACTGTCGCTGTACCTGAACTTCATCAACCTGTTCACGCTGCTGCTGCAGCTCCTCGGCCAGCGCGAGTAAGCTCTGAGACGAGAGAACGGACACGAACCCCGGCCGAAAGGCCGGGGTTTTTGTTTTGAGGGTACGGCCTCTCCCCGTCATTGCGAGGAGCTCGCGACAAAATTGCGCAGCAATTTTGCGCCGATGCGACGACGCAATCCAGAGCCCCTCCGCAGATGCATTTCTGGATTGCTTCGCTGCGCTCGCAATGACGGGTGTGGAGGCAGCGCAGCCTCTTCCGGCCCCTCAGGGAACGCTCTATCCTTCCCCCATGTCCGCACCCGATATCAGGCCCACCACCGAGGCCGACCTCCCCGCCGTCACCGCCATCTACCAGCAGGCCGTCCGCGAGGGCACGGCGACGTTCGAGCTGGAGCCGCCCGACCTCTCGGAAATGACGCGCCGCTATCGCGCGCTGATCGACGGCGGCTATCCCTATTTCGTCGCCATGCTGGACGGCCGCGTGGCCGGCTATGCCTATGCCGGCGCCTACCGGCCGCGGCCCGCCTATCGTTTCACGGTGGAGAACTCGATCTATCTCGATCCGTCCTTCCACCGCCGCGGCGTCGGCTCAATGCTGCTGGAACGGCTGATCGTCGAATGCGAAGCGCGCGGCTTTCGCCAGATGATCGCTGTCATCGGCGATTCCGCCAATGCCGGGTCGATCGGCGTGCACACAAGGTGCGGCTTCAAGATGATCGGCACACATCCCAGTGTCGGGCTGAAATTCGGCCGCTGGCTGGACACCGTGATGATGCAACGCGACCTCGGCGAGGGCGCAAGCACGGTGCCGGGGAAGTAGTTCATCCGTCATTCCGGGGCGATGCGCAGCATCGAACCCGGAATCCATTGAACGGCAGGGGCGGTGGAGGGATGGATTCTCGGGTGCGCAATTGCGCACCAGCTCGCGACTTCGTCGCGCCCCGGAATGACGATCGATGGTTCGTCTACACCACCGCCAGTTTGCGATCGATCACCAGCAGCACCCGCTCGAGCTCGTGGCCGCGACGCAGGATCAGGCCGGTCGCCGAGATCACGCTGTACATGCCCTGCTTGCGCGCCAGGCGCGGGTCCTTCTCGATGCGATAGATCGGCACTTCCGAGGCGCGGCGATAGACCGAGAACACGGCGCGGTCCTTCAGGAAGTCGATGGCATAGTCGCGCCATTCGCCGTCGGCGACCATGCGGCCGTAGAGATTGAGAATCCGGTGCAGCTCGAGCCGGTTGAACGTCACCCGGTTCGGCTGCGCATGCGCCGCGGCAGGACGCGCCGCCGCGCGCTGCTCGCTCGGATCGGCATCCTCCGACGTCAGACTCATGGGAAGCGCCTCCTCATCGCACGGCTACCCGCGTCCGCCAAGATCGTCCCGGAACCGCGTTCGTGACAATTGCATGATTGCGCCAACCGTTCCGCATCGCAAGGGGCTCGACCTATCGAATCGGCGTCGCATCAGGGCACACGCAAGGGTGGAACTCCGTCGCGGCAAACCGTCACGGGATCGTTAGCAGGAATCATAGTATCGCCGCTTTTCCGCCAACCGCCTGCCGCCCTGCACTGCGAAAAGGGTGACGTGCGTTGACCCGGTCCTTTCGGTTCCGGATTCCTCAGCCCCCAGCCCCCCGGGGTCGAACAGGATCGGGTCTGTACGCACGACAAGGAGGGCCAACGCAAGTTGGTCCTTTTTTGTTTGTGCCGAGATGTTTCCGGTCTGCCGTCATTCCGGGGCGCGCGAAGCGCGAGCCCGGAATCCATTTACCATCACACAAGCTGAGAAATGGATTCCGGGTTCGCGCCAAGAGGCGCGCCCCGGAATGACGAGCATCAATTGCTGAGACGTTCTGCCTGCTTCAATGCAGCGACGTGTAGGCCGCACCCAGCATCGGGCCCGGCCTCTCGCGGCTGCCGTCCTGGACGTAGACCACCGCGCCGTCGACGCCGTCGCGCGTGAGGTTCTCGATCGGCACCGTCCAGCTCTCCGGACGGCCGGTCCAGTCGCCGACCTTGAGCAGGCTGCGCACCACGTTGTGATAGGTGACCTGCTGTCCCTTGTTCTCGCCGCGGGTGATCGCGATCGGCACCGACTTCGCGATCGAGCAGATCCAGACCTCGCCGCGCGAGACCGTGGGCTCCTTGCTTGCGGCTACCGACACGTTGATCTGCTTGCCCGAGAGCGACATCGTCACCGGCACGCTCATCACGCCAGTGCCCTTGTCGGTCTTGCCGATCGCGTTCTCGATGCCGGTGCGATCGCTGCCGATGACATGGGTGGAGCCGTTGACCACGACCTGCGGCGTGTAGACCTCGCGGTCGCCGCGCATGCGCGAATAGGCACGCTGCCGTGCAGAGAAGCGCGAATCCGCCAGCGTGTCCTTCCAGCCGAGATAGTCCCAATAATCGATCGGCATGCTCAGCGCGATGACGGAGGGGTCCTTGGAGAGATCGCCGATGATCTGGTCGGCGGGCGGGCAGGAGGAGCAGCCCTGCGAGGTGAACAATTCGACGACGGCGCGGGGTTCAGCTTCGGCAGGACGAATGACGGCGATGATCGCACATATGCCGAGAGCTCCCGACCAGAGGGCGCCGGACCAACGTGGAATCAGATGGGAAGCCGTCATTGTCGTCATGTCGAACGCCGCACACCGTTGCTCTCAGAGGGAAATCTTATCGCCGGATGGTCACCGTAGTCTTACGGGGCGCGGTACATTCATCCATCCGGGCCACCGTCCAAAGGGAGGTTTTCCGCCGGGCGGGCCCATCTGAAGCGTACCGCAAACGCGCGAAGGCGGCCTTTGATAGGCCGCCTTCGTTAAGGCTTCTACTCACTTCGCAGTGAGCCATCATTCACAAATCCGCGTTTACGCCGCGAGCTTGCGCAGCACGTAGTGCAGGATGCCGCCGTTGCGGTAGTAGTCGAGCTCGTCCAGCGTATCGATGCGGCAGAGCAGCGAAACGCGCTGCAGCGAACCGTCGCCGGAGACGATCTCCGCGGTCAGCTTCTGGCGCGGCTTGAGGTCGCCGACGAGGCCGCGGATGGTCACCTTCTCGTCGCCCTTCAGCCCAAGCGACTGCCAGGAGGTGCCTTCCTCGAAGGTCAGCGGCAGCACGCCCATGCCGACCAGGTTGGAGCGGTGGATGCGCTCGAAGCTCTGGCAGATCACGGCGCGCACGCCGAGCAGGCGCGTGCCCTTGGCGGCCCAGTCGCGCGAGGAGCCGTTGCCATACTCGGCACCGGCGAACACCACCAGCGGCACCTTCTCTTCCTGGTACTTCATCGCGGCGTCGTAGATCGACATCTGCTCGCCGTCGGGCCAGTGCTTGGTCAGGCCGCCCTCGGGGATGTTTCCGTCCGCGCCCTTCAGCATGAAGTTCTTGATGCGGATGTTGGCGAAGGTGCCGCGCATCATCACTTCATGGTTGCCGCGACGCGTGCCGTACTGGTTGAAGTCGGCCGGACGCACCTGGTGCTCGCTGAGATATTTGCCGGCGGGCGAGGTGAGCTTGATCGAGCCGGCCGGCGAGATGTGGTCGGTGGTGATCTTGTCGCCGAACATGGCGAGGATGCGCGCCTCGACGATGTCGGTGACCGGCTCCGGCTCCTTCTTCATGCCTTCGAAGTAGGGCGGGTTCTGCACATAGGTCGAAGACATGTTCCAGCGATAGGTCTCACTCTCGACTGTCTTGATCTTGCGCCAGTTGGTGTCGCCCTTGAACACGTCGGCATACTTCTTCTTGAAGATCGACGCGGTCACGAACTTCTTCATGAAGGCGTTGATCTCCTTGGTCGTCGGCCAGATGTCCTTCAGGTACACCGGCTTGCCGTCCTTGCCCTCGCCGAGCGGCTCGGTGGCGAGGTTCTTGGTGACGCTGCCCGCGAGCGCGTAGGCGACCACCAGCGGCGGCGAGGCCAGGTAGTTCGCCTGCACATCCGGCGAAACGCGGCCTTCGAAGTTGCGGTTGCCGGAGAGCACGGCGGCCGCGACGACGCCGTTGTCGTTGATCGACTTCGAGATCTCCTCAGGCAGCGGACCGGAATTGCCGATGCAGGTGGTGCAGCCGAAGCCGACCAGGTTGAATCCGACTTTGTCGAGATCGGGCTGCAGACCGGAATTGGCGAGATATTCCGCGACCACCTGGCTGCCCGGCGCGAGCGAGGTCTTCACCCACGGCTTGGCCTTGAGGCCCTTCGCAGCCGCATTGCGCGCGAGCAGGCCGGCGCCGATGAGCACGCTCGGGTTCGAGGTGTTGGTGCAGGAGGTGATCGCGGCGATCACGACGTCGCCATGGCCGATGTCGAAGTTCTTGCCGTCGACGGGGAAACGCTTGGCCGGCTCCTCGGCCTTCTTGTACTCGCTGGCAAGCGCGAGCGAGAAGCCGTCCGCGACGGTCGGCAGCGCGATGCGGCCTTCGGGACGCTTCGGGCCGGCCATCGACGGCACGACGTCGCCGAGGTCGAGGGTCAGCGTTTCCGTGAACACGGGGTCGGGCGACTTGGCCGTGCGGAACAGGCCCTGCGCCTTGGCATAGGCCTGCACCAGCGCGACGCGGGCCGAGGCACGGCCGGAGGTCTTGAGATAATCGAGCGCGGCGGCATCGACCGGGAAGAAGCCGCAGGTCGCGCCGTATTCGGGCGCCATGTTGGCGATCGTCGCCTTGTCGGCGACCGAGAGGTGGTCGAGGCCGGGGCCGAAGAACTCGACGAACTTGCCGACCACGCCGAGCTTGCGCAGCATCTGCGTCACGGTGAGCACGAGGTCGGTCGCGGTGACGCCTTCCTTCAGCGCGCCCTTCAGCTTGAAGCCGACGACGTTGGGCAGCAGCATCGACAGCGGCTGGCCGAGCATGCAGGCTTCCGCCTCGATGCCGCCGACGCCCCAGCCGAGCACGGCAAGGCCGTTGACCATGGTGGTGTGCGAATCGGTGCCGACCAGCGAATCGGGATAGGCCACCTCGAAGGTGCCGGTCTTCTTGCCGACGGTCATCTTCTCCTTCTTGGTCCAGACCGTCTGGGCCAGATATTCGAGATTGACCTGGTGGCAGATGCCGGTGCCGGGCGGCACGACGGAGAAGTTCGAGAAGGCCTTCTGGCCCCACTTCAGGAACTCGTAGCGCTCCTGGTTCTGCTTGTATTCCTCGGTGACGTTCTTGCCGAAAGCCTTGTTGTCGCCGAAGAAGTTCACGATCACGGAATGGTCGATGACGAGATCGACGGGCACCAAGGGGTTGATCTTCTCAGGCTCGCCACCGAGCTTCTGCATCGCGTTGCGCATCGCGGCGAGGTCGACCACCGCGGGCACGCCGGTGAAGTCCTGCATCAGCACCCGCGCCGGGCGGAAGGCGATCTCATGCTCCAGCGACTTCTTGCGCAGCCATTTCGACACCGCGACGATGTCTTCCTTCTTGACCGAGCGGCCATCCTCGTTGCGCAGCAAATTCTCGAGCAGGACCTTCATCGAGTAGGGAAGTTTCGAAATGCCCTTCAGACCATTCTTCTCGGCGGTGGGCAGGCTGTAATAGACATAGGTCTTGGCGCCGACCTTGAGAGTCTTTTTGCATTTGAAGCTGTCGAGCGAGGTCATGTAGGAGATCCCAATTGCTAGTTATACCCGGCAGGGTATTTTAACACCGTCAGCGTATCAGGCTGGGCCGCTTGCAGGGGCAGGTTGAGTTGCTGCATCAAGTAGTTCCGGGCTTATAGAAGCTTTCTAACCGCGCCGCCACAGCCACTATCGTGCCGCAGCAATTCGCGAGCCAAAAATTCCCATGCGCTACCCCAAGATTTCCTGAGGCCCGGCTGTGAGCGGACTGAACCAAGGCGACATGCGGCTGTCAGGTCACGGGCTGAGATGCGTGCGGGGCGGGCGCGAGGTGTTCGCCGGGCTCGATTTCGCGGCCGGGTCGGGCGAGGCCGTGGCGGTGATGGGGCGCAATGGATCGGGCAAGACCTCGCTGCTGCGGCTGATCGCAGGCCTGCTCGTTCCGGCCGGCGGGACGATCGCGCTGGAGGGGGGCCATAGTGAGCTGACCCTGGCGGAGCAGTGCCACTATCTCGGCCATCGCGATGCCCTGAAGCCGGCGCTGAGCGTGGCCGAAAACCTGACGTTTTGGGCTGACTTTCTCGGCGGCGAGCTTTTCGATGCCGTCGAGAGCCTTGCCAAGGTGGGGCTCGACCACGCCATCCATCTGCCCGCCGGATTCCTGTCCGCGGGACAGCGCCGCCGGCTCTCGCTGGCGCGGCTGCTGACGGTCCGCCGCCCGGTCTGGCTCCTGGACGAGCCGACCAATGCGCTTGATGTCGCCGGTCAGGACATGTTCGCCGGCCTGATGCGCGAGCATCTGGCCGGCGGCGGCATGATCGTCGCGGCGACGCATGCCCCGCTCGGGATCGAATCGCGGGAGCTGCGGATCGGGGGTGTGGCGTGAAGTTCAGGCACCCTCAGTTTTCCAAGCGGCCGGGCTCGGCTCTATCCATTCCCTCCCCCCACAAGGGGGAAGGGAGCGCAGTGTGCCTGTGGCTGTCGGATGCGTTCCCAGAAGCTGGAAGCCTCTCATGACCGCCCTCACCGCCCTCATCCGCCGGGACATCAGGATTGCGCTTCGCGTCGGCGGCGGAGCGCTGATCGGGGTCTTGTTCTTCCTGACCGTGGTGGTGCTGATGCCGTTCGCGGTCGGGCCGGATCTGGCGCTGCTGTCGCGGCTCGGACCTGCGATCCTCTGGCTCGGCGCCCTCCTAGCCAGCCTGCTGACCCTCGACCGGCTGTTCATGGCCGACCATGAGGACGGCTCGCTCGACCTGATCACGATGAGCCGGACGCCGCTGGAACTCGCCTGCGCCGCCAAGGCGCTGGCGCATTGGCTCGCCGCCGGCCTGCCGCTGATTGTCGCAACCCCCGTGCTCGGCCTGTTGCTCAACCTCGACATGATCGCCACGGCCGCGGTGGCGCTGACGCTGCTGGCGGGCACTCCGGCGCTGACCTTCACCGGCATGATCGGCGCGGCGCTGGCGGTGACGCTGCATCGCGGCGGGCTGTTGATGGCGGTGCTGGTGCTGCCGCTGTCGATTCCCGTGCTGATTTTCGGCGTTGCGGCCTCGCAGGCGGTGATCGTCGGTCCCATGACCTTCGGCGCGCCGTTTTCGATCCTGTGCGCGCTGTCGCTGGTCAGCCTCGTGATCGGCCCGTTCGCGGCCGCAGCAAGCCTGCGGCATGGCCTCGACTGAGATGGGCTCGACGGACCTTGACCCGGATCAACTTTCGCGACGGGCTTTCGTGCTGATTGCCTGAGCGGCCCCCGGTGATTATCAGGATACCATGACGCTGATCGACCTCGCCAACCCCACGCGGTTCCTCGCGCTGACAGCGCGGGTGTTGCCGTGGCTGGCGGCCGCGACAATCATCCTGCTCACGATCGGTCTCTATCAAGCTGCGCTCGCGCCCGATGACTATCAGCAGGGCGCGACCGTCAAGATCATGTTCATCCACGTGCCCAATGCCTGGCTGTCGATGTTCGTGTGGGGCGTGATGAGCATCGCATCGTTGGGCACGCTGGTGTGGCGGCATCCGCTCGCCGACGTCGCCGCCAAGGCCGCAGCTCCGATCGGCGCCGCCTTCACCTTCCTCGCGCTGCTCACGGGCTCGCTCTGGGGCCGGCCGATGTGGGGCACCTATTGGGAGTGGGACGCGCGGCTGACCTCGGTGCTGATCCTGTTCCTGATGTATCTCGGCCTGATGGCGCTGTGGCGCGCCGTCGACGATCCCTCGCGTGCAGCGCGCGCCGCCGCGGTGCTGACCTTGGTCGGCGCGATCAACCTGCCGATCATCAAGTTCTCGGTCGATTGGTGGAACACGCTGCACCAGCCCGCCTCGGTGATGCGCATGGGCGGCTCGGCGCTGGACAAGTCGTTCCTGATTCCGCTGCTGGTGATGGCGGTCGCCTTCACGCTGCTGTTCGTCACGCTGCACCTGGCCGCGATGCGCAACGAGATTTTGCGCCGCCGTGTCCGCTCGCTGCAGATGATGCAGGCCAGCCGCATGGCGTTTTCGAGCGACATGGCCGCCGGTTCGCGTGAAGACAACGCGTCCAAAGAAGCTGGGGCTGCATGACGATGTCGCTCGGTCCTTATGCCTCTTTCATCGTGGCGTCTTACGCAGCTGTCGCCCTCGTGGTCGCGATCCTGATCGGCTGGGTCATGCTCGATTATCGCAGCCAGACGCAGCGCCTGCGCGAGCTGGAGCAGCGCGGCATCACCCGCCGGTCGGGCCGCAGCGCGACGGAGCTGCGATGAGCGATCAGCCTGCCTCCGCTTCGCCGCAGCGCCGCACCTTCCTGGTGATGCTGCCGCTGATCGTCTTCATCGGCCTAGCGCTTTTGTTCTGGTTCCGGCTCGGGAGTGGCGATCCCTCGCGGATTCCGTCCGCGCTGATCGGCCGGCCCGCACCGCAAACCGTGCTGCCGCCGCTCCAGGGATTGCAAGAGAATGGCACGCAGGTGCCGGGACTCGATCCGGCTGCGTTCAAGGGCAAGGTCAGCCTCGTCAACGTCTGGGCGTCCTGGTGCGTGCCCTGCCATGACGAAGCGCCGCTTTTGACCGAAATGGCAAAAGACAAGCGCTTCCAGCTGGTCGGCATCAACTACAAGGACGCCGCCGACAATGCGCGGCGCTTCCTCGGCCGCTACGGCAACCCGTTCGGCCACGTCGGCGTCGACGCCAACGGCCGCGCGTCGATCGAATGGGGCGTCTATGGCGTGCCGGAGACCTTCGTCGTCGGGCGCGAGGGCACCATCGTCTACAAGCTGGTCGGGCCGATCACGCCGCAAAATCTCAAGGCCGTGCTGATGCCGGAGCTGGAGAAGGCGCTGAAGGCAGGAAGCTGATGCCGCGCTCGTACCACACGCTCAACTGTCATCGCCCGACTTGATCGGGCGATCCAGTATTCCAGAGACGCCAGTCGTATACGGAGAAGCTGCGGCGTACTGGATGCCCCGGTCAAGCCGGGGCATGACAGCGGTATGTGGAGCGACGCTTCGCCTGTCCTTCGCCTAACCCTTGCTCACATCCCCCGCCTCGGCCTCGCTTCTCTCCAGCGAGACCGGCGCGAGATGATAGCGCTTGGTCAGCGGCATCTGTGCGATGGCGAAGATCATCGTGATCGGGGTGACGCCGAATACCTTGAAGTTCACCCAGAAATCCGTGCTCTGGGTGCGCCAGACGATCTCGTTCAGCACCGCCATTCCGGCGAAGAACAGCGCCCAGCGCAAGGTGAGGATGCGCCAGCCCTGCGGCGTCAGGTTGAACACCTGGTCGAACATCACGGCGATGAAGGAGCGGCCGAACAACAGGCCGCCGCCGAGGATCGCGGCGAACAGGCCGTAGATGATGGTCGGCTTGACCTTGATGAAGGTCTCGTCGTGCAGCACCAGGGTCAGCGTGCCGAACACCAGCACGATCACCCCCGTGACGATCGCCATGATCGGGATGTGGCGCGTCACGATGTAAGAGGCGGCCATCGCGACCGCGATGGCCACCATGAAGGCGCCGGTCGCGGCGAACAGATTGAACTTCGCGTTGACGAAGAAGAACACGAGCAGCGGACCGAGCTCGGTCGCGAGCTTGAACAGCGGATGCGGCTGGGTCTTGTCCATTCTCTCTTCCGTATCTCCCATCCTTCGAGACGACCGCTTCGCGGTCTCCTCAGGATGAGGACCTCATGTGTGGCACGACCTCATCCTGAGGAGCCGCGCAAGCGGCGTCTCGAAGGATGACGCTATTCGATTCCGGCGATGGCGCGGGCGAAGTCGCGCGCGGTGAAGGGCGCGAGATCGTCGACGCCTTCGCCGACGCCGATGAAGTGCACCGGCAGCTTGAACTTCTCCGCGAGCGCCACCAGGATGCCGCCGCGCGCGGTGCCGTCGAGCTTGGTCATCACGAGGCCGGTGACCCCGGCGGTGCGATGGAAGGCCTCGACCTGCGACAGCGCATTCTGGCCGACGGTCGCATCCAGCACCAGCAGCACGGCATGCGGCGCAGTGTCATCCACTTTGCGGATCACGCGCACGACCTTCTCGAGCTCGTTCATCAGCTCGGCCTTGTTCTGCAGGCGGCCGGCGGTGTCGATCAGCAGCACGTCGACATTCTGCTCCTTCGCCGCGGTGAGCGCGTTGAAGGCAAGGCTTGCGGAATCCGAGCCCTGCGCGCCTGCGATGACGGGCGTCTTCGTCCGCTCGCCCCAGACCTTGAGCTGCTCGATGGCGGCGGCGCGAAACGTGTCGCCGGCGGCCAGCATCACCTTGCGGCCTTCAGAGGCGAATTTCTGCGACAGCTTGCCGATCGTGGTGGTCTTGCCGGAACCGTTGACGCCGACCACGAGAATGACGAACGGCTTTTTTGCCGCATCGATCACGAGCGGCTTTGCCACCGGCGACAGCACCTTCTCGACCTCGGTGGCGACGACGTCCTTGACCTCGTCCGCCGAGATCGCCTTGTCGTAGCGGCCGGTGCCGACGGCATCGGCAATGCGCACCGCGACTGACGTGCCGAGGTCGGCGCGCAGCAGCACGTCCTCGATGTCGTCGAGCATGGCGCGGTCGAGCTTGCGCTTGGTGACGAGGTCGGCGACCGCGGTCCCGAGCGAGGACGAGGTGCGCTTCAGCCCATTGGACAGGCGGCGCCACCAGCTCAGCTTGGGGGTCTCGGAGGTGGTATCGTTCATGGTGGCGTGTTAGCCGTTCCGGCCCGTAAACGAAAGCCTTGACCGAAAGTCCTGCGATTGCTCGATGTTCCCCAATTGACCGCCGATGAGATCTTAGGCCGCGTGCTCCATCGCGACGGCCTGATGCTGGTCATCGACAAGCCGGCCGGCCTGCCGGTGCATCGCGGCCCCAAGGGTGGCCCCAATCTGGAGGATTCCTTCGACGCGCTGCGTTTCGGCCTGCCGCGACCGCCGGTGCTGGCCCACCGGCTGGACAAGGACACCTCGGGCTGCCTCGTGCTCGGCCGCCACCGCAAGGCGACGGCATCGCTGGGCCTTTTGTTCAAGCACGGCAAGATCGGCAAAACCTACTGGACCGTGGTCGAAGGGGGCCCTGCCGAGGACGAAGGCACCATCGACATGCCGCTCGGCCGACTCAATGCCGAACGCGGCTGGTGGCAGAAGCCGGATCCGGAAGGGCAGAAGGCGATCACGAACTGGAAGGTGATGGGCCGGGGCGACGGTTTCACCTGGCTTGCCATGGAACCGGTGACCGGCCGGACCCATCAATTGCGGGTGCATGCGGCCGCGAGCGGCTGGCCGATCTTCGGCGACAACATCTACGGCAACGGTCCGCGCTTCGGCGAGCCGCGCCTGCACCTGCATTCGCGCGAGATCGTGGTGCCGATCTCCCGGAACAAGGAGCCGGTCCGCGTGGTGGCGCCGGCCCCGCCGCATATGCACGAGAAGCTCCGGGCCTGCGGGTGGAACGGGGAGTAATCTCTTAGACCCTCATGGTGAGGAGGCGCGTCAGCGCCGTCTCGAACCATAGAGGCCCCGCAGGCGCATCGCGGTCGTATCCATCCTTCGAGACGCCCGCTTCGCGGGGCTCCTCGGGATGAGGAGCGGTGGTCGGTCGAGAAGCGGCTGTGCTCGGCTACCGTGCCATGGTTTACGAAACCTTCAGCGCTCGCCTCTAATGATAACGGTTGCTTAGAACAAGCTTCCGTAACCGCTCAGGACGAGCCGCGCGCGATGACCAATTCCGGGCTATCGATCATCGACGAGGTCGAATCCGCACTGCGGATCGGCTCGCCGGAAAAGGGCCTGGCGACGGCCCGGCGCGTCACCGAGCTGTTCCTCTCCTCCGCGGGCAATTTCGACGACGAGCAGATCGCGCTGTTCGACGACGTGCTCGAGCGCCTGATCGGCACCATCGAGCTGCGCGCCATCGCCGATGTGGCAGCGCGCGTGGCGCTGGCCGAGATCAGCGCGCAGCTGGCGCCGGTCGCGCAGGCGCCGCCGTCGGTGATCCGCCGCCTCGCCAACAATGACGAGATCCGCATCGCCGGCCCCGTGCTGCAGGAATCCGCGCGCCTCGACGACGGCGAGCTGGTGAAGATCGCATCAGCTAAGGGCGAGCCGCATCTGCTCGCGGTCGCCGGCCGCTGGTGGCTGAAGGAGATCGTCACCGACGCGCTGCTGGCGCGCCGCTACCCCAGCGTCAGCCGGCGGCTTGCGGCCAATCCCGGCGCGCGCGTCTCCGGAAAAGGGTTCGCCATCATCGTCGGCCAGGCCGAAAGCGATCCGGAGCTCGCAGTCAGTGTCGGCGTCCGCGTCGACTTGCCCTTGGAGCTGCGCCGCCAATTGCTGCGCTCGGCGACGGACGCCGTGCGCACCCGCCTGTTGTCGCGCGCCCCGCCGCATCTGTTCGAGGAGATCCAGAGCGCGATCGCCGCCGTCGCCATCGGCGCCGAACGCGAAATGTCGGCGGTGCGCGATTTCGAAGGTGCCAAGCGCGCCATCGCCGGCCTCAAGGCCACCGGCCAGCTCGACGAGGCGACGTTGCTCGGCTTCGCCACACAGCGGCGCTATGAGGAGACGGTGGCGGCGCTGGCGGCGTTGTCGGGATCGACGGTCGAGGTGATCCGACCGCTGATGCAGAGTCTCCGCGAGGACGGCCTGCTGGTGCCGTGCAAGGCCGCACAGCTCAGCTGGGAGACCACCATGGCCGTGCTCGAATGCCGTTTCGCGACAGGCGCGATGACGCCCGCGGACATCGCGAGGACACAGGGGCATTTTGCGAGAATGACGGCGGAGAACGCCAAGCGCACGCTGCGATTCTGGCAGGTCAGGGCGTCGTAGTTTTCCCTCTCCCCTTGCGGGAGAGGGTGGCTCGCCGCGAGAGCGGCGAGACGGGTGAGGGGCCTCTCTCCGCGCATGACCTCTCAATGCGATTGCGCGGATACAACCCCTCATCCGGCGCTTCGCGCCACCTTCTCCCACAAGGGGAGAAGGAAGAGAGCAGCTGCTTACGTCGTGAGCCGCTCGCCATCAATGCCAGCAATCTTCAGCCGCACGATGCTTCCCACCCGCTCGCCCGCAATCGCCACCGGCAGATAATGCTCCGTGCGGCCCTGCCCCTCGCTCTCGATCAGCACATCGCGCCTTGCGCCGATCTCGGCTTGCAGCCGCTGCTGCAGCGCCGCCTCTCCTACCGCGCGCAGCCGCTTCGCACGCTCTTTAATGACCGGCCCCGCCACCTGCGGCATCCGCGCGGCGGGCGTGCCGGGCCGCGGCGAATAAGGGAAGACGTGCAGGAAGGTCAGTCCGCATTGCTCGACGAGGTCGAGCGAGCGCGAGAACATGTCCTCGGTCTCGGTCGGGAAGCCCGCGATGATGTCGGCGCCGAAGACGACATCGGGGCGTAGGCGGCGTACCTGCTCGCAGAAGCCAATCGCATCCTGCCGCGAATGCCGCCGCTTCATGCGCTTCAGGATCATGTCGTCGCCCGACTGCAGCGACAGGTGCAGGTGCGGCATCAGGCGCGCATCCTCCGCGATGGCATCGAGCAGGTCGTCATCCGCCTCGATCGAATCGATCGAGGAGATACGCAGGCGCTTGAGCTCGGGCACATGGCGCAGGATCTGCTTGGTCAGCAGGCCGAGCTTGGGCGCGCCGGGCAGGTCTGCGCCGTAGCTCGTGAGATCGACGCCGGTCAGCACGATCTCGGCATGGCCGCGCTCGACCAGGGTGCGCACCTGATCGACCACCGCGCCCATCGGCACCGAGCGCGAATTGCCGCGGCCGAACGGGATGATGCAGAAGGTGCAGCGATGATCGCAGCCGTTCTGCACCTGCACGAAGACGCGCGGCAGGCCGCTCGCATAGCCATCGACGAGGTGCGGCGCCATCTCCTTCACCGCCATGATGTCGCTGACGGCGATCTTCTCGCTGGCGCCAAGATCGAAAGCGTGGCGCGTCTCCCGCCACGCTTCGCCGCGCATCTTGTCGTCATTGCCGACGACGCGATCGACCTCGGCCATGCCCGCAAAGATCGCAGCCTGCGTCTGCGCCGCGCAGCCGGTGACGACGATGCGCGCCTCGGGGCGCTCGCGCTTCAACTTGCGGATCGACTGGCGCGCCTGCGCCACCGCCTCGTTGGTGACGGCGCAGCTGTTGATGACGATGGTGTCGGAAAGCCCTGCGACTTCCGCCTTGCTGCGGATCACCTCGGCCTCGAAGGCGTTGAGGCGGCAGCCGAAGGTGACGATGTCGACGGCCATCAGGCGACCGGCGCGAACAGCGCCGGATCGAAGCTGCCCTCATATTCGAAGGTCGCGGTGCCCGTCATCAGCACGTGGTCGTCGCGCTCGCGCCATTCGATGCCGAGCTTGCCGCCGGGCAATGTGATCTCGACCTTGCGCTCGGCGCGCTTCAGCCGCGCGGCGGCGACCCCCGTGGCGCAGGCCGCCGACCCGCACGCCTTGGTCAGGCCGGCACCGCGCTCCCAGGTGCGGATCGTGATGTGCTCGCGATCGACGATATGGGCCAGCGTGATGTTGGCGCGCTCGGGGAAGATCGGATGGTTTTCCAAGAGCGGACCGAAGCGGCCGAGATCGTAGGCGTTGACGTCGTCGACCCAGAACACCGCGTGCGGATTGCCCATGCTCACCACTGAGGGCGAATGCAGAATGGGATTGTCGATCGGCCCGATCTGCAATTCGATGTAGCGGGTGTCGCGAAACTCTTCCGCCAGCGGAATGTCCTGCCAGCCGAATTTCGGCGCGCCCATATCCACTGTGTAGAGGTCGGGCGCCGGACCCTGCCAGGCATTGAGCAGGCCGGCGGCCGTCTCGAAGGTCGCACTGGTCTGCCCGGTCTTCTCGAAGATGCGGCGCACGACGCAGCGCATGCCGTTGCCGCAGGCACCGGCCTCCGAGCCGTCATTGTTGTAGATGCTGATGAAGGCCTCGGTGCCGTCGAGCCGCGGCCTCTGCAGCACCATGAGCTGGTCGTAAGCCACGCCGCCGTTCGCGGACGCGACGGCGCGGGCATCGTCCGGCGTGACCTTGGCCGCCGAATCGCGCAAGTCGACAACGACGATCTCGTTGCCGATGCCGTTCATCTTGGCAAATGCGTGGTTGGCCAGCGCGCTCATGAAAATTCCCGAATTTCGCCTGCCTTATATGGCGATCCTCGGCTGCTTGGCCAGTGATTTGCCACCCGGGTCGGGACATCGGGCAAGTTGCCTGCCATGACGCATCTGTCATGGGACGAATTCGGCGCTCGCGTGTTAGAACGGCGCGGTTCGCGCGAACCGGGACGCGCGGACGGGTTAAGGCCTTGGTGGGTAAGGCCTTGATGAATTGAGGCCCCGACGAAGCGGGCCTCGGGGAGAATAAAATGAACACTTTTCGTCGCCTCGCTTTGGCCGCGCTGATCCCGGCTGCGGCCTTGTCGCATGGGCTGTCAGGCGCTCTGGCGCAGACCGCGAGCCCGGCGCCGGCCGCATCGGCAAGTCCCTCGCCGGCCCCGACGGCTTCGCCCGCCCCGGCTGCAAG
>NZ_JADYVF010000021.1:0-92123 GCF_020193625.1 Bradyrhizobium sp. IC3123 | reverse complement strand
CGCCACCAGCCCGCCAACGTGATCAGAGGCGCAAAACTCTAGTTCCGGGTGGTCCAAAGTTCGGTCTCGCTGCACAAAAACCCCGAGACTCTAACTGCCGCTGGATGAAAATGCAGTGGCAGGTCACCCATGACCTGGGAGTTGCCCTGCAGTGGTCGGATCGCATCGGCGTTCTCTACACCGGCCAGTTGGTCGAAGTGGGGCGCGCCGATCTCGCCGCTCGAACTCCCCTGCACCCCTATACGCGCGCGCTATTCTCGGCTGTCCCCCCACTTTAGGGGCATCCCCGGCGTCTGCACAGCTCTTCAGCTAGCCTGCCTGAACCTACCCAGCGCCAAGCCGGGTGCAATTTTGCATCTCGGTGCTCCGGAACACTGGATATTGCCGGCACATAGCGCCCGTGTTGCAGGGCACTCCACAACAGGTGGTGGCATGCCACAACTTGGAGCCATGAAATGACCACGCCAATCGGGCCTGCTCGCGTTCGTACAGCGCCAGCATCACCCGAACCGATCCTCGAACTGCGCAATGTCGATTTTTGTTACGGGGCTCTCGCCGATCCGCTGCGGAGGTCCCTGGCGGCTCGAGGCCGCGCAAGATCAACATGAGCATCCGGCGTGGAAAGCCCATGGACTGATCGGGGAGTCCGGCAGCGGCAAAAGCACAATCGCGAAGCTTCTGCTTGGTCTGATAGCGCCACAAGCGGGTCAGATCCTTTTTGACGGCGAGCTGCTGACGCCGAATCGATTGGCTCCGTTCCGCCTCCGTGTGCAACCTGTCTTTCAGAACCCTCTCGATGGGCTGAACCCAGTCACCCCGATCGGCAAACAGATTGTCGCGCCTCTGCTTGTGAACTTCAGGATGAGGTCTTCCGCTTGTCAGGCTCGGCTGGCTGCAGCAATTTCCGCCGTCGGCTTATCGGGCGAGATCCTTGGGAAGTTACCGCATCAGATAAGCGGCGGACAGGCCCAGCGGGTCAATATAGCGCGAGCGCTTATTCTCGATCCCGAGGTTCTGATTTGTGACGAGCCTGTCTCCGCACTCCATGACTGTTCAAGCCCAGATCCTGAACCTTCTGTCGGATCTGCGTGAGAGCCGCAGCCTGTCCCTGCTATTCATCAGTCATGATATCAGATCCGTCGCCATCTCTGTTCAGAGATCACGGTCCTGAAGCGCGGAAGCATTGTTGAGAGCGGTTCACGCGATCAGGTACTGCTCGACCTAAAGACAGATTACATGAAGTCCCTGGTCAGGGCGGTGCCCAATTCCGAACTCGGGGTCGAAATGGCAACGCGCTCAACACCTTGTTCGCAGCCCACAGAGCCTCGGCACGTGCCGGCAGAGAGGTGATAATCGCATGAGGCGCAACGCCCATAAGGTATTTACGAGCAAAATTGCCCGCGCATTGGTCACGCTCGTTCTGATGGTGACGAGCGTATTCATTCTTATGCGCTGTGCTGGCGATCCGGTGACCGTCTTACTTGGGCCCGACGCGACCCCGGACATGCCCGCCGCATACTCAGGCGAATTGGGGCTCGATCGCCCCATCCTAGCGCAATACCTGGCCTATCTCCATAACGTCGTCCGAGGAAGCTTAGGCGTCTCATACGTCTATCGACAGGATGCACTCGGTGTCGTCCTCAGCCACCTTGCATTGACGCTGATACTCACCTGCTGTGCTCTTACCCTGGCGGCGGTCATGGGCATTGCGGGAGGAATAGCTGCCGCAGTGTTTCCGTCGAGCATCGTAGGCCGTGTGTGCACTTCACCTCAATTGGTTGCCGACCGGCGGCGCGGAGAGCTGGCGCAGCTTGGCTTTGCCGGCAGTAACCATGGCGGCCGCAAGCTCCGCCGTCCTTGTACGGTACACCCGCGTGGCGTTCGCGAATCGCTGGACAGTCGCTATGTGTTGGCGGCGTTTGCGCGCGGCATTCCGTTCTCGCGAATATTGATCCACCACGTACTCCCCAATGCGGCGGCTCCGATCCTGACCATACTTGGCCTGCTTATCGGCGGAGCGGTAATTGGTTCGATACTAGTCGAGACGGTCTTTTCATGGCCGGGTATTGGAAATCTCTTCGTCACATCCGTCGGAAGCAGAGATGTTCCAGTGGTGCAGGCAATTGTTCTGCTTGCTGGCACCGCGATGATCATGACCAACCTGGCCGTCGATCTCGGTTACACCTGGCTCGATCCGCGGTCCAAATCCTCGGAGACATAGATGAGCACCGCCTGGCCGCATGAATGGACCTGCAACATCTTTCGTTCTCCGAAAGCCCCACGCGACCCGCGTAAGCCAGCCAAGGTAGGACTGTATGGTGCCTCAATGTGGATCGTCGCATGTCTATTGATTGCCGTACTGGCCCAGGTGATCTCCCCCTATCATCCAGCACAAATCTCCTTGGATGCACGGCTTACGCCACCAATATTCTTCGGCGGCACGCTGGAACATTTGTTGGGCACTGACGAGCTCGGCCGGGACGTGCTGGCACGCTTGATATATTCGATCCAGATCAGCATGCTCGTTGCGGTGGGCGGGACCTTCATTAGTACCCTGCTGGGCGTTTCGTTGGGCTTCCTCGCTGCCGAGCCTGGCGGATTGATCGACGACTCATGGCACTCGTCGATATGCAGGCTGCCATGCCGTTCATGATGACCGCACTGCTTGTCATCACGATATTTGGCAATTTGCTGGCACTTTTTGTCTGTCTTGTGGGCTTGCACGGTTGGGAGCGCCACGCCCGCATCGCGAGAGGGCTGGCTTTGACGGCCCGCAACCGGCTCCATGTAACGGCGGCACGAACTTACAACGCTTCGCGGGTCCATATCTACGCAAGGCATATTCTCCCAGCCTGTGCACCTACCGTCGTGGTCGGCATGACCCTTGGGCTCACCGAGACGGTTCTACTGGAAAGCACCCTGAGCTTTCTAGGACTGGGGATACAACCGCCGATGTCGAGCTTAGGCAATATGGTGGGATTCGGCAGAGACTATTTGAAGACCGCATGGTGGATCGCCCTCGCACCGGGCCTAGTCATCGCAGCGACGGCGATCGCACTGATGACGATCAGCGAGTCTCTGCGCCAGACGGGACCTCGCCCAGCTTCTTTCAAGTCCATCTGAGGTGACCTCATGTCGCGTCCCGACCTCGAAAGCTCAACAAATCAAATGGTCAGGAATGTTCCTCTGTATCGGCAAAAGAGGAAGTCCACCTGTGGACCATCTTCCCTGGTGATGGTCATGTCCGCGCTGGACGAGCGATATCAGCCGAGTGAAACAGCTGAGCTCGAGATCTGGCGAGAGGCAACGACCATTCACGGCGGCTGCGGCCCGGTCGGCTTGGCCTTGGCTCTCAAACGCCGCGGCTTCGCAGCGCTTGTTGTTGTGAGCCATGATGGACTGTTTCTTCAGTCTCGCACTTCACAAGGCGGCGAGATGGAGGTGATGCACATTCTCCAGGAGCGAGATCTCGCCGAAGCGTACCAGCGCGGCATCCCCGTCCATGTTGGAACTTACAGCCTCGATGACCTCTCGAATTAGATGGCGGCAGGGTGGTATCCTATTGTGATGATCAGCATTGAGTTCGAAGGTAAAACCATCACTCATTGGGTGGTGGTGACCGGGACCGACGTCGATAACGTGTTCTTCAATGATCCTCTCAAAGAGCCCGCTGATGGAGGTGTTGCCACGCGCGTCGACCACTCAAGCTTTGCCAGCATGACGGAGTTCGGCCCCAACCGGGAAAAGGCGGTGATCCTTGCGGGTCTTCCAAAGATGGCGAATGTTGAGCTTCCGCTTCCCAAGATTTATGCTACCCAACAGCCGACACGTTGACCGTTTGTGGCTCCGAACGCTGATGCATTCGGTTGGTGCGAAAAGCCCACATGTAGCTAAGTCAGATCGGTCTCGAATGGTGCTCTCGAGCGGCCTACGATCGGGCGGGCCGGTATGCACCGACATCAAAAGCAGCATAAACCAACCTTCATGAGGCCTGGCCCTGCACTCTTGCACGCGTCCGAGAAGCGAACCTTTTTGGTGGGCGCCAACCGTCAGGCAGCTATAAAGGCGAGCGTCCTTTTCCAATGCATTCGCGTAAGTCAGCGTAGATTCAGATTCCCTCAAAACGCATCGTTCGCACTGGATGGCGCATTCGCGTATCAGCCTCGCGTAATATTATCGGGCTCCGCGTCCATCGGCTCGAGGTCTTCTCGCAAGCGACGCCGAATTCCGGTTCGCCTTCGGCCGACGGCAATTCCAAACCTACAAAACCTCTATGAAGATAGTTGACGAAGGAAGACTTCTAGATTGCAGATCAACCAGAGCTGTTTTCCGAATGCATCGTTCGCCGCTTGAGAGCGGCGTGCGTACCATCGCCGGAGAGCACCAACGTCGAGATAGTCGGCGATCGCAGGAGATTCTTTGAAGATCAAGTCACGAAAGGGCGCCGAGCTCGGGTCCGTCGCCCACTTACCAAGAGGTAACGGAAACCCAAGCTTCTTCCTGGTGATCACACTTGCGGGCAGACGATCTCTGTAAAGACTGCGCAGAGCGGCCTTGGAGACGTCGAGCGTTTCGCTAAATTTCTCAATCGGCGTGAAGGCCGCATGAAATGGGGCGAAGGCATGTTTCCAACGCAGATGTTCTGAGAATGACATGCGCAGAGCCGATGCAACGATCCGATGGTCTGTGAAGGGCACTCGAGCCTCCACCCCGGCCGCCATCGTGGTGTTGTCGACCATTTCAAGCAGCGCTGGCAGATGATGCCCTACGAAGAAATGCCTTATGCGCTCGGCCGGGGTAACCCCGCCTGAATGGTAGGCATTGTTCATCCAGTCGATCAGCTCCGCATCGTGAACAATGTCCTTTCTCCATGCCGATGTCGCCAGCCCCAGCTTCTCGGCTTGGGGAAAGTACGTGTACCGGGCGAGAAAGAACTCGAATTCGCTTGCTTTGAACTTGGGAAGGCCGAGATGACGCCGCGCCGGGCGGCCAATGACATCTGGCAAAGCAGCCAGCAATGCCTGTCGACAAAGGTCAAAGGGCAATCTGAAGATCCGGCTATATCCAAGGAATATCTCGTCGGCACCTTCGCCGGTAAGGAGAACCTTGTGAGAGTGGCTGACTGCTCGAGCAAGCAAATACATCGCCGCTTCGTTGTGCATGCCGACTGGATGACCACGTAATGCGGTAAGGCGTTTAACGACATCCAGGCTCGTTGCCCCGGGCAGCCGGACCAAGACATGGGCTAGCTTGAGAGATTTCGCGACCTCAACCGCATAAGGGCTTTCATCGTAAAGTCCGCCGCATACGATGCCGGTGAAGCATGTCGGCTTTTGCGAAGACTGCCTTGAAAGCTCGAAAGCCAAGACACTGGAATCCAGTCCTCCGGAAAGCAGCGCAGCCAGTGGCGTGTCGGCCCCCAAATGTTCCTCCACGGCGCTGCCGATCAACGTTTCAAGAGAACTGCAATCACCACCACCACCGTCGAGGCAGGCAGAATCCCACCAGCGCCTATGCTCGTGCGATTGCGCCGTGATCTTCAGCCAAGTGCCGGGTTGCAGCTTCCGAATATCTGCAAATAACGTCCTCTCGCCGAAGACGGCACGGTAGGAGAGAAAGGTTGATAATCCAACCGAATCGAGCTTCGAGCTGACCCCTGGCCACTGCAGGATGGCTGACGGCTGTGAGGCAAAGACAAAGCCATTATCCGCGCAAGCGTAATATAGCGGCTTAATTCCAAGCCGATCTCTGACAAGGAACGCTGTCCCCGTCTTTTGATCGTAGATTGCGAAAGCAAACATTCCCCGCAGACGTTCGACGCTATTAATCCCCCAACAAGAAAATGCTTTGCAAAGTACTTCGGTATCTGACTCTGTGCGAAATCGGTATCCATGTCGGAGCAAGTCCCGCCTTAAGTCGCGAAAATTGTAGATCTCGCCGTTGTACGTGACTGCTAGGCCGAGCTCCTCATCGAGAAACGGTTGATTTGACCTCGGATCCGGATCAATGATCGCGAGCCTTCGATGCGCAAAGGCAAAGGAAGAGGTCACGCAACTGCCACTCGCGTCGGGCCCCCGATGGGCCAGCGTCTGAGCGCAACGCGCGAGGTTCCGCTCGGTCACTGACTTATCAGTAATCCGTCCGATAAATCCGCAAATCCCACACACAGCTAGCCTCCTTCGCGCGCTAAGCTGGCTCTGCGGAAGGCGTCGGCTCGCCGGCACCCCTCGGTAGGCTGGATACTACAAAAACAACGTCCAGAGCCAGAGCACATTCAGTCGATGAGCGGCAATTCGCAGGCACACTTCGGCTGTCACGGACGCCCTCGAGAAGCGCGGTCTCATATTTCGAGCTCGCTGCCGCGCTGCCCGCCAAGTCACGCCTTACCGCCGGCGCTAGAATCCAGAAGGAGCGTCCGAACCTCATTAGTCATGATTCGTTCGACGAGCCACTTGGGAGGCTCAATGCGTGGTGGAAGATATAGAGCGCGATAGAGCCGATCGAGTTCTTCGGCGCTGCGTGGAACGTCTGACGAATCCAAAAGTGCGGTCATCTTGCGCATGGGATAGAAGCAAGCCTTGCGCTTTTCTTGACCGATCAACTCGTCTGGTGAGCGACAGGTCGTCGATCCGTCCAACAAACGCAGCCACACTTGGCAGAAGAGAGCGTATCCATAAAGTTGCGCTCTGGTGTCTAAAGAGAGGGCGGTCTCGAAAGGCAGCACAGGGAACTGCAATTCGCCGATAATATCGCCCCTATCGACCCGCTCTGGGAGATAGTGGACAGTTACCCCAAAGCTCTTCTCGCCATTGAGTATGGCATGCGTCCGCGCAAAACTGCCGCGATATCCAGGGAGTGGGCCCGGATGAAGATTGACACCCCCTCCGTCGAACCGTGCGAGGATATGGGGCGGGAAAATCTTGTTCCACATGACGCTTACGAGAAACGTTCCGAGATGAGGAACATCATCTATCGACTCGAAGAAGGGTATTCCGAAGCGGTCTGCGACTTCCCAAAGCTCCTCACTGGTTTCGTGCCGCCACCAAGTTTTCTCGTACCGGGAAGCGCCGAGAATGCCGGCGATGTGGTCTTTGCCGCAGGTCTCGATGACGAACAGAAGACAGCGGGTCGCAAGTCCCCTGGTGCCGGCAAATACCACGCGGTTGATTGAGCTGGACATTTCTATTCCTTGAGACATTGCAAGCCCGCTTATTGAAACGCTCTACTCGTCATCAATAATCCGGCGGACGCAGTGGCCGCCACGCCGATGGTTATCACATGCACAAGACTGCCAGAGGCTTTGATCTTGAAAGGGGCGATGTGGAGCAAAGATAGCGGTACAAAGAATGCTGGAAGAACCACACCCAACTCAAGCGGCGCGATAGTGTGGTCAACCAGCAAGATCGCGGCCAGCATCGGCAGAGCGTAAGAGAGAGGTAGACCGGTCGAACGACCACGCTCGTCCAATCCGAAATAGTCAAAATATGCCAGACGAAGAGCTCCGATGAGCATCACGAACGCTGTGAACACCGCAGATGCTGGAAACTCGATAAAAGATGCGATGACAATCGCCGGGATGACTGATCCAAACGAGAGGTCAGAGAAAGCATCGAGAGCTTTACCAATGGCCTTGGTAGCCATTGTTCGACCTTTGGTGCGCCGGGCAATTTCGCCGTCGACATCATCAGCGATGATCGCCCAGAGACCGAACGCGACTCCCGCCTCATAGTGTCCTTTCACCACGAGCCCCATCGCTGCACCACAGCACAGGAGCCCCACGGCAGTAACGGCATTTGCGCGGTCAGATAAATATGCGATCATCGAACCTCGATGTTGCTCTCTCTGCCGAGAGCGATCGAAACCTGAGCCCATGCGGCTGGTTGGCGGCCGCAACTTAAATTGGGCGGGGCCCGAAATGTCCGCAAACTACCGGTTCTAGTAGGTCAGCTTAGTGGTTCCGCGAGCGAAGACGGCAGCCTTCATGCAAATGTGGGGCCGAGGCGGACTCGAGCTGTGGTCGGCTACCTTGACGTTCTCTCCCATAGCCGCTGCTGTTCAATCGCCTCGAAAGGACCGCCAGCGGGCGCTTGTTGGCATGCCCAAGGCAGGACGCAAAATGGGGCTGCGGCAAATGGCGGTCGCGATCGCGATGACCAAGTCTAGCGTCCAGATAATCCCAACGTGCAACTCCTCAGCGGGGCGACATCTGCATTTTGAGCTCTGGCCCGGCGAAGCCGAGATACGTCTCCCATTTGGCACTGCAGTTGGACCGCTCAGTTGATCCCCCTCGCGCACACCACGGCTTCCAGAATGCGCGCGAACGTCGAGCTCGGCGTGATGGCCTAGACTCAGACACTTGCGATCGTTGATCTAAGGTGGCGAACACTTATTGACGATCCGGTTCACGTCGGGCTCGCAGTCAGGCCGATCAACCCACTTTTCATTGGCCTGGTTCCCGCTTTGATCGGATACCCACGAATGCGAATGAAAGCGTGCTTGCTACTGCGCAGACGGCTAGTGAAGCCAAGGCAAGCCCAAGCCCATAGTTGTTTTGGACGAAGCTGAAGAAGAACGGCGCAAACGAGGCCGTCGACAATCGGAAAGTCGTGATCAACCCGACTCGTGTTCCATACCCGCCCGGCCCGAAGACTGACAGCGGCAAGCTTCCTCGACAGATGCTGTTTAGACCAGAGCTAAACCCAACCAGGGCAACGAAGATTGCAATTCCAACGAGAGAGTGAGCCGCCAGCACAATGACGATTGTAGCCGCCGAAAGCATAACACATGAGAAGGGTGAGTTGAATGGGGGAATCCTCACGCTAAACCATCCTGCAAACAACCGTACTGCGAGCTGTGACGGGCCGAAGAGTGCGGAAATTAACGCTGTCTCCTGCGGGTCTAAGCCGATCGACGAAAGGATGGGAATCATCCGGCTAAGCAATGCTGAAAAAGCAAATGTCGTCAGCGAGAATCCTACCGTTATGAGGACGAGGCCAATCGGCTTGGAAGAGGACTGGTCTCGCGAGCCACAGACGGTATTCAGATCTCCAAGCCTTGCGGACGACTTTCCAAGAGCCAATTGGATTAAAGGTAGCGCGAGGAGAACATTGTAGCCTCCATAGATCCAACAGACTTGCCTCCAGCATATCGATGCGAGCAGCAACGAGGTCAACGGCCAAAACAGCGTCGACGAGAAACCGACGATCAATGTCAAGGCAGCCATTTGCCGTTTCGCATGGATCGCATCTCGCTGCGCCAAAAATACGAAAGCCGCCTCATAAAAGAGAAATGCCGACGCAAGTTGCATACCGAACAGGGCGATTGCAAAGACGACCGCATTCCAAGAAGTTGCTGCAATTCCCAGGCTAACAGCTCTAACGAATGAGGCGACCTTCATTGTCTTGCCTGCGCCGTATCGGTCCATGAGGCGACCGGCAACCAGGGACATCAGCGCACTAGCAAGCAAGGCAAAGGAGAAACAACCAATTAACCAGTCCTCTGTGACTACGAGGTCATGGGAAGCCTCCTTTGCAATGGCCACCACACAATAATAAAGTGTGCCGTAGCTGATAATTCCTGCACCGCCCAGTGCTACAACAATCAGCCAGTCATCCTCCCGGATGGGGCGCGATCTTCTCGGTTCGGTGTCGCATCGCCGAGTGCCTCAACTACTACGGATTAGGTGCAATAGGTTCTGTTCGCCTCCGATTTCGCCCGAACAGATTAATTCCAGCGATGGTGAATGACACGAGCTACGGGGCAAGACGGACTTTGGCAGCCGTTTGATCGCACCAATTGTATTGACTCGGCCATGCGACTGCGCGGTGGGTCTCGATGTACCGTGGTCTGTAGGAGGTACGCACGCCGGTGCAATTAATGATCGGTTCGACGCCAAGATCGCGCAGCACTTGACCCGCGGCAGGGCTAGCATACGACACTCCGTTGCGATGAATATCCGGATTCATAAGGCATCTCCTGCAACTCTTCGAACAGACAGAGCCGACTGCGGTGCTGACGCTCAAGTAAATAGGAGAGGCCCCGAACGCGCACAAACTTTTAGGCCAGCTCGCGCCGCCACAAGAGAGCGACTGGAATCAATTTTCGACATCTTCTCTTGAGCTCGACAATTGCTCGCGCTCACCGTCGGCAGGTCGTGAACGCGGCGATTCCCACCATTCGATCGCGTGCGATTTGAGCGAGGTTGGCACCCTCCTCCCCGCAGCCGATGACGTTAACCCGGGGCACGATGCCAACCGGCAGCTTCTGCCGCGCCAAGGAAAGCATCAAAACTCGTGCCAGTTCGCTGATTGCGCAGGCCAACCCTTTCGATCACTTCTTAGTGGGTTCGACTCCGCGAACCAGGCTGAAACACTGTCGCGAACCCAACAAACCCGACGAGTCGTCGTATCGTTTCTCTTATCATTGGCGAGGCGTTGCTAACGAAATCGCCGCCAGAAGAGGAGCGCACACTGTCCGTAAATTTGCCGCTTCCGCGACAGCCTGAGACTCCAGATGAGGCGAGGTCCGTCTCCCCTTTGCGGATTCCGACGAAGTCGCCCAGGCGTACCGATGTGAAGTCGCCCGTGGATTCCGAGGCGATGTCGCCCACCTTTCCGATTTGATCTCGCCCAGTGGCGGGGCATTCTGGCCGCTTGGTTTTCTGGCATCGGTCAAGCCGCGTGGTCAATCTGGAATCGCAACTTGAACCTGTTTTCTTCGGTCTGCTTTTGCTGTGGGCATGTGGGCAACGCGATTGCGTTGTCCAAGCGCAGCGGCATGTCCACAGCGCCACGGGCTCAGGTCTTTCGGGCGGATTGCCGAGTTCGGCGCAGGCTCTCACCGGTGAGGTCGAGCCGATGGGCGTTGTGGACGAGGCGATCGAGCACGGCGTCGGCATAGGTGGGATCTCCAATGAGCAGATGCCACTGGTCCACAGGAAGCTGGCTGGTGACGATGGTGGAGCGATGACCGTAGCGATCTTCGAGGATTTCCAGGAGGTCGTGACGGGCGCTGGCATCGAGCGGCTCGAGCCCCCAATCATCGAGGATCAGCAGATCGACACGGCCAAGGCCGCGCAACAGGCGGGGATGTCGACCGTCGCCGCGGGCGAGCGCCAGATCGTCGAACAGGCGCGGGACGCGCTGATAGAGCACGGAGCGATTGTCGCGGCAGGCCTTGTGGCCGAGCGCCGAGGCGAGCCAGCTCTTGCCGACGCCGGCCGGGCCGCAGATCAGCAGGTTGGCATGGTCGTCGATCCAGCGGCCCTCGACGAGCTTGGCGAACAGCGGGCGATCGAGGCCGCGCGGGGTGCGGTAGTCGATGTCCTCGACGCACGCTTGCTGGCGCAGCTTCGCGTAGCGCAGGCGGGTGGCGAGCCGTTTGTCGTGCCGCAGCGAGGCTTCACGTTCGAGCAGCAGAGCAAGCCATTCGGCGTGACCGAGGCTTGCGGCCTCACCGGTGGCTTCGATGTCGGCGAAGGCCTTGGCCATGCCGTGGAGGCCGAGGGCGTTGAGGCGGTCGAGGGTCGGATGGGTGAGCAAGGGATGATCTCCTAATTGTAGTAGCGCGGTCCGCGGATGTTGGCATGCAGGATCGGCGCATCGTCCGCGGAGCGCTGGTGAGCAGGACGCCGATCGAGATTGTTGGCGAGGATCGACTTGACCGAGCCATAGGTGCGCGCGCCGATGTCGATCGCCCGCGCAGCCGCGGCGTCCAGCCGGTCGCGCCCATAGGAGGCGGCGAGCCTGAGGATGCCGAGGCAGGTGCGGAAGCCTTGCTCGGGGTGCGAGCGCTCGTCGAGAATGAGGTCGCACAACGCGCTGGTCGCCGGCCCGATCGCGGCGGCGTCCTGGCGGATACGCGCGATGGTCCAGCCGGCGTAGCGCCGATGGCTGGAGGCCATGTGCTCCGGCACGGTGGTGTGTTTGTGATTACCGCTCATGCGCTGATGCGCGGCGATCCGCTCGCCCTTGTGGAAGATCTCGACGGTGCGGGCCGTGAACCGCACCTCGACCTCGGCGCGGGCGAAACGATGCGGAACGCTGTAGTAATGCTTCTCCACCTCGACGTGGTAATCGAGACTGACGCGGCGGATCCGCCACTCGGCGAGGACGTAGGGGGACACCGGCAATGGCTTGAGCGCCGGCCGGTCGACCTCCTCGAGCAACCGGCGGCGTGTCACGCCGAGCCGTCGGATCGGCCGTTCCTCATTCAGCCTCGTGAGCAGTTCGCCGATCGCCGCATTGACCTCGGCCAGGCTGTAGAAGGTGCGATGACGCAGGCGACCGAGCAGCCAGCGCTCGACGATGAGGACGGCCTGCTCGACCTTGGCTTTGTCGCGCGGCTTGCGCGGCCGCGCCGGCAAGATGGCGGTGCCGTAATGCGCCGCCATCTCCGCATAGGTACGGTTGATCTGCGGGTCGTACAGGCTCGCCTTGATGACCGCGACCTTGGTGTTGTCGGGCACCAGCAGCGCCGGTATGCCGCCGATCGCCGCGAAGGCGCCAACATGGGCGCTGATCCAGTCGGCGAGCCCCTGCGTCCAGGTCGCCTGCGCGTAGGTGAAGCTCGATGCGTCGAGCACGGCGACGAAGATCTGCGCCGTTCTGCGCTCACCGGTCAGGCGGTCGACCACCACCGGCACGCCATCGCCGGCATAGTCGACGAACAGCTTGTCGCCAGCCACATGGGCCTGGCGCATCGTCACCGACAGACGGCCCTCCCAGGCGCGGTAGAGCTCACAGAAGCGCGAGTACCGGTATCCGCCGGGCTCGGTGGCGATATATTCCTCCCACAGGATCGACAGCGTCACGTGCTTGCGTTTGAGCTCGCGGTGCACGGTCGCCCAGTCGGGCTCGGCGATGCGGCGGTGACCCTGACGGTTGCCATTGCCGGTCTTGGCGAACAGGCGAAGTTCCAGAACCGTGTCGGTGACGTCGTCTGGCAACGGCCAGCTCAAGCCCGCGGCCTCGAACCGCCGGAGCGCCAGCCGCACCGTCGAGGGTGCCGCGCCCACCCGTCGCGCAATCTCGCGGCTCGGCAGCCCGGCCGCCTTCATTCTGATCACATCGCGCACACGGCGCATCGCAAGCCTCTCCGTCGGCATCCAGGTCCCCTTCGCAAAGCCGAAAGGGGTGACCCTATGGGAGCCAGAACAGGCCTCGTCACCCGGGCGACATCATCCCGGAATGGTGGGCGAAATCATCTCGGAACGGGCGGGCGACTTCAAATCGGAATGGTGGGCGAGATCATCTCGGAATCATGGGCGACATCGAGCGGAATCCGCACCCCTTGCCGGCCGTCTCGGATCAGCTTACAGACGGACGCCGATTCCATAACCAGACCGTTGTTGACGACTGCACCCGTGAATGCCTGCCGGTAATGGCCGCTGACACTCGCTCTCAGCGAGTGGGCGCGAGGGCGGCAGACCAAGGACAGTCAGCGAAAATGGCACCGAAATACAGCCATGCCATTCTGACATCGGCGGATCGGAGTGGTGTCTCCTGGCATCACATCGCGCCCGGCGCAAAGCCCTCGCAAAACCTTTGATCGAGACCTGTTCTCCTCACTGCGGCAGGCCCAGGTCGGACGCGGACGCTGGCCCGCCTGACTAGGGACTCCAGCAGCCAGAGCGAACTGAAGATTGGACCCTGCGCGCAGGGATTCGCATCGCATGGGCGCCTAGTACCCGGAATCAGAGCGGAGTGATACGGCGGCCTTTGAAACGGCGCTGACGGACCTTTTTCCTGGTCCAGACGAAGGGCTCGGCTCTGTCGTTGTATGCGTTGACGTAGGCATCGATGTGATCCTGCAGCTGCTTGAGGCTTGTGAAGGAGGTGCCGCTGAGCGACTGCCCCTGCAAGATCGAAAACCACACCTCGACCTGATTGAGCCAGGACGCACTTGTCGGCGTGAAATGAAATTGCACGTTGGGGTGGGCCTTGAGCCAATGCTCGTTCTTCTTGTGGGTGTTGAGGTTGTCGAGGATGACGTGAAGCTTCCGGTCCGGAAAAGCCGCGGTGATGCTTTTCATGAAATCAAGAAACTCGACGCGGCGACGCCGTTTAGAGTGCGTTGCGATGATCTCTCCGGTGGCGACTTCGAGCGCTGCAAACAGCGTTGTCGTGCCATGCCGCTTTTAATCGTGGCTCTGGCCGGTCAAGGCGCGGCCATTGGGCAACTTCAGATAACCCTGCGCTCGCTCCAGAGCCTGGATCGAGGGCTTCTCGTCCACGCACAGCACAATGGCCTTCGCGGGCGGGGCGACATAGAGGCCGACGACATCCGCGGCTTTGGCCGTAAAGTTCGGGTCGTTGCTCTTACACCAGGACTTGCGAGCCGCGAGGTCAATCTTGTGGCTGCGCAGGAACCGCCAGACATATTGGACGTCAACATCGCCCAGCGCCCCGGCCAGTAGGGGCCCGGTCCAGCGTGCGAACCCTTTCGGCGGCAGCTTGTCCAGCAGCTTCAGAATCCGCTTGTCAGTGGCCTTCGTATAAATCGGCTGCTTGCCCGGTCGCGCCTTGTCTTGCAGCCCTTCAAGGCCTTGGTCGGCATAGCGATGCCGCCAAAGGCTGACAATCCGCGGCTGGACCCCAAGGCGATCGACCGGGTGCTGCGCCCATCCGCCGCCAACAGAACTATCCGCGCCCGCTTCAAATCGCGCTGCAACGTCATCGGTGAGCGACAGCTCGCCTCAAGCACCTTGCGATCTTTCCTCGAAAGGTGGACTTCTCTTGCTTCGGGTATCATCCATATCTTGAATCACGACTCACGATCCAAGAAAAGTGGGTACTAGTGCGCAAAGAACGAGCCGCCTTTTACTTATATCAAACACCGCAGCATCGCTGGCCAACGACGCGTCGTTAAGCCGAGCAGCGATGCACGGTTTGTTGTTTGCAAAGAGCCACTGGCTGTATCTGCGAAGAGGACGAACATAATTCACCATAGCGGTGATCTCCTTGTACTCTGCCCCAACAAGCGCGTCTTGAAGTGTAGAAATCATCTGTGCGTCTTCGGAATATAAAGGCGGAGCATTGCGTTTTCTCGCTCCATCGCGGAGATGTTCAAGTGCCGCGCCGATACTTCTATGACCACCGGCGTCCTTGAAGCGATTGATCTCTTCATTCAGCGCTTCTTCCATATTCCATGTCTCGTCGTGAATCCGCGCCGCAATGCCCGGCTGGTTGTTTGTACGAAGGTAGTGGCTGAAATCCGCGAGAAGAGTGGCATAGGTGCTGGCGGTACCTAAAGTTCCGGCCGTCACTGCTTGTTGTTTGTACTCTTTGATGAGACTCGCGTCCTCTGGATAGGGAGTCAGGTCAGGGCGGCCAGCGATCGGCGCGATACCTCATCGACTGAGAGGTCCGCAGATGAGCTAATGCCCAACGGACGTTCGTCGTTCCACCTTTTGCTATGAACTCATCGACGTCTTCATCCATTGAATCGCTATGAAGCCGATCAGCAATGCTGGGCTTTCTGTTTGCAAAGAGCCAGCGGGCGAAGCTGCGCAGATGACCGACGTTGCTCGTGGCGGTGCTCTCGGCGGCTCCTCCTTCGATGAGCGCCTGCTTAAGCCGGGGAATAAGGAGTGCATCTTCGGCATAAAGGGGCTTCTCGCTGCGACCTACCAATACCCCAATTGGCTGGCTCTTCTGCTGCGCTGAGTTGCCCGGCATCGCCTCATCCTCTCCGGTTAATTCCAGAGGTGATGCCGGGAGGGGTTCGTTCATGATCACCTGAAACCGATGCTGATCTTCCACAGGCAGGACCTCTGGCCAGTCATGCGAAGCGCTATGCCGTACGGCGCGATCCAAGACACGGCTCGGCTCCATGAGTGCCGAAGCGTTCAGCATTGTTCCTTCACCGTCCGGAGCCGGCAGATACGGGTGCGCGCTCGCCCGCATGACGGACCGCGCCTCAGATTGCCATGCATCCGCTTGGGCACGGACCTGCATGAGCACGGAAGTGGATGGGCGAGCGACGTCGCTCAGCTGCCTCTGAAAGGCCGGCGCCTCTGCCGACGAGCCGGCCGCAGAGGCATCTTGCGCGTCCCCACAGTCCGTTTCTTGGCGCACCCGATTCTGCACTCACTTCAATGAAAGGCCAGGAACGCTAATCGTATACGCCTGGACCAGAGCCGACACGTCGCTAGCATTTGAGGGCTTAGCTGAAAGTGCATTCCTGACATCTAACCCAGGAATAAGCCGTGGTTACGGTCCACCTGCCGCATCAATTGGCCGAGAATGGGGCGCTACGATCTTTCTCATTACGGTCCACTTCTGCCGCCTGCCTAAACTCTTAATGTCCCGCCTCAATTGAGCCGATACAGTGGCCAAGAAGTTCCCAAAGAGCTTGCGTGTTTGGTGGCGATGCGGCGGAAGTCCTTGAGCCCACAGAAGCTGCGCTCGAACACATTTCGAACGTTTCTAAGCAGGTTTGTCGAAGCGATGAGATTACGGCCTTGGCGCGCAACGACGAGCTCAGCACGAAGGTGGTCTCGCCTTTGCCAGCGATGAGCGCGCATAGGCAAGCGTCCGAGATCCTCATGTATTCGCGCGCGTTTTTTATCCTAGTCGCCTCTTTCTCTCGGATCTTCTGGTGAAAAGCAGAAAAGACGTCTCAATGGGGTAGGTACACTTCCTCGTTCAAGCGACGGCGAAGCGATCTGCCTTCCCCAGAATTGATAGCGCGACAAGCCTGGTGTTTGCTGTAGATTCTGTCATCCGGAACGACGAATGGTTCGCGAAATGAAACATCGCATTTGGTTGCCGCGATCTGCAACGACCATGCGAGATGGCTGAAATCGCGGCGGTCCTCTAGACGTGATACGGATCTGCGAATCCTGAAGCGCAATCCAAGGACGGAGCTGCAGATGCCAAGTTCGGCAGATAATCCTGATACTCCACCAACACCCCCATATTCCACGTACCCGTGCCTCGATGAACCCGTGCTAGTCGTGCCTAGCACCGATGAAGTTTGGCTGACAATCCCGACCGCTGGGAGATTTTGCGCTTCGCCGCATTACGGCGGCGAACGTTCAGGGTGGTAGTCGTCCGCGCCTCATGGGTGCAAGAAAACGGTGCATATATGAAACGAAACAGGCCAAAAGCGTCGTGCTGCTCGAGTCTAACTGGCAATTCAAAGGTAGGCGAGCAAGCCTTTCCAGCTGTCTCTCGCAGCCTAAAACGGCGATGCTCTCTCGCCAACACAACACGCTTTGACTGGTCAGCTCACGCTATGCAACGAGCAGAATTATCCCCAGGTTCTACAAACTCATGGTCTATGGTTATGACACTTATCGAATATCCTTCTGGAAACTCCACCGAACCGATCGTCCTTGTTGGCAAGAATCGTTTTGGAAACTGGGTCGTCCGTGAACAGAACGGCAATTTCGGTGGCTTGTTCGCGAGCCGTGCGCAAGCGCTCAAATATGCACTTTGCGAGAATGGCCTACATCCAGAAGCTATATTCGAGGTATCTCGCGAGATCGAACTTATTATTCTCCACGGCCCGCCCGAGGAGCATGGATGAATAGATCAGCCCTATTGAGTAAGGTACTTGGCTTTGCTGCAGGCCACGACAGCAGACCGCCAGATCGCATCCCCTTTAAGAATGCATAAAGGCTGGCCTTGGCCATCACAAGGAGCGAAACATGACGGCGATCTTGCGCCTAGAGGACGAGAATAAGTCAGATTTTGGTCGGCGCGTAGGTCCGCCCATGTATATGGCCTGAACGGACTGCTGAACAGCGTTCTTTAAGGTGCAAGGCTGCGACCTATCGCTCCTTAGGCCAAGCTGTGGCTCCGATTGCCGAGCTCACTCAAGGCACGACGGCAACACTCGTGTAGCCAACAAAGTCGAAAAGGTTGCGCGCACGCAGGTGTGATGCTTACTCGGACCACGAAACTGCCAAGCGCACTGTGACAGGGGTCCTGTCGGTCGCTCAACTCGTGCAAGGGAGCAGCGGCGTGTGGACGAGCGATTACCACCCGACTATCCCAGCTGATTATCGCCGGCCCTCACCAACCGGGATCGTCGAGGACGGTAGACTATAGGCGAAAGATCCTCTTAAAGGCTTAAACCAAAATGCGCTGCCGACATAGCCCATTCATCTGCCTACCCTCATTGCGCCCCGCATGTCTTGACGGCTCTCGAGAAAGCCTGCGAACACATCGACGATGAACTCCGCGTCGGCGCGCGTCATAGGTGATGAAATCGATGCAGCAGCACCATAAGGGAGGATGACGCCGTTCTCCGCAAAGAAGCGTGTTAGCTCCTTCATTAGAGTTTCTCCGGCGGGCGTGGGACAGATCTCGCGATATTCACTCGGAGCTTCTGCCCCCGGATGAATGCGGAAGAGTGAGGCGGCTCCAGTGACACAGAGCGGCGCGCCCAGTTTCGAGATTGCCCGACCGATTCCTGTTCGCACGATGTCCCCGAGGATCTCCAGATGAGCAAAAGACCCATGGTCCAGATGATGCATTGCGGCTAGCCCCGCTGTCATGGATAGTGGATTGGCAGAAAACGTACCTCCTTGCGGAAGCAGTGGTCGACCCGATGTGCATCGAATACCTTCATCACGTCCTCGCGACCGCCGATTGCTCCAATCGGCAGACCTCCGCCGATGATCTTGCCCATCGCGATGATGTCTGGGACAAGGCCGTAACGTGCGGAAGCCCCCTGAAAGCTCTGCCTAAGATTGAGGACCTCATCAGCAATCACAAGAATCCCGTTTTTGCGGGCCGATTCCTGCACAGCAGCTACGAATTCGGGCTTTGGCGCAATGAACCCCGCGCGGCTCGGCATCGGATCCAGAATGACGGCGGCAAGCTCAGACGCATTCGACTATATCAATCGATGTGCGCCTTCAACATCGTTAAAGCGGAGAACAATCACCTCATCGAGAACACTTGCAGGCATCCCGCGATAGAAGGGCGTCGAGTTGGGCTGGATGACGTCACCCCAGTTCTCCGGTGTCGCCGCTTGACTGACTTCGACCCAGTCATAGGCACCATGATATGCACCCTCGATCTTGGCAATCTTCGAACGTCCGGTGAAGGCCCGCGCAGCTTTGACCGCAAATAGTACGGCCTCAGTCCCGGTATTCACGAAGCGAACGCGGTCAACCCTCGGAATGCGTTCACAGAGTAGTTCTGCGAGTTCGATCTCGATCTCCGTCGGATTTGCGAAGCAGCTGCCGCGCTGAATTTGATTAACTAGCGCTTCCACCACGGGGGCGAAGGCATGTCCATGGATCAACGTCGTGAAGTTGCGATTGAGGTCCAGAAACCGGCGGCCATCGAAATCGAGCACATAGCTGCCCAGGCCAACGCTCGATATAAAGCGGAGTTGGATCTCGCTCAATCGTAACTCGCGAGGTGCCGTCGGGGAACACTCTTTGTCCCCGGGAAAAGCTTTCGTCGGAACGCCTCCCAGCGCGCGAAAATCCAACCGCCGTATTGGACTCTGCTTTCTTGTGGTTCACGACATCCTCATAGTCTTCTTGAAGTTGTGCTGAGTAGGCAGACACCAGTCATAGCGATGCCACAACGCCTGAGCCCTGACGTTCGGCTTCGGGGATGCGAAGGGGACTATCGACCAATTTGCGCATCACGCGATCAAAACGTCAATCAAACTGGATTAGCCCCTCATGCCAAACTGCCGCAGAGAGTTTCCTCTACTCTCGATATTGGTTCGGTACTGCTTTTGTCCGCGGGTCCACAGTAACGAACTTGCTTGCGTGCGCCTGGCGCATGCGCAGCAGAGAACGCTTGGGGACGCAGATCTCATCAATTAACGCCCCGCATGTTGCGGCCTCTGCTGGATACCCTCAGATTAGCTGCATCACAGCAGGTGGCGAGTTGCTAGCTGACCGTACGCATCAATAGGACATCGCGACACTACCTACTCTGGTGAGATCGCCAGCAACACCTTCAAGAGGCCCCAATTTCCGAACGGGGCCCGGAGAGAACGATCTGAGGCCGGCAGACGGGGCATTTTCGCGAGGGTTCCAGCACCGGCTCCCCCTGAGGAGGGGGAAGAACACTGACGGCCTCGAATTCCCGACGCCCAGAAGGCATTCATTCTCAAGCAGAGCCGTGACTGGTCGCCGCAGCCAAGATCTGCCGCAAGGCCGGCATTAGTCGGACTGACTACTTTAATTGGAAGAAGAAGCACGACAGGCTGCTACCAACCGAGATGCGGCTGCTGCTCGAGGGCGACAACGTCAAGCTGGCGAAGCTGGTGGCAACTCTGTCGCTCAACGAGGGATGCCGCAGGATGCGATCCGCAAATAGCATGACGCCCGGCCGCAAGCGCAAGCTGGTCGTCGAAGCAGCAACGAGTGGCAGGTCTCGATCCGCCACACCCGCGCGGCACTCACGTTTGACGGATCGACCTACCGTTACAAACCCCGTCGCGCCGGCCACGCTGCCCTCGAACATCAGTTCAAGGAGATCCGTCATGCCCGCGCTGGCTACGGCTATCCGCGCGTCTGCGTTCTGCCCGCCGGGCCGGACGCCGCCATCCATCGGGAGTTGGGCCCGCAATTGCGCGACAAAATAAAGGGCCGGGTCAAGGCCGCACTGCGCGAGGTGGTGCGGAATTCGCAAACAATGACGGTACCTCTCAAGGTCTAATGATTCTGACGCTTGACGAATATCGTCCTAGCATTCGACCGGACCGACGGTCTTCTTGGCAACGGATTTGGAAACTGGTCGTCCCGCCAGCACAATGGAACATTTTGTGTCTCGTTCGCGAGCCGAAGCATACGTTCAACTACGCACTCTACGAAAATGGCCAATCCAGAGGCTATCGGAGACATCTCGCGAGATCGCTGATATCCTAAACGCCTTGCGAGATCGCCTCGCCACTAACTCTAGTCAGTGCAGAGGGGGGCTCCAATGTCGCCGCGCTTGCGTTCCCAGCCGAGTATGCGCTGATCGTGTAGTCGCGCGGCAGGCCGTCAGCGCCACGAGCGAGCAATTCTTGCGACGTTTGGGCGCTGTGCAGGTGTTCCGGCGCCTCCATCGCGCAGATCCGGGGATAGAGTGGAGCTCGTCTTCCGGACAATACTATCTGCTTTGGCAGTTGATCCAGCAGCATCCGCATGTCACGAATTACCTGAGAACGTCAGCCTTCAGCCTGATGACAAGGAGCTACGGGTGTTCGCGATGCATCATAAGCACTATCAGCCCTCGCTAGCTCCCCTGATCGAGCGCCCTCCTTCGCTCGCCTGTTTGCTCGAACGACCCTGATCTTGTCTCGATCAGGGTAGGCGCACGACGGCCTCTCCTCGCTCAGGCAGGCCTAAGCTTCGAACGTTATGACGTCCGTCCGTGGAACCTCGTCCGGCAAACGCAATAGCTAGAGACAACATGATCCTAGAAGCGAGTATGATTGCACGATCCCATGGAAGCAGATTGCCGGCTGCAATCGCATCTCGGCTTGGCCTACCGCTGATCGTTGCGCCCATGTTCTCTGTCTCTGGGGTAGAACTTGTGACTACTGTCTGCCGGTCGGGAGCGATTGGCGCATTTCCGACCATCAATGCGCGATCGGTCGAGGAGCTCGATCATTGGCTAACCTGCATTGAGCATGATCTCGCGAAGGGGGACCGAGTGACCGCGCCGCACTGCCCAAACCTTCTAATGCGTCAGGCGCGGATGAAAGATGACCTCGCCTGTCTCATACGCCACAAGGTGGAAATTGTGATAACCAGCATGGGATCGCCGACTGCTGCGATCGGACCGCTGCACGAAATTGGCTGCCTTGTGTTCACCGACGTCGCATCGCTGCACCACGCGGAAAACGCCGTGAAAGCCGGTGCGGATGGCTTGATCCTGCTTACCGCGGGAGCTGGTGGCCATACTGGCTGGGCTAACCCATTTGCTTTCGTTCGGGCAGTTCGCGCCATGTTCGATGGTCCAATCGTACTCGCCGGCGGCATCACTGACGGCGTTTCCCTCGCTGCTGCACGTTTGCTCGGGTGTGATCTCGCCTACATGGGAACCAGCTTCATTGCGACACTTGAGAGCATGGCGAGCAGTGCCTATCGACGCATGCTGATAGATAGCACGCTTGACGACGTAATGCTGACCAGGGCTTTCACGGGGCTTCAAGTCAACATGCTAAGGCCATCAATCGTCGCGTCCGGCCTTGATCCGTCGACCCTCGACGAAACCGTGTCCGAAGCACAAGCCAAAGAAAGATTTGGTGGCAATTCTGGCGAAGGACCGCGGCGGTGGATCGATATCTTGAGTGCTGGTCACGCCGTTTCAGGCGTGCTCTCGATTATGGGTGCCGCCGACCTGGTGCAGCAGGTCGCCGCGCAATATAGGGCGACCTTGGCGAGCTCCGTCTGATACAGGTCAAGACCTTTGCGTGCATGAATCTGCTCTTTGGAGTCCATTGAAGCATCAACCGCAAAACACGGATCCGTCGTAACTGGCGCATGGACTCGATGCTAAGCGCGCCGAAACGCCAGGCGAGCATTCGTCTCGTTCCGCAGGAGCATCGCCTTAGGTGTCGATGATCCCTCGTTCCGCCGGAAGTGCGCGTAGCGCGATAACACAGGGAGAAAGGAGCTGATCATCGGCACCATCGCAGCACACTGGTCGGCCGCTTTAGTCGGCACGAAGTTCCTCGTCTTCAGCTCCTTCGTAACTGATAGATTCAACATGGGCCGCAATCGTCTTGCCTCTCGAGATACATGGCGATCATTACGGCATTCGCAGGGCTGATCATGGGTGATCCACATTATGGTCGTCACGCCAGAGCGGCGCGATGGTGCCATTCGATCTCTAACTGCATGTGCTCGCGGAGCTTTCTTGTTGAGGTGCCCAGCTATCTATCGCCCATCGGAGAGATGGGTTGACAGGGCCTCGAGGGCCTTGGCCTTGAAGCCGCGGAGCTACATTTGAGTCAATGTTAGTGGAGCGCTCTGGAAACTAAATGTTCCTGAACGGTGCTCTGGGACGAAAGCGACTGGTGCAGAGCCGGTCACAGAATATGTGGCTTTCTCAACTACAAGGCTGGAGCTGGCCGAAATAGGTTCTCGGGCGTTGAACGGGGCCTGATGCGAATGGATCGAAACCAACTGGATGCAGAAGCCTTTTGACGAATAGTCGAGTGCCTTGCAGGGTCTGATTGCTAAGCCCTTCGCTTGCGGCATTCAACACTGTCACTTCACGGGTCATTAATGTCATTCAATGTTTGGTCATGTACACGCTCGACCATCGAGAGCGCGAACATCACAAGACTAGTTCGCGCAACAATATTGGTTGAAGGTTAAGTTGCAGGTTTAGGGCGAGGCCAAAGAGTAGAGGGCACGCCGCATCAAATTGCGGCAAATCGGGCCCGAGCGTGCATGGCGTTCACCAAGGGCGGCCGCGCCGCAGTTAGGTGGTTAAGGATGGATGGTTAGTCGAGTTGGCGATCTCGTGAATGTCATGTCGCGACTGCAGCCACGGAAATGACGCCGGCTTTCTGCGTCTCTCAAACCGTGAAGTCTATAGCGCGCGCCTTTTCCTTCGGCCAAGCAACTGACACACCTCTTGGTCCTGCGGAGCGGTTCGATGGCACCCATCTTATTAAAGAGGAGAGATAGGATGATCGGGACTTCCCCACTTTTTCATGGCATCATCTCGGGTGAGAGACGGCGCAGTCATTCCGATGTCGCGGATCGCGCGATGCGGATCGCGGGAGGGCTTGCTCGGCTCGGCATTCGCGAAGGCGATAGCGTGTGCATTCTGATGCGGAATGAGATCGCATTTGTGGAGGTCACGCATGGAGTTATGCAGCTCGGAGCTTATGCTGTACCGGTTAACTGGCATTTCAAGCGTCAAGAGATAGAGTACATTGTGGCCGACTCCGGCGCGCAGGTGCTGATAGGCCATGCAGACCTTTTGCATCAACTGGAACGTGACGCCTCAAACAAGTTGGTTCTGAGTATAGCGACGCCGCCGGAATTGATAGCTGCTTACAATATCCATCCCGCGCTTCTCGCGATGCCGGGGTTCGCACGCGATTTCGAAAGGTGGATTGCGGATCAGCCGTCGTGCGCGGCTTTGCCTGCAGCCCAGCCGACGACAATGATCTATACGTCGGGCACCACGGGGCATCCCAAAGGGGTACGTCGCGTCCCACCAACCGGCGAGCAGGCCGCGGGATTGGAGGATATACGCGCGATCCTTTATGGGCCGGGCGCTCGCGCGCTCGTCCCAGGACCGCTTTACCACTCCGCACCGAACTTCTTTGGAATCTGGTTCAGCCGCCGGGGCGGCGCGCTGGTGCTGATGCCTCGTTTCGAACCTGAGGAGTTGTTACGCCTGATAGAAGCAGAGAAGATTGACACTATTCTCATGGTGCCAACCATGTTTGTACGCCTTATGCAGCTGCCTGAAAGTGTACGAATGAAATATGACCTTTCGTCGCTGCGCCACGTCGTCCATGGGGCGGCGCCCTGCCCGTCGGAGGTGAAGCGTGGGATGATTGAATGGTGGGGGCCCATCATACATGAGTTCTACGGCTCGACAGAAGCAGGGGCTGTGACGTTTGCGACCTCGCTGGATTGGCTGCAAAAGCCTGGAACGGTCGGCACTCCTTTGCGCCATGTCGAGCTGCGCGTAGTCGGTGTGCACGGACAAGTACTGCCAGCTGGGGAGGTTGGAGAGATTTATTCCTGCAACACGTCTTTCCCGCGATTCACATATCACAACAGACCCGAGAAGCTGGTCGAGATGGATCAGGAAGGCTTTATCGCCTCCGGCGATCTCGGCTTTGTCGACGCGCATGGCTATCTGTTCCTATGTGACCGGCTGCACAATGTAGTGATTTCCGGTGGGGTCAACATTTACCCCGCCGAGATCGAAGCAGCTCTACACATGGTGCAGGGCGTGCATGACTGCGCAGTGTTTGGCATTCCCGATGCGGAATTTGGCGAGGCACTCATGGCAGTGGTCGAACCGCAACCCGGGACTATGCTTAATGTCCTGGACATACGCGAGAAGCTGAAGACGGTCTTGGCCGACTACAAGGTTCCCAGGGAGATCGAGATCCGGACCCGCCTGCCGCGCGAAGACTCAGGCAAGATCTTCAAGAGGCAGCTGCGGGATCCTTATTGGGAGCAGTCAGGAAGAAGAATTTGAGGGATAGAAAAGCGGCGGCAAAAGTCAGCCTTGCAAGAACCGATGTTGTGTAAAAGAAGGGACTTGATCTGACAGTGGGTGCTTTGTCGCGGCAGGTGTCCGACAAAGATTTCATGTCCGACCGGCAACAATTTCGCTCTCGACAGAGCACTTGCGTCAAGCAAGGTTTGCATTCGGCGTCTTGCCGTAGCACCAGCGCCCCTGATGCGGGCGTAACTCATTATAGGCGGTGATCCACTCATCGAGATCGCTCTGCAACGCAGTAATGCTCGGATAGATCTTCTTGCGGAACGCGACGCGATAGAACTCCTCGAGCACGGTGCGGTGGAAGCGCTCGACAATGCCGTTGGTCTGTGGGCTTTTCGTCTTGGTGCGGGTGTGATCGATGTCCTCGACGGCGGGGTAGAGCTCGTATTCGTGATGCTCCGGATTGCCGTAATACTCGGTGCCGCGGTCGGTCAGGATCCGGTTCAGCGCGATGCCCCGCGCATCGAAGAACGGTACCACGCGGTCATTCAACAGCTCGGCCGCCGTGATCGGCGTCTTGCGATCATACAGCTTGGCTAACGCCACCTTGCTGTAGGTGTCAATGAAGGTCTGCTGATCGATCCGCCCGACCCCCTTCATGTTGCCGACATAGAAGGTGCCTGCGCACTACAATAGCCGGGGCACTCGCTCTCGAACTCGCCGTGCGCCTCCTTCTCGGACTTGGCCTTTTCCAACGCAACGAGCTGGGCCTCGGTCAGCACCAGGCCGTCCTGGGCCATCCTGGCCTCCAGCGCCGTCAGCCGCTTCTTGACGTTGGCGAGGTCGTGACGCAGCCACACCGTCCGCACGCCGAACGGGGAGATCGACAGGCCGCGGCTCCTGAGCTCATTGCTGACCCGCACCTGGCCCCAGGCCGGCTGGTCGATCGCCAGCTCAACGACGGCCGCCTCGACCTGCGGCGCGATACGGTTCTTCAGGATCGGTTTCTTGCGGCTGATCTCAATCAGCGCCAGCTCGCCGCCCTTGTCGTAAAGTTCCTTGAACCGGTAGAAGCTGTCGCGGCTATAGCCCATCATCCGGCAAGCTTGGCTAACGTTGCCAAGCTGCTTGGCCGATTCCAGCATTCCGACTTTCGCGCGAATGACCTTCTGTTCCTGGGTCATGGGAACGTCTCCTGTGAGACGCTGCGGGCTGCGCGGGAGCGCCCTTTGGGTGAGCGCTCCTGCTCGCCCGCAGCTCCATTCCCTGCCAGTTCAAACCTCGCCGTCAGATTAAGTCGAAACTTCTACAGATGTTGCGCCCGCATGGGGTCTTTCGGCCAGCTGCGATGCTCTACGCGGAGCGTTCGGATCGCGGCAAGTTCATCTCCTACGGCCCTTGTCAACCGTTCCGAAAACCATCTTTCGGAGTCCCCCTTTTGGGGACAAGGACATTTTGATGACGACCCGCTGGGTGAAGACGCCGAGTGTTCTCGTTGGCCGGTTAGCCTCTATGCGGGGATTGCTTTGGGGCGTCTGTGGCCAAGTCCGCAACTGAGTGGGCGCGCCGAAGAACGACAGACGCTGAACCGCCAACCGGTCGCGGCTCAGCAGGTCAATTATGCTCGACTGGCTCGCGAAGCTGCCCCGCGGCCATGACCAAGCCAAGCCATCAACTACTCCTTAAGGGTTTGGCGAGCTTCACGATGTTCCTCAAAGACCGACGAGTTTGCCTCTCGCGCATCCGACACGTGACCCTGACAGACTTAACGTCAAATCCTCGGGTCCCTTCTCAACTGCACCAGGCGGTCGCCGGCGGCGGTATATGTTAACAGCGGTATCGTCCCCGTTGCGCGTGTAGCCGGCAGCGGGCAGCAAGTTTACCAGTAGGAACCCGGCAGATCAGCTGCCAATGCATCTTCGCTCGGGTCCGCGCGATCCGGCTCAGGCGGATCACCGGTGACTTTCATCGCGTTGTCTTCCTTACGTGCTTGAGACTAGCTAAAGCCCTGCATGCCATGCTCGTCGTAGACCTCGAGCCGCGGCGCCGGGCAAGCCGCCGAACGCAGCACGCGCATCTCAGGCAACCGCGTCACCCTAGCTTTAAATGAAGATCGGATGCGATCCATCGAGATCCTTCCCTGACAGAGATCTTGCTCAATTGGGCTCGCCATCACCATTGCTTAGGTCGAATGCTTCTGCCTTACGCGCAGTTCAATCAACGCAGGAGTGGCGGAGGGGCTCCGGCGCCTAGTGCGCTATGGTCAAGCGGCGAAGAAACACCCCGGCGGCGACAGGCAGCCTCGATCGTATTTCTGAGCAGGCACGCAATGGTCATCGGGCCCACACCGCCCGGGACGGGTGTCAGTGCGCCGGCAACAGTGCGCGCGCCCTCGAAATCCACATCGCCAACCAATTGCTCATTGCCATCGCCTCCTATGCGATTGATGCCAACGTCGATAACGATTGCACCAGGCTTGATCCAATCGCCACGAACGAATCTCGCCCGTCCGGCCGCCACAACCAGGATGTCTGCGCCACGACAGACCGATGGCAGATCCTCGGTCTTGGAGTGGGCTATAGTAACCGTGCAGTTTTCTCGTAACAGGAGTTGTGCCAGCGGCTTTCCGACTATGTTTGAACGACCAACGATGACCGCAGAAAGTCCTGTAAGATCCTTACGGACGCTCTTGATCAAGAGCATACAGCCGAGTGGCGTGCAGGGGATCAAAGCGGAGGCGCTGAGCGACAGGTTGCCCACATTAGTGGGATGAAAACCGTCAACGTCCTTCTCTGGATCAATGGCGGCAGTCACCTTCTGGGCGTCAATGTGAGAGGGTAGCGGCAGTTGAACGAGAATGCCGTCAACGTCTTCGGCGCCGTTCAGGCGTGTGATCAGCGCCAGAATATCACTTTCGCTGGTTGAGGCGGGTAATCTGTGATGAAACGAGCGCAATTCCGCTTCGACCGATTTTCGCACCTTGTTGCGAACGTAAACCGAACTCGCGGGATCATCGCCCACAAGCACGACCGCAAGGCCAGGCGTCACCCCACGCTCCACGAGATCTAGAACGGCACCACGCAACACGGCGTGAAGCTGCCTGGCCGCGGCAGTACCGTCGATCACCACTGCGCTCATTTCGTGTTTGACCGCATCAAAATGCTCATCCAAATACCACTGTGCGATCGCCGTTCAACAAGACCCGGTTCTCCGCGTGGAACTTTACGGCTCGCGTCAATACCGCGGCCTCGACGTCACGTCCGACTGCCGAGAGTTGCTCCGGCGTGAGGGAGTGATCAACGCGCAGGACGTCTTGCTCGATGATAGGCCCCTCATCTAGGTCCGCCGTGACGTAGTGCGCCGTCGCACCGATCAACTTCACGCCTCTTGCCTGGGCCTGATGATACGGCCGCGCTCCCTTGAAACTCGGCAGGAACGAATGATGGATATTGATGACCCGCCCAGACATCTTCTGGCAGACCCCATCCGACAAGACCTGCATGTATCGAGCCAAAACGATCAAGTCGATGCGTTCCCGCTCGACCAGATCCATCAGTTTTGCCTCTTGCGCCAGCTTTGTATCGGCGGTGATCGGCAGGTGATGGAAAGGAATGTCGTAGGACGCAGCAAGGCGGAAAAAATCCTTATGGTTCGAAACGATCAACGGAATCTCGACATCGAGCATTCGGGTGGAATACTTAAACAGAAGATCGTTCAAGCAGTGCCCCGCCCGCGAGACCATAATCATGAGCCGTGGCTTCAACCCGAAATCATGCAATTGCCACGTCATGTCAAACAACTTTCCGACCTCGGCAAACTCCGACTGTAAGCGTGAGGTTCCGGTCTCAGCGAGCGCGTCGAAAGAGATGCGCATGAAAAGTTTGCCGACGCTGCGATCGGAGAACTGAGCGCTGTCTCTGATGTTGCATCCATGGGTCGCGAGGAAACCGGAGACGGCGTGGACAATGCCGGTCCGGTCCGGGCAGGAAAATGTCAGGACGAAATCGGGACGATCTGCTCGTTCTTTTGACGAGAGGAAGACAGACGAACTCCCTGCATCGGGGATTTTGATGGGTGCCGTGTTGATTTCAGACATGACACGCACCGATCAGGAAGCCGCCGCGGACACGGTAACGGCACCTTCGACGTCCTTCACCCGATTGTTCGCCGGATCATAGAACGCGCGCAACGACGCACGTGCGGGCACACGCACGCCGGAAACCTCAATCTCCAATCTTCCGCTCTGCAAGAAGGCCGCATCAACTCCTCCGCCGTCGGGATTCTCGACGTATCCCAGACCAAGAGAAGCTCCAATGCTGTGACCGTACATGCCGGACGTGATGCGCCCAACGAGCCGACCGTCATGCCAAATCGGTTCATTGTGGTAGAGCATTAGTGCGGGATCCTCGACTGCCATGTGGATCATCTTGCGTTTGAGGCCCACCTCCTTTTGACGCAGCAACGCATCGCGCCCAATGAATCCTTGCGGCTTCGACCAAGCAACTGCAAAGCCGAGCCCGGCCTCCAGCGGGGTAACTTCGTCGGTGATGTCGTGGCCCCAGTGCCGATATCCTTTCTCCATCCGCAACGAGTTCATCGCATGGTAGCCGGCGAGACGCATGTCGAATGAAGCCCCCTCTTCGACAAGAACGTCGAATACACCCTGGACGAACTCAGTCGGCACATACAATTCCCATCCCAGTTCGCCGACATAGGTGATACGGCTCGCCCTCACCTTGGCATAACCAAGATCGATGATCTTCGAGCTGGCAAATGGAAACGCTCCGTTCGACAGATCGGCATCCGTCAGCTTGCTCAGCAAACTTCTAGACTTCGGACCCATAACGCCCAGGACGGCGTAGGCCGAACTGACGTCGACGGCCAGCGCCCGGGCACCTTCTGGAATATTGCGCTTCAACCAGGCGAAATCCCTGACTTGGGTGGCGACCGCAGTAACGATGAGGAAGCGCTTTTCGCCTTCACGGGTGATCGTCACATCTGCTTCAATGCCCCCCCGCTCGTTCAGCCACTGAGTATAGACGATGCGGCCGATCGGAACTGAGACGTTGTTTGCGCAAATTTGATTGAGAATGTGCTCGGCATCATCGCCGTCGAAAACGAATTTGGCGAAAGAGGATTGGTCGAACAGTCCGACGTTCTCGCGAACCGCGCGATGCTCCGCCGCGGAATAGTCGAACCAGTTTTGCCGCCCGAAGCTATATTCATATTTGGGCTCGCGCCCCTTTGGCGCATACCAATTGGGCCGTTCGAAGCCCGCGACCTCACCGAAGCAAGCCCCCCGCGAGAGCAAGCGGTCATGTAGCGACGAACGCCGGACTCCTCTCGCCCTCTCCGCCTGCCGGAACGGCCAGTGCATCGCGTACAGCAAGCCAAGCGACTCGACCGTTCGATCCCGTAGATAAAGACGATTGGATTGAAAAGGCATGACGCGCCGTATGTCGACGTCCCACAGGTCCATCGGCGGATGACCATCGACAATCCAGTCGGCGAGAACTCTGCCTGCTCCGCCGGCCGAACGAATACCGATGGAATTGAAGCCTGCCGCCACAAAGAGATTTCGCACCTCTGGCGTCTCGCCCAGCATATAGCGATCGTCCGGGGTGAAACTCTCCGGTCCGTTGAAGAACAACTGGATTCCCGTCTTTGCCAGTATGGGAACGCGACGGATCGCTCCCTCAAGCAGCGGCTCGATGTGATCGAAATCATCCGGCAACGTATCGAACTCGAAACTCTCGGGAATGCCTTCCATCCCCCAGGGCTTTGCAACCGGTTCGAACCAGCCGACCAGCAGCTTGCCGGCATCTTCCTTGAAATACGTGCAGGCGTCCGCGTCCCGCAGCACGGGAAGGTGCTTTTTTATGTCAGGCACCGGCTCAGTGACGATATAGAAGTGTTCGGCTGCGTGAAGTGGGACGATCGCCCCCGCGGCTGCACCGAGGTCCCGCGCCCACATGCCCGCACAATTGACCACAAATTCGGCAGCGATTTCGCTGTCCTTGGTGCGAACACCGACAGCACGACCGCGTTCGGTCATGATCTCGGTTACAGCCGTGCCCTCAAATATCTTCGCCCCACGACTCTTGGCACCCTTTGCGAGCGCATGCGTCGTGTCCACTGGATTGGTCTGACCATCCTTCGGAAGATGGACCGCACCCACAACATCTTCGGTCACCATCAACGGCCAAAGATCGGCCGCCTCCTTAGCAGTCAAGATATTTACTTCCAGCCCAAAACAACGAGCCATTGAGGCCCCGCGCTTCAACTCCTCAAATCGCTCCTGATGACTTGCAATCGCCAACGATCCGATCTGACGGTAGCCGGTGTTTTGACCTGTTTCTCTCTCGAGCTGATCATAGAGTTCGGTCGTGTATTGGGCCAACCGCGTCAGGTTGTGGGTTGCTCCGAGTTGGCCTACCAGCCCGGCGGCGTGCCACGTCGTTCCCGACGTAAGCTGCTTACGTTCGAGTAAAACGACATCCGTCCACCCACGAAGAGTAAGATGGTAGGCAAGACTGCAGCCCATGATACCGCCGCCAACAATGACGACTTGGGCCGACTTCGGGAGATCCGTCACACCTAAAGCTCCTAACGATCTTTCGTGAAAATATTGCATATTTTTTCACAGAGGTGAATAGATTTTTCACATCTGGAGTTTTTTTTCGATGTTGTGGCTTCTATAAGGAATCGGGTAGTCGGGAGCTCATGTTGCAGGCGCTCCAAATGGATTGAGCCCAATCTGGCGGTTTGAATGGTGGCTTGTGGCTACAGGCGGCTGGTCGCGGCACGCCGCCCGCATTGAAGGACGAGAGAGCCCATGGCGATTAGACCGATACGCACAGCTGAGGAATGGGCGGCCTCTGAAACAAAAAGCGGAATGGATTTGGAGGCTGCCGTCGGTAGCCAGATCCGCGAACTTCGGAAGATCAAGAAGCTGACGCTGACCCAGCTTGCTCAGGCCGCCGGCATTTCGGTCGGCTATTTGAGCCAAGTCGAACGAAATCAATCGAAGCTGCCCATCGGTGTTCTGAAGAAGCTGAGCGACGCTCTTGGCGTACATATGAATTGGTTCTTCAACGGGAACATGCAGGCGGCGCCGGGCGAACGAGACATCGTCGTTCGTAAAGCGCACCGCCGCCGATTGACATTCACCGGCCTCGGGATCGCCGAGGAGCTTCTCTCGCCTAACCTCGCTGGCCCTCTAGAGCTGCTCTTGAGTACGATTGAACCGGGGGCCGACAGCGAAGAATACAGCCACGACGGCAACGAGGCGGGGATTGTGATTGCTGGGCAACTGAACCTGTGGGTCGACGGCAAGCTGTTTCAGCTTGAAGAAGGAGACAGCTTCTCCTTTAGCAGCACCTTGCAACATCGCTGCGCAAATCCCGGAACGGTGCCAGCTAAAGTGGTTTGGGTCATTACCCCGCCGCACTATTAGACACGCTGTCGATAAGCGGAGATCCGAGAATGGCTCGAGCTGCAATCAGATGACCCCATACAGATATCATCTCGAAGGAGCATAGAGACCAATCGTTGCCGCCTCTGCCGCCGTTGCAAACAACCGGGCAAGAAAACGGCGTAGGGTCGGGTCGTCGTCACCTAGTCGCGCAGCTTCCTTGAATTGATGATCGCGACCGCTGCATTCGCTCCGGAGCGACCGGGGCATACGATAGAAGCTACACCAGGTCGCGCTGCTTCGTAAGAGAAATGGACCCGCTTAAACGGGCTGGCGATCTGCCCTAATGAAGCGGTGCCTGTTAGCGAAGCATCTCCCTCGCCGGGGCGGCAAACCTGCCTCCGCGAGAACCTTTTCTATAACCGACGACAGTCCTCGCCATTGGCAATGATCGGCGCCACGAAACGAAATGGACACTCCGTCCTAAAAAGGATGCCTGCCAATTTGTCTGGGCGCATTCCGCCTGCGTGCATTGATAGGTCCTCAGCCGGCTGCGCTGCTGGCGAAGTACACCCGAACGCCATTCCCACGTCTCGCAAACGCAAGTCCCGTGCGGACCGAAACAGCCAAGCACACACGTGAAATTCTTGCGTAAAATTTCATGTTGACAGAATTTTTCCGTTGATTTATCGGAATAACTGCTTCGTCGTTTCGATTTTCAAAGGCTCGAAAACGCACTTCGTACCTGGGGCGGTGTGGCAGGCGACGGACGCGCCTGACCGTTGCTGTAATCACCGAGGATTCGCCGACGATGCTGCATTTCGCCCGGGAGCAACGATTACCGGTTACGATTGTGTCCGGCTTTCTGGGTGCCGGAAAGACGACGCTTCTGAACAACATCCTACAGCACACTCGGCTGAAGCTGGCTGTCCTCGTCAATGATTTTGCCGCGCTCAGCATCGATGTGAAGCTTATCGCATCGCAGGACGACACCATCATTTCTCTTACCAATGGATGTGTGTGCTGCAGCATCAAAGATGACCTCTTGAGCTCAATTCTGTCTATCGCGTCTTCGGAGCAGAGGTTCGACGGAGTTTTGCTCGAGACAAGTGGCGTATCGAACCCGATGGCCATTGCGGATGCATTTATGCAACCCGCGGTTTCTCGCCGGCTGAGGATTGATCGCACCATTTGCGTTGTTGATGCCGAAAACTTCCCGAGCCTAAGCTTCGAACATACTGAGCTTGCTATCGATCAGGCTGCGGTCGCGGATTATGTATTACTCAACAAGACCGATTTGATAGCGCCGCGGTTCGCCGACAAAGTGATCACGATACTCCGCGGTGCGTTGCCGACGATGAGAATCATAAAGACGCAGAATGCCATCCTTCCGGCATTTATGCTGCTCGGTGACGGCGACGCAGAGGCCCTCCGGCTTAATCGGAAGGCATCCTTTCGATGCGACCGCGCTGAAAGCCCTTGCCGTCACGAAGGCTGTACCGCCTGCACCGGCACCTCAAGGATTCGTAATCATTCCGGCACGTTTGAGAGTTGGTCCTGGTCAGGCAATGTCGGGAATCAAGCCAACTTCGCTGACATCGTAAAGGCTCTTCCTGCGTCAATCTTGCGCGCGAAAGGTATCGTTCGGTTCTCGGATTTGGCCGATCAGAGCGGCATTTTCCAGCTAATCGGCAAGCGCTCGACGATCGATCTCCGCCCTTCCTTTTCAGGCGATCGCAGAAGCGAGCTGGTGTTCATAGGCGTGCGCGGCGAACTACCAACCGACACACTCACGGAAATGTTTGAAGGGCAGACCAACGGCGCTTGACGCCGGAAAGCCGGCAGGAGGAGCACAGATGGGCGCAGACACAATTTTTCACGGCGGTCCGATAGTCACGATGGATCGCGACCAGATGCAGGTTGAAGCCGTGGCAATATCCAAGGGAAAAATACTCGCCGTTGGATCTTGGGAGGCCGTAAGCCGTCACCGTGGCTCGCAAACAACTCTAGTCGATATCGATGGGCGCACGATGTTACCCGGCTTCGTCGAAGCACACGGTCATCCCCTGCTTAGCGCTTTGTGTTGGGGCGACCCCGTGGTCGATATTCGATCGGTGCACACGCCCACGTACGAGGCGGCTCTCGCTAAGATAAGAAGAAGAGTTAGCAAAGCAAAAGATGGTGAGTTCCTCTGGTTCCTGGGGCTTGACCCCCAGCTCCACGTCGGCGCCAAAGAGCCTAGCAAGGCCGACCTGGACGAACTCTCACCGAACATTCCGATCGCGGTGCAGGTGTCAAACATGCACGGAATTTACCTCAATTCGGCGGCCCTTAAGGCACTTAAAATCACACGCGAAACCCCCGTTGTTCCTGGCGGGAATGTTCGTTGCGATGAGAATGGTGAACCTTGGAAATTTGAGGAGCGCTCGCGCGAATACGTCATCGAGAGTTTCTATGCTCTCTGCGGCGAGCAGCGGGGCGTCGACTCCTTACGGGATTGGCTGTGGAAGTTCTCAAAGTCTGGATATACGACCAGCTCCGAAATGGGCGTGACGCCCATGACCAGCCTCTTCTACAAGAAGACTTTGGAAAGAGAGCAAATGCCCATTCGGGTCTTTTGCTATCAGAGAGCAGTTCCCGAAGGAATCGAGACAATTTCCTTTGAGGGAGGAAACGATCGGTTTGCAATGGCCGGCATCAAGGTGTGGGGTGATGGGTCCGTCCTTATGGGCAACGTGTGGCTGACAAAGCCATACCTCAATAACGAAATCACCCTTACGAGCATGGGTCTACCGCGCGACAGCGTCGGTCACATGAACTACAAGCCCGAAGAGTTGAACCGTATCATACGAGCTTACGCCGCCCGCGGGCATCAAATGTCCGTTCATACGCATGGCGATCGGACTATCGACGCGGTTCTGGATGCATATGAGGCGGCACTCAATGAGTTTCCCGAAGCAAAGCGACCGTTCCGGCTCGAGCATTGCGGAACGTTGCGCGAAGACCAAATTGACCGCTGCAACACGCTCGGAGTGGTGTGTAGCTTCTTCTTACCTTACCTTTATTACTGGGGCGAAGCACTCCGCGACGCGCTCCTTGGACCGGAAGCGGCCGCAAAGTTTGTGCCAGCGGGGAGCGCCGTCCGAAAGGGGATGCGGAGTTCGCTCCACTGCGACCCACCGATGACCTGGCCGCACGCGCTCCTTTGTCTACATCTTGCCACCACTCGCCGAAGCCGCGCAGGAAACGTTATTGGCCCAGATCAGATCATGGATATGGATTCGGCCTTGCGGTCCATAACAATTGACGCGGCCTTCCATCTTAGAAAGCACAACGAGATCGGAAGCATTGAGGTTGGCAAATATGCGGATTTTGTAGTCCTCGACAAGAACCCGCGCGCCGTCGATCCAGAGCACGTGCTTGATCTCAAGGTCCTCGGCACGTACGTCGAGGGAGAAAGAATTTGGGAGTGCTCGGCCGAAGAAGCGCCGAGTGGGCGACAGGCTGCATAGCACAGACGACCATTCCTAGCTGCCGGCCATCAACCCTTCTTCACAGCGAGCAGCTAACCGAAGCAGTAGCGGCAACGATGCGTCGTGAATGGTGGTGCCGGGTGCACGTTACCATCACGAGCAGAATGAACCTTGAGCAGCCGTTGGCTGGCGATCGCATTTGTGACCGCGCATAGTGAACCGGCTCTAACTCGGCGTTGTCATGGCACGGGCTTGGCCATTCCCAACAGATCTTCGGAAGGATTCCAAGGTGGAAAAGACGACCATCTACAGGGCGAAGACCATCCGGACGATGAACCCGTCATTGCCGGTCGCCGACACCGTGGTCGTTCGAGGGTCTCGCATCCTCGAAGTTGGTACGGAAGAGTCAATCCGGCCGTGGTTCCCAGGCCAAACACCTGAGATCGACGACAGGTTTCGAGATGCCGTCCTGATGCCCGGCTTCATAGACCCACATGTGCATCCTGCTCTGGCTTCTATACTCCTTCCCATGCACTGGATCACTGGCGTGGATTGGAAATTGCCTGGGAGATCGCTCGTCTCCGTTCGTGGACAAAACGAATTTCTCAACCGTCTGACCGAGATCGAAAGCCAGCTCTCCGAGGGCGAACCGCTCGTAAGTTGGGGCTATCACGAGTTGTGGCACGGCCCGGTAAGCGGAGGACTTCTGTCACGCATCTCCAATAGACGGCCGATTGTCGTGTGGCACCGCGGCTTTCACTCGCTTTACCTCAACGACGCCGCGATGGCATGGGCCGGAATAACGCGGGAGGATGCCGAAAGGCATCCCCAAGTCGATGCCGAACGACAGCTGTTCTACGAGAGCGGCATGGCCATGGTGCTGGCGCGTTTACGGAGCTATCTCCTCGAACCCGAACGTATCAAGGCTGGATATCGTTCCTTCAAAGACGTCATACGTGCGGGCGGCAACACCACGATCGGTGACATGGCCTTTGGCAAAATCGGCGGCGAAGAGCTGGAATGGCAGCTTTGCCAGGAAGCCTTCGATGAAAACACGCCGTTCAGAGTGCAAATGACTCCCGTTGGAGTTCCCTTCGGAGCGGACTCCGTCGACATCCCTGCGCGTATGGCTCATCTCGAAGCTCTGCGCGCAACGAAAACCGAGCGCGCACACTTCGGCAAATCGGTCAAGTTGTTTGCTGACGGTGGATTCTTCTCCAACCTGATGCAACTTAACTGGCCGGGTCGGATCGAGGGCCAGGATGGCCACTGGATCACATCGCCCGAGATCCTACGCCAGGCTGCCGAAGCCTATTGGGATGCCGGAAACGTCATTCATATTCATACCTCCGCCGACTTGGGTCTAGAACTCGTCCTCGACACGCTCGAGCATCTCCAAGCTCGCCGGCCGCGATTTGGACGCAAGCTCGTCATCGAGCATCTGGGAGTTAGCACACCGGAACAAATTCAGCGTGCGGCCGAGCTGGGCGCCAATGCTTCGGTCAACGTCTACTACGTTCATGAGCTCAGCGACCGCTTTTATAAGCGCATACTCGGTTATGAGAGGGCATCGCAGATGTCCCGGCTAGGCACTTTGACGCGTAACAATATTCGCTTCTCCTTGCACTCAGACTTCAGCATGGCGCCCGCAGCACCACTGGTGAACGCCTGGGTTGCAGTAAACCGCCTGTCTGAAACGGGTAAGGTCATGGGAGAACTCGAGCGCATTTCAGTCGAGCAGGCGATGAAAGCCATCACTATCGACGCCGCCTATATACTCGGAATGGATAGCGAAGTCGGTAGTATCCGCTCGGGCAAAAAAGCGGACTTCGCTGTGCTGGATAGTGATCCGTTCGAAGTGCCGCCGGAGCGCATCCGCGAAATCAAGGTTCTCGGCACCGTTTTTGAAGGAAAGTACTTTCCGAACAGCTTTTAGAGCGCGTCAATGAGTGTGGACGTCATCATAATTGGCGGGTATCTCGGCTCCGGCAAATCAAGCCTTGTCAATCACCTCTTACAAGCGTGGGGCTCCAAAGAGACAGGCGTTATCGTAAACGACCTCGCGCCTATCAACATCGATGCTCAACACGTGATTAGCGAGGCTGGGCTGACGCTCGGCATTCAAGATGGTTGCGTCTGCTGCTCCGTCACCGATCGACTCGGAGAAGCCTTCGATTGGATGACTGCATTTCGTCCGCGACTAAAGCGCATTCTGGTCGAAGCCAGCGGAGTTGGCGACCCTCGCCGCATTTCATATTACAGCCGAGGCCTGCGAGAGTTGAGCCTCAGCGCCATGATTACAGTGATCGACGCTTCAAGTTTCGTCGATCGTTTGAACGACAGGTTCGTTGGCAAACTGGTCCAGCGGCAAATCGAAGCGGCCGACCGGCTGATCCTTAACAAAATAGATCTTGTACACGCAAGTCGGGTGTCCAAGGTCGAAGCGATCTTACGCGAACTCAACCAAGAGGCAGTCGTTGTACGCACCCGTCATAGTCAAGTCGATGCGAGTGCAATCTACTTGCGGGATGGCATACCGATTCTGACGCGCCTTCCCTCAAAAGTTCTTCCTGCCGCGAGCGACGCTGAGCTCTCCGGAACCGCGTTCAGCACCATGGTTCTGCGCACGAAGGATTTGGTCGACCAGTTGGGAATGCGCGAATCTTTGAGCCAGCTGGCAAAAATAACAGAGCGAATCAAGGGTGTCATAGTCACGTCCGAGGAAGCAAACAACAGGTACCTTGTTCAAGTCGCGGCCGGTGACGTTCAGCTAAGCCCCGCCAATCCGTTGGCCGCGTACCCTGAGACTGTGCTGGTGTTTGTCCTCAGCGGTGACAATCCGACTCTTCAAAAAGAAATAATTGAGACGTCTCTCTCCAAGCGCGCCTGTTGGACCAGCTCGGTTATAGGCTAGATTGTCGTGCGAGAGCCTTGCTCATGACGATGTACTTATGATCTGGGCCCATCTTCAGGAGCCGATGCACCGGAATTCCTGGCACCATTTTCCGCATGCGCTGGACAGGCTTTCTCGCTAGGCACTCGTCAGCGACGTTTGCGCTCCCTTCTCGACTGCAATATGAAGTCTAGCCTATTCGATGCATCCGTCTGTGCGTCTGTCCATCTTACTCCGATACGAATGAGGCCCTCTCGGCCTTCACGGATCTAGAGATAAATCGATGCACCTCTTGAACTCGGCGTGTCTCATGCGTATCAGGGTGAGAGGTGATCCAATAATTGCGCACGAATCGAACTGCCGGCAGCACGCGCTTCAACTCCGGATACCGTTGCGCTGCATAGTCGTGAAGGATTCCGACTCCATACCCGGCGCGAATTGCCTCCATTTGCGCGACCACGCTGCCGCATTCGTATTTACGTGACTTAAGGCGACCGAGTACAGAAGCATAGTCTAAGGCGGGGCTGTAGGCCATGTCCTCAACATGCGTTACGAACAATCGGCCGTCCAGTTCGTGCTGGTTTGTGATCGGGCCCTCTCGCGCAAGGTACTTCTCCGCCGCATACACACTTAGTGTGTAATCGGTTAGCTTCGCCAGGATCAGTCGGCCCTGTTTGGGGCGATCCAACGTGATCGCTATGTCGGCCTCTCGCCGCGATAGCGAGAATGTTCGTGGCAGCGGAACCAGTTGGATGACGAGCCTTGAATGTTTCGCAGCAAGCATACCGAGGCGCTCTGCAAGGAAATAGTTGCCAAGGCCGTCAGGTGCACCGACGCGCACTGTACCTGTGATAGCCTGATTCGCGCCGCTGATGCTCGAACTCATTCTGATAAATTCGCTCTCCGCGCGCTCCGCCGCGACCATCAACGACTCGCCTGCCGCAGTTAGAGTGCATCCAGACGTATGTCGTTCAAGCAGCTTAGTGTTCAAACTTCGCTCAAGAGCGGTAAGTTGTCGAGCTACCGTGGAATGATCTAACCTAAGAGTCTTCGATGCCTTCAGGATTTGCCCTGCTCGCGCGACCTCCAAGAACATGCGAACGCGTTCCCAATCCATCGAATATAATTTTTGCACAACGGGCGGCAAATTCGGTCGTCGTTGCACGAATTTATGCGCTGCATACGAACCTCGATCAAGCCCTGTTTAGAGCGATTTTCAATGCAGGTGGCCGTACTGCGGTTGCTTACAATCTCGCGACCGGCGGACAATCGGAAGCACTTGGATTGGCTTCGGCTGAAGACGTCCGTACGGCGGCAGCGGAGGCTCAAGAGCGTTTCCGGCCTCGGCGAACACCCCTCCCTTGCACCGCACGTGAATTCTAGTTGCTTCGCTTAAGTTCTGAAAGATCGGATTGAAGCGCTCGCCGAAGCGAGCGCTGCCGAGCACGGCAAACCGTTCTCGACCGCAAACGAATCCCGAATTGTTCAACCTCAGGATCGACAGCGAAGCCGCGAGAGCCTGCCATCCGTCACGATTTCTAATCGCTTTGGCCGCCGCGCGGCCCTTAGACAAGGTGCGCCGTGAATGGTTTCGCTCCCGGACATTAAGTCGGACTTCCCGAATTGGCCCGACGACGTCGTCGACAATGGCTCCTGAAGCTCGCAAACCAACCGGGGATGGGTTGGCCTCCGCCCGACCCGATGACCGGCCACCGTTGGGAGCTGCTGCTTACGCATCCGATCTCCTGGTGGAAGGACGTGACCTGGACGCGGGAGACCCGAGACTGCAGTTTCGACAAGCTTTCAATCGATGCTCGAAAGACAATGAAGAGCATGTACAAGGCGCTGATCGAAGGCGAGGACAACGGACTCGGCGGCGACAACAGCCTCGCTCGATTTCAACGTCAGCTCGTCATCGTGACACGCACCGGCAAATTCGAAAGGCCCCCGGTGCTCTTTCCGATCGCCAGCGGGTTGAGCCCGCTGGACGGCAGCGGCCACTGCCGGACGGCACGCTGCGGATCGTCGCCCGTGGCGTCAAGGAGGTCTTGTGCAGCTTGGTGATGATGTCGGCGATCGCATCGCCGACGCCGGGGATCTCCGTGAGCCGCTCTTCGGCGATGAGCACATGAAGAGGCATCGCAAGGGCGGCCAGGCTGTCCGCGGCCCGTGAATAGGCTTTTGCCCGGTAGGGATTGCCGCCGCGCTGCGCGTATTCTCGCAGGAGGCTCGCTACCGTGGGACTGTCGAGAGAAGCCACTCAACGAGCCTCCCGACCCGCGCTCGACGATCTCGATTTAGCAAAATGACTTTGAGCGGCCGGGCCATCGCCCGGCGGACAATCGAGGGATCTCTCGAGTTTCTGCGCTGCGCGGAAGTCCTCCAGATGCTGCGTGTTCGGGCCGTAAGCGGCCTCTTTCTTGAGGAGATTGTATATTCGCCCGGCCACGAGCTGCAGATGCTTCATCTTGCCCTGCGGCATAGACCGGGCCCTGCAGAGAGCTCGTACGGCATAGGCCCGGAAGTAGTCGAATGCGTCTGACATGATGTCGGTAAACGCCGGCTCGAGCCTATGGTTCGGTCGAACTCGGTGGGGGGAGGTCCGCGGGCTCAAATAGGAACCTGTGCGCGGCGTTTGGACCGGTTCTCGGGGCAACGCGATGGCCTTGGTGCGCTTCGGAACACGTCACAGCCTCCGAAGTTGGAGGACTCGTTGAGTAAGGTAGGTAGACCGCCCGCCGTCGGCCCAAACCCGGCGGTGGGTTTTTTATGAGTTGTGTAGCGTGGCGAAGCGTACCAAGAAGCCGGCCAGAGAGCCGCAAGCCTCTCGGATGCCGGGGTTCATCTTTCTCCAGCTTGCGGCCCTAAAGCTGAAGGCACCTTCGGGCTCTAGGTGGATTCACGAAATCAAATACGATGGCTACCGTATTCAGCTCCGCATCGACGGGGAGGATCGCCGTGCCTACACGCGCAACGGCCACAACTGGATCAGCAAGTTTTCGAGGATAGCCGGCGCCTTCGACATCGAAGGACAGGCGATCGTAGACGGCGAGGTCGTGGTCATTCACGACGAGCGCACGAACTTCTCCGAGCTGCAGGCAGATCTAGGCAGAGGCGACCAGGACCGGCTGATCTACTTCGCCTTCGATCTGCTGTGGCAGGACGGCAGAGATCTGCGCAAGGAGCCGCAGATCGAGCGGAAGAGGCTGCTCAAGCAGTTGATGGAGGAGCATAAGCTCAATGAGCCCATCCTTTACAGCGAGCATCACGAAGGAGATGGGCAGGCGCTCTTCTCGGCCGCCGGCAAGTTGAATTACGAAGGCATCGTTTCCAAGCGCGTGGACGCGCCCTATCGGTCGGAGCGGGTGGAGGCCTGGCAGAAGATCAAGGTCGTTCAGAAGGGCAAATTCCCTGTGGTCGGCTTCATCAAGGACCCCTCCGGCGTGGCCGCCCTCTATTTGGGCAAGAAGGAAGGCAAGGACTTGGTCTACATGGGCAAGGTCGGCACGGGATGGAGCCGGACCACGTCAGCGCAGATCCGGAAGGCGCTCGATACCGTGGTAAGCCCGAAGCAGAAGCTGACGAAGACCATCAGAAAGCCAAAGGCCACCTGGGTCGAACCCAAGTTCTACGCCGACATCGAATATCGGGACATCACCTCCGAAGGCCTGCTTCGCGCCAGCTCGTTCAAGGGTCTGAGCAAAGGAACGCACCGTTCATAGCTGCGTTTGCCTCCGAGTACGTGGAGTACCGGTCATGGATCCGGAGGAGCGGGTGCCGAGGGCGGTGGCGGAGGCTCAGGCGTCCTGGCTCGCCATATCGAGCCTGGCCCCCGGAGATTGCGAGCAAACCATCGATCGGCTGCTGGGCGTGCCCGATGACGAATGCAGGCCGTCGAGGAATCGAAAATGGAAAAGCCCACCGCGGAACAGCTCGCCGAGCTGAAGAGGCTCAGCGCGATAGCGAGAGCACCTGATGAATCGGAGATCGTGACCTCGAAGGAGGAGGCTGAAACACGAATCCGCGACCTGAAGTACAAGGCCAGGATGGAATGATGCCCGACAAGCCGATGAATGGCGTGGAGCCCGAGCGTTCGGAAGACGATATCCAGCGCGAAGAGCTGGGCCCGCGCGGTGTCCCCGGAATAGAAAGCCCCGCGAGGATGGCGCCTCAGCGGGAGAAGAAGACGCCGAAGGATGTCGATCCCGGACATACCGCATGAACCCGATGGACACCTTCGATCCCGAAATGCCGTGTCGCATGCACGACGGGCTCAACGACCAGATGGTCGAATGGAAGCCTCAATGATCACCAAGGACATGCTCGATCTCGCCCGGCACATCGTCGAACAGAAGTCGGGCAGCTTCGAGCCGGACAAGTTCGAAGACCAGTACGAAACGGCGCTGGTCGAACTCATCAACCAGAAGCGGGCTGGCAAACCGATCGTTCCGAGGACCGGCCGAAGGGCGAGAACGTCGTGGACCTAATGGAGGCGCTGCGGCGGCGCGTCGGCGGCGCTGCGGCCCAGGGCAAGGCTCCGCAGAAGCCAGCCAAGAAGTCGAAGAAGGCCGCCGCGGGTCAGAAGGAGATGCTGATGCCGATCCCCGGCAAGAAACCGGCCAAGGAGGCAGTCGCGAAGCGCGCGCCGGCGGGGGCACGGCGGAAATCGGCCTAGGTCTGCTCCTTCATGTAGAGCAACTCATCGACCCGGCATGCGGCCCGGTAGATGGCTCCCCGACGATTGCTGCTCCGCGGGTCCGATTCCTGAGCCCGGTCCAGGCAGTCGATCAGGATCTTCCGGATCTCCTCCAGATCCTTCGTGTTCGTCGTAGCGGGCAGAGCTTGGACCGCTCCGGCAAAGACGACGTCCTCGTCGACGTCGGTCGGCGCGGTGATCTCGCCTCGGACCAGTTTGGTACGCAGGGCTTCGGCCTTCCCGCTGGATTGTCGGAAAGCCGCGTCCTTGCCCGCGAGCCTGTCGACGAGCGCGTCCCGCGACGACGGGTAGGTCGCGACCTGCTTTCGCAGATCCTCGGCGATCTGCTCGGCCGTCGACTGCGTCTGGTCGATGTAGAACCACACCGGAAACCACTTGCGCTGGGCGTGGGCTTTGAAGAGGATATACTGCATCGGCTCTGCGACCTTCTCGTTCCGCAGGAAATTGCGGACCACCGCGTCGGGCGTCACGTTTTCGCGGATGATTCTCGTTCTCTCCCGTTCGACTTCCGAAATCGGCTCGACGTCGCCGATCAGTCTCAACGCCGGCGCGCCTTTCATTTCGTTGAATTCGCCTTCGCGGACGAACTGGATGCTCGGGAGCAGGGACTTGTCGATGAGAAATTTGCCGCTGGTGCCGGCGAACTCGCCGGAGTCGAGATCAATCGTCGCCTCCTTGCCGACCGCGACGCGATTCATGCGGGCGCTGAACTCCGCGACCGCCCGCTGTTCGCGCGCGGCGATGATCTGCCTGAGCTCTCCGGGTTTGATCAGGCGGGTCTCTCCGACGTACCGGAAATAGATTCCTCCCTCTTTGACGTCCTGACCGACGTTCTTGATGGCGATGACGGGGCCATGATCGTGCTTTTCCACGTACAGCGCGCCCACCTGCTTTCCGCCGAGCTCGATGAGGCCCTTCGTGACGTGCGGGACGAGATCGAGGGCGCCCGCGAGGATCCTGTTGACGAGCGAGATGCCCGATTTCGTGAAGGCGTCGTCCGCAAGTCCCTCCGCTACGAAGGTGGCATCCGCCACACCGAACAGTAGGTAGCCCCCCTTGTTGTTGGCCAGCCCTGCGATTGCGCGGAGAGCCTTCGAGAAGCGATCCTCCGGTCGCAGCCGGAAGCCCGCCTTGCATTCGGTACGGTCGGTCTCGCCGCCGGCCAGCCGCCACGTACCGGTTTCGCGGACGAACATTGAGCGGAGGATGCGCATAGCGACCGGAGACGGCGCAGGGAGCGGCTTGATCTCCGCATCTTGTCGGGCCGACAGGAAGACCTCGAGTTCTTCCGGAACGGCCTCCTCGACGGAAGCCCCGTACACCCCCTTCTTGATCTGCGTAATGCGTCCGGAGCTGATCAACCGGTCGGGCTTGTTGAATTGGTAATGGATGACGTCGTTCCCCCGCCCCGGTCGCCGTGCAGCACGGCCTTGAGGCGGTGCCGCACTCGCAAATTACGTTCGACCGTTGTTGCTATCGGAGGATGTCGGGGCGGCGCAAGGGCGCACATGTCCGGCTGGAAGGCGGGGCCGACGCTAAGCGCCGAATCTGGCGGGCACTCGGGACACGTGTCGCCGATCGAATCCAGGACGTCACGAATCTCCTCAACGGCATCGTCCGCAGAGACCCCGGTTGGCGGATCCTGCGTGGCCACTACGAAGGCCCGTTCGCGCGCGTGCGGATCGGCGCGGTCTTTGACCCAGCCATGCTCCTCGCATTCGTTGATGGCGCCGGCTTCCTGCAGGACGCCCATCGCCCAGCCTCTCAACGTCCGGATCGCCCGCGGTCTTTCCTTCGTCATCAGCATCGAGATCGCTCCTGCCGGGACGAATCCTCATGACCGCCGGCGCGTTCCCGGCGGATAACACGGGACAGGGATTCGAAATCGGGAGAGCTCCGGTTGTCCACCTGTTCCGACCTGCGCGGTCGACGCGTGCCCACACTTGAGCAGACAAACGAGACGTTGGCCTCCGAAGAATTTTGACGCCATCCATCTGCGCCTCCTCGTGCGAAATCCCGGCTCCCAATCCGTCGGGGAGTGGGAGAAGGGGTATTGACTTTCGTTGATGTCTTCGAACAAAAGTAGAACAACCGAATCCCGATGCCTGAAGGTCCGCGTGGCCAAGCTCCCGGTATTGCCCGTCTACTATTACCTCGACCATTTCGTTGAGATGCTGGCGTTCGTCCAGAAGACCTACGGTCCGATACTCGCCGCCGAGCATCTTGCCTTCGTCGCACGCTTCGGAGGTCATTCCAAAGATGCCCAGTGCCTGTTGGTCGGGATGGTCAACCGCCGTGGCGCGATCTTCGACCGGTCGCTGTTCAGCTATCCTGAGATAAAGGACGTCGATCAGGCCGCCGCGGAGCTGATGGCGGCCGGCCACGCTCGCGCGCTCGGGGAAGCCGACTACGCGGCGTTCATCGCCTGCTTGCCGAAGGAGGTCCTGATGACCGGCGCGCAAGCGGCCGGGCGCGGAGACGTGCGCAAGTCTTGGTCGAAGCCGAAATTCATCGACTACTATCTCGAGCGGATACCCTACTCCGTGGCCGCGCAGCATTGCGGCGCCCACAAATTCATCGCTCTCGACGGCACGAGGCCGATCGAGTTTCTGCTCTATCTCTACTTCGGCAAGACCGAGGTGGACCTCAAGAACTTTGCTTTGCGCTACCTCGGGATCCTCCGGACCAACCAGGAAACTGCGTTCAGCGCGCGCTTCACGGACGGCGACGAGGCTTTGGCATCGTTCCACTACAGCCAGATCCTCGATCGGTTGGATGCGAAGTCCGAGTCCGTCCATCGCCGGGCCGCGATCGACGTTCTTGCCGGCCCGACTTGCGGCGGCGAATACGCCGCCGAGCTCCGCAGCCGGGCGGCGCATCAGACGGGACTATTCTTCGAGAAGGCCGGCGAAAAGGACCTCACCCGCCAGCTCTATCGCGCAGGTTCGTCGCCCGAATGCAACGAGCGTCTGGCGCGCCTGCTTTACGGCCAAGGCGAACGCGCCGAAGCCGAAGAGCTTCTGCAGCGGATGATCGACGATCCCGCGAGCGATGGCGAACACCTCTTCGCCACGGATTTCTACGCGCGCAAGTTCGGCGGCCGGCGCACGGGCCTGCACACCGAACTGCTGCGGGCCGGGCGCGTCATCACTGTCGACGACACGCACCGCGGCAACCCCGAAGCGGGCGTCGCCGGCGTCCTGCGGCGCGAGGGCGCCAAGGTCTTCCACGCCGAGAACGGGCTCTGGCACTCGTTGTTCGGTCTTCTGTTCTGGGACGAGCTCTTCGAGCGCTCGCAGCTTCCCAGCGGCTTCGACTGGCTGCCGCAGTGCCTGAAGGACCGCAGCTTCCGTCGGTTGTTCGCGCCGTCGATCGACGAGAAGCTCGAAGCCATCGGCTCGCGACGGGCGCTACCGTCGCTGCTGCGCACCGTTGCGCAGCGCTGGGGACGAGCGAACGGCATCTTCGCCTGGGACCACGTCCAGGTCGAGGCGCTTCGCGCGCTGCTCGATGGTGCCGATCCCGCCGGCGTCGCGAAGATCGTCGGCGCGATGTGCGAGGACTTCCGCGGCATGAGGGATGGTTTTCCCGACCTCTTGGTGGTGCGCGGCGGCAACGTCTCGTTCATGGAGATCAAGACGGAAGGCGACGCCATCCGCCGCAATCAGCTGACCCGTCTCCGCCAACTTGGTGCGGCCGGCATCGTCGCCGAGATCGGGCGCGTCGATTATCGCTTCGATCCCGAGCAGGACTACGTAGTGGTGGACATCGAGACCACCGGCGCTTGGTCGAGCGGGGACCGCATCACCGAGATCGGCGCGGTCAAGGTCCGCAATCACCAGGTCGTGGACGAGTGGCACAGCCTGGTCAATCCGCAGCGCCCCATCCCGGCCAAGATCGTTCAACTGACCGGTATCACGAACGAGATGGTGCGCGGCGCTCCGCTGTTCGTCGAGTTGGCCGACAGCTTCATGAACTTCATGGGCGACGGAATCTTCGTGGCCCACAACGTGAACTTCGACTACGGCTTCATCGCCTACGAATTCGAGCGACTGGAGCGGCGTTTCCGCTTCCCGAAGCTGTGCACGTGCACCGGGATGCGCCGCCGCTTTCCGGGCCTCAAGTCCTACGGACTCGGAAGCTTGTGTGAAATCTACGGGATCGAGCTCGACAATCATCATAGGGCGCTCTGCGACGCGCGGGCCTCCGTTCACCTGCTCAATCTGATCAACCGAAAGCGCGAAGAGGAAGAGGCGCCGGACGCAGTGGCTGCCTAGCGGAGGCGCGGCTTCCGAATTTCTGCTGCGGATCCGGCTGTCCACCTGCAAGCTCGCGACGCGCATTCGACGTCGCCGCACGAGAGCCGGATCCGATGCCGCCGAGCGCACTCGGCGCAAATCCTCATTGCGGTCGATGATTTCGGACGTTGGTCGAGGAGACCGACCTGCGCAGGACGCTACGGCGGCGCGATATCCTCCTTCTGGCCGGTCGCCACGATCTTCAACGCACCGTCGGGCAGCGGGCGCTGCAGCGCCTTTGCTTCCTCCCACGGCGCCCGCATCCAGACCTCGCACTCCTCCGTCGTCGTCAGGATCACCGGCATCGCCTTCGGATGCACGCGCTTCACTTCCTCGTTCGGTTCGGTCGTCAGGAACGCGTAGATGTCGGCTGTGACCTCGCCCTCCTTGGCCTTCTGGACGCTGGTCCAGTTCGTCCACAGACCGGCGAATGCGAGCAGCGGCCGGCTTTCGTCCGGAGCGAACCAGACCGGCGTCCTTTTGCCGTCGATGGTATCGTACTCGCTGAACGAGGTGAAGGGGACCAGGCAGCGGTGCTCCGTACCCAGCCAACGCTTCCAGTGCGCGCTGCCGACGTTGCGGATGTTGGTGGTCCCGGAATCCGGCTCAATTCCTTGAAGTCGACGATCTTTCCCTTGGCCTGCAGCTTTTCGGCGCGCTTCTTGGTCGCGTCCATCCGCACCATTGCGCACGATCGGAGCCGGATAGTCGGGGAAGATGTTGCCGACCTTCTTGACCGCCTTCTTCACCGCCGAGGCCGAGCGGCCGGTCTTCTTTGCTTCTTATCGCACTTCGTAAGCCTGTCCCTTGGCCACGCGGGCCCGATCCTGTTTGCGTCCACGCCCGGTCCTCTTCTTCGCTGCGGCCATCGGCTGCTCCCTTTACCAATCCAATGGTGGAGCAACGTTGAAGGGGTTCGCGCGGTTCCGGAGCGGTCCAAAGAACGACGAAGCGGCCGCAGAAAAGTGAGCGGATACCCGTCTGCTTCACTGTCGAGGATATCGCGGAAGGAATACGTCAAGTCCGCGAAAAACGGTCGATGGCCGCTGGGATGCCCTTGCTGGAAGCCCATCCGTCGAGCCGCAGACCGTCCCAAGCAACGACGCCTTCATCCCATTTCACGCCGAACTCGCGATAGATCGGAGCCACAGAAGGATTTGAACAGTGGTCGCCCGCGAATTACGGCGCTGAGCTGATCCCGATGCTGTTGCGTGTCGTTGACACCAGGCAGAAGCAGATAACTCACATGAACTTTGCCGAACTCCTGTTCCGCGTAGCGGGTCATTTCAGCTAGTAGCTCGTTGAGCGGGTAATAGCGAGCAATCGGGATTACCTGCCGACGCGTTGCGTCATCGGGGCCATGCAAGGATACGTAAAGCCGGTCTTTACGGCGATCTCTCCGCATACGGCTGATCTGTCGGTTAGAGGAATGGCGCAAGCTATTTTCCTTCATGGGCATCGATCCATTGCAATGGCGTCATCGAGACGCAAGAAGAGAGGATCGCCTTTCGCGACGGACTTCCGCCCTGCGTCGTCGACCACTTCTTCGTTCCTCTGCCGATCCACACCAATGGTGCGAATGGGCCGCCGAGCGCTTTCGCGGCAAGCTCTAAGCGCGCAGATACGCACGAAAGTTCGCTTCGGGAGTGACATGACGGCATTCGACAAATCCAAGTTCACCTGGGATGGCATGTATCTCGAGTACGAGGGACGCTTCGTGGCCAGGTTCAAGTACGTGCGATCGAACGCGGCGGGATTCAGGAGGTTCCTGATCAAGAATTTCACCGTCGAGGAGTACTTCGCGCGACGCGACCGAGACGAGCAACATATCTTGGAATCCAAGGGGTACGTCCCAGGTCATATCCGGAAATGGCTCATCGAGGCCGGGCTCCCTCCCACTCCCGAAGGCAGGGCTGAATTTTCTCGACGTCAGCGTTGAAGCCCGCGAGGCCAGGCGGGCAGACGATTGGATCGGGACCACTGTCGAAGCAGGCCCGCCCCGCGAATGCGCGTGGACTTCTTGATCGCGGTTGGACGCAGTTCGCGCGTTCGCCGCAGATTGCGGTAGACGAGTGATCCTGACATCATACATCTCCCAGTGGAAAGGACGACGGCATGGCGGGGCAGGAGCGAAATTGGGGTTCTCTACAGGCAGTCGAGGACCTAATTGGCTGCCACTTCGACGTTGATGAAGCTGAAAAACTTTCTGGAGCTCCAGACGACCAACTGAGCGATTTCCTCGCCAGATTCGCTCCTGCTTGGTACGATTGGCTGGAGAGTGACGGTATCGCGGCGAGGGCGATTGCGGACAAGCCACTCTACTTGCCGTCTGGCGCGGACCAGTTTGGCGAGGAAGGTCCGCTCCTGATGTCCAGTGCCTCATATAAGCGAGCGGCACTTTGTTTCAGTTCAATCGCCGTTCCCGATCTACTTGCCGCTGCGGTGCACCCGTCCGTAGAGACTGGACAGCTGATTGGTTCTTTCTCGCTCGAAGAAGCCCGGACCGGCTTTCGCGCCGGCTTGATGAGACTGGCTGAGATAGCCCCTCTAGTCCGCGCTGGCGCCTTCGCTGTCGTGCCACATGGCTTCGGAGGATTGCACCCTATCTTGCAGGCGCACGCTCGCGAAGAGCTGAAGAACGTGTCTAGCGAAGATACGGAATTTTGGGCCAAGCTTGTTCGAGATGCCAACCCGGGGGCTCCGGAGGACAGCATAAACTTCGGAATCCGGTTCCTATCCGATGAAGTTGCGCTTGCCTTAGCCTGGGTCGCGACAACCGGCGCTTGGCCGATCACTACCGCGCCTCATGTTTTTGAGCGTATCGAAAAGGGTTTGGCTCAAACGGCGGACAAGGGAAAGAGCATGGGCATTGAAGTAGCCCGCGCGATCACTACGTTCCAACTGCTCGATGCCAGCGGTGTCGACTGGGAGCTACTATCAAAAATCCGGGCTGACGATCATCGCTTCGCCGATTTTCGCGCGAATTTGGACCTTGCTATCGTGCAAGCATCTAAAAATGCAGGTCAAAGTCCGCAACTCTTTGCGGCTTTCCTGAAAGATCTCCTGCAGGATTCTGCCGACGAGTGCAGCAAGGCAGGCGGGTTTTCTTCGTCATGGGACGGAATGTGGGGTCCGACCTTCGCATCGCTCAGTATAGCCACGATGTTCGCTATCGTCTGCGATTTAACGGTGCCCGGCGGGCCTTGGATGACGAGGTTGCGGCCCTTCATCGCATCGATGACGGCGCTGTGCTGCGAAGCGTCCGCATCGTGGATCAGGAAAGGCGCCGCCGCTTCTATATGCGGATCGTCGATCAGATAGTCGGTAGGTTCACTCGGGATGAGAGCGCCGTCGCCTTCGAAGCCCTTTTCTGCCCCCTGCAGGATCGATCCGACGAGGGGATGCGCAGCAGGATCGACTTGCCAGTTCGCAGGATTCAGGTCGGCGTATACTGCGAACCGACCGAAGGCGAAATGACCCGGGACGAGCCATCGGCGTATCTGCCATCGTCCGAGATCCTTGATGGCCTCCTGGACCAGGTCGAAATATGCTTCGATAGAGGCCAATCCTTCGTCATCGCTGCCTTCGAAGGACGGCAATTTCCGGTGGAACTCCGTCTCCAGAAGCTTCTGCAAACTGAGATTTGACTCGGCGGAAGATTCGGTGGCCGACAAATGGAAAGAATTTCGGCCGTACGCCTTCTTCACGTCGAGTGCGACGGGCAACAGAAGCAAAGCGCGAACGCCTTCTTGTCGCAGTTGTCGGATTCGTACCATCCAAAAAGCCGAACGACAGGAACAGGGTCGAAAGTTCCATTTCCTGTTCCGATAATCGTGCATCAGCGGCGATCTTCTCCAGCACGCGCTCGAGTTCGTCCGGAAATTTCAAGGTCTGTAGGGCGGCGTCGCTATGCGATGGCTTCGACTTGACGCGTCCGAGCTCCGGATTCGGATCGATGTTCGACCGGCGGGCGTGTTCTGCACGGTTGATTTCGGCCTTCTTGGGCCGAGGCGGCAATTCGAATTCGTCGCGGATGTGATCGCGAAGCTCGCGCTCGAGCTTTCCCAAGGAGAACTCGTCATCGCGCCCGGAGCTTTCCAGAGCCTGAAGCTTCGTCAGATACTCCAGGTTCGAGACTTTCGCATGCTCGAGCGCGGCGATGAACTCCTCCGTCTTCTCCTCCGGCGGAATATCTTCGGGCTCTTCCAGAGGGTCGATTCTCAAGGAGGCATCTTCGCCGGCGAGCTTCCTGTAGACCTCCTCCATCACCTCGTCGACGATCTGAAGATGTCGCTTGGATCTCGCACCGAGGCTGTAATTCAGCATTCAGTTCTTTTTGGACAGATCCAGAAGCTTCAGCCTGAGGCGATCGTACACCCCAGCCAACCGGAGCTCCTCGTTCGGCTCGTCGAGAACGGTCAACGAATTTCCCCCCGAAAAGTCGACCATTACCAAGAAGAATCCTCTACGGACAACCGCTTCGTGCACATCATAAGGTCTACAACATCCCCAGCAGATCTCTCTATGTCGGCCTATCCGTTTTTTGCGCCGCCGACATCTCTGAATTGCCGGTCTTAGGTTTCTTAGTCGGTGTTGTAACGCCCATCGCGAGGCGGGATAAGAAGAGCAGCGTTATTCCGAGCTTCGACTAGCGGGGGTAATTTCTGCTGGCTGGATTACCCCCCCGGATGGCATACTTAAGGGGATCACGGTGCTCCACCGTAGTGCTCCACCGCAAAAAGTTCGGCGGCTCGGGAAGCACCTGATTTTGAAGGACTTTTTCGCTACTGAAAATCGGTGGCGGAGAGAGTGGGATTCTACACCAAGCTAAAGACCATCACGAAACGGTGGCCAATAGGGATTCGCTCTGGCTGAGAGGACGGTGGCGAAAGCGAATCCCGCAATCTTCGCAGCTGTGGAAGCGAGTCCCGGAGATCGCAATGCAGTGTCCGACCGGTGGACCAGATCGCATCTATACGACCTTTTCGCATATCCTCGCTTTTTCCGCCTGTTCTTGCAGTACAAAACCCACTTATGCCGCGGCTTGAGCAGCTAACGAGGGCGCCCTTGCTGGTGCAGTCGAACAAGGTGGTTTCCATTTTTGTCGACCTGATTGGGTGCGCTTGCTCCGTCATCGCCAGGAGCGTAGCGACGAACCATCCGGCTGTCTCTCGCCGAAAGGGTCTGGGTTGGTTCGCTTTGCCAGGAACGAGAAGACTGGCCCCGCGCTTGCGAGATCCAGGATGACGGCTGTGTATTAAATTAAGCTATCCCCATCACGCGAGACTGGTGATAGTCGACATCGCCAAACGAGTTCTCGATCATGGTGAGGCGCTTGAAGTAGTGGCCGATCTTCGCCTCCATGGTCATGCCGATGCCGCCGTGGAGCTGAATCGACTGCTGACCGACGAATTTCAGCGACTTGCCGATCTGCGCCTTGGCCGCGGCGATGGCATTGCTGCGCTCCCTGGCGTTCTCGAAATCACCAGCCATGGTCGCGAACATCGACATCGAGCGCGCCTGCTCGGCCGCGACGAACATGTCGGAGGCGCGGTGCTGGAGCGACTGGAACGAGCCGATCGCGACGCCGAACTGCTTTCGGGTCTTGATGTACTCGACCGTGGTCTTGAGCGACTCGTCCATCAGCCCGACCGCCTCGGCGCAGAGCGCGACGCGGGCCTCGTCGACCACGCGCTCGACCAGCGCGAGGGAATCCTCGGGATTGCCGAGCACCGCATCCGGGCCGACCTCGACGCCGGTGAAGGTGATGTCGGCGGCGTGCAGGCCGTCCTGGGTCGGATAGCCCTTCGTGCCGACGCCCTTGGCGTTGGCCGGCACCAGGAACACGCCGATGCCGCCATGATCGCGGCGGTCGCCCTTGGTGCGGGCGGTCACTACAAGCGTGTCCGCGTTCTCGCCGTTGAGCACGACGAATTTCTCACCGTCGATGACCCAGCCGTCGCCCTTCTTCTTCGCGGTCGTGGTGACGTCGAACAGATCGTAGCGCGAATTCTTCTCGAGCTGGGCGAACGCCAGCGTCTTGCTGCCGTCGATGATGCCGGGCAGGTGTGCCGCCTTCTGAGCGTCGGTGCCGGCATGGCGCAGGAAGCCGCCGCCAATCACGACCGTTGCCAGATACGGCTCGAGCACCAGCGCCTTGCCGAGCGCCTCCATCACGATCATGGTCTCGACGCCGCCACCACCGAAGCCGCCATCGGCCTCGCTGAACGGCAGGCCGAGCAGGCCCTGCTCGGCGAGCTTGAGCCAGACCGCCTTGCTCCAGCCGCCCTTCTCCTTCATATACTTCTTGCGCTGCTCGAAATCGTAGGAATCGGTCAGCAGGCCGTCGATGCTTTCCTTGAGAAGCCGCTGCTCCTCGTTCAGGTCAAAATCCATGTTTCTCAACTCTCCCGGTATCTGATTTCGTCATGCCCGGCCTTGTGCCGGGTATCCACGTTCTTCGTGCCGCTAGCGTGGATGGCCGGGTCATTCGTCGAAGACGCGCTTCGCGCTTTTGCCCCGGCCGTGACGTCGAGTGTGTTTGTGACGGGCAGAATTCACAGCCCCAGCACCGCCTTGGCGATGATGTTCCGCTGGATCTCGTCGGAGCCGCCATAGATCGAGAGCTTCCGGTTGTTGAAGTAGCTCGGCGCGATTTGGGCGGTCCAGTCCATGGCCTCACTGGAGCCGTCGTCGCCGCGCACTTCGAAAGGAGCAGCGAACGGGCCGATCACTTCCATCAGCAGCTCGGTGGTGGCCTGCTGGATCTCGGAGCCCTTGATCTTCAAGACTGAGGAGGCCGGGTTCGGCTTGCCCTTGCCATGCTTGGTTTCGTCGGCGACGACGCGGAGCTGGGTGAGCTCGAGCGCCTTCAGCTCGATCTCGCAGGCCGTGAGCTTCTGGCGGAACGCGTGATGCTCTATAATGGGCTTGCCACCGGCTTCCACCTTGGAGGCGAGATCGCGAATGCGGCGCAACCGTGCTTTGGAGAGGCCGACGCGAGCTAGGCCGATTCGTTCATGGCCGAGCAGGAATTTTGCATAATCCCAGCCTTTGTTCTCCTCGCCGATCAGGTTCTCGTAGGGCACCTCGACGTCGTCGAAGAACACTTCGTTGACCTCATGACCGCCGTCGATGGTCTGGATCGGTCGCACGGTGACGCCCTTCGATTTCATCGAGAGGACAATGAAGGAGATGCCCATCTGCTTCTTCGCGGACGGATCGGTGCGGCACAGGCAAAAGATCATGTCGGCGTGCTGGGCGAGCGTGGTCCAGGTCTTCTGGCCGTTGATGATCCACTTGTCGCCCTTCCGCTCGGCCTTGGTCTTCAGCGAAGCAAGGTCCGAGCCGGAGCCTGTCTCGGAGAAGCCCTGGCACCACCAATCGTCGACATTGGCAATGCGCGGCAGATACTTCCTCTTCTGCTCCTCGTTGCCGAAGGTGTAGATGACGGGGCCGACCATGCCGACGCCAAAAGCGAGCGGAGGCTGCGCCGGATAGCACTGCAATTCCTCATTGAAGATATAATGCTGCACGGATGTCCAACCCGTACCGCCGTACTGCTTGGGCCAGTGGCTGACGCCCCAGCCTTTCTTGTTGAGGATGCGCCACCAGGTCACCATCTCGTCCTTCGAGAGGTGCCGCTCCTCCACAAGCTTGCGCCGCGTATCCGGTGGCACGTTGTCACTCAGGAATTGCCGCACCTCCTCCCGAAACGCCTGCTCTTCCTTTGTGAACGCGAGATCCATGAGATCCTCCTGTTAGCTTCCTCGTCCTCCGGCCTTGCGCAAACAGGCACAGGGGCCGGGACCGTAACAATCGGCCTTCGTAAGAAAGCCACTCGTCTCCGTAGCCGTCACTCCGTCTGCGGAATACGGTTCGTGCCGCGCGTGCGCAATTGCGCAACTCGGCTGCGAGGTGCGATTACTGCAACACCTCGAACAAACCCGCCGCGCCCATGCCGCCGCCGACGCACATGGTGACGACGGCATATTTGGCCTTGCGGCGGCGTCCCTCGATCAGGGCGTGGCCGGTCAGGCGCGCGCCTGACATCCCGTAAGGATGGCCGAGCGAGATCGCGCCACCATTGACGTTGATCTTCTCGGGGTCGATGCCGAGCTTGTCGCGGCAATACAGCACCTGCGCAGCAAAGGCTTCGTTCAGCTCCCAGAGGCCGATGTCGTCGACGGTAAGGCCGTGGCGCTTCAAGAGGCGCGGCACGGCAAAGACCGGGCCGATGCCCATCTCGTCCGGCTCGCAGCCGGCGGAGACGAAGCCGCGGAAGATGCCGATCGGCGCAAGACCGCGCTTGGCCGCTTCCTTGTCGCTCATGATGACGGAAGCGCTGGCGCCGTCCGAAAGTTGGCTGGCATTGGCGGCGGTGATCGAAAATCCTTCGCCCCGCACGGCCCTGAGCCTTGCGAGGCCTTCAGCGGTGGTTTCGGGGCGCGGACCTTCGTCCTGCGACAGCGTGACCTCCTTCATCGACACGGCACCGGTCGCCTTGTCGGTCACCGCCATCGTGGTGGTGATCGGCGCGAGCTCGTCCTTGAATTTGCCGCCCTGCTGCGCGGCCGCGGTGCGGCGCTGGCTTTCCAGCGAATATTCGTCCTGGCGTGCACGCGAGATGCCGTAGCGCTTAGCGACGACTTCTGCCGTGTCGATCATGGACATGTAGGCTTCGCTCTTGATTTTTAGCAGCGCGGGATCCCGTACGTGGAACGAATTCATCTTGTCGTTCTGCACGAGGCTGATCGACTCGCCGCCGCCGCCGACCGCGATCTCGACGCCGTCGAAGATAACCGAGCGCGCGGCGAGCGCGATCGCCTGCAGGCCCGAACCGCATTGCCGGTCGATCGTGGTGCCGGAAACGGTCACGGGAAAGCCGGCGCGGAGCAGCGCCTTGCGAGTGATGTTGCTGCCGGTTGATCCCTGTTGAAGGGCTACCCCCATTGCGACGTCCTCGACCTCATTGGGCTCGATCTTGGCCCGGGCGACGGCTTCGCCGATGGCGTGGCCGAGCAGGGTTGCGCCCTCGGTGGCGTTGAGCATGCCGCGATAGGCCTTGCCGATGGGCGTGCGGGCGGTTGAAACAATGACGGCGTCGATCAAAACGACCTCCTGATGCGAGATGAGATGGATTGTGACGATTTCTGCTGTTGGCGCGCCCGACCATGGCCGCGAGTTCGGTGAGCTGATCCGCTGGTCGCCAGATTCGGCATGCGCGCCATAATCAGCGGCAGCTTCCGACAGGTGGTCGGGCGGCGCGCATTGCAAGATGGTGTCGTCTGCCGCACGGTCTCGGAATAAGCCTGGTCACCGGGAGGGGTCATTTTCTGCAATTAGATCAGACTCATTCCGGGATTGGACAAGTCGCGAGCCGCGGAATCAATCGACCCGCGCTTTTCACGGCGAAATGGATTCCCGGCCCGCCCCTTCGGCGCTTCCGGAATGACAAGCGGAGAGGCTGAGGCCATCACGCCGCTTTCGCCGCGGCCGCGAGCGACGCAAAGGTCTTGCCCTCTGCGGCGAGCTTCTTCAGCAGCGGGGCGGGCTCGAGGCTGGGGTCGTTGGTCTCCTTGGCGTAGAAGGAAAGGCGATCGGCGATGTGCTTGAGGCCGACGGTGTCGGCCCAGAACATCGGACCGCCGCGATAGATCGGCCAGCCATAGCCGTAGAGCCAGACCACGTCGATGTCCGAGGGGCGCGCGGCGATGCCCTCTTCGAGGATCTTCGCGCTCTCGTTGATCATCGGGTACATCATGCGCTCGAGGATCTCCTCGTCGCTGACGACGCGCTTCTTGCGCCCCAGACGCAGCAGCGTCTCGTCGATCAGCTTCTCGACATCAGGATCGGGCAGCGCTGCGCGCGAACCGGCTTCATACTTGTAGTAGCCCTTGCCGGTCTTCTGGCCAAAGCGGCCGGCCTCGCACAGCGCATCCGCGATCTCGGACTTGATGCCGCGGTCCTTGCGCGAGCGCCAGCCGATGTCGAGGCCGGCAAGGTCGCCCATCGCGAACGGCCCCATCGGCATGCCGAATTTTGTCACGACCGCGTCGACCTGCTGCGGCAAGGCGCCTTCGAACAGCAGCTTCTCGGCCTGCTTGCCGCGCTGCGCCAACATGCGGTTCCCGACAAAGCCGTCGCAGACGCCGACCACGGCCGGCACCTTCGCGATTTTTCGCGCGATCGTCACCGCGGTCACCAGAGCATCCGGCGCGGTCTTGTCGGCGCGCACGATCTCGCACAGCTTCATGACGTTGGCCGGCGAGAAGAAATGCATGCCGAGCACGTCCTGCGGACGCTTGGTCGACTTCGCGATCTCGTCGATGTTGAGATAGGACGTGTTGGAGGCGAGCACGGCGCCAGGCTTGGCGTACTGGTCGAGCTTGCCGAACACCTCCTTCTTCACCGCCATGGTCTCGAACACGGCTTCGATGACGAGGTCGGCATCGCCGACATTCTCGATGCCGACCTTGCCGTCGATCAGCGCCATGCGCTTGGCGGGCGCATCGGCCGGGATGCCGCCGCGCGCGGCGGTCGCCTCCCAGTTCTTCTGCATCACGCCCATGCCGCGCTTGAGCTGCTCCTCACCGGTCTCGATCAGGGTGACGGGAATGCCGGCATTGGCAAAGGACATCGCGATGCCACCGCCCATGGTGCCGGCGCCGAGAATGGCAACACGGTTGACCGGACGCGGCTTGGTGCCTTCAGGTACGCCCGCGATCTTGTTGGCCTCGCGCTCGGCGAAGAAGGCGTAGCGCTGCGCCTTGGACTGGTCGCTGGCGACGAGCTTGAGGAAGCCCTCGCGCTCTTTCTTCAGGCCTTCGTCGAACGGCAGGTCGATGGCATAGCCGACCGCGTCGGCGGCGGCGAACGGCGCCTCCAGGCCGCGCGACTTCTTGGTCATGGCCGCAACCGCATTGGTGAAGATCGAGCGGTCGGCCTTGGCCGCCGCGAGCTTGGAATCGTCGTCACGCAGGCGCCGCAGCGGGCGCTTCTCGGCGATGAGCTTGCGCACGAAGGCTTCGCCGCCCGAGGCCGGCCCCTCGATGATCTCCTCGATCAGGCCGTTCTTGAGCGCTTCCGCCGCACCGATCGGGTCGCCGCCGACGATCATCTTGACCGCGAGCTCAGGCCCGACCGCGCGGGGCAGACGCTGGGTGCCGCCAGCGCCGGGCAGAAGTCCGAGCTTCACCTCGGGCAGGCCGAGCTTGGCCTCTTTCACCGCGACGCGGAAATGACACGCCAGCGCGACCTCGAGGCCCCCGCCGAGCGCGGTGCCGTGGATCGCGGCAACGACCGGCTTGGGCGAATTCTCGATCTCGGACAGCACGTCATTGAGGGCGGGCGGCTTCGGCGGCTTGCCGAATTCGGTGATGTCGGCGCCGGCGATGAAGGTGCGGCCGGCGCAGGTCAGCACGATGCCCTTGATGGCGGGATCGGCGATCGCGGCCTTGATGCATTCGAAGATGCCGCCCCGGACTGCGGCACTCAGCGCGTTGACCGGTGGACTGTTGACCGTGACGATGCCGACCTCATCATGACGCTCAAGCTTCACCACTTCGCTCACAGTGGGCTCCTCTTGGCGCTCTTGTCTGTGTCAGACCGCAGTACGACAAGTGCATCAGCCGCGAGACCTTTCTTGGTCGTGACGAGAAATGGATTGACGTCAATAGACGTGATCTGACCATCCGCATCGGCTATCAGGTTGGAGAGCCCGACGAGCGCCTTGACAACTGAAGCCTCCTTCAAGGCGGGCTTGCCGCGGTAGCCCCCGATCTTAATGCCCGCTTTGGTGCGACGTATCAGCCTTCTGGCCTCGGTCGCGTCAATAGGCGCTCCGGCGAGTGCCACGTCTTTCATCAACTCGACGTCGACACCGCCGGTGCCAAATAGCACCACCGGCCCCATCTCAGCATCAAGCGAGGCGCCTATCAGTAGCTCGAGATCGGCTTCGAGCTGCTGAGAAATCAAGATACCTTCCAGCCTCGGCTTGCTCTTCAACTTCTTCACGCGTGTGACGATTTCGTTGAAGGCAACCTGAACCTCGTCCGCACTTTTGAGGTTGAGCATGACGCCGCCGACATCGGATTTGTGAAGGATGTCAGGGCTGACTACTTTCGCCACGACTGGAAAGCCGATCTTCATTGCGAGTGCTGACGCCTCTTTGGCGGTTCGCGCTATCGCCTCCTTTGGGATCGGAATGCCATAGGCCTTGAGCAGCTTTTTCGAGGCGACTTCGTCGAGCGCGGCGCCGTTGGTGCAGTTCAAGGTCTTTTTTAGTACGGCCCGAGCCCGGGGTTTTGAGCAGGAAACGATATCGGGCACGTCATTTTTGAGCATCGCATAGTCGATTAGCGCCTTGATCGCGCTGACGGCACGGTCCATGCCCTGCACAACAGCAATGTAAGGCAAGGACTTACGCAGGGCCTTTGAGTGCTCGGTAAATCCGATGGACATCCCGCTAATGTAGATCACAGGCTTCGATGTGGTGCTCGCCATCTCGTTAACGATGCGCAGATTTTTCTCGCGCAACTCATGCGGCGCCTTAGGCAATTCCGCGTCAATGATGACGATGTCGGTGTCCGGATCATCGATCATGATCTTGATTGACTTGAGATAAACGGATGGATCGACCACCGCAGCAAAACCGGCATCCAGCGGATTGCCAACGAGCGAACCCGGCCCAAGCATCGTCGCGAGCTTTCCGCTAATGTCCTTACAGAGCGGGGGAAAATGGAGTCCCGTCGAATGGAATGCGTCAATCAGAAGCCCGCGCTTGCCACCCGATAGCGTCACCGCGGCAAGCCGCCCGCCCCTAGGTAATTGAGCATGAACGAAACATTCGGTCGTTTCGATCAGCTCATCAAGCCCGCGCACCCGGATCACGCCCTCGCGGCTCGATATCGCGTCGAAGGATTCGATGGAGCCTGCCAGCGCCCCGGTATGCGCCATAGCGGCAGCGCGCCCCCCCGCAGAGGCCCCCAGCTTCAACGCAATGACAGGTTTTCCGGCGTCACGCGCTGCCCTGCAGGCACGCCGAAACGCATTGGTATTGCGCACGCCCTCCAGATAAACCACGATGACTCGGATCGAGGGATCGGCGGCGAAGTACTCTATCAAAGCCGGCGTTTCCAGCCCGACCTCGTTACCGGTCGATACCATATAACCGACACCGACACCGCGCTCCTCGAGCGCCTGCCGGATCAGCATCACGATAGCGCCCGATTGGCCGGCAATCGCGACCGCCCCCTGCTCCATCGTGACGACCCGGTCATCGATATTGGTGAACAGTCTTTCGCCTGCACTTAAATTGCCAAGGCAATTCGGGCCCGTTACGAAAATTCCCGTCTCGCGCACCGCGGCCTTAAGTTCAGCCGCAAGCCGCTGACTTTCCTCATCTTGCAACTCGCTGAATCCCGACGTCACGATAGTTGCTGATCGCGCACCTGCGCTGGCTGCCTCCCGTAATACCTGAACGACGAACTTCGCCGGCACCAGCACGAGCACATGGTCGGGCGCTTCGGGAAGGGAGGCGAAATTCCGATAGCAGGTCACGCCCCAGATCGTGTCGCGCCCGGGGTTCATAGCATAGAGCCCGCCAGCGTATTTATACTTGATCAGATTGTTCCAAATGCGCTCGGCATAGTTGCCCGGCTTGTCTGTGGCACCGACGAGCACGATGTTGCGGGGATGCAGCATCGCATGAATGCCGCTAATGACGTCACTCGCATCGACTGCAGGCGACCAATCACTTGAGGCGACCGCGGCGGTCGGAACGCGTGCTTCCATAGCTCCAATTCTTCCTTTAGTTATTCCGCCGAGACGCGATGCTCGATCGTCTCAGCCTTAAAGCCCATCATCTGCGAGCGAGGTAGCGGAACGCACGTCAAGACATTGTTCAGCCGACCACACTCGTCGCAGGCCCTAGACTGCAGTGGGGCCGCATCTCGTACACCGATGCGCTACATCGAATACTCACCAGGATGACAGATCGCCATCATCCGATCGCTGGAGTCCCTGGTGAACCGGAGGCCCAGCGCGGCGATGTACGGGCAGTCAATATTCCGAGCAGACGCGAATCGACGCTGCATCAGCGCCGCATCGCGTGCAGGATCAATGCAAACAGCAATCAGAACTCCGAGCAGTCAGGGTAATTCGAAAGGGCGATAGACAATGAACCTCTGCATCGCGCCCGGGTTAATGTGCAGCGCTCAGGCGGTTCACTGCGTTGTTCAAATAGACTAGCCGTCTCGCCGGCCGAATTTCTTCAATCTGGGCCGTCATATGTTCGAAATTCAACGCGGAACTGGACAACAGCGCGGCTTTTCATTCGATCGAAACGATACTCAGCTCGAGCACGACGACAGTAGGGGGAATGAGGCCGCTGCAAAGGAAAAGACGGCTTGACCCGACAACAATTGGCTCCGACCGGGACAACCTGCCGAGCAGTTCGGGGAGGGCCGGCCATCCTTGCTCTCCAGAGCAAGGTTTGTCATCTCGAGGTGCCCCAAAGAGGGCTGTTCAGTCAGGAGACCGCCTCTCAGGCCGTCCCCCCCATCAGGAAGCCGGCCATTACTAGCCTCGTTGAGCCAGCAAAGCTTGGCCCGCTGCAAAAGGCATTCAACAGCATTCATATAGGATATCGTCCAGGATTCATGTAAGATTCGTCTCGCGGCAAGCCTAAGCACGCCATCGATTGGAGACGCCCATGCGGCGGCACGTGGGGCGAGCGAACCGAATCTTCTGCCTGGCTCCCATCGAGGCTCAGTAACCGCGTCGCAGGTCAATTACGTTCCTCAGCGGGAGCCCTTTCAGGTAGCGTTCGACGTTCTCTGTGACGATGTCAATTGCTCGCTCCACATAATCTGTGAGAATACCTGCAATATGGGGCGTCATGATCACATTCGGCATTTCCCAAAGCGGACTGTCCTGCGGCGGCGGCTCACGCTCGAACACGTCGAGCATTGCACCCCCGAGTGAGCCCGCCTGCAGGGCACTGATCAATTCGGACTCCACGACGACGCTGCCCCGGGCGATGTTGATCAGGAATGCATCACTTCGCATGCATGCTATCTCGTCAGCGCCGATCAGACCGACCGTCTCCGGCGTGGCCGGCACGGCCAAAACCACGAAATCACAGAGTGGCAGCAAGTCCTTCAGCTGATCGGAGCCGAACAACCGGTCTACGTCTTCCGCCGGGACAGAAATATCCCGCTTCGCACCCAAAACGATCATCCCCGCGCTCTTCGCGCGCCGAGCAATAGTCGAACCGATCGAACCCAACCCAACAATGCCAAGCGTTTTGTTGGCCAAAGGCGCCACGGATCGATGGATCCATTTGCGCTCCGCTTGCTCGGACAAAAGTTTTCGGAAATTCCAATTCAGTATCGTCACGCCGCCCATCACGTAATCAGCGATGAGGCCGCCCTGCATTCCGCGAACATTTGTCACGATGATATCACCCACTCTGTCGCGGATCGGAAGCATGGAACTGAAACCACTTCAGCTTCCGCGCCCGGCCGTGCAGTTCGACCGGGAAATGGTAAGCAAGCAATGCCTGGGCCTCACCTATGTGTTGCTCTAGCCGTTCGGCATCCGGCGCCACAATGATTCGGACTTGCGGAAAACGTTCACCCAACACATGTGCAAACAATTCCGCCTTATCGTGGTTGACGACAATGGTGAGGGCGGGACTTTCACTTGACATGCTACCTCATGTTTGTGCGTAGGATGGTGCCTGGACACCAATTCTTGTTTGCTCAAAACACCTGCTGAATGGGAGCGAGGATCTGCACACATCGCATCGTGCGAGCCAAGGTGTGCGCCTTCTTGAACTCACCGAACCGCCTGGGGCGCAGAAATCGTTTCCTTTTGCAGTTGCCGGAAAACCGCTATCAAACGACCGACTTTCGATTCATTCGATGTAGCGCCGCTGCTGTTTGAAATTCTGCGTCCTTGCATTGATTCCGGCGAATTCGCCCACGTCTCGCCGTTTGTTCTCCCCTATGCTCGAGTTGAGGCGACAAGGTCATCGCGAAACTGGCCAATGTGGACCGTGAGGCGCATAGAGAACGGGATCGCCTGCGCCTCGTCTCCAGTCTCTGTCACATCGCTCGGAACGAAACGATCTGCATTACCAAGGTGGTGCCCCGTCCACCTTTGTGGACCACCAAGCGGGAGCGCTTGGCGTAAAGTGAGCCAGCTCTGGCGAAACCGCACACGATCATGGCCGCCGAAAGAACAGGCAGCAAATCTCGCTATGTTGCCGCCATCGATGTTCTTTGGCAGGCAAAACAGCAAAGGGGGGCGCGTCCGTCAGGCCAGGAGAGTTGCGACACCGGCAGGGTGGCAATGAAAGACTTGAAGACGACGGCAGCCCGAATATAGCGATCGCCACTTTTGGATTCTCGGCGCATCGATCCTGCTCTGAAGGATAAAGTGGGTCTTCAGCTGGCCTGGCACGGAGCGTCAAAGCCCCATTTCAGCTTCCAGCGGCCGTCAAGCGCAACATCAGAGGCGCTGAACCGGCGGTTTGCGGATGCAGTATGCCAGGTCCGAAAACCCCGGGGACCGCTGTCATTACACTCCCGCCAGTGGATTTGGCAGCTCGTGCTCCACTCGAAAGTCCCGATAGCGCTCCAAGTGCATCCGTAGCACCGAGCGGCTTCGCCAGGGATCCTCGAGAAACGCTTTGCGTTCTTCCAACCAGAGCGCATCCGACATCATGCGTGGCCTGAGGGCGTCAAAGACGGCCTCGGTCTCTTCCCGTAGGATGTACCAAAGGCTTGGGCCTGACGGCTCATAATGTTCATCGAGGCACAGTGCGACCTCATGTAAATGACAGACGAAGCACGCGTCGATGACGAATGAGCGCACGAGACTGATGTCGTCGTAAAAGGCCGTGGGTAAGATCCCCGTCCGAGTGAACGGCTTGAGATCGTACCCTCGCTCCTTGAGCAGGGGAACAAAGGTGCGGGCGTCGCCGAAATCCCGGAGTAGGAGTTTTTGGGGACGACCGATCTCGTCGAACAAGATTGTACTGTTTTGCTGATGCGCCTCAAGTGCCAGTCCGTAAAGCAAATACATGGTGAGGATCGGCGTGATCACGGTCCTCACATAGGCACGGAAGAATGCAGATTCGCTTTGACAGCCGCCCCGCGCAATCAGTTCGCAAATGAGCGGGCGGCCGTCGACCGGGCTTGCAGCAAGGAGCGCTGCAACAGTGACCGAAAATAGTCCATCATTTCGTGTCATTGCATCAGGGTTGCGGTAGACAACCGAAAGAAATCGACCCCGATGCTCGTCGTCTGTTACGGGGTGGTGAAGGATTGCCCCCAGCTCCTCTGGGAAGATCTCCAATTTTTCTGAGAGATGCCTCTCATTTGATATGATTTCTAGAATCAAGGTGCTGAGACGCGGTCCCATGTGAATCGACTTTGCCTGCAGAATGCGCTGTTCGCTGGTCATCCAAATCGCCACCGGTAATTTGATAAAGGGTCTCGGCTCCCGTGTGTCTGGCAGCATTGTGCGGAACGACATTGCCGGCAGCGTTATGATTTCCGGGCCGTTGGGATCGAAAATTCCAGACGCGATCTCTGAGGCGAGTTCACGTCGCAGAAAATTGTCTAGGTGCCAGATATGGATAGGTAGCGGCAGCCAGTCCTCAGAGGATTTGCCCCTTTTTTTAAGTCCTTCAGTCCAGTCGTACCAGAGCTGCGGGAAGTTTTGGGAGAACCATTCCGAATAGGTGCCCACATGCGGCATCTTCTCCACATAGGACCATTCTTTGCGCAGTGCGGCGATTCGGACGCGCACGCGAGCCCCGAACTCAGGCGACAATGCAGTGACGTCCTCGGTCGACAGATCGGATTTGGCCTTCCATGTCGGGTAGAAGGGATGCCCCTCCAGTGCTCCCCACTGATCGAGAGTAATTGCCGCCAGGTGCGGCGGCAGATTCCTTTGGAGATATTCGATGAAATCCCGGGCTCCAGCTTCGGCTATTTTACCACGCAACTCTGCGCTCCAATGCTCCCGGTGATCACGTGCGAGGACGTCGTTACGCATGCTGTCCTCGACGTCGCGGATGAGACGCTGAACGCCGTCCGTTGCTGGCGCGATTGTCAAAGACGGCGCGACCTCTCTGATGAGGTCGCAGGGACTATCGATCAGGTAACGAGCGCCGGTCTCGTCTATTACTTCGATTGAACCTCGATTTTGAAGTACTCCGGCAGGCGCACGGTGCAAATCCGTAAAGTGTAGGACTTCGCGTGATCGCCAAAGGGGAAGCCATGCTTCGTTGCCTTGGCGAGCCCACATTAACCCCTCCGGCTCGAGAAGACGCTCGGCGAATAGGCAGCGGACCAAGCGGCAGACGGCATTGCGCGATGCGCTTAGGCAAAGCTGCGAGGCACACGCCTTAGATTCAGCATATGCCCAGGAGGACATTCTCTCGTTCATTTCACCTCCTCCACGAGAACGGCGAGCAAACAGGCCTGCGCGCCCTCCGTGAACGCCGCGTTCGAGCTGGGCGTCCAACTAACTTTGCGGGGATGCCCCTCTCGCGTTGCGCGGTCAATTGCGTGTTCTGCGACTTGAGAGAGCTTCGAGCCGTCCGTCCCGATGCCGTGGGGAATAAACGAACTACCTTGCATGGCATCATTCGAAAGGAAACATGAGTGACAAAGCTTCGATCGGAACCGCTCCCAACTGCTTGACCTCCTCGATCATTTTCATTAGATCCTTCGCGCCAATCACGCGTAGCAAGCCCTGCTCCCAGCAAACAGTATGCCACAACGGTGTGCCCGGATGTTGCTGAGATAAGAGGAGGGCACTCCGCCTTTTTCCTCCGTCGCTGAAATGCTTGCACAGTGAGATGCCGAGTCTCGCTTGTCTGGAACCGGACATGCGCAATTTTCGGGAGCCTCAGCGCAAGATGTGAATGGTCAACTATTTCCAGCGCGAAGTGGCCAACAACTGAGGATTCGGGTTACTTGCATGAATCAGGCGATTGATTTCATAGCAATCGCGAGGGATCGACTTTTTGCAAGAATGTGATCTGAGGCGCGGTAAGCACTATTTGAGCTGCAATGTTTCGCACTGATTCCCAGGCTGGAACGAGCGAAGAATGATGAACGCCCTCGGCGTTTCGGCTGCCAGAAGACGTTTATCCGTTTGCTGTCGGACATCGGTGGCAAGGCCCGCATCAGCCAGGTGACTTCCCTATTTTAATTGGAAGAAGAGTATGACGGCGGTTGCCGACCGAGAAACGGCGGTTAAAGCAGCTCGAGGACGAGAAGATCAAGCTGAAGAGCTGTCGTCGGATCTATCGCTCGACACAAGGAGACGCTGCAGGACGTGGTCCGCAGAGAGCTAAGAAATCGGGCTGAAAGAGCAAGCTGGCCCGACCGTCAGAACTCCGCGTAACGCATCTCTGCGATGCAGCTGTTGCACTCCTTACACCATGCTTGGACTACCTGATCTCAGTTTACCTCCTCGTAGTCGAACTCAGTCCTGTGACGACGATCATTTTGAAGACATCGACAAGAGGTGCGGCAGCACGAATTGCCCTATTCGTTGCAGGTATTCGCCCTGGTCTCCCTCCAGTAAGTATCTGTATCCAGCGATAAGCCTGGGAGGCTCACAGCATCGACACAAGAAGCTCTCAGCAAGAGAGTATTCGGAGCAGTTGTAATTGATCGTCACTTCATCTCTGTCACGACCAATTTCCTCCATCGCAATCAGTACAACGCCACCATCGTCGATCTGAAGGCGGGCATTCGGACGACAACAGTGATTTATGAAGTCTATGTATTCACTACAAAGATGCTTATCGCGATCAATTTGTATCGTCCTCTTGGTCGCCAGCGGACAGATCTCACCTTCGAGCCGTTCTATGACATTTCCCCTCGATATAGTTCTTCTTGAAAACAAGCCGGACCCATTTATCTCGGATCGTCCGACGTAGATGCGATCTGACGGCTTACAGGCGAGGTTGGTTTTGTTCATAACGTTATCTCTCCGACTCGATTTGACCTGTGCTCTCATCTTGTTTAGCTGTTGACACGGTAGCTGTGACTCATCGGCATCATGCGATCTAGACGCTCTGCCTCTGGTCTTGCCAACTGCCAATGATGATAGTCTCGGCTCGTTGAGCTCAAACTTGAACTCAACTCAAGCAGAAGGCGTTTAGTAAGTTTGTTCGCGCCGCCTCCAAGGCGGCTGCCGCCGTAGATCAAGCCAGTCACGACAATTCTCCGCGTTGACAGATGTCGCCTCTGCCTATGTTAGGCGGCCACGCGGATCGGGCGGAGAGGTGAAGCAGGCTTGGTGTGCTGCGGTCGAAGCTCGAATAGGGGCGTCTCTGTGGAATCGGGATATGGCCTATGATCGTGAGCCCCCACTGCCGGTCTCGCAGACCCGACGATATACCTCCTCGTAGTGGCGCTGCGCTCCCACCGCTCAGACAAACACGTTTATCGCGCCGGGCGCCCTTATCGTCCGTGCTGACGGCGACGTCGTTGCCGGCACGTACAGTTATGAGGGGCTTACCCGTGAATTGTGAGGCCAAACCTGTGGAGGGGTCCGACCCGCTTTGACGATCAGGGTATCCTCAAAAGATGTTTTAGCGCGAAAGGCTGTTCCATGGTGATCCGACCACCGCCACAACAGAAATTGGCGTGCTACCCGATCCAGTACCCTGGCGAGATAGACGAGCTGTAAGACCCTATGTCCGCCTGTGTTGAGGCGACCGGCCGACACAGCGAGTCCGAGTGATGATCGGGCAGCCGATCCGATCATCATGATCCAGGAAGGAGTTGTGGTAGCTGATTGCTATGCATGTGTCGGAGCAGACGTCGCGAGGTGAAGACACTGCGCGTTCGTGGAAACATGCCGGCAAAGGAGACGCTTGCCTCTTGCGAGGTCGACGCGCCTGCAGCCAGTATGCGCTACGGATCGGTGCCGATTTGATCGTGTGCATTTTGGTTATGAGGCCTGTCCGGCCGGCTATGCCTCATGAATGCAGGCTAGCTCGTCACTGGCCTCAAAGAAGGCAGGTGATCGGGCCAAGACTAACCGCCAGGCGCCGCCTTTCTCGCGTGGCTGCTACGCGTGGGCGCCGACGGCGGTATGGTCTCCGATGAATGCCGCGAGACGATGCGCGGTCTCGTTCACGTCCGAGTGGCAGCGGTTGAAGCGCTGCCGCCCACTGGCAGAAGGCGCGCGCCTTGATGCTCAAGCACGGCCTCACCTATCCCCGCAGAAAAGGCTCGACAATTCGTTATCTCGCTGGCCTCAGGAACTAGAGGTTAAATCACTCCGGCACATGGCCGCGCTTCAGGAAATAGTAGGGCGGTTTGGGTCGCCAAGGCCTGGATCGACCGGCTTGAGCGCGTGATCGAAGAGTTTGTCTCGGTACGGCTTCTCCCCGTCTGCGGGCGCTTCGAACATTGGGAGCTATCGACCTAATCGTCGCGATAACATTCAACACCGAGCTTGGGAGGCGGGTGTTTTTGAGAGTTTTGGTCGCATCATGCATTATCGCCGTGTGATGCCCGGCGAGCTAACGGCGGGACTGTCCGTCAGGTCGCCGGATCACTAGGGCGGCCGACGGCCGCGTCCGGGAGCTGGTGGGCGAGATCGCCTGGATGCCTATCGACAATGTCTAAGATCGGGTAGACAAGGTTGCCCGCGCTGCTAGACGTCAGCGCACGTGTACCACGTGGGGGACCCTCGAGCAGACATCAGGCGTACGGTGGAAAAGGGCTACTTGCCTTCTACGTTGCGGGAGCCCACCGAGGTTGAAAGGGAACAAAACTTGTCTACGGCTCGGGACCATTCTTCATTTGACGTCGCGTTCGTTAAAGCCCTGCATCATTCCATCGTCCCTCACCTCAAGTCGTCTAGGTCGACTGAGCAGCTGTCCACAGGGACGAGTAGCTGATGGCGCGTCGTTTTATAGTCCATAAGGTCGCCGGAAAGCCCGGCCCGGATGATCTGATCCACAGCGACAGGCGCCGAATTGGACCAGTAGGTCACCTGCAGGTTGGGATCATCATAAGAAAGCAAGACGCACGGGACAAACGAGAGACCAAGCGCGTTTGCACAGAAGTAGCGATGATGACCGTCCATGATGACAGAGTGACGGTGCTCGACCAAAATAGGTCGCTTCCAACGTTTCTCCTTCCCGATTATATTCGTCAGTTTACGCGCATCTTCAATGTTGATTTGCTCTGTCGGTCGCAATTGCCTGACAGGCAGTTTGATTACGGCGTAATTCGATACGGGATTGGCCGTTGCGCACATTCTTTTGTCCCTGATTCTTTGTACACCTTGCGCATTCAGACGACTGAAATGCACCAGCAGCTCGCGACAAAGGCTCGCCTGTGACTCGTGTACGGACAACAAGCACGTACCATGCCAAACGCATCAAAGCGTTGGGTGAAGATTGTCGTATGGAACACCTCGCATCACCCAGCCGAAACACTTCGCTGCATCGACGCTCGCATGGGGATCGGGACAACAGGGCTTTGCTTGATGGGTGCCAAGCGAGCCACCGAGCTACGTGCGGTCGCCGCGCCTCTACTGAATCGCTTTGCCGGGATCGCTTAAGCTTGGCGATAGATCAATTCTCAGCTCCAGTTACGTTCGGCTTTGGAGGACCTCGATGGAGCCATTGCGGCTCTCGAGCTAGCGAAAGATCGGGCCAGAAACGCATGCGCGAAGAGAGCTGCTGAACGCAGGCCAGCCGTAATCAACCACCGGGTACATGCCCGCGTCCAGCCGAACTGCTGATGCGGGCTTATCTGAGGCGCTCAACGCCAACTCTCGGTTCACGCTTTGGTAGCGGTTTCGTTCGATGCAGTCGCGCCAATCGAACGAACACTTCTGCCACACTTTTTGCTAGTTATCTGCTTCTACCATAAGGCCAAATAGTGCATCCCCAATCGACGTAAGCGTTGGAAAGCGCCGGAAGCTGACGATGCCTGCTGCAGCAAAAGTGAGTTCAAGCGGTTGCGCGAGCGGGTCATCTAAGCGATAGATGCATCCAGCCTTTTGACCGACGGCAACCTGGTCGCCGGGCCTCACATGAGGTTCGAAAAGACCATCAGTAGGCGAATAGATTGTACTTGTTGGCCCGAGTGATCTCGCGAGCCGAACCGGCGGCGCCTCTGGAGCGATAATATCGGGCGCGATACCGTAGTCACGCAGCACGCGGCGAAGGCCGCTTTCGGCGATTGCGAGGCCAACTCTTGATATCGTTGGACCGCTGCCGAGCTCCGTCGTCAATGCTGGAATGCCCTGCTGTTCGGCGAACCCATAGAGTGTGCCGCTTGCTCCGCCTCCCGCTCTGTCCGTAAGGATGCCATAGGGCGCACCGAAACTCCTCAAAAGACAGCGGATTTTTTCGGCTTCGCCGTCGGTGCGCCCGGGTCGGGCCAGCGCCACAGGCAAGTATTCGAGCGATGTCCCGCCCGAATGCAGATCAATGATAAGATCGGCGCGAGGAAACAGTTCCGTGGCTACATAATGTGCGATCATGGCCGTTGGGCCGCCATCAGGCATACCAGGAAAAACGCGATTGAGGTTGCTTCCATCGAGGGGCGAGTTGCGATGGCCCGCGGCGACCGCGGGCCTGTTGAGAGCGGGCAGGATGATGACCCGACCCTGGAGATTGGTACTCGTAAGTTCTCGTGCTAGCTTGCGAAGTGCGACTTGGCCTTCATACTCGTCCCCATGGGTACCCGCAGTAAATAGGGCCGTTGGCCCGTCAGCACCTTTGAAGCAAAGCATCGGGATAGGGATCCAACCATAGGCGGAGGTGTCCGAGGAGTATGGAACGCGCGCGAAATCGGATTGCATTCCGTCCGCATCAAAATTGATAGTAGTCCACACGCGGGTTCTCATAGATCTTACACCTTTGGTTGACAAACGGCACTCGAGCACGGACGCTTGCGGTTTCGATGCAACTCTCCCTCAGACGCCTTTCAACCCAGATAGGAGAAGCTCTCTCAACGACAGAATAGGACAAACGATGATCAACAGAGCTGCTCCTCGTGATTGCGGCGCGGTCCCCGCAAGTATGGCGTAAGTCACGCATGATCTCGAGCTCGAGGACCCAGACATAGGTTCATCCAAAACATCGGTTTGGTAAGGTATACGCCCCTTTCCAACACGTTCTTGTCCTCGCCAAACATCGCGATGCCCTTTTTACGCTCGGACGGATGCAGAACTTGGAGCGTCATCGGATGCTTTTGCTCTCAATGCTGGGGCAAACGTCCCTCCTAATCGGCAGCAAGAGCTGCGCCTGCATCGGCTCTCCGCGAGCGAGCTCAGCACATCGTTATATGCGCGCCACGCCCATGCCCACATTCGCTGAGGCAAGCTATGAAGCATGTTACCCCTTCACGAGATCAAGCAGCAAAGTCATCCGGCTTTAAGGCTTAAGCCGGCAGGAGGCTGACCGATAATCAGCCTACTCAAGTTCTCTCGCCCAGTCGGCCTTCATGACGATCCTCTCAACCTGTCTCAAGACCATTATCCTCGCGAGTTTCCCACCTCGATGCATTCGCGCCTACTGAAGATAAGCAGCGACGCATTATCGAATGGGGATGCGTGCCCAGCTACCGTTGCCTTACGTGTCATTCCCAAAGAGCCACTTGTCCAATTGGGCAGCGACTGTTGGATCTAGCAAGCTACGCTTTTCCATCCAGTCATCGTCGAAAATCGTGCTCAGATATTTTTCACCGCCATCAACGACCAAGCTTACGACCGTACCGGTCAGCTTGCCTGCGTCGATGAACTCCAAGGCTTTGTAGATAGCGCCGCCGGACGACCCGCCGACTAAAAGCCCTTTGCGCCGAGCGATGTAGCGCGCCGTCTCGAAAGCGTGAGCATCGGTCACCTGGACGCCCTCGTCGATGCAGCCATAGTCCAGGACGTTGCCGACCTGGTCACCAGTAGGCATGCCGGTCCCTGATTGATAATAGGGGTGCGCGGGTCTTCCGAAAATGATCGATCCGGCCGGCTCCACGCCGATTGTGCGCACCGTCGACTTATGGCGCTTGAGCCGTTGCGCAATACCTGTCATGGACCCGCCGGTCCCAACGCATCCGACAAACGCGTCGATGCCCTGAGGAATTTGCGTGATCAGCTCTTCGACGAGAGTTGCATAGCCGTCCGGATTTGCAGGATTGTTCGATTGGTTCATGAATAGCGCGCCGCTAAGCTCTGAGGCAAGCCGTTCCGCTAGGCGCTGCCTCGCGACGACGGCGACTTCGTCTTCCGCAAACTCGCCTTCGACGTAGCGGATCTCGGCGCCGAGCGCCCGCATCATCCGGACTTTATCGGGGGCCGCATGGTGATCTACCACCGCGATGAAGTGCAGGCCAAAGTCCAATGCGGAGAGAGCTAAACCTATACCCGTATTGCCGGAAGAGGACTCAACGATGGTGCCGCCAGGAGCGAGTCGCCCATCCTGGAGCGCAGCCATAACCATGCTTCGCGCCATGCGGTCCTTCATCGAACCGCCCGGATTGTTTTTTTCGATTTTTAGCATCAAACGGGCATCACGATTGGGAATGTCAACTGACATTACCGGCGTCTGCCCGATCAATTGAGTTACGGTCTTGTGCAGCATAGCATGCCTTTTTGATGCTTCTGTAATGAGTGGACCGCCGTTGTGCGCCTCCTCCGCGGAGCGGGCGGGCCTCAGGTTGTGGTAGATTTTCTGCTTCGAGATGACCATCTGGTGACGACCTCGACTGGCGAGTTAAGCTAGTCTCCAATTTGTGGCTCGGGACGAGGATCAGAAATTTGCTGGAACATTCTCCACCGAGCATTCTATGACCGAATCGCGAAAACCATGCAGGCTTCACTCAGAGAAGACGTGCCGCGAATGCCACGCCGCCCGAGGGACTAATCGAGAACAAGGCACTCTTACCCTCCCGGACGGATCTCATGTTTAAGAATGTTTTGAAGGCCGCTTGGGCCGTAGTGAGTAGCGCCCGTGTCCCGAAACCCCGACTCCAGATAAACAGCTCTAGCTGTCACATTGCGTACGTTGACGCCGAGCATGAGACTGCCGATAGAAGGACGGTTCCTAGAGATCCATCGAGCAGCAAGTTCAATCGCTGCTTTACCGTATCCATTCCTTTGGCATGATCGGTCCACGCAAAGGGTGTGCAAGGTCATGGCATTTGGGAGCGCCCATTCGGGCAATGCCGCTCTTTCACGCAGAACAAAGAAGCCAACGGTCTTCTCGCAGACCTCAATCGAGAACGCGTGCTCAAAACCGGGACATGCGCTATTTCGAAGCTCCGAAAACACTAAATCCAATGGGTCCACAAAGTCTTCTTGCTCGGGCTCCACCCTCAGGTGGGCGACCAGCGGGTAATCAAGATGAGACAGGCTTTTCAGCGCCGCGCGCATGCTAACTCTCCGTATCAGCGTCGATTCAGGCCCTTGCTGAAGAAAACGAATGAATAGCTCCGACACAACGTCGATCTGCGTTGGTAGCTCCTCGAGCTCCGACGAGAGACTCACAAAACTCGTGCCAACAAGCGCAAGAGCGCCGAGATCGGATTAGAATTGACAATTCAACGGCTTAGATGAGTGGCAGCAAGAGGCGAGGTGCTGGTAGTCTCTTGTCGCGAACTCGACAAACCCAACAGCGTCGATTGTCCTGCGTTCGGCGGTAGTATCGCTGTGGTCTCGGTACGTAGGTCGAGCGCATGGACCTACGGGTTGCGTAGATCCAAACCGGTTGCCCGAAACTGCTGGTTTTGCTTCTGTGAATTGATTTCAAGAGCAACGTCTGGCGCACCGAACGAAGCGCCAATTCCAAAACTGGTGGGGTGGTCGTTCCAAGATCAAAATCTAAGATAAGTCGCACGGGATCTAAGATGAGTCACGTTTTCACTAGCGTCTGTTGAACGCACCTCAGCTCCAGAACTGCAGCTCCGGAATGGGCAAGGACGCCATATCGCAATGACGGCCGCATATGACGCCGTTACGGCACGTGTTGCCGGGTGGACAATGATTGTCGACAAAGCGTCGGCAATTTACGCTTGGAGTCGTGGTAGGAGAGAGCCCGGACGTCGTTCCGGCGCAATATCGGGCGGTCGTGGCTCACCGGCCCAATCTGGCGTGGCGGCGGATTGTCATTGTCTTCCTCTAGTATGCTGCGTCAGAACGATTGATCAAGGGGTCTGCTCGCTGAGCGGCTCGGCGCGATTGGAACGAGGCCAAGTACAATAAGCTTCTGAGGCTTTATCGCACCCCGCGAAATCGACGGCGCCGACCAGAGGAGTTTCAGCTCTGCTGCAATCCGCACGTGCTTGCATGATTGATCCGTAAAGGAGCGTCGCCGCCTCTCACAGGCAAGTTCGAAGAAGCCAGTCGATCCATCGAGCGAGGTCTGACAAAGGGCACTTGATGTTGGCGCGGCGGCGGACGGCTGAGTTGATGATCTGCACATAGCTCTGACGAACATGAGTCTAGATATCTTGCCACTTGCCTCGATACGACTAGATTGGTTGAGCCGAGATGTATTAATCCTCGGGGGCATCGTGGGAGATGCGCCATTTGCCTCTCCTTTCATTGTCGAGAGTCTCTGGTCCTGCGCATCCGTGCACGTACAAGCTCTTCTATGCCAAGCTCACCCTGCCCTACCAGATTGCGTACGGCAGCTCTGCTTGCCGCGTCAATGCCGCTCTTCAAAAACGGCCTTTACGATGGTTAGGTCGGTCGTGTGTGGCGTTATTGACGTTGCAACGTTTTCACCAGCCCTTCAAGATCTGCCCACAGCTGGTCAATGTTTTCCAAGCCAATGCTAATCCGCAGATAGGTTGTTGAGGCGCTTGAAGCCATAACATCGCGGTCACTGGCGATGATCATTGGGGCCACAAGGCTGCGGGTCCCGCCCCAAGAGGCTCCTATGGCGAATGTCTGGAGACCATCTAACGCGCGATTGATACCTTCTGAAGAAACGCCGTCCACTTGGAGGCTGAAAACACCGGAACTGCCCTTGAAATCACGCTGCCAGATTTCATGATTAGGAAACCCAGGCAGGCAAGGGTGTAGCACCGGGAAGTTCCAACTTTGAGCCAATTGGAGGGCAAATTCTTCTGAAAGTTTGCCAACGTGTCGCAATCGGAGGCTCATTGTCTGCATGCCGCGCAGGGCAAGAGAACATTCGTCGGGCGACACGCCGATACCAAGTGACCCCAATGTGAGTCGTGCACGCTGGTAGAGGTCCATATTACGGAAAATAATCACGCCCAACAGAATATCGGAATGCCCACCAACATATTTCGTGAGTGCTTCCGCAACTATATCAACGCCCAGGTCCAAAGGTTTGCACAATAGTCCCGTTGCCCAGGTGTTGTCACATCCAAGGAGCGCGCCGTTTTCCTTGCTCAAGCGAGCAATAGCGGGAATGTCGCAGATCTCCATGGTGGTCGATCCGGGGGACTCGATCCACACGAGCCGCGTGCGTCGGGAGCGAAGCCGCGCCTCGAGTTCTGTGAGCCGAGTAGGATCGAAGAACTCTGTCTCTATACCTAGATCGCCAAGTATCTTGCGCGTGAATTGCTTTACAGGCGGATAAACGTTATCCGTTACGAGCAGAAGATCGCCGTTTTTGACCACGCTTAATATGGCGGCTGAGATCGCAGCTTGACCAGACGGCACAATGATTGCCCGCTCCGCATTGTGCATGGCGGACAGCTGCCGCTCCAAAGTCCGTGTGGTCGGCGTCCCCGACAGTCCATAGGTGTAACCATCTGGTGCACGAGTAGCCCGGCCGCGATAAGAGGCTGCGTCCGGAAATACAATTGTCGATCCCCGATAGACGGGAATGGCAAGACTCGCGAAGCCTTCAAGCGGTGTTTCAGGCGGAATAACGCAAAGCGTCTCATCTAAACGGGTGTTCTTGCGCATCTTGCCGTCTCATAGATCTTTCGTGAGGAATTCCCGCGTCCCGCTCGTGGGGAGCTCCAGAGATTCGCGGGAAAACTCACCATGATAACGGCCACCCGCGGCAGTCTCCAAAACTCTTTTCTTTAGTGGCGATCACTCATCACGCCATCCCGTGCGAACTTACGAATAAACATCGAGAACTTCTCACACCATTGTCGGATCAAGAGCGCTGCAGTGGGCTCGCCTAGCAACATAGGTCCTCGCTTCCTGGCAGCCGTGCACAATCGCCCTCCTGCTTCTGGCCATCTGGCAGCGTGCCGGGACATTCTGTCAACGCGATCAGTCAAGCTCCAGAGAAGCCATGACGCTTCGATGCATTTCAGCCTTTGTTTGCTATCCCGTTTGATGCAGATCGGGGCAAGTGAGATATTGCCCAGCACGGATTGGTAAGCTTGCCAGCCAAGGGGGCTGTAGCGTTCTACATGGAGAAGGCAAGGGCTTGTGTCCAACGCTCAACGATCACCTTCATGAGTTCGCATAGATCCAGTCAGTGCTGATCAAGGCCGCGCAATCGCGCGGTCTGAGTAAAACATTTCGAACTTTTGACTCTTTCGCAGACCCGATACGCTGCGATGGCGACACGTCTTTTCTTGCACTCAAGAGAGTTATGCTAATTAGTAGAAGGATTCAGAATTCTTGGCCATATTTTCCAAGAGCTGCGGCGGTGTAAACCGATCACCGTACGTAGCTTCGAGCTTGCGGCAGCGCTCAACAAACCTGTCCGCGCCTACGAGGTCGATATATGATAGTACGCCGCCGGTAAACGGTGGATAGCCGAAGCCTAAAATTGAGCCGACATCGGCGTCGCGCGGATCGGTTATGATGCATTCGTCGATCGCGCGCGCAGCTTCCACCGATTGCACAATCAAGAACCGCTGGCTCAACTCCCCTGTATCAACCCTGTCGGAATCAATATGCCTTGGTTGCAGATTGGCAAGACCCTGCCAAAGATGCTTTTTTCCGTTGCCTTTCTCAGGATAATCGTAAAAGCCACGGCCGTTTTTTCGTCCAAATCGACCCTGGTTCTCGACTAGCTCTACCATCAGTTTCTTTTGGCCTGGGTCGATCGCGTTTGGGCCCAAATCGGCTTCTGTCGCTTTCATAATCTGCAAGCGAAGGTCGAGAGCAACTTCATCAGCTAACGAGAGCGGTCCTATCGGCATGCCTGCCATCTTGGCGCAGTTCTCGATCGCAGCCGGAGGCACCCCCTCCAGAAACATCTCTATTCCTTCAGAGACATAGCGCCGCACGCAGCGATTAGCGAAAAACCCGCGGGAATCTTTTACGAGTATCGGGGTCTTCCCGATCTGGGCAACGTAGTCTAGGGCGGTGGCAAGCGCGAGCTTGCCTGTGTTTTTGCCTAGAATAACCTCGACCAGCCTCATCTTTTCAGCGGGCGAGAAGAAATGAAGGCCAACGAATATGCCCTGATTCCCGAAGGTTTCGGCCAGAGAACTGATCGGCAGCGACGAAGTGTTCGAGGCGAAAATAGCACCGTCCTTCAGAAGCGGCTGTGCCTTGGCATACACGTCGGCCTTGGACTTCCGGTCCTCAAATACCGACTCGATGACCAGATCGCATTGCGGAAGCGCCGCATAATCAGTGGCTGCCGTGATGCGCGAGAGCGCTTCGTCGCGCTCATTTTCGTTGGCACGCCCCTTCCGAATTAGATCGTCGAACGCAGATTTTGCGTACGCTTTGGCTTTAATCGCGCTCTGTTGGTGCCGGGTAATTAGAACCACTTCGATTCCGGCGCGCGCCGAAACGTAACCAATGCTTGCACCCATGAAACCAGCGCCAATGACAGCCAGCTTTCTGACCTTGCTGGGCGGCACGTCCTGCGGACGGCAACGCCCTTGCTCCAGTTCGCGCATCGAGATTTGACTGCGAATCATAGCCCGAGCTTCCTTGGACCGTAGGACGCTCGTAAAATATCGCGACTCCACGCGCAGCGCCGCGTCGATTGGCAGCTGTAAGCCTTCATAGACACAGCTCATTACTGCGCGGGAGGCAGGATAATTGTCGTAAGTGTCGCGCCGATAGAGCGCATTGGCAGCCCGAAACGCCGATTTGCCTGCCGGCGAATATATCGGCCCAGCGGGGAACCTAAATCCCTGCTTATCCCAAGGTGAAACCGCGTCGCCGCTCCCTTTTATCCAGTCTTTCGCCCTCTTGATCAGATCGGCCGCCGGCACCACCGCATCGATCAGCTTCAGTGCTTTGGCGCGCGGCAGGTTCACGGGCTGGCCTTTTAGCAAGATCTGAATCGCGTCTTCCAAAGCTACGATGCGAGGCACACGCTGGGTCCCACCAGCGCCTTGGAGCAGACCAATCTTTATCTCGGGAAAACCAACCTGCGTTACCGGGTTATCGGCCGCAACGCGATAATGGCAGCATAGCGTCAGTTCAAATCCGCAGCCTAGCGCGGTCCCATTGATGGCAGCCACCCAGGGCTTGCCCGACGTCTCGATCGACCGAAAGGCGAGCGACAATCGACGGCTTCGATTAAACAGCATCTGGGTCGCGGCAAGCTCCCCCTCTTCCTCCATCGCCTTGATGTATTCCCTATTCGTGCTTTCGAGCAACGGGAGATCGCCTCCCGCGCAGAAGTTCTCCTTGCCCGAGGTGATAACAACGCCCTTCACCGAGTCGTCCGCTATGATCTCCTTAACAATCTGCTCGAGTTCGCTAGTCGAAGTCTCGTCCAGCACGTTGGTCGAACGACCGAGATTGCTCCAAGTCACGAGAGCTACGCCATCCGAGGCGACTTCAACTTGAAAGTTCTGAAAAATCATATGCTGCTCCTGCCGCCTTGCCTTCACACCCGTTCGATGATTGTGGCAGTCCCCATGCCGCCGCCAACACATAGGGTCACTAGGGCGGTTTCTTTATTGCTGCGTTCGAGCTCGTCGAGCACGGTGCCTAAGATCATCGCGCCGGTGGCGCCTAGTGGATGGCCAAGCGCAATCGCGCCACCATTGACATTGATCTTGTCGTGATCGATCTCGAACGCTTCGATATAGCGCAAGACGACTGAAGCGAACGCCTCATTGACCTCAAAGAGATCAATGTCCGACTTATTCATGCCGGCGCGTGCGAACAATTTATTTGTGACATCGACTGGACCGGTTAACATGATCGCGGGCTCCGAACCGATACTGGCGAAAGCTCTTATTTTTGCGCGCGCCCTGAGCCCGTGTTTCACACCGCACTTTTTGCTCCCGAGTAACACTGCTGCAGCGCCATCGACGATGCCCGACGAGTTGCCGGCGTGGTGCACATGGTTGATGCTCTCAAGTTCGGGGTGTGACTGAATGGCGACGGCGTCGAAGCTGCCCGTTTGCCCACCTTCCTCAAAAGCCGGTTTGAGCTGTGCCAAAGACTCCAGAGTTGTGTTTGGGCGAATGTGCTCGTCCCTGTCCAAGAGCGAAAGCCCGTTGATATCTTGTACCGGCACGACCGATTTGTTGAAACGACCCAGCTCCCATGCTTTTGCTGCCCGCTGCTGGCTCTGCACGGCATAGCTATCAACCTGGTTGCGCGAAAAGCCATACTTCGTTGCGATCAAATCTGCCGACAGTCCCTGCGGCATGAAATAGATGGGTATTGCCACGGTGGGATCCATCGACGAGGCGCCGCCGGATGAGCCCATGCCAACCCGACTCATAGATTCAGCGCCGCCGCCGATGACGAGTTCATGCTGACCGCTCATAATCTGGGCGGCTGCAAAATTCACGGCATCAAGACCTGAAGCGCAGAACCGATTAATCTGTACGCCGGCTACTGCATCGCCGAGCCCAGCCTTGAGCGCCGCGAACCGAGCGATGTCGCCACCGGCTTCGCCTATGGGATCGACGACGCCGAGGATAACATCGTCGATCATATCGCAAGCAATGTTGTTCCGCCGCCTAAGTGCGTTGAGTGGCACGGAGGCTAGCCGAAGTGCGGTTACCTCATGTAGCGCGCCGTCCGGCTTTCCACGACCTCGTGGAGTACGAACGTGATCATAGATGAATGCCTCAGGCATGATACCTCACCTAAAATGGGACCAATATCGGACAGCGGATTTCAAGGTGGCTTGCCGGGCGAAACAGCCATCGGCGGTCAGTATCCATGCGTCCGCCAGGCTCCGATACCGCGACGCAGGAATACACTCCGGGCGATGCACCTCTCCGGACTTCTGCCACCCCAATGTCATGCGACTTGAGAAACGATCTCTCTAAGCGGAAGGTACTTCTCTTTAACATAAGGACGCACCTGACCAACTGATATTCTGCACGGGCTTCTATCTCTCGTCCTCTCGTACTTAAGGCTAGCTCGGAAACTAAGAGCACTGCGCTTTGCGCGTGCTAATGCGCTAGGCCACTCTCAGTGTCGTTACCCCTCAATTGCGACGTACAGCAATAGTCATGCCAAGACTGATCCAGCGTGTGGACCTGACGACCTTACACTATCTGGCTTCGCGGAAAGAATTTTCACTTACCGCCGTTCCAGATCCCTTGTCGAATACCGAACAACGATGCGCCGAATGTCGTATGTTTCTCTTGACTGTCGCTCCCGCTTACAGAGCGCAGCTCCACTCATTGAAAGTAAGCGGTACGAGAGGGCCACGGACTTGGCGCGGACGGCCTACGTGCCACGCTTGAAGCGTATAGGCACCCAGAACTGCCACAGGGCCTCGACGGTTGCTGGAATGTCGCGCCAGGCGTTTTGGACAATGGGTTGTGTTCCCAGTGTGCGCCGGGCCGGGGGCAGCAAGGGCCGACCGGCGTCATCGATGCAATGGACCAGGATCGGCCGCAGCATAAGGTGTTCGGTTCCGTTCTGGGAGAGAAGCCGCGACCAGACGAGAAGCCGAAGCTTCATGACGGCGTAGAAGCCCATGCACCAAGGCTGCGGGTCGACGTCGCCGTCCGGCGATCGCACGAACAGCGGCTCGAAGCTCTCCGGTCTCGTCGACAGCGTCTCGCTGATCGCGTTGTGGCGCATCAGCGTGGCAGCGATCGCCGAGAACCCCTCGGTGTTGTGATTGAAGGCGTCGGGATCGACGCCGAGGAGTGGGCACACCCATTCCTCGGAGGCCATCGAGACCGGCCCGGCGACGACAGCGGCCACTGCGCCGTCGAGCATAGAGAGCGACGTCGCTCGCGGATGCCGAAGCGTCGGCGACCTGGCGCGCTCGCTCATCCATTGCCCGAGCCGCTCGAATGACATGGCATAGTCCGCCATCGTCGTCTTGACCGGCTTACGCGTTACTCGCCGTTGCTTCCGCTTCGTCATGCCACGGCACGCTTTTCGGCTTCGCGCGCGGCCTTCCAGTTCCAGGCCAGAAGTTCGTGAAGCTGGTGGGTCTTCGTGGCGCCGCTCACCATGCGTTCGAGAACGTCGACGAGATAGGCCTCGGGGTCGAGGCCATTCAATTTCGCCGTGTTAAGAAGCGAAGAGAGTACCGCCCATGTCTCGCCCCCGCCTTCCGAAGAGGCTGCATAATGCAGGGATTCCGGGCAACGAAGTTCGAGTAACATATCCATTCCATCCTGACGCTGGCCGAGACCTGGTCGTGCTCGGCGAACAAATCCACGATGCCACCGCCACTTCACGGTTCGCCGCGAGAACGGCCGCCTCCATCTTCTGCCGGCATGGATGACGGAGCTCAAAGCAGCATCGGCTAAAATTGTAGCTGATCCGTGTCTCCCGGTGGATCGACTTCTTGAGCTTCGCATGTTCCTTGACGTCCTCGTAGCCTCGCGTTGGGAGGAATCGCCTCCCGTCGAGGGAGGAGCCCATGTCCAAGACGATGCAAAAAAGGCGGCAACCGGATCTGTTCGCGACGGCGCGAGCAGAGCATCTGCCTCAGGTGGTGCAAGCCGAGGCCGCAAAGTTGCTGTCGCTTCTGCTAAACGAAGCTGTCGCAAAGGCGCCCGCAGCGCCAGCCCAGTCAGGTCAGGAGGCGGGTCATGACGAAGATCTCCGCCCTGGCGCGTAGCGCCGTGGTTTACGTTCGACAGTCATCGGTCGATCAGGTCGTACACAACCTGGAGAGCCAACGTAGGCAATACGGCCTTGAGGCTCGCGCCCGTGCACTCGGCTGGAGCGAAGTCGAGGTTATTGATGATGACCTTGGCAAATCTGGTGGCGGCACTGCAAGACGTGGATTTGAGCGGTTGTTGGCGCTAATCTGCGAGGGCCGCGTCGGCGCAGTATTTTCGATCGAGGCTTCCCGCCTCGCTCGAAACGGTCGAGACTGGCGCACGTTGTTGGAGTTTTGCGGCTTGGTCGGCACGCTCATTGTCGATGAAGATGGCGTCTATGATTCGCGGTCGATCAACGATCGATTGCTGTTGGGGATGAGGGGAACGATGAGCGAGCTGGAACTCAGCGTCATTCGACAGCGATCAGTTGAAGCCGTCAAACAAAAGGCTCGGCGCGGCGAGCACTTCACGACGGTCGCCATCGGGTACGTGAAGACGAAAGATGACCGAATCGAGAAAAACCCGGACGTACGTGTCCACGAGGCGCAGGATCTCGTCTTTAGGAAATTTGTGGAGTTGCAATCGATCCGGCAGGTCTTGCTCTGGTTGACCCAGGAGAAGATCGCGCTACCCTTCGCCGTTGGAGGTTCGAGCGATCCGAAAATCGAATGGCGTACGCCAAGCTACACGACCTTGAATCACATGCTCACCAACCCTGTTTATGCCGGTGCGTACGCGTTCGGACGACGGGGTGTCAGGACGACGATTGAGAACGGCCGGAGGAAGGTGAAGCGAAATCCCCAACGAGATTGGAAAGCCTGGGACGTGCTGCTCCGCGACCATCACGAGGGCTATATCTCCTGGGATGAGTTTGTTCGAAACCAGCGGCTCATTGCGGACAATGCCAACGGCAAGAGCTATCTGGGTCGAGGAGCCGTCCGACGCGGCGAAGCACTTCTCCCTGGGCTTCTGCGCTGCGCGCGATGTGGTCGGCGGTTATACGTTCAGTATTCTGGTAGAGGCGGTGACACGCAGAGATATGTCTGCCGCGGAGACTTCAACAAAGCGGCCGTCGCAGCCTGTCTTGGCTTCGGTGGAATGCGCCTCGATCGGATGGTGGCGCGAGAGGTGCTGGAGCGGCTTCAACCGCTTGGCGTTGAGGCTGCGCTAAATGCAATGAAAACTCAGGGCGCCGAACAGTCGGAAAAATTGCGTCAGCTCCAAAGGTCTCTCGAACAGGCGCACTACGAAGCGAACCGGGCGTATCGCCGATACGACGCGGTCGACCCCGACAATCGTCACGCCGCTAGTGAACTTGAGCGTCGCTGGAACGAGCGCATCCAAGCTGCACGTGTGATTGAACGAGAAATCGAGGGCTTGACCAGTTCGCCTTCTCCTGGACTCAGCGCCGGCGATCGCAAAGCGCTGCTCACACTCGGGGACGATCTGATCCGAGCCTGGCAACGCCCCGGTGTTACGTCCGAGATCAAGAAGAAAATCCTACGCACAGTTCTGTCGGAAACCGTTGTCGACGTGGATCAGGACAATGAGCATCTTGACCTCGTCATCCACTGGCAAGGTGGCGATCACACCCGCCTGAAGGCTAAGAAGAACCGTGTCGGCGTGACGCGTTGGACGACCGACACCGAGGTAGTGGATCTTGTACGCGTGCTTGCACGTCAAATGCCTGACTACGCAATCGCTGCCTTGCTCAGTCGCTCCGGAAAAACAACCGCGCACGGGGCGTCCTGGACGAGGACCAGCGTATGTTCATTGCGCAGAACCCGAGAGATCGCCCCTTATCGTGAAGGAGAACGTCGGGATCGAGGTGAGCTCTCGTTAATCGAGGCAGCGGAGATGCTCGACGTCAGTCCGTCAACGATACGTCGCATGATCATTGAGGGACGATTGCCCGCGGAGCATTTATGCAAGGGCTCGACATGGATCATCAAACAATCTGATCTCACGCAACCAGATGTGCGCCAAGATGCCTCTCGCAGGCGATCGCGCCGTCCGCCGTCTTGCGACGCCAACCAGAAATGCCTTCAACTCTAGGGAGATAGGCAGATGGTAGTATGAAGCACCCTCGTCGCTGCCGCTGAACAACGAGTTGCGTCTTCGATCGGGCGCATGGAACGCTCAACCGTGTTGCTGTCCGGCTCGATCCGCCCGTCATCCAGGAACGCCATCAGTCCCTGCCAACGTTCGAGCATGTAATCGATCGCCTTGATGAGCGTCGAGCGGCGGGAGATCCCGTCCTTCACCGCGATCAGACGAGCCTTCAACGCCTCCATGAGCGGCTTCGTCTCGGCCTGTCGCGCCGCGCGGCGTTCCCCGGCGCCGAGACCGCGGATCCTCTCCTCGATCGCGTAGACGGCCGCAACGCGCTCGATGACCTCCGCGGCGAAGGGTGAGTTCGTCGTCTTGTGCACCCTCAGGAAGTTGCCGCGCGCGTGAACGAGACAATACGCCAGCTGGATCTGGCCCGACACCTTCGCATCGCCGGCCAGCGAGGCGTAGGCCGCATAGCCGTCGACTTGCAGCACGCCTTCGAAGCCGGCCACCTGCGCCACGATCTCCTTCTTGCCGCGATCGCCTGCGAACACATAGGCGACCGCGGGCGGCGCCGGACCCTTCCACGCCCGATCGTCCGTCGCATGCGCCCAGAACTGGCAGATCCTCGTGCGGCCGCGTCCCGGGTCGAGCACCGACATCGGCGTCTCATCCAGAACAGCCGCTCGAAGCCGTGCATGGTCTTCAGTTGCAGATCGTAGAGTCCCCTGACCAGCCACGCCGCGCTCTCCATCCAGCGCGCCAGCGTCTGACGGTCGACGACGACACCCTGGCCCGCCAGGATCTGCGTCTGGCGGTAGAGCGTCGATTGCCAGGCATATTTGGCCGCGGCGATATGCGCGATCAGCGCCGTCGTCGCCATGCCGCCCTCGACCAGCCGCGCCGGTGCCGGGGCCTGGACAATCGGGCCCTCACAGGCCCGGCAGGCATATTTGGGACGGATCGTGCGGAGTACACGCAACCACGCGGGAACCCGATCGAGCGCTTCGCTGCTCTCCTCGCCGATCCGATGCATCTGTCCCGTGCAGCACGGGCACAGCGTGGACGTCGGCTCGATCACCCGCTCGACCCGGGGCAGATGCGCCGGTAGCGCGCCGATGTTGCGCCTGGGTTTGCGCCGCTTCGGTCTCCGCGCGTCCGGTTTGTCGTCATTGGCCGGAGGCCGCGCGCCCGCAGTCCGTTCCAGATCGAGCGCGATCTGTTCGGCGCAGACGATCGCCGAGCGCTCCGATCGCGCGCCGAAGATCAGGCTCTTCAACGTGGCGATCTCTGCGCGCAGATCGTCGTTCTCGCCTTCGAAAGCCAGCACCATCTCGGCGAGAGCCGCAGGGTCAGAGGGGAGATCTTCAGGGCGAAGCGCCATATCGCAGAGCTACACGAACACACTCGCAATCGCCAGCAAAACAAGACGATTCAGGCAACTTTCGTCGGCCGGTTCGTCACCTTCGGGACCACACGCGACCACTCCGCAAGACCTTCGATCAGCATCGCCATTTGTGCCCCCGTCACCGGCATCGTACCCTCGCGAACAGGTGGCCAGGCGAAGCCCCATTCTCAAGCCACTTCGTCGCTAGAACCATTCCCGAGCCGTCAAAAACCAAAAGCTTCAAACGATCCGATCGCTTCGATCGGAAGACATACACGTCGCCGCTATAGGGCTTGCCGCCTAATCCCTCCGCTACCAGCGCGACCAGGCCATGAAGCCTTTGCGAAAGTCAATCGGCTGCGTCGCGACGAACACACGGACCATTGGACCGAACGAGATCATCGCGTCTACCTTACCGCCGCCAGCACGCGCTCCAACGTCGCGGCGTCGACGCCGACGCGCACGCGCACCGTCGCGCCCGCGATCATCACCTCGATCCGCTCGGCCGGACTCACCAGAACATGCGCCTTATCGATCGCGTTCGGCTGCGCCTCGACGGCGGCGCCGAGCCTGACCTGCACGAACTGCGGCGCTTCGCTCGACGCGAGCCGCGCCTGGCGCGCCGCCACACACTGAGCAGTCCCCGGTTGACCCCGTTGCGTCGCGCCACCTCGGAAATGCCCGTCTCCGGATCGGCGCTCTCGGCCACGATCCGCGTCTTCTCCGCATCGCTCCAACTGCGCCGTCGCCTCTCCCCCGTGATCACTTCGATCCGCTGATAGGAGACGGCATCATGCCTGTCTTGATGTCTGTCTTGATGCATGGAATGAGCGTCCCTCACGTTGTCTATCCACGCACGAGTCTCGCTCGTCTCGCCCACCTAAACGAGGTGGGGTCGTCGTACCGCTATCCATTGAAATGTTCGAGAGTGTGTTGAAAGATCCCACACTCGTTGAACAGATCTACCGCGAGCCAATAGCCTTACGCTTTTCACAAATTAGAACGGGCGCTCATATGTCCGGTTCTTGCGCTCGGCAATCTGCAGCCGCTGGCCGTTACGACATCTGCGAAACAAAGGAGCTAATACAAATTTTTGCGCTTGAGTGGATCAGAGGAAATAGCTTCACTCGGTTCGGGATTTCGCGCCATGGGTCACCAACACTTCACCTTGTCATCTGCCGGCCCGCGCCCGTTAGATCGTTTTAATGTCACTGCGTTATCGCTGTGATCGCCAGTGAGCCAGGCGCCGATAATTCGGCCATTGTTCAGGGGCGCCCATATAATCTGCGGCCGTCTTAATCGGAACGAAGCGCATTTTCTTCCGGGCCACAGGTTCGCTAACGCCACCGCGTCCGTCATCCGCCTTGCCGGGTTGGGGAAGGGTTTAGCATCGCGGAATGAGCCGCATCTCATGCCGAGAGCTGCGATTTCGGGCGCCCGATAGTGGGCGCTACCGCATGGTTCCATCCCCATGCCTGACGCCTAAGCAGAAATCCAGTGCGGGAGACCGGCTTGGTTGCAAAACGGGGCGACAGATCAGCCGCTAGCTTGTCATCGGAGCACGTAACGTCATCCGATACACACAGGCCGCTCCCTCGACGGTGGCCGTAAGTGTGCGGGGAAAATGAAAGCACGATGGAAAACAGCGGAGCTGGGAATCGAGAAAGTTGCAGGATCTTTAAGCGCAACGACCGGCCCGTTAATGAGATCAGCACCGTATTTCCCGGACCCGTTGTTGTTGAGCAGACCGGCAATATGCGTTAGCTTTGAAGAACACGGTTTGCATATGTGTCGAGCGTATTGTCGCGCGCATTTGGTCGGCGGCGCTGGAGCGCCGAGGTCCACGAGGGACGGATCGCGGAAGCCTTTGTTTGCGGTGCGATCGTCTCTGACTTCGCGCGGCACCGCGCTCTGTCACCGCAGCATTTGGCGACCTGGCGCAAGGCTTGTGCGACGACTTGTTTGCGTTGTCGGGACACATCGAGCAGCCTATGGCGAGAAAGGCCGGCTTGAGCAGTCGCGATCAAGACTGGACAACACTTGGAGCTCGCACAAGAACGCGTCGCGCCATTGTTGATCGACGACCAATGGAACGCGCTATGGCTGTAGCCGCTTCCACGGGCCGGAGAGCTGGCTCTGGAAATCTGGACAGGGCGATAAGTGGAATTTCTGCCTGACGGCGGGCAAGATTGTCCCGTGAATCAGGAGAGACGATGAGCAGACGAGTCCGCCGGCACCACGCACCGGCATTCAAGGCCAAGGTAGCGTTACCGCGATCAAGGGCGAGATGGCGCTGGCCCAGCTGGCTGAGCATTTCGACGTGCACCCGAACCAGATCACGCAGTGGAAGTCCCAGCTTCAGGAAGCGGCGGCCGAGGTATTTGGTGCTGGCGGCGGCAACAGAACGAGCGAGCCGGCGGTAGACGTGAAAACGCTGCACGCCAAGATCGGGGAGCTGACGCTGGAGAACGATTTATAGAAGGCGCGCTCAGCAAAGCCGGCCTGCTGAGCCAAAGCGATGTGCTGTGGGGAAGCATGAGCCCAAGCGGCGGTGACCTGCTGTCAACTGGCAGGGTGACGTAGCCCGCAGGTAAAGGGAATTGAGGTGAAACCGTTACACCGAGATGGTTCCCGAGGCTGAGTATCGGAAGGTTGAGGAACACGAACCGGTTTATCCGCGTCTGTGGGCTGAAATGTCGCCTCCGCCTACACGGTTTAACAGGCGGAATGCTGAATGGTGTCGATGGAAATGTAGCCGGAGACACTCGAACGCGAGCGTAGATGTATGGCGTCTTGCGTGGGCCGAGGGGGAGAACATAGCCAGACCGAGGCAACGGCATCGACTTGCGGCAAGCAAGGGAAAAGACTGCGACCGGCAATCTCACCGATACGCTGGAGTCCGACATATGAACGAGGGAAGGCATGAGCGGAATGACAAGGGAGTTGACTCCAATGTCCGTCATGCTGGCAGAGCTTCCGTAGTAGTCCGAGGCCGGGAAAGCCGGCCACATGGCGAAGGGGAGCAGCTTGAGTTGCTTGGAGTGCACGTGATCTGACCCAACGAGGTGAAGACCTTTGATAATCAGTGAAATGCAGCACAAGCTCGCGACATGGGCCTCAGCCGATCAAACCCGTCGGTTTGATCGATTGCTCAGGCTCATCACCGACAGGAATTGGCTTGCCGAAGCGGCCCGGATCGTACTTGCGTCGAGCGGCGCGGGCACACCGGGCCTTGACGGAATGGACAAGCGACGTCTTGCAGCTCATCTGGAGCATCATCTGGAGCGGCTGCGCGTGGCCTTGCTGGACGGCAGCTATCGACCGACGCCAGTCAAGCGAATCCATATCCCGAAGGCCAATGGCAAGCTGAGACCATTGGGTATACCGATCCTGCTGGACCGCATCGTCCAGCGGGCGATGCTGATGGCCATGGAGCCGATCTGGGAGAGCGACTTCCACTCCGGCTCCTACGGCTTCCGTCCTGAACGCAGTGTTCATCATGCGGTTCGCACAGTTAGGATGCAGTTGCAGGATGGCTCTGACTCGAAGGGCCGCTGGATCATCGAAGGCGATCTGGCGAGCTACTTCGACACCGTCCATCATCGGCTGCTCCTGAAATGCGTGCGTCGTCGCATCAGGGATCTGCGATTCATCGATCTGCTTTGGCGAATCCTCAAAGCCGGTCACGTTGACCGTGGCTTGTTCTCCGCAGCGAGTGAAGGCGTTCCGCAAGGTGGCGTTCTGTCGCCGCTCCTGTCCAACATCATGCTCCATGAGTTTGACCGCTGGCTGGAGGCGAAATACCTGAACAAGAAAGCGAGGAAAGATCGCTGGGCGTGGAACTTCGGCATTCAACAGGGGCGTCCGATCACGGTTCGAGAGAACCGTGAGTGGAAACCTGCCGTAGCCTATTGTCGCTATGCCGATGACTTCGTCGTCATTGTCAAAGGGACGAAGGCCCATGCCGAGGCCATCCGCGAGGAATGCCGTGCCTTTCTGGAAGGCAAGCTGAAGTTGACGCTGAATATGGACAAAACCCATATCACCCACGTCAATGACGGCTTCGTCTTTCTGGGGCACCGGATCATTCGCAAGCGGGGATCACACGGACGAATGGCGGTCGTCACGACCATACCCAAAGAGAAGGCCAAGGCATTTACTCACAAAGTGTCGAAGGCCCTCTCCGGTGAGCATGATCTTGCCAAGGTCGACATGGTGGACCGCCTGAACCGCCAATTGCGGGGCTGGGCGGCGTTCTACAAATACACGGACTTCACCGCGACCACGTTCCGACACATCGATCACGTTGTGTTCTGGAAAATGGCGCATTGGCTGGCGAGGAAGTACCGGAGTCGCATCAAACCACTGATGCGGAATTGGTACCGACCGCCGGCCGCTGGGCAAGCCAAGACCTGGTTTGTCCACGGGGTCAGTGAACGAGGCCATCATGTCGGGAAAGCACTGCATCGATTGGTGTCCAGTCCAAAGGGGCAGTTCCGATGGAGAACTCCGGAGGCAAATCCCTACATCTTCAGGGATGAGCCCCGGAAGACCATCACCTCGCGATATCGAGATGTCGCAATGGCCATGGGCCAGACTTGAGTGGAGAGCCGTATGCGCTGAAAGGTGCCCGTACGGTTCGGGGAGGAGAAGCGCCTATGCGCTTCTTACTCCATCCCCGATGGCGCGCGGCTTCGTCTATCTCGCGGCGGTGCTTGTTTGGTTCAGCCGCCGGGTGCTGTCGTGGCGCGTCTCGATCACGATGGAAGCCGCATTCTGCATCGAGACGCTGGAGGACGCTATCGCTTGCCACGGTAAGCGGGAAATCTTCAATACCGATGACCTTGCCCCCCAAGTTTTACCCAGTCCTGAGTTCGCCCCGGCTGTTGGATTTGCCCGGTTGGGCGGTGGCAGCGGCGCGAGCTGGCGCGGAGCCCTCGGCATAGCGCAGCGCCAGCTCCCGGCGCGGGTGGCAGGTGAAGGCGAACTCGGACGGCGTCTTCCATCTGAGCTGCGGGTGTGGTAGTGCCTCGTTGTAATCGGTCCGCCAGCATCGGAGCGCGACGCGGGCCTGGGCCAACGACGTGAACAGCGTCTCGTTCAATAGTTCATCGCGCAACCGGCCGTTGAAGTTTCGATGAAGGCATTCTGCATGGGCTTGCCCGGCGCGATGTAGTGCCATGCCACGCGGCTCTGATCAGCCCATGTCAGGATGGCGTTGCTGGTGAGCTCGCTGCCGTTGTCGCTAACCACCATCTTCGGCTTGCCGGGCTCCATCACCAGCCTGTCCAGCTCCCGCGCCACCCGGGTGCCCGAGAGCGAGGTGTAGGCTACCAGCGCCAGGCACTCGCGGGTGCAGTCGTCGACCACGGTGAGGATACGGAAGCGGCGACCATCGGTGAGCTGATCCGATGCGAAGTCGAGCGACCAGCGGTCGTTCGGCGCCATCGGCAACGTCATCGGCGCCCGGGTCCCGATCGCCCCTTGCGGCCGCCACGACGACGCACCGCAAGCTTCTCTTCGCGGTAGAGCCGGAACAGCTTCTTGTGGTTGATCACATAGCCCTACCGCTTGAGCAGAACGTGGAGGCGCCGATAGCCAAAGCGCGGCGCTCCTGCGCGATCACCCTCATGCGTTGGCGAAGGCCGGCATCGTCCGCCCGGATCGTCTGGTATCTCATGGTCATGCGACGGCAGCCGATGACTTTACACGCCCGCAGTTCGCTCATCCCGAAGGCTCCACGGAGATGGGCGACAGCTTTCCGCTTGGCCGCTTGCGTCACCATTAATGGGATGGTCCGCACCGTCCTCCTCCCTCAT
>NZ_JADYVF010000020.1:0-98103 GCF_020193625.1 Bradyrhizobium sp. IC3123 | reverse complement strand
GCCGCAGGAAAAGCGCACAGCGTCGCCCTGATCGCTTGCGCCAGGAAGCTCCTTATCTACGCCAACACCGTTGTTGCCCGAGGTACGCCCTGGCGTGAAAATACCGCCGCAACTTAATGGTTGCTACGAGACCTTTACCTCGGCGCGCGCTTCGCCAGGATCCGCTGCAAGGTACGCCGATGCATGTTGAGCCGGCGCGCCGTTTCCGAGACGTTGCGGTTGCACATCTCGTAGATGCGTTGGATGTGCTCCCAGCGGACGCGGTCGGCCGACATCGGGTTGGCCGGCAGCTCGGATTTGTCCGTGTTGGTCGACAGCAGTGCGGCGACGACGTCGTCGGCATCCGCGGGCTTGGAGAGATAATCGATCGCGCCCATCTTCACCGCGGTCACCGCAGTGGCGATGTTGCCGTAGCCGGTCAGCACGATCGCGCGCGCATCCGGCCGCTTCTTCTTGAGCGCCGAGACCACGTCGAGGCCGTTGCCGTCGCCGAGCCGCAGATCCACCACCGCGAACGCCGGCGCCGATTTGCCGATCTGCGCAAGCCCGTCCGAGACCGTGTCGCATGATGTCACCGAAAAGCCGCGGCTCTCCATGGCCCGTGACAAACGCTCCAGAAACGGCTTGTCGTCTTCAACGATGAGCAGCGAGCGGTCGGTCTGTTCGTTCAGGTCGGCAATGGCGTTCAAGGTTGTTTCCTCTCTCCAGCGCATCGACATATGGCGTCGCAATCGCGCGGTGCCAAGGCGGCAAATGGTCGACCCGCCCCGTTGTGCGACGCAAGGTCGCGGCTATCCTATTGTTTCTTCGAGCGTCTCGATAGCCTCAAAACGCTGTCTCGGCCATGTGATCTGAACCACCGCACCATGGTCCGGAAAGATGCGGTTGGTAAACGAGACCTTCGCGCCGGTGCGCTCCAGCAAGGTGCGCGCGATGAAGACGCCGAGGCCGAGGCCGCGCCGTTCGCCGCCACCATCATCCTGGGGGCGTCGCCGCGACAGATAGGGCTCGCCGATCCGGTTGAGGATATCGGGTGGAATGCCCGGTCCGTCGTCGGAGATCACGAGCTCGATATGGTCCTGGTTCCACCAGGCGTTCACCTCGACGGTGGTGCGGGCGAAATCGACCGCGTTCTCGACGATGTTGCCGATGCCGTAGAGGATCGCGGGATTGCGCGAGCCGACCGGCTCCGCCGCCGCGGCCACCGCGATCCGCACCTTGATCTCGACGCCGAAATCGCGATGCGGCGCCACCACCTCCTCGATCAGCTCCGACAGCTTCATGTGGTCGAACGGCGCGCCGGTGGGGGAAAGCTGGGTGATCTTGCTGAGGATGTCGCGGCAGCGCTGGGTCTGCTCGCGCAAGGTCTTCAGGTCGGCGGCGATGCTTGGCTCCTTCACCGTCTTTTCCAGCTCGCGCGAGATCAGGAAGATCGTCGCGAGCGGCGTGCCGAGCTCGTGTGCGGCCGCGGCGGCAAGGCCGTCGAGCTGGGTCAGGTGCTGCTCGCGCGTCAGCACCAGTTCGGTTGCGGCCAGCGCGTCCGCAAGCTTGCGCGCCTCCTCGGTCACCTGGAACGAGTAGAGGCTGGTGACGCCGATCGCGAGCGCAATCGAAAGCCAGACCCCGACGAGATAGACCGGCGGCAGCACCAGGGGATCCTCGGAATCCCACGGCAGCGGAAAATGGAAGAAGAACAGGATCGACGCGCAGGCCACCGCGAGCAGGCCGAGGCCGAAGGTGAAACGGGCCGGCAGCGCCGTGGCCGAGATCAGCACGGGCGCGAGGAACAGGAACGAGAACGGGTTCTGCAGTCCGCCGGTGAAGAACAACAGGCCGGCCAGCTCGACGATGTTCAGCGCGAGCAGGCCGGCCGCCTGCATCGGCTCCAGCCGCTGCATCGGATTGGCTGCGGTCTGGAGTGCGAGGTTGAGCGCCGCCGAGAGCGCAATGATGCTGACGCAGGGAATGATCTCGACGTTGAACTCCAGCCCCTGGGCCACGATGAAGATCGCGGCGAGTTGCCCCAGCACCGCCAGCCAGCGCAGCCGCAGGATCGTGTCCAGCCGGATATGCCGCTGCGCGTTATGGAAGTCGGAATCGGCAATTTTGGTCATATCGGCCAATGTGGCGGCGCCTTCCAAGGTCACGGACGCCGGGCTGACGGAACCGCCCGGTGAGGAGCCCTTACATCGAGCCTTGCGCTCGCCGATGCAATAGCAGAAGAACGGCCAGCATGACCGAGAATGGCAAGGCTTCAAGTCGGCCGACTGTCGCGGATCGAGATTCGTCCGCGGCAATTGCCGTCGATCACCTCGTCAAGGTCTACAAGCAGACCCGCGCCGTCGACGACATCTCCTTCTCGCTGCCGCGCGGCAGCATCACCGGGCTGCTCGGCGGCAACGGCGCCGGCAAGACCACGACCATCGCGATGATCATGGGCTTGGTGCTGCCGACCTCCGGCCGCGTGCAGGTGCTCGGTCACGAGATGCCGGACGAGAGTGCGTCCGTGCTGGGGCGGATGAATTTCGAAAGCCCCTATGTCGACATGCCGATGCGGCTCACGGTGCGGCAGAACCTCACCGTGTTCGGCAAGCTCTATGCGGTGAAGAACCTCACTGAGCGCATTGCCAGGCTCGCCGCCGATCTCGACCTCGGCGATTTCATCGACCGCGCCAACGGCAAGCTCTCCGCCGGGCAGAAGACCCGCGTTGCGCTGGCAAAGGCGCTGATCAACCAGCCGGAGCTGCTCTTGCTGGACGAGCCGACCGCCTCGCTCGACCCCGATACCGCCGATTGGGTGCGGGCGCATCTGGAGCGGTATCGCCGGGACAACAACGCCACCATTCTCCTCGCCTCGCACAACATGCTCGAGGTCGAGCGGCTCTGCGACCGCGTCATCATCATGAAGCGCGGCCGCATCGAGGACGACGACACGCCCGAGGCGATCATGGCCCGCTACAACCGCACCACGCTGGAGGAGGTGTTTCTCGACGTCGCCCGCGGCCGGGCAAACGGGGCGAAGGAGGCGGTGAGGTGAGGGAGAGCTGTAATCGTAACTTCAATGGAGCGACGTCATTCCGGGGCGCGCGGAGCGCGAGCCCGGAATCCATAACCACAGGCGGCAGCTGTGAGGCGAGACTGGTAAATCCGAGTCTTCGCCAAATTCAATCCTGTGATTATGGATCCCGGGTTCGCGACTACGTCGCGCCCCGGGATGACACTTTCCATCCCGGCCACGGGGTACGGCCATGACCGAGCTCTCCCTCCACCGCGGCATCTCGCTCCACCGCATCGGCGCGATGATCCTGCGCTATTGGTATCTGCTGCTGTCGTCCTGGCCGCGGCTGCTCGAGCTGCTCTATTGGCCGGCGCTGCAGGTCATCACCTGGGGCTTTCTCCAGTATTACATCGCCGAGAACGCCAATTTCTTCGCGCGCGCCGGCGGCACGCTGATCGGCGCCGTCATCCTCTGGGACATCCTTTTCCGCGGCCAGCTCGGCTTCTCCATCTCGTTCTTGGAGGAGATGTGGGCGCGCAACCTCGGCAATCTCATGATGAGCCCCTTGAGGCCGATCGAGTTTCTGTTGGCGCTCATGGTCATGAGCCTGATCCGGCTTGCGATCGGCATCATTCCGATGACCCTGCTCGCGCTGTTCCTGTTTCACTTCAACATCTATGCCCTCGGCCTGCCCCTGATCGCGTTCTTCTGCAATCTGATCTTCACGAGCTGGTCGGTCGGCATCTTCGTCTCGGGCCTCGTGGTGCGTAACGGCCTCGGCGCCGAGAGCATCGTCTGGACCTTGATGTTCGCAATCCTGCCGCTTGCCTGCGTCTACTACCCCGTCAGCGTGTTGCCGGTGTGGCTGCAATACGTCGCCTGGGCGTTGCCGCCGACCTATGCCTTCGAGGGCATGCGCGCGCTGCTGATCGAGCAGACCTTTAGGAGCGATCTGATGATGGAGGCGTTGCTCATCAACGCCGTCCTTTTGGTTGCATCTTTTGGGGCATTCCTTGCCCTTTTGCGCAGCGCAAAGCGGCACGGCTCGCTGCTGTCGGGCGGTGAATAAAGTCACTTTCCCGTGGATTCAGGCTGATTTGGCGGTTTTCGGCACGTAGATGTACGGAACCATGCATTGACGCAATATTACGCATTCGGCAGTATGCTGCGATGCGAAGAGGAATATGACGATGCCTATTGGTGAGTTCGGCGGCGCACCGCCCCTGGCGGCAGAAGGCAGTCCGGCCCTGACGACGCCGATGTACTGGATGTACGAGATGGCGCACGCCTCTCTCAATCCGGCGCGTGCGGTCACCGACGCGACCAAGCTGCTGTTTCAGAACCCCCTCAATCCCTGGTCGCGCACCGAGGTCGGCAAGTCGGTCGCCGCGGCCTGCGAATTGTTCGAGCGCACCACGCGCCGCTACGGCAAGCCGGAATGGGGTCTCAACGACACCGAGGTCAACGGCATCCGGGTCCCCGTCGAGATCCGCTCGGTCTGGGAAAAGCCGTTCTGCAAGCTGCTCTACTTCGACCGCAAGTTCGCCCGTCCGCTGCGCAGTCCGCAACCGCGTGTGCTGATCGTGGCGCCGATGTCCGGCCATTATGCGACGCTGCTGCGCGGCACGGTCGAAGCCTTCCTGCCGGCGCATGAGGTCTACATCACCGACTGGGCCGATGCCCGCATGGTGCCCTTGAGCGAAGGCCGCTTCGATCTCGACGATTACATCGACTATGTCATCGAGATGCTGCATGTGCTTGGCGGCAACACCCACGTGATGGCGGTGTGCCAGCCCTCCGTGCCCGTCGTCGCGGCGGTCTCGATCATGGAAGCGCGGCGCGATCCGTTCGTGCCGACCTCAATGACGCTGATGGGCGGCCCGATCGACACCCGCCGCAATCCGACAGCGGTGAACAATCTCGCCCAGGAGCGCGGCATCGACTGGTTCCGCAACCACGTCATCACCAAAGTGCCGTTCCCGCATCCGGGCATGATGCGCGACGTCTATCCAGGATTCTTGCAGCTCAACGGCTTCATCAGCATGAATCTCGACCGGCACATGGATGCCCACAAGCAGCTGTTTGCCCATCTGGTGAAGGGCGACGGCGATCTCGCCGACAAGCATCGCGACTTCTACGACGAATATCTCGCGGTGATGGATCTGTCGGCCGAGTATTACCTGCAGACCGTCGACACCGTGTTCGTGAAGCACTCGTTGCCGAAGGGCGAGATGACCCATCGCGGAACCCGCGTCGATCCTTCCAAGGTCAAGCGCGTCGCGTTGATGACGGTCGAAGGCGAGAACGACGACATCTCCGGTCTCGGTCAGACCGAGGCGACGCACACATTGTGCAGCGCGATTCCCGATCATCGCCGCGTTCATTACGTCCAGAAGGGCGTCGGACATTACGGCGTGTTCAATGGATCGCGTTTCAAATCGGAGATCGTGCCACGGATTCACGACTTCATGGTTTCGGCTGCGAATCCTGCTTCGTTGCAGGCGCTTGCGGCTGAATAACCTCGAATTTCGGCTTTCCCGTCGAAATTTAGGCCCCTGTCGCGGCCTCCGGCGGGCGCAACTCCACGCCAGATTCGCGGTATTTAGGTAGCTTTATAGGAGTGAGTCAGCCCTCACCCCTTGGGGGTGTTGCATGCGTCCAGCGGGGGCGAAAAAAGCCGGTTCCAACCCCAGTCTGTAGGGTCTCCCGGACGCCTGACCGCTGTATATTGGGCAAATGATTTGTTTTTGCGCCGAGCGCTTCCCATGGCGGCGGTTATGGCAGAATCCGGGCGCCCTCCTGCCCCCCGGACTGACAGACATGGCCACCCGCGCACTCCTTTATCGTAGGCCCCACGAACCGAAGACCCTCGTCATCACCCACGGATCGCAATTTTTTGCGATTCGGCTGCGCCGGCACCGCCGCGCGCGCCGTTACACGCTCCGAATCCATCCGAGCGACCGCGAAGCCATCCTCACCATGCCGCCGCGCGGCACGCTTGCGGAGGCCAAGGACTTCGCACAGCGTCACGGTGCGTGGATCGCAGCGCGCCTCGGCCGCTTGCCGAAGGCCGCACCGTTCCAGCCGGGCACGGTGATACCGCTGCGCGGGACGCCGCATCGCATCGTTCATCGCGCCGGCACCCGCGGCACGGTGTGGACCGAGGTGCGTGACAGCGGTGAGCGCATTCTCTGCGTCGCCGGCGGCCTCGAGCATGTCGATCGGCGCGTCAGCGATTTCCTCAAGCGCGAGGCGCGCCGCGACCTGCAGCGCTCGGCGGAGGTCTACGCGGCCGAGCTCGGGGTCAGGGTCAAGCGCCTCTCGATCCGCGATCAGTCCAGCCGCTGGGGCTCCTGCACCTCGGCCGGCTCGCTGTCGTTCTCCTGGCGGCTGATCCTCGCCCCGCCCTTCGTGCTCGACTACCTCGCCGCGCACGAAGTCGCCCATCTCGTCGAGATGAACCACTCGCCGCGCTTCTGGCGCGTCTGCGGCAAGGTCTGCCCGTCGATGGAGCGCGCCAAGAAGTGGCTCGACACGTACGGGAATGATCTGCACCGGTATGGCGTCGAGGATTAGTTCCTCGCAGATCAGGCCGCGCTCCCAGCGCTGTCATTCCCCGCGAAGGCGGGCGATCCAGTACGCCGCAGCAGCCGTTATGAATCTCGATGCCTCGGAGTACTGGATTCCCCGCCTTCGCGGGGAATGACAGGAGAGAGTGGGCAGGCATCACCGCTCCATTATCGCCACACTTCGCGACGATTGCGCCGCTTGCCTGATTAATCCCGGCGCATCAACCGCTTCGCAGCATCCAGCGCGCATCGCGCCGGACCTCGTCTTCTACTGTGCATGGGGTTGTTTTCGCAGTTTGTGCTTTGAGGCCCGAAGGGTCCCAACCCACAACTACCGATTCCCGCCGAACAGCCGGTCCATCAGCCAGCCATCGAGCCCGGCTGCCGCCTCGGGGCGCACATTGGCGCGCGTCGGAGGCGGCGGGCGATAGCCGCCGGCGTTCGGTTGTGGCGGTGCCGCGGGCGTCGGCGGCGACACCTGCGAGGCCGCCTGCGCGAGGTTCGACAGGCCCCAGCCGCCGGGTGAGCTCGGCAACGCCGCCACCGGCACGCCCTCGTGCGCGGCCTTCATGAAGCGCGACCAGACTTCGACCGGCAGGCCGCCGCCGGTCGCCTTCTTGGTCGGCGAGTTGTCGTCGTTGCCGAGCCAGACGCCGGTGACGAGACTCGCGGTGTAGCCGATGAACCAGGCGTCGCGATAATCCTGGCTGGTGCCGGTTTTGCCCGCCGCCGGCCAGCCCGGGATCTCCGCCTTCTTGGCAGTGCCCGAAACAAGCGTCTCCCGCATCATCGCGTTCATCATGCCGACATGGCGGGGGTCGATGACCTGGTTGCGCTCCTCCGCCTGGCGCATGTAGAGCAGCTTGCCGCTGACTGTCCTGATCCTTGTGACGACATGCGGCGCCACGGCGAGGCCGCCATTGGCGAACGGCGCATAGGCGCCGACCAGCTCGACCATGGAGACTTCGGAGGTGCCGAGCGCGATCGAGGCGTTGGGCTCGAGCTTGGAGGAGATGCCGAGGCGGTGTGCGGTGCGCACCACGTTCTTCGGCCCGACCTCGAGGCCAAGACGGATCGCGACGGTGTTGAGCGACATCGCCAGCGCCTGGGTCAGCGTCACCGCGCCGAAATATTCATGGGTGTAGTTCTCAGGACGCCAGCCCTTGACCTCGATCGGCGCGTCCTGGCGCATGGTGTCGGGCGTCAGCCCCTGCTCGAGCGCGGTCAGGTACACGAACGGCTTGAACGAGGAGCCCGGCTGACGTTTTGCGGTGACCGCGCGGTTGTACTGGCTGTCGGAATAGTTCCGCCCGCCCACCATGGCGCGCACCGCGCCGTCGGGCGTCATGGCCACCAGCGCGCCCTGGCTGACGTTGAACTTCACGCTCTTGGCCGCGAGCTCGTCGATGATGGCGGCTTCCGCCACGCTCTGCAGTTTCGGATCGATCGTGGTCTCGACCTTGATGCTCTCGTCGATCTGCCCGACCAGATCGTCCAGCACCTCGCCGATCCAGTCGGCGACGTAGTTCACCGTGCCGGCGCCGGCCGGCTTCACGTTGTAGGAGGGATGGCCGATCGAGGCCTTCGCCTGCGCGTCGGTGATGAACTTCGCATCCGCCATCGCCGCGAGCACGATCTGGGCCCGCGCTTCGGCGCCTTCCGGGTTGCGGTTCGGGGCAAGGCGGGACGGCGACTTGACGAGGCCGGCCAGCATCGCGGCTTCCGCGACCGTCACGGCCTTCGCCGACTTGCCGAAATATTTCTGCGCCGCCGCCTCGACGCCGTAGGCGCCCGAGCCGAAATAGACCCGGTTGAGGTAAAGCTCCAGGATCTCATCCTTGGAATGCTTGCGCTCCAGCCAGATCGCGAGCTCCACCTCCTGCAGCTTGCGCCGGATAGTGCGCTCCTGGGTCAGGAACAGGTTCTTCGCGAGCTGCTGCGTCAAGGTCGAGCCGCCCTGCGAGACGCCGCGATGAAGCAAATTGGTGACGAGCGCGCGCAGGATGCCGACCGGGTCGATGCCGAAATGCGAATAGAAGCGGCGATCCTCGATCGCGATGAACGCCTTGGGCAAATACGGCGGCAAATCCTTCAGCGCGACATTGGCGCCGGCCATCTCGCCGCGCTGCGCCAGAATGCTGCCGTCGATGCCGACGATCTGGATCGTTGGCGGGCGCTTCGGGATCTCCAGCGACTGGATCGGCGGCAGATGCGCGCCGACATAGATCACGACGCCGATCACCGCGATGACGCCCCACAGGCTCAGCACCGCGCCCCAATAGACCAGGCGGCCGAGACCGAACCCGCCACGCGACTTCGCTCGACGCTTGGCGCCGCTGCGGCCGGCTGGCGCCTTGCGCTCGCGCGGCGGCTCGGTGCCGGCATCCTCGCTCTTGCGCTTGGCGGATGGCTTCGCGGATTTCTTCGGCTTGTCGTCGCCGCCGGGAACGCGGTCTGCCGGGGTGAGCCGCAGATCGGCGAGCGCCGCGGGCAAGCCGAACAGCGGCTCCTTCCGCGCACCCTTCTTCTTTCCCCACGCCATACGCAAAACGCCCGGTCAGCCCGCCCCGCCGAGACGCTAGCGGTCGCTGTTTAAGGCCGGGTTACCCCGGCGTTAACGCACGATTAGGAGATGCGGCATTCGCCGGCCGCAGTTCCGCTTCCGGGGCCGCAAGGCTAGGATCGCTCGTATCAATAAGATGAGGGAGCGCCATGGGCCATATCGATCCGACCAAGGAGATCTTCGCGCAATTCCGGGAGAACGATCGGCCGGGCCCGATCCACATGCTCAACCTGGTGCGCCTGCGCAAAGAGGCGGCCTATCCCGACGGCCGCAAGGCCAGCGGCGCGGAAGCCTATGCGGCCTATGGCCGCGAAAGCGGCCCGGTGTTCGAACGGCTCGGCGGGCGCATCGTCTGGCAGGGCAAATTCGAGCTGATGCTGATCGGCCCGCAGGAGGAACGCTGGGACCATTGCTTCATCGCCGAATATCCAACCGTCGCCGCCTTCGTCGAGATGATCCGCGACCCCGTCTATCGTGAGGCGGTGAAGCACCGCCAGGCCGCGGTGGAGGATTCGCGGCTGATCCGGCACGCCGTGCTGCCGGTCGGGAAGAACTTTGGAGAGATACCGACCTGAACGCCAAGTAGGAGGCTCTCTCGATCGTCATGGCCGGGCTTGACCCGGCCATCCACGGCTTCCTTGACGCCCCAAGAACGTGGATGCCCGGGACAAGCCCGGGCATGACGTCGCAGAGGCAGATGCGTTCTAGCCCGACGGGCCGGTGTCCTCGATGATCGGTCCGAACAGCTCCCAGCGCTCGCCGTTGAACTTCATCATCTGCATCTGCTTGTTGACGCGGTAGTCGTTCGGCCCGGTGTTGATCTTGATTCCGGGCAGCGCCAGGCTCGGCGTGTAGCCCTTGATATTGGCGGCCTGCTTCATGATGTTCGCACGCGTCAGATCGTCGCCGCATTGCTTCAAGACCTGCACCAAGAGCTCGGCGACCGAATAGGCGTAGGTGTTGATGGTGTTGAGCTTGTCACCTTCCGGGAAATACTTGTCCATGAAAGCGAAGAAAGCCTTCACGCCGGGATCGTCCTTCCACTGCGGGTCGCTCGGCTCCTTGCCGTAATTGGTCGAGATGATGCCCTTGGAGATGTCGAGGCCTGCCGGCTTCAGCGTCGCCGAAATCGGGCTCGCATTGATGTCGAGGATGTGCACCGGCGTCCAGCCGAGATCGGCAAGCTTCTTGATAGCCTGCGCCGCGAATTTCGGCGTCGAGGCGTTATAGAACAGGTCGACGCCCATCGACTTCAGCTTCACCACCTGCGAGTCGACGGTGGGGTCGGTCACCTCATACGACACCTCGCCGACGATCATGTTGGCCTTGTCGCCGAGGCCGCTCTTGAGGCCGGCAAGATAGTCGCGGCCCATGTCGTCGTTCTGGTAGAGCACGCCGATCTTGGCGTTGGGGTGATTGGCGAGAATGTATTTTGCGTAGATCCGCCCCTCGGACACATAGTTGGGATTGTAAGCGATGGTCCAAGGATAGTTCTGCGGATCGTTGAAGCGCGCGGCGCCGGTCGAGGCCAGCAGCTGAGGTACCTTCTTGCCGTTGAGGTACTTCTGCACGGCGGCGTTCGCGGCTGTGCCGATCAGCTGAAAGGTGAACAGGACCTCGTCGCCCTCGACCAGCTTGCGCACCTGCTCGACGGTCTTCGGCGGCGAATAGGCGTCGTCATACTGGATCAGGTTGATCTTGCGGCCGTTGATGCCGCCCTGATCGTTGATCATCCTGAAATATGCGGCCTGGGTCTTGCCGATATTGGCGTAGACCGAATAGGCGCCGGAGAACGGCACGGTCTGGCCAATCTTGATCTCGGTGTCGCTTGCGCCGGTGTCGTATTTCTTCTGGGCGAGGGCCTGGCTGGTCGAGACTGCGACGGCGAACGCCGCCGTGGCAGCTAAGAAGGCTCTGCGATTGTTCATATTGGAACGTTCCTCCTGACGGAATTATCGGCCGATGGTCTTTCTCCGTTGATTGCAACGGTCGCCATCGCTGCCGAAGATTGTGGAGGAAGCTTCGCCGCAGCGCAAGGATCGCGGCGCTGTGCCGTAGCGTCTCAGGCGAGAAACATCGCAATCAGCGCGATTGCCGCCGGCAGCGCCTGCACGATCAGAATCCGCGTGGTGACGGTCGCCGCGCCATAGGCGCCGGCCACGATTACGCAGAGCAGGAAGAACACCTTGATCTGGAATGCGAAGGCCGGGTTGCCGTGGAACAGGCCCCAGACCAGGCCGGCCGCGAGGAAGCCGTTATAGAGACCCTGATTGGCGGCCAGCACCCTGGTGATCTCGGCCTTCTCGGGCGAATTCCGAAACACCTTCAGGCCCAGCGGCTTGTCCCAGAGAAACATCTCCAGGACGAGGAAGAAGACGTGCAGCGCCGCGACCAGCGCCACCAGGATATTGGCGATCAGGATCAAGGTGAGCTCCCCCAAAAGCATCAGCTTTCGGGTGGACGTTAGCACGGCCGCCGTGGCAAGTGCGATCGATGTGTTTCGATTGCTGGTGCCGCAATGTCCGCTCGATCAACCAAGGTGCCTGAACGCTTCGGTCTCGACCACCTGGCGACGCCGATCGGGATTGCGCTGCTCGTCACCGATGCCGAGGGCAAGCTGCGCGCGCTCGACTGGGAAGACTATGAGCACCGCATGCGCGATCTGCTGCGCCTGCACTATGGCACAGTGGATCTGCGTGATCAGCCTGCGCCGTCGGACATGCGGACCGGACTATCCCGCTATTTCGACGGTGATTTCGGTCAGCTCCAGAGCATCGCATGGCGTATCGCCGGCACGCCGTTCCAGCAAAAAGTCTGGACCGCGCTCGCGCAGATCCCCGCCGGCACCACGATGAGTTACGGCGCGCTCGCCGCGAAGATCGACATGCCCAGGGCGATACGAGCCGTCGGCCACGCCAACGGCTCAAATCCGATCAGTGTGGTGCTCCCGTGCCATCGCCTGATCGGAGCGGACGGTTCGCTGGTGAAGTATGGTGGTGGCCTCGAGCGGAAGAGATGGCTGCTGCGGCACGAGGGGGTGGAGATTTAGGTCTTTCAATTCGTCATTCCGGGACGCGCGTAGCGCGAACCCGGAATCCATCGGGCGACACCGACGGTACCGATAAATGGATTCCGGGTTCGCCGCTACGCGGCGCCCCGGAATGACGAGTGGAGAGAATCCCCCGAGCGTCCTACGCCGCCGGCTGCACCGCCTTGTCGCCGGCCATCACATGGGTCAGCGCGCTCTTGATCGCGGCCTGGCGCGTCGGCGCGTTGATCTGGGCGCCCAGCAGGTCGGTGACGTAGAACACGTCGCGCGCGCGCTCGCCGAAGGTCGCGACATGGGCCGAGGCGATGTTGAGATTGAGCTTGGAGATCGCGGTGGTCAGCTCGTAGAGCAGGCCGGGCCGGTCGAGCCCGGAGACCTCGATCACGGTGTAGCGATCGGACCATTGGTTGTTGATCGTCACCTCTGGTTCGATCACGAAAGGCTTCGCCTTGCTGCGCACGGTGCGCCGCGCCACCACTTCCGGCAGGCGCAGCTTGCCCTCCAGCACGTCCTCGATCATCTCGCCGATGCGCGTGGCGCGCCGTCCCTCGTCCTCGTCGCGGTCGTATTCGCGCGAGATCGAGATGGTGTCGAGCGCGCGGCCGTCGGTCGTGGTGTAGATCTGGGCGTCGACGATGTTGGCGCCGGCGGAGGCGCAGGCGCCCGCGATGATCGACAGCAGCCAGGGATGGTCGGCGGCGAAGATCGTCAGCTCGGTGACGCCGCGCACCTCGTCGAAACCGACATTGATCGCGAGCTTGTGGCCGGCCTGCTCGCTGGAGCGGACGAAGCGGGCGTGCCGGATCTTGCGCGGCAGCTCGACCTTGAGCCAGTAGGCCGGATAGTGCCGGCCGATATAGGCGTCGAGCTCGTCGTTCGGCCATTCGGCGAAGGCCATGCGGAATTCGGCGTGCGCAGCGGCGAGGCGCTTGCCGCGGTCGACCTCCGAGAAGCCGCCGGTCAGCACCGGCTCGGTCTCGTAGTATAGCGAGCGCAAGAGCTGCGCCTTCCAGCCGTTCCACACGCCAGGGCCGACGCCGCGGATGTCGGCGGTGGTCAGGATGGTCAAGAGCTTCATCTGCTCCACCGACTGCACCACGGCAGCGAAATTCTCGATGGTCTTGCGATCGGAGAGGTCGCGCGACTGCGCGACCGTGGACATCGTCAGGTGCTCCTCGATCAGCCAGGCCACGAGCTCGGTATCGGCCGGGCTGAAGCCGAGCCGCGGGCAGAGCCGCCGCGCCACCTTGGCGCCGGCGATGGAGTGGTCCTCGGGACGGCCCTTGGCGACGTCGTGCAGCAGCGTTGCGATGTAGATCACCGCGCGGTGCTCGGGCCGGATCTTGCGGAACAGGTCGCTCGCCAGCGCGAACTCCTCGATGCCGCCGCGCTCGATGTCCTGGAGGAAGCCGATGCAGCGGATCAGGTGCTCGTCGACGGTGTAGTGATGATACATGTTGAACTGCATCATCGAGACGATCTTGCCGAAGGCGCGGATGAAGTGACCGAGCACGCCGGTCTCGTTCATCCGCCGCAGCACGATCTCGGCATTGTCCGAGGTCAGGATCTCCATGAACAGCCGGTTGGCCTCGGGATTTTCGCGCAAGCCCGCATTGATCAGGCCGAGCGAGCGCGTCACGTCGCGCATCGCATCCGGATGGAAGGCAAGGTTGTTCTTCTGCGCGAGGCGGAAGATGCGGATCAGATTGACCGGGTCGTGCTTGAACACGTCGGGCGCGGCAACATTGATGCGGTTGTTGTCGACGATGAAGTCGTCGCTGTCGGGGACGCGCCGCTTCACTGCGCTCGGTCGCAGCCGCGCCATCACCCGGCTCAGCACCGGCGCGGGCTTGGCCTGCTGGTCCTCGAGCTTGGCGCAGAGGATGGCGGTGAGGTTGCCGACTTCCTTGGCGACCAGGAAGTAGTGCTTCATGAAGCGCTCGACGTCCTGCATGCCCGGATGCGAGGTGTAGCCGAGACGTATCGCGATCTCGCGCTGGAGATCGAAGGAGAGGCGCTCCTCGGCGCGACCAGAGTAGAAATGCAGATTGCAGCGCACCGACCAGAGGAAGTCGGCGCAGCGGCGGAAGGTGCGATATTCCTGCGCGTCGAACACGCCGCGCCCGACCAGCTCGTGGGTGTCGCGGACGCGGTAGACGTATTTGGCGATCCAGAACAGTGTGTGCAGGTCGCGCAAGGCCCCCTTGCCGTCCTTGACGTTGGGCTCGACCAGATAACGCGACTGGCCGCCGCGGCGGTGGCGCTCCTCGCGCTCGGCGAGCTTTGCGGTGACGAATTCGGACGCGGTGCCCTGCACCACCTCCTTGTCGAAGCGCTCGACCAGCTCGTCATAGAGCGGCTTGTCGCCGGTGAGGAAGCGCGTCTCCAGGATCGCGGTGCGGATGGTCATGTCGCCGCGCGCCTGCCGGATCGATTCATCGACCGATCGCGTGGCGTGGCCGACCTTCAACCCCATGTCCCAGAGGCAATAGAGGATCGCTTCGGCGACCTGCTCGCCCCAGGCGGTCTGCTTGTAGGGCAGGATGAAGAGCAGATCGATGTCCGATTCCGGCGCCATCAGCCCGCGGCCGTAGCCGCCGGTCGCCACCACCGCCATGCGCTCGGCGCCGCTCGGGATCGGCGAGCGGTAGAGATGGCGCGTCGCGGCCGAATACAGGATGCGAATGATCTCGTCCTGCACGTGGCACAGCCGCTCGGCGCAGCGGCGGCCGTGGCGGTCCTTCAGAAGGATCGCCTGGGCGGCGGCGCGCGCCGCGATCAGCTCCGCCTTGAGCAATAGCGCCATCGCCGTGCGGAACGCGTCCTCGCGCCCCTCGTGCTTCTCGGCAAGCGCATCGACCGCGGCGGTGATCCGCGCGGTATCGAAGCGCTCGTCCACCTGTGGCTTCTGCTCAGTCGCGACGCTGTCCATATCTTACCGGATATAAGAGGTGACAGGCGCTGTCACGAGACATTCGCAAGGGACGACCGGCGAGTTTCGCCATGCAGATGAATCGGCTTCGATACCGATATCGGCGCCTGGGGTAACGTCATGAATGTGCTCAGATTTTTCTCCTGGATCCCGGCTGGTCATGACTGCCTCCACCAATCATGGGCTGACACAAAACCAATCGCGCTCTATACCGCACGTCGATATCCCCGGGAGAGAACAAGATGGACGCTGCAGAGCTGCGCCAGATGCAGGCCCCGATCAAGGAGCGCTACAAGACCGATCCCAAGGCTGCGCTGATCACGCTGAAGGCCAAGGGCTCCACCGATAGCGAAGGCATTGCGTGCAAGGTCGAGACCGGCCGCGCTATCGCGATGGCCGGCCTGCATCCGGGCACAGGCGGTTCCGGCCTCGAGCTCTGCTCCGGCGACATGCTGCTCGAAGCCCTGGTCGCCTGTGCCGGCGTCACGCTGAAATCGGTCGCGACCGCGATCGAGGTGCCCTTGAAGACCGGCAACGTCTATGCCGAGGGCGATCTCGATTTCCGCGGCACGCTCGGCATCGACAAGGAGACCCCGGTCGGCTTCGCCGAGATCCGCCTGCGCTTCGAGGTCGACACGTCAGCGCCGCAGGACAAGCTCGATCTGCTGCTCAAGCTCACCGAGCGGTATTGCGTGGTCTATCAGACCATCAAGAACGGCCCGAAGGTTTCGGTGTCGATGCAAAGGATGTAAGACGCAGGTCGTCATTCCACCGATTGGTGTCGTCCCGGGGCGCGCCGCTTGGCGCGAGCCCGGGACCCATAATCCCCGGCCGTCGGGATTTTCGGACGGTCGTTGCTCCTAGCTCTTAAGCCACCATGGCCTGTGGTTATGGATTCCGGGCTCGCGCTTCGCGCGCCCCGGAATGACAGATAAAATGTCCCTCGACCTCCACTTCCTCCTCTTCCTGCTCCTGCGCATGGCGATCGCGGCGGCGTTCGTGGTGACGGCATCGATCATCACCGAACGCTCGGGACCCGTGATCGGCGCGCTGATCGCGACCCTGCCGGTCTCGGCCGGGCCGTCCTACGTCTTCCTTGCGATCGATCATGACGCCGCGTTCGTCGCCCAGGGCGCGCTGGCGAGCCTGCCGGTCAATGCGGCAACGATCTTGATGTGCCTCACTTACGTTGTGCTGTCGCAGCGGCACACTCTCGTGGTGAGCTGCGGAAGCGCTTTCGCGGTATGGATCGGGATGGCCTCGATCATCCGCCAGTTCGACTGGTCGCTCGCCGCGGGGCTCGCCGCCAATCTGATCGCGTTCGGCATCTGCATTCCACTGCTCGCGCGCTATCGCCATGCGAAGATGCCGCTGGTGACGCGCCGCTGGTACGATGTGCCGATGCGCGCTGCGCTGGTTGCGACCCTTGTCGCCATCGTGGTTTCGACATCGAGTTGGGTCGGCCCGCGCATCAGCGGCATCATTGCACTCTTTCCCGTGGTGTTCTCCAGCATCATGGTCATCCTGCATCCGCGCATCGGTGGACCGCCGACCGCTGCCGTGCTCGCCAACTCCGCCTGGGGCCTGCTCGGATTTGGCATGGCGATTGCGGTCCTGCACGTTGCAGTCGTGTGGTTCGGCTCCGCCGCCGGCTTGTGCCTCGCGCTCGCAACCTGCGTGGCATGGAATCTGACGCTGTGGAGAATAGGACGGCGCGCCTTGCGCCGCACGCGGCCGATGCCGTGAGACTACGGATATGCGCGACGCCACGTCGCGAGAAGCCGATGTGGCCCGCTCGGACCAACCGTTGAATGAGCGCCATCATTTCAAGTCCTGCCGTACTGTTCCGGTGTGAGCTCCAGCGGCTCCTCGCGCTGACATGCTGATAACCCCCGTCGAATTCCCGACAGTAAAATTAGAACTTTGTTCGAGCTTTTGCCGTAAAGAATCAGGCTGCTCGCCCGCTTCGTTGCTGTCCGACCATCGCGACGGACCTTCCAATCGGATCTGGGGGAGACGCAGATTGGAATATGTCAGCACTGCTGCGCGATCAGTTCCTCGATACTGACGAGCATATCCCCCTTCGGCTCAATTCGAGATGGAGATTTCCTGATGTTCGGCCGTAAATTCCACACTGATGCACAATCGCGGCTCGATGCCATCGGCCGTTCGCAGGCGATGATCGAGTTCAATCTTGATGGGACGATCATCACGGCCAACAAGAATTTTCTCGACGCACTCGGCTACCGTCTCGAGGAGATCCTGGGCAAGCATCACTCGATGTTTGTGCCGGCCGACCAGCGCGACAGCGCCGAGTACAAGGCGTTTTGGGCCGCATTGAACCGTGGCGAGTATCAGGCGCGCGAGTTCAAGCGGATCGCGAAAGACGGCCGCGAGGTCTGGATCGAAGCATCCTACAATCCGGTGCTCGACGGCAACGGCAAGACGGTGATGGTCGCCAAGATTGCGACCGACATCACCGAGAAGAAGATCCGCAGCATGACGGACGCCTCCAAGATCGCTGCCATCAGCCGCGCCCAGGCCGTCATCGAGTTCAAGCTCGACGGCACCATCCTCTCGGCCAACGAGAATTTCTGCAAGGCGCTCGGCTATTCGCTCGACGAGATCAAGGGCAAGCATCACAGCCTGTTCGTGGCCGAGGCCGACCGAAACAGCCCGGCCTATCGCGAATTCTGGGCCGCGCTCAACCGCGGCGAATACCAAGCCGGCGAGTTCAAGCGGATCGGCAAGGGCGGCCGCGAGGTCTGGATCCTTGCCTCCTACAATCCGTTGCTCGACGAAAACGGCAAGCCGTACGGCGTGGTCAAGTTCGCGACCGACGTCACCGCGGAGAAGCTGAAGAATGCCGATCTCGCCGGCCAGATCGCGGCGATCGACAAGGCCCAGGCCGTGATCGAGTTCAACATGGACGGCACGATCATCACCGCCAACGCCAACTTTCTCGGCGCGCTCGGCTATTCGCTGGCCGAGATCAAGGGCCGCCACCACAGCATGTTCGTCGAGCCCTCCGAGCGCGACGGTGCCGGCTATCGCGAGTTCTGGGCCGCGCTCAATCGTGGCCAGTACCAGGCGGCGGAGTACAAGCGCATCGGCAAGGGCGGCAAGGAGGTCTACATCCAGGCCTCCTACAATCCGATCCTCGACCTCAACGGCAAGCCGTTCAAGGTCGTGAAATACGCCACCGACGTCACCAAGCAGGTCCTGGTCCGCATGGGCAACGAGCGCGTGCGGGGCATGATGGAATCGGTCGCCGCCGGCTCGGAGGAGCTCAACGCCTCGGTGCGGGAGATCTCCGAGGCCATGACCAAGTCGCGCGAGACCGCGATGGGCGCGGTCGAGCAGGTCGGCGCCGCCGACGCGCAGGCCCAGCGCCTCACCGAGGCCGCGCAGGCGATGAGCGGCATCGTCGAGATGATCAACAACATCACGGGGCAGATCAACCTGCTCGCGCTCAACGCCACGATCGAATCGGCGCGCGCGGGCGAGGCCGGCCGCGGCTTCGCGGTGGTCGCTTCCGAGGTCAAGAGCCTCGCCAACCAAGCCAAGCAGGCGACCGACAAGATCGGCCAGGAGATCGGCAGCCTCAACAGCATCTCCGGCGACGTCGTCAGCGCGCTCGGCTCGATCAAGCAGGCGATCAACAATGTCAGCGAGTACGTGACCTCGACCGCCGCCGCGATCGAGGAGCAGAGCACGGTGACCAACGAGATGTCGACCAGCATGCAGCGCGCCGCCGCGGAAGCCGCGGCGATCGCGGCGCGGGGCTAGGCCGGGCTCGGAATTGCAGGGTGGGCAAAGGTGCGCTCTTTGCGCGCCGTGCCCACCATCTCTCCCCGATCGCTTCATGGAGCGGTGGGCACGCTCCGCTTCGCCCACCCGACGGCACCGTCACTGCTTCGGCAGTTTCGCCTTCAGCGCATACAGAGCATCGAGCGCCTCGCGCGGCGACATCTCGTCGGGGTGCAGCGCCTTCACCGCCTCCATCAGCAGCTCCGCTTCGCTCGGCGGCGCGGCTTCAGTGGCGGCGCGCGAAGGGACAGCGAACAGCGGCAGATCGTCCACCAGGGCTCGCGCGGTCTGGCCGCGGTCCTGCGCCTCCAGCTTGGACAGCACCGATTTGGCGCGCGTGATCACCGCCGGCGGCAGGCCGGCGAGTTTCGCCACCTGGATGCCGTAGGAGCGGTCGGCCGAGCCCGGCAGCACCTCGTGCAGGAACACGACGTTGCCCTGCCATTCCTTCACCCGCACCGTGGCGTTGAACATCCGCGGCAGTTTCGCCGCGAGCGCGGTCAGCTCGTGATAATGCGTCGCGAACAAGGTTCGGCAGCGGTTGCTCTCGTGCAGATGCTCGATCGCGGCCCAGGCGATCGAGAGGCCGTCGAAGGTCGCGGTGCCGCGGCCGATCTCATCCAGGATGACGAGCGAGCGCTCGCCGGCCTGGTTCAGGATCGCCGCGGTCTCGACCATCTCCACCATGAAGGTGGAGCGGCCGCGGGCGAGATCATCGGCGGCGCCGACGCGCGAGAACAGGCGGTCGACGATGCCGATCCGCGCGCGCGTCGCCGGCACGAAGCTGCCGATCTGGGCCATCAAGGCGATCAGCGCGTTCTGGCGCAGGAAGGTCGATTTACCGGCCATGTTGGGACCGGTGAGCAGCCAGAGCTGGCCGGACCTCTGGGCCGGCGCAGGCGACAGGTCGCAGGCGTTGGCGATGAACGGCTCGCCGTTGCGCTTGAGCGCCTGCTCGACCACGGGATGGCGGCCGGCCTCGATGGCAAAGCTGAGCGAGCCGTCGACCTCGGGCCGCACATAGTTCTCGTCGACGGCGAGCTTGGCCAGTGACGTCGCGACGTCGAGCAGTGCAAAGCCTTGCGCGGCAGTGCGCAGATCGTCGCTGATCGCGAGCGCCTTGGCGCAGAGCCGCTCGAAGATCTCGAGCTCGAGGCCGAGCGCGCGGTCGCCGGCATTGGCGATCTTGGCCTCGATCTCCCCTAACTCGGCGGTGGTGAAGCGCACCTGTCCCGCCAGCGTCTGGCGATGGATGAAGGTCGCGTTCAGCGGCGGCGACATCAGCTTGTCGCCGTGCTGGGCGGTGACCTCGACGAAATAGCCGAGCACGTTGTTGTGCCGGATCTTGAGACCCTTCACGCCGGTTTGGTCGGCGTAACGGGCCTGCATCGAGGCCACGACCAGACGCGAGGCATCGCGCAGGTTTCGCGCTTCGTCGAGCGCGGGCTCGTAGCCCTGGCGCACGAAGCCGCCGTCGCGCTTGATCAGCGGCAGCTGCTCGTCGAGCGCGCTGGCGAACTCGGCTGCGAGTGCGCGCGACGGCCGCTGCAGCGCTGCCATCACCGCCGCGATTTCCTGCGGCGGCTGATCCAGTTCGGAGAGCCGCGTCAGCACCTGGTCGGCGGCGATGATGCCGTCGCGGATGCCGGCGAGGTCGCGCGGCCCGCCGCGGCCGACCGAGAGTCTGGCCAGAGCGCGCGACATGTCGGGCGCGCCGCGCAGGATGCTGCGGATGTCCTCGCGCGCGGCGGGATCGGCCACGAAAGCGCTGACCGCGTCCAGCCGCCGGGCGATGGCGGGCGCATCGGTCAGCGGCGCGGCCAGACGCTGCGCCAGCAGGCGGGAGCCGGCCGAGGTCACGGTGCAGTCGATGGCGTCGAGCAGCGAGCCGCGGCGTTCGCCGGCGAGCGTGCGCGTCAGCTCGAGATTGGCGCGCGTCGCCGGGTCGATCGCCATGGTTGCGCCCGAGGCTTCGCGCGCGGGCGGCGACAGCGGCGGATGCTTGCCGACCTGGGTGCGGTCGACATAGGTGACGGCGGCGGCCGCGGCGGTGGCCTCCAGGCGCGTCAGCTGCGCGAGCCCGTCCATGGTCGCGACGGCAAAGTAGTCGCAGAGCCGCTTCTCCGCGGTGGCGCCGTCGAAGACGTCGCGGGTCAGCGGCGTCACGGCCGGCAGCTCGCGCAAGGTCTGGCCGAGCTCGTTGTCGCCAAAGAGCGCGTCGGTGACGATCGCCTCGTTCGGGTTGATGCGCGCCAGCGTCGCGGCGAGCTCGCCGCCGGAGACCTCGGTGACCATGAATTCGGCCGTCGAGATGTCGATCCAGGCAAGGCCGAAGCGGTCGCCGCCGGCGGAGGAGCGGGCGCGCGCGATCGCCAGCAGGTAATTATTGGCACGCGCATCCAGCAACGTGTCCTCGGTCAGCGTGCCCGGCGTCACCAGCCGCACCACGCCGCGGCGCACCACGCTCTTGTTGCCGCGCGCTTTCGCCGCCGCGGGATCCTCGGTCTGCTCGCAGACCGCGACCCGATGCCCGGCGCTGATGAGACGATGCAGATAATCCTCTGAGCGCTCGACCGGCACGCCGCACATCGGGATATCCGCGCCCTGGTGCTTGCCGCGCTTGGTCAGGACGATGCCGAGCGTCCTCGAGGCGATCTCGGCATCCTCGAAGAACAGCTCGTAGAAGTCGCCCATCCGGTAGAACAGCAGCAAGCCCTGATGCGCCGCCTTGATCTCCAGATACTGCTCCATCATCGGCGTGACGCGCGCGGCAGCCTCGGCCTGCGGCGCGGGCGTGTCATCGGCGGGCGGAACTTGTATCGGCTGTTGCATCGTCATGGGCGGCGCAACCTACAAAATTTCGGCACCTGCTCCTATTTGCTTTGCCGGGGAAGCGAAGGTTTTCCACGTTGTCCGTGTAGCGCATGCGGCTGCCACATTTTCCGCCGTCATTCCGGGATGCGCCGGAACGGCGCAGGCCCCGAATCCATCGGGCCGCACGTCACGCCGACAAATGGATTCCGGGTTTGCGCCAAATGGCGCGCCCCGGAATGACGTCTGCTCCGCGAAACCGTCAATTGACCTGCCGCGGGCGCCCTCCTAAAACTCCGCCGACATTGAAGAATTTGGCCGGATCGCGGCATTCAGGGAGAACAACGATGCGTGACGTCTTTATCTGCGATGCCGTGCGGACCCCGATCGGCCGTTTCGGCGGCTCGCTCGCCAAGGTGCGCGCCGACGATCTCGCCGCCGCCCCGATCAAGGCGCTGATGGCCAAGCACCCCAATCTCGATTGGGCACAGGTGGACGAGGTGTTCTTCGGCTGCGCCAACCAGGCCGGCGAGGACAATCGCAACGTCGCGCGCATGGCGCTGCTGCTGGCGGGCCTGCCGGATTCGGTTCCCGGCCAGACTCTGAACCGGCTCTGCGCCTCGGGCCTCGATGCGGTCGGCGCCGCGGGCCGCGCCATTCGTTCCGGCGAGATCGATCTCGCGATTGCCGGCGGCGTCGAATCGATGACCCGCGCACCCTTCGTGATGGGCAAGGCGCAGGAAGCCTTCTCGCGCTCGGCCGAAATCTTCGACACCACGATCGGCTGGCGCTTCATCAATCCGCTGCTGAAGGCGCAGTATGGCGTCGATGCGATGCCGGAAACCGGCGAGAACGTCGCCGAGGAGTTCCAGGTCTCGCGCGCGGACCAGGACGCCTTCGCCATCCGCTCGCAGCAGCGCGCAGGCGCAGCGATCGCCGCCGGCTATTTCGCGGAAGAAATCACGCCCATCACCATTCCCGGCGGCAAGGCCGGCCCGATCACCATCGACAAGGACGAGCATCCGCGTCCTGAGACCACGCTGGAAGGTTTGGCAAAACTGAAGCCGATCGTGCGCAATCCCGGCACCGTCACGGCCGGCAACGCCTCCGGCGTCAATGACGGCGCCGCCGCCATGATCCTGGCCTCGGAAGCCGCGGTCAGGAAGCACGGCCTGACGCCCCGCGCCCGCATCCTCGGGCTCGCCTCGGCCGGCGTGCCGCCGCGGATCATGGGCATCGGCCCGGTGCCGGCGACCCGCAAGCTGATGGAACGGCTGGCTAAGAAGATCAGCGATTTCGACCTGATCGAGCTGAACGAAGCTTTCGCTTCGCAGGGCATCGCCTGCATGCGCCAGCTCGGCGTCGCCGATGACGCCGATTTCGTCAATCCGCATGGCGGTGCCATCGCGCTTGGCCATCCGCTCGGCATGAGCGGCGCCCGCCTCGCGCTCACCGCCGTGCACGGCATGGAGAAGCGCGGCGGCAAGCTCGCACTTGCCACCATGTGCGTCGGCGTCGGCCAGGGCGTCGCGGTTGCGATCGAGAAGCTGAATTGAACTCTCTCCTTCACCTCTCCCCGCTCTTCGCGGGGAGAGGCGAAGTGCCCGGGCTCGCGCATTTCTCTCGCGTTCCGGAAAGACAGGGAGAAAATAGCCTGTGATCATCGAGCGCGAGAAGGACGTCACGGCCGCGGCCCTGGCGGTAATGGAACGGACATCCGATCCGCGGCTGCGCGAGATCATGGTCTCCCTGGTCAAGCATTTGCACGCCTTCGTCCGCGATGTCAGGCTGACCGAGAAGGAGTTCCGCGACGCCGCGGCGATCGTGGCCGAGCTCGGCAAGCTGACCACCGACACGCATAACGAAGTCGTGCTGATGGCGGGGTCGCTCGGCGTCTCCTCGCTGGTGTGCCTGCTCAACAACGGCGATCAAGGCAATACGGAGACCGATCAATCATTGCTCGGCCCGTTCTGGCGGTTGAATTCGCCCCGGGTCGAGAATGGCGGATCGATCGTGCGCTCGCAGACACCGGGAGCCACGCTGTTCGTCAGCGGCCGCGTCGTCGATAAGGACGGCCGGCCGGTCGCCGGTGCCGAGGTCGATGTCTGGCACGCCTCGCCGGTCGGCCTTTACGAGAACCAGGACCCCGAGCAGGCCGACATGAACCTGCGCGGCAAGTTCACGACCGATTCCGACGGGCGCTTTTCCTTCCGCTCGGTGATGATGGTCGGCTATCCCATTCCGACCGATGGCGTCGTCGGCCGCCTGCTCGCGGCGCAGGCCCGCCACCCCTATCGTCCCGCGCATCTGCATGCCCTGATCTTCAAGCCGGGATTCAAGGTGCTGATCTCGCAGGTCTATGATCCCAGCGACCCCCATATCGACAGCGACGTGCAGTTCGGTGTGACACAGGCGCTGATCGGCAAGTTCGTGCGCCACGATACGCCGCATCCGACGGCGAAGGACGCCTCATTGCCTTGGTATTCGCTCGACCATACCTACCGGCTCGAGGCCGGAGAGGCCGTGCTTCCGCGGGCGCCGATCAGGTAGGGGCGGCCGGCTGCCATGCGCGGGAACGCCGCTAAAGCGGCTTTCCCAAATTAGTTATATCCTATAATGATTGGCGAAAGCGTTGACCGGCCGGACCGAATACAGCCGGGGAGGAGTTCGCCAATGACATTCATCTACCCCGTGGGCAGCAACGCGGCGCATCCGCTGCCGCTGTCGCCCGACTACAAGAGCTCGATCAAGCGCGCGCCGAACAAGCCCTTGATCCCGATGCCCCATACGCTGTCGGAGCTGACCGGGCCGGTCTACGGCCACGAGACCGTACGCGAGGGCGACAACGATCTCACCCGCCAGCACGCGGGCGAGCCGCTCGGCGAGCGCATCATCGTGCATGGCCATGTGCGCGACGAGGACGGCCGCGGCGTGCCGAACTCGCTCGTCGAGATCTGGCAGGCCAATTCCTGCGGCCGTTATGTCCACGTCCGTGATCAGCATCCGGCGCCGCTCGATCCGAATTTCACCGGCGCGGGCCGCACCGTGAGCGATGCGTCCGGCTATTATCGCTTCGTGACGATCAAGCCTGGCGCCTACCCTTGGGGCAATCACCACAATGCCTGGCGTCCAGCGCACATCCATCTGTCGGTGTTCGGCCATTCCTTCGTCACGCGCCTGGTGACGCAGATGTATTTCCCGAACGACCCCTTGTTCCCGTTCGACCCGATCTTCAACTCGGTGCCGGACGAGAAGGCGCGAGCGCGGATGGTCTCGTCGTTCGACTTGGAGAATACCCAGCCCGAATGGGCGCTGTGCTACCGCTTCGACATCGTGCTGCGCGGCAAAGACGCCACCCCCATGGAGAGCCATTAAGTGCAAGAGTCCGCGAAGCCCGACGGGATCACCCCATCGCAGACGGTCGGTCCGTTCTTCAAATACGGCCTGACGCCGACCGGCGAGTACGCCTGGAACGACGCGTTCACCCATTCGACGCTGACGCCCGATGTCACCGGCGATCGCATCCGCATCGAGGGCCGGGTGTTCGATGGCGACGGCGTGGCCGTCCCCGATTGCATGCTGGAGATCTGGCAGGCGGATGCGCAGGGCCGCTTTGCCGATCCCCAGGACAAGCGCGCGCTGCCGAATGCGAGCTTCCGCGGCTTTGCCCGCTGCGGCACTGACAAGGACGGCAACTATTCCTTCGAGACCATCAAGCCGGGTGTCGTGCCCGATCCTGCTGGCAAGCCGCAGGCGCCGCACATCCTGGTTGCGGTGTTTGGCCGCGGCATGCTCAGGCATCTCTACACCCGCATCTATTTCAGCGACGAGGCCGGCAACGCCGCCGATCCCGTGCTGGCGCTGGTGCCGGCTGACCGCCGCGCCACGCTCACTGCGGTCCGCGAGGCCGGCAAGCCGGTCTACCGGCTCGACCTGCACCTGCAGGGCGACAACGAGACGGTGTTCTTCGACGTATGAGGGCAGGGCGTGCCGGGGAGGCCTGCTCCTCGGCACACATATCTCATTCGGCGCATCGGAGCCGGTGCTGCGTTGCCGCATCAGACTCGAACGTTGATTTTGCGCGGTTGTGCGTCAGCCTCGCTGACTCAATACCGATGACTTGACGCCTAATCTCCGTATTCATGCGGGGTTCGTGAAATACAATTCCGGCGCGAATCAATCCCGTATTTACCGTAGTCGTCTAGGGTGGCCGCAGTTTCGACGCCGACCTGGATTGTTTCATGAAATTTCGTCTGTCCTTGTCCTCTGCGATCGTCGCGTTTGGCATCGTTCTCGCCATTGGTTTCGCCGCCGTTGTTACGACCAGCCTGTACGCCCTAAAAGAGCTCAAGGTCGGCGGTCCGCTCTATTCCGACATCAAGCTCGGCAATGACCTCATCGCCGACATCCTGCCGCCGCCCGAATACATCATCGAAGCCTATCTCGAGGCGACGCTGGCCATGCGCGAGCCGGATCAGCTGGCGGCCCACGGCGAGCGTCTGGTCCAGCTCCGCAAGGACTACGACGAGCGCAAGGCGTTCTGGGTCTCCTCCAGCCTCTCGGCCGACCTCAAGACCGCGCTGGTGTCGAAATCCGATGCGGAGGTGCAGAAATTCTGGAAGGCATCGGATCAGCTTCTGCCCGCCCTCAAGGCCAAGGACGCGGCGGCTTCCGAGCGCGTCTATGCGCAGCTGAAGGAGGCCTATACCGCGCATCGCGCCGTCATCGACAGCATCGTCGAGAGTGCTAACAAGCGGAATGCCGCCATGGAGAAGCTGGCCGCGGACCGCGACAGCGCGATGCTCTATATCCTCCTCGGCGTCTCCATCGCCGTCCTCGCCTTCGTTACCGCCGGCCTGCTGGGTGTTGCCCTCGGCGTGGTGCGCCCGATCGTGCGCATGACGGACACGATGCAGAAGCTCGCGACCGGCGATCTCGCCGCCGAGATTCCGTTCGCGCAGCGCCAGGACGAGGTCGGCTCGATGGCGGGTGCGCTTGTGGTGTTCAAGCAGGCGGCGGTCGAGAACTCCCGTCTGCGCGAGGAGCAGTTGCGGCAGGAACGGGCGGCGGCGCTCGCCAAGCGCTCCGCCCTGCACCAGATGGCCGAAACGGTCGAGCGCGAGACCGGCCGCTCGGTCGATACCGCGACTGCGGCGACGCAGGGCGTGGAGCAAGCCGCCTCCGGCCTCTCTGAGATCGCAAAGTCGCTCTCTGCGCAGTCGCAGGCGGTGGCGGCGGCCTCGACCCAGGCGCTCGGCAGCTCGCAGGCCGTCTCCGCTGCGGCCGAAGAGTTGAGCGCCTCGATCCGCGAGATCACGAGCCAGGTCGCGCGGACCAGCACCGTCACCAAATCGGCCGTCGCCGGCCGCGAGCAGGCGCGTTCGACCATTCAGGCGCTGGCCGGATCGGTGAAGAAGATCGCGGAGGTCTCCGACCTCATCGGCGGCATCGCAGGCCAGACCAACCTCCTCGCGCTCAACGCGACGATCGAGGCGGCGCGCGCCGGCGAGGCCGGCCGCGGCTTCGCGGTGGTTGCCGCCGAGGTGAAGTCCCTGTCCGACCAGACTGCCAAGTCCACCGAGGAGATCGGCCGGCTGATTGCAGAGATCCAGGCCTCGACGCAGGCCGCGGTCGACGCCGTCGAGGCCATGGGAGGCCACATCATCGAGATCGACGGCGTGGCGACATCGGTCGCTGCCGCAATGGAACAGCAGGATGCCGCGACCCGGGAGATCACGCGGTCGATTTCCGAATCGGCCTCCGCCGCACAGGAGGTCTCGGCCAAGATCGGCGACGTCAGCCGCGATGCCGCCTCCGTCAACCAGCGCGCCGCGGATGTGAGGCAGGCGATCGCCGGGATGACGGCCAATCTCGATCAACTGCGCGCGATTGTTGTGCGGACGGTGCGCGACTCGACCGCCGCAGCCTGAGCCGGCGGCAGCCGCTGGTGCCCGGGCATGTGATCGTGCAGTATGACGCGGGACAGGGGCATCGTGGTTCATGACATCTCCACAATTGCCGGCGGTCGTTGAGCCCGCCCGACTGACGGCCGCGCTGCGCCGGGGCGGCGCGCTGGATGCAGGCGCCGTCCGCGAGGTGAAGGTGCTGCATCAGCGCGACACAGTGGTGTCGCATATCGTCAGGCTCGGGCTGCGCTATGTCGGCGAGTCCGCCGGTGCTCCGCAGTCGCTGATCCTCAAGACGCCCAATGCCGCTTTCGCCAAGCGCCTCGCCAATGGCGGCCGGCGCGAGGTGGGCTATTACACGCAGCTGGTGCCGCAGATGCCGCCGGGACTCGTGCCGCGCTGCTTTGATGGGCATTTCGACGAGGACAGCTTCGCCTGGCATCTGCTCCTGGAAGATCTCACCGACAGCCACGAGATCGCGACGGCCTGGCCGGTGCCGCCGTCGCGTGAGCAGACGTTCGCCATCGTCACGACGCTGGCGCGCTGGCATGCAGCCTGGTGGGACCATCCGAGCCTCGGCGAGACCCTCGGCACCTGGGCCAGCGTGGAGGACAGCGCGCAACGCATGGAGACGTTCGCGGGGCATTACGACCGCTTTGCCGATCTTCTCGGCGATCGCCTCAGCGAGGAACGGCGGATCCTCTATCGTCGGCTCATCGATCAATCGGAGCGGCTGTCCCAGCGTTACCATTCACGCCGCCACCTCAGTATCACGCATGGCGATGCCCATGTCTGGAATTTCCTGCTGCCGCGCACGGGAATCGATGACACCGTGCGCATCTTCGATTTCGATCTGTGGAGCATCGACGTTCCGACGCACGACCTCGCCTATATGATGGCGATGCATTGGTATCCGGAACGCCGGCAGGCGCTCGAACGGCTGCTGCTCAATCTCTACCACGACACGCTGATCGAGAGCGGCATCACCGGCTATTCGCGCGGAGCGCTCGACCGCGACTATCGCTGGGCGGTGCTCTGGCAGATCACGCGGCCGGTCTGGCAGTGGAGCATCAACATCCCGCCGCTGATCTGGTGGAACAATCTGGAGCGGGCGTTTGCGGCCGTGGATGATTTGGGCTGCGAGGAGCTGTTGTAGCGCTGTTGTGTCCCGGACGCGGTGCAACGTGTAGCGCTGCGCTGCGTCCGGGGCCCGAGATCCGCTACTCCATCACCGCATGCTCCGGCCCCGCCGCCTGCTTGCGCAGCGTGGCTTTGGTCGAGCCGATCAGCAAAGCGAGCGGGATGGTGCAGAGGATGAAGAGCATCACCAGCTGGTAGTCGTGCGCGAAGGCGATGATCTGCGCCTGCACGTTGACCATTCTGTCGGCCATGGCGCGGCCGGTGTCGGTCGACAGATTGATGATGCCGCTGACGCCGGGCATCTGCAGTGCGTGATTGAACGGGTTGATGTGCTCGGACAGGATCGCGTAGGTCCATCGCGTGCCTTGCGTCAATTGCGCGATGACGACGGAAATGCCGACCGAGCTCGCGACGTTGCGCATCAGGGTCAGCATCGCGGTGCCGTCGGTGCGCAGCTCGTTCGACAGCGTCAGGAACGCCACGGTCGAGAGCGGCACGAAGACGAGGCCGAAGCCAAAACCCTGGATGACGCTGACGGTGACGATCTCCGGCACCTGGGTCAGATCGGTCCAGCCGGTCATCTGGAACAGCGAGCCCGCCGTCAGCGTCAGGCCGCAGATGATCAGCGTGCGCGCCTCGATATAACGCATCATGCGGCCGACCAGCATCATGGCGAAGAAGGTGCCGATGCCGCGGGTCGCCAGCAGCAGGCCGGCGGTGATGATGGGATAGCCGATCACGTTCTGCATGTAGGGCGAGGCGAGTGCCATGGTCGAGAACAGGACGAGCCCCATCACGATCATGAACAGGCAGCCGGTGACGAAGTTGCGGTCCCGGAACAGGGCGAAGCGGATGAACGGGGTCGAGGTCGTGAAGGAATGCGCGAGGAAGAAGTAGAACGCGACGGCCGAGACGATGAACTCGGCGAGGATCTCGTTCGATTCCAGCCAGCCCAATTGCTCACCGCGGTCGAGCGCGAGCTGGAGCGCGCCGATCGCGACCGCCAGCGCGGCGAAGCCGAACCAGTCGAATTTGAGGCTGAAATCCTTCCTGGTCTCGTCCATGAAGACGACCAGCCCGAGCACGGTGATGATGCCGAACGGCAGGTTGACGAAGAACACCCAGTGCCAGGAATAGGTCTCGGTGAGCCAGGCTCCCAGCGACGGTCCCATGATCGGACCCATCATCACGCCCATGCCCCAGATCGCCATCGCCTTGGCGCGTTCCTGAAGCGTGTAATAGTCGAGCATGACCGATTGCGACAGCGGTACCAGCGCTGCGCCGAACACGCCCTGCAGCAGGCGGAACAGCACCATCTGGTTGATGTCCTGCGCGAGGCCGCACAGCACCGACGCCATGGTGAAGCCGGCCGAGCAGATGATGAAGATGCGCTTGCGGCCGAAGCGGTTGGCGATCCAGCCCACCGGCGCCGTCATGATCGCGGCGGCGACGATGTAGGAGGTCAGCACCCAGTTGATCTGGTCCTGCGACGCCGACAGCGTGCCCTGCATGTAGGGCAGCGCGACGTTGGCGATGGTGGTGTCCAGCGCCTGCATGATGGTCGCGGTCATGGCGCAGATCGTCACCATGTTCCGGCGCAGGCCGGGGACCATCGGGCTGGCATGGGGGCCGGACATCGCGCCAGTCCTTGTCCTATTCTTTATCCTGGCCCGCGGTCGCGGACAGGCCGAGCAGGCCGGCAAGCGACCGCCGATGACCGGTGTCGATGGTGGCGTAGACGCTCATGCCGGCTTTCAGCTTCCGCACATATTTGTCGGTCTCGTCGAAATAGATGCGGATCGGCACGCGCTGCACCACCTTGACGAAATTGCCCATGGCGTTCTGCGGCGGCAGGATCGCGAATTGCGCGCCGGTGCCGGGCGAGAGCGAGCCGATCTTGCCCTTGAAGACATGGTTCGGGAACGCGTCGACCTCGAGCGTGACGGACTGGCCTTCGGTGACATAGGTGAGGTCGCTCTCCTTCGGATTGGCGTCGACCCAGGGATGGGCGACGTCGATGATGGAGAACACCGGCGTGCCGGCGGGCACATAGCGGCCGAGCTGAATCTGCTCGACCTGCGTCGCCACTCCATCCATCGGCGCGCGCAGCACGGTGTGGTCGAGGTTGCGCTGCGCGTCATCCAGCTTGGCTTTTGCCTGAGCGTAGGGCGGGAATTGCTCGAGCGGCAGATCAGGGTTGCCGAGCAGCTGGGTCTTTGCGTTGGAGAGCTGCTGCTTGATGTACTGCGCCTGCGCCCCGGCGGTGACCAGTGCGTTGGAGGCGTTGTCGAGATCGAGCTGGGAGCCGAAATTGTTCTTCACCAGCGCCTGCTTGCGCTCGACGTCGCGCTGCTTCAGATCGATGCCCTGCTGGGCGAGGCCCAACATGTCGCCGTAGATCTTGATGTTGGCGACGAGGTTGTCATAGGTCGTGCGCGCCTGCGCGAGCTGCGCCTTGGTCTCCTCGACCGCGAGGCGGAAAGGAACCGGGTCGATCTCGAACAGTTCGTCGCCGCGCTTGACCGACTGGCCTTCCTTGACGATGACTTTCAGGATCTTGCCGGAGATGTCGGGTGTCACCAGCACCTTCTGTGCGCCGACATAGGCATCGTCGGTGCCGACATAGCGGCCCCCATGCAGATAGAAGGTGACGCCGCCGATGGCGACGATGACAGGCAGCACGACCAGGAGCAGGAAACGGCGATAGCGGCGCAGGCCCGCCAGCAGGCGGCGGCGCGGATCGGTGCCGGCCTTCTTGGTCGGCTTGCCGCTGTCGCTCTTCTGCTCGGGCTGCAACTTGACGACCTGATCAGCCATGGCGCTGCTCCTTGCGTGCTTGCTCCGCGCCGGATGCCTGGATCGCGGTTCGCACGTTTTCCTTGATGGTTTCGAGCTGGGTGAGGAGGCGGTGCGCGTCCGCCGGATTGATGCCGTCGAGCGCGTTCGCCGTCAGCTCCGACTTCAGGCCGCTCATGCGGCCGAGCAATTGCCGCCCGGCCTTTTTGAGGTACAGGCGCTTGACCCGGCGATCCGAAGCGTCGCTGCGGCGCTCGATCCAGTCGTTGTCGCAGAGCTTGTCGATCAGCCGTGTCAGCGTGATCGGCTGCATCTCCAGGAGCTCGGCGAGCTCGGACTGCTTCATGCCCTCGCTGCGCTCCACCTTGGCCAGCACCGCCCATTGCGCCCGGGTGATGCCGAAGCGCGAGGCCTCCTTGTCGGCATAGACGCGCAAGAGGCGATAGAGCTCACCGACCGTGAACAGGAAATTCTGGTCGACCGACCCGCGCGTCATGAGCGTCGTCTCCAATAAGCTTGAATATTATAAGCAAGCTTATGATTATTTCACGGACCGGTGGCGCGGTGCTGTCCCGCGGGAGGAGCATGGCTGGCAGCCGAACGGCTCGTCGTGCTTTGGGTTCCCCCGCCGAAATGGTAGAAGACCGCGACATGAGCCTCGCAAAGCCGGCATTCCCCGCGCCCGACCATGATCACGGCCGCTGCACCGCGGACGCGCTTGCGCATGCCGAGGTGGTCTGCCAGCAGCGCGCGCAGAAATTCACGCCGATCCGCCGCCAGGTGCTGGGTGCTTTGCTCTCCAGCCACCGCCCGCTCGGCGCCTACGAAATCATCGACGAGCTTGCCAAGTCGATGGCGCGGCCGGCACCGATCACGATCTATCGTGCGCTCGACTTCCTGATGGCCAACGGCCTCGTGCATCGCATCGAAAGCCGCAACGCCTATCTCGCTTGCGCAGCCCACGACCACGATTCGACCTCCGCGGTGGCGTTCCTGATCTGCGAGCGCTGCGGCCTGGTCGGCGAGATCTCCTCGGCGTCCTTCGCCAAGGCCCTCAACGCCGCCGCGCGCAGCTCAGGCTTCGCGCCAAAGCTGTCTGTGGTGGAGATCACGGGCGTCTGCACGCATTGTCAGAAAATGTCTTGAAGCAACAACGGCGCAAAGCCGGATTTTTGGGAAGAAATGTCCGCACCTCAAGCCATACCGTCCGCTGGCTGTCCCCTCAGTGCCGGCGCCATCGCCCTGATGCTCATGCTATGCCTGACCTGGGGATTCAACCAGATCGCGGTGAAGCTGGTGCTGCCGGACATTCCGCCGATGCTCCAGGCCACCATCCGCTCGATGGGCGCGCTGCCGGTGCTGTTCCTCATCGGCACCTTTCGCGGCGTCAAATTCTTCGAACGTGACGGCACCTGGAAGCCCGGCCTGATCGCCGGGCTGATGTTCGGCATCGAGTTCGTGTTGATCTTCCAGGGGCTGCACTTCACGTCTGCTTCTCGTGCGGTGGTGTTCCTCTACACCGCGCCGTTCTTCGTGGCGCTCGGCTCCTACCAGGTGCTCGGCGAGCGTCTCGGTGGCGCGCAATGGCTCGGCCTAGCCATCAGCTTTGCCGGCGTGGCGCTTGCGATCGGCGTGCCCCAGCCCAATGTCGATTCGCAGGTTCTGCTCGGCGATCTCATGATCGTCGGGGGCGCCGCGCTGTGGGCCGCGACGACGCTGGTTGCCAAGGGCACGCGGCTGCGCTTCGCCGCGCCCGAGAAGGCCCTGGGTTATCAGGTCGCGACCTCGATCCCGATCCTGGGGCTGGCGGCCTGGCTGTTCGGCGAATCCATCACCCACACTCCGTCGCCGCTGTCGCTCGGCCTGATGGCCTTCCAGGCGATCTGGGTGGTCGGAACCACGTTCACGCTTTGGTTCGCGCTGGTGAAGGCCTATTCGGCCAGCAAATTGTCCGCTTTTACCTTCATCACCCCTTTGTTTGGCGTGGTGGGTAGCTATTTCATCATGCACGACACCCTCAGCCTGACATTCGGGGCCGCAGCGGTCCTTGTAATTGCTGGGCTTTTTCTGGTTAACCGTCCCAGCCCATCAGCTGCGGCGCCGCGTGATGCATTGCTGAACGTCACCAAAACCTGATATTTGGACCGCCATGAACAAGCTCGAAAACCCTCTCGATTCAGACATTGCGGGCCCGGCGCCCCGGCATCGGACCACCCAGGTCAAGGTCGGCAACGTCACTGTGGGCGGCGGTGCGCCGATCGTCGTGCAGTCGATGACCAACACCGATACCGCCGATGTCGAAGGCACCATCGCCCAGGTCGCAGCGCTCGCGCGCGCCGGCTCCGAAATGGTCCGCATCACCGTGGACCGCGAGGAGGCTGCGGCCGCCGTTCCGCACATCCGCGACGGCCTCGCCAAGCGCGGCATCACTACGCCCCTGATCGGCGACTTCCACTATATCGGCCACAAGCTGCTCGCGGCCTATCCGGCCTGCGCCGAGGCCCTGGCCAAATACCGCATCAATCCCGGCAATGTCGGCTTCAAGGACAAGCGCGACACCCAGTTCGCCGACATCATCGAGATCGCGAACAAGAACAACAAGCCGGTGCGCATCGGCGCCAATTGGGGCTCGCTCGACCAGGAGCTTTTGACCAAGCTGATGGACGAGAACGCGGCCTCGCCCAACCCGCGCGACGTGCGCGCGGTGACGCGCGAGGCCATGGTGCAGTCGGCGCTGCTCTCGGCGGCGCGCGCCGAAGAACTCGGCATGCCCAAGGACCGCATCATCCTCTCGGCAAAAGTCTCGGCGGTGCAGGATCTCATCGCGGTCTATCAGGATCTCGCGTCCCGTTCGGACTACGCCATCCATCTCGGTCTCACCGAGGCCGGCATGGGCTCCAAGGGCATCGTTGCGTCCTCGGCCGCGCTCGGCATCCTCTTGCAGCAGGGCATCGGCGACACCATCCGCATCTCGCTGACGCCCGAGCCCGGCGGCGACCGCACCCGCGAGGTGCAGGTCGGCCAGGAGCTCTTGCAGACCATGGGCTTCCGCACTTTCGTGCCGCTGGTTGCCGCCTGCCCCGGCTGCGGCCGCACCACCTCGACCACGTTCCAGGAGCTGGCCCGCTCGATCCAGGATTTCATCCGCGACGAGATGCCGACCTGGAAGACCAAATATCCCGGCGTGGAAGAGCTCAACGTCGCGGTGATGGGCTGCATCGTCAACGGCCCCGGCGAGTCCAAGCACGCCAATATCGGTATCTCGCTGCCCGGCACCGGCGAAGCGCCGGCCGCGCCCGTCTTCGTCGACGGCAAGAAGTTCCGCACGCTGCGCGGCCCGACCATCTCCGCCGACTTCAAGGCGCTGGTGATCGACTACATCGACCAGCGCTACGGCCAAGGCGCCAAGGTGCCGGCGCCTGCGGCAGAGTAGGCGCTCCTCAACATCGGAATCGTAGGGCGGGTTAGCACAGCCTAACCCGCTCTATTTTTTTGCGGGCGCGAGGTGGCGGGTTACGCTTCGCTAACCCGCCCTACGTTGCTACGATGGCTCCCAATCAAGAACGATCGGGAGACACGCCATGAGCTCACTCGCCGGCAAGCAGGGTCCGCGCTATCGCCACACTGCGGACGAAGGCGCGCCTTATGAGACCATCGCCGTCGAAAAGCTCACACCCATCATCGGCGCGGAAATCAGTGGCGTCGATATCGGCAAGCTTGTCGATGGCGATGCCCGCTCCAACCGGCAGATGGACGAGATCCATCGCGCGCTCGCCGAGAACCTCGTTATCTTCTTCCGCGACCAGCACATCACGCCGCAGCAGCATCTCGCCTTTGGCCGCAAGTTCGGCGAGCTGCATTTTCATCCCGCCGCCCCGCATGAGGACGAAGACCCCGCCTTGATGAAGATCTATGCGGACAAGAACTCGCCGCGCGCCAATGGCGAGGGCTGGCACTCCGACGTGTCCTGCGATCTCGAGCCGCCGATGGGCTCGATCCTCTACATCAAGCAATGCCCGCCCCGCGGCGGCGACACGCTGTTTGCCAACATGTACGCGGCCTATGAGGCGCTGTCGGAGCGCATGAAAGCCTATCTCGATGGCCTGACGGCGCTGCACGATGGCGAGCCGATCTATCGCGGCCTTTACGCCAACTATGGCGTCGCCGATCGTCCCTCCTATCCCCATGCCGAGCATCCCGTGGTGCGCACCCATCCGGTCACGGCTAAGAAAGCGCTCTACGTCAACCGCGGCTTCACCCGCCACATCAACGGCATCCCGCGTGACGAGAGCGATGCGATGCTCGCCTATCTCTACCAGCACGCCGAGAACCCGCTGTTCCAGTGCCGCTTCCGCTGGACCGAGAACGCCATCGCCTTCTGGGACAACCGCTGCACCCAGCACCGCGCGATGTGGGACTACTGGCCGCACACACGCTCGGGCACGCGCGTGACGGTGAAGGGAGAGAGGCCGGTCTAATGGGCCGGGCTCGGGAGACCAACATCAATCAGTCGGCTTCGCGCAAAGGAAAGCCCCGGACGCGAGACCGGGGCTTCGTTTGTCGAAGAAGTGCCAAAGTCAGTATTTGGCGACGATCGGGCCACCGAAGCGGTAATTGATGCGGGCGGTGACAATGTCGACATCCTGGCGGATCGTATCACCGCGCGTGACCCCCGGAACGATCGACGAGCTAAAGGTGATGTCGCGATTCCCCATGAACAGGTGATCGTACTCGAGCGCCAGCGACCAGTTCGGCGCAAAACCGAATTCGAAGCCGGTGCCTACGACGCCGCCCCAGCGGGTCTCGTTGGCGCGATCAAACACCAAGTCGATGCTGGTGATCACGCCCTCGTACTTGTCGCGGGTGACCGCGGCGCCGCCCTTCACGTACCAGAGAACGTTGTTCCAGCTGTAGCCGACCTGGCCGGTGAATAGGCCGAACGCATCAACCTTGGAGCGGTTGGTGAAATTGCCGTAGAACAAGCTGGAATTGGAGCCGGTGAAGTCGGCCCAGTTGCCCTGCGCCTCAACACCGAACACCCAATTGGTGGCCTGCCAGCGATAGCCGATCTGACCACCGACGGTGGCGCCGCTCGCATTGTGGCAGCCTTCCCGGAAGGGCGGTGCAACGGTGAAGCCGGCATCGTTGTAGATGTCCCAGCACTTTTCGGCCCAGCCGCCACCGCCGTTGATGCCGACGTAGAAGCCGCTCCAATCGTAGATGGGGGCGATTGCGGGTGCCTTGGTGTAGGGTCGGGCTGCAAGGTCAGCGGCCGACGCCGCGCCTGTGAACAGCGCCATCAGAGCGGCGGTTGCGAATGCGAGTTTCTTCATTTGACCCCGTAGACATTCAATGGACGATTCGAATTCAAACCCGCCCTAAATACCGGCTAGTTGCGCGTTCGTCCGTCGCTCCGCCGCAACAGTCGCCGACAATCTCCGCGAGCGCGGGAATCGCGCGATTGCCAGTGCCGCATCGCGCAACGACACAATCGGCATTTTCATTTCGTCTCAAGTACTTAGCTGCCGACGCGATGGTCGGCCTGATCGCCCAAGACAGGGGGCGCCCTGGGTCAGACCGCGCGTTGACGCTCGGACCTCCCTGCGTCAAGGTGATCAAAAGCAAAAAGCACCGCCGAAGGTCGCGTCATCTTTCGTCCCGAAAGACTACAACTTCCTCACCGAAAGCGGTCCCGGCACCGGCATGCGTGAGCAGCAGCGGAGTAGCGCTTGAGGCACCTGCGGAGCGTCATCGTCGGGCTGGTCGCCTCGATCGTTCTGTCATCGCTTGCATTCGTCACGGCCGGCGAGGCTGCTATCGCGCGCAAGAGTGCGAGACATGAGCCGAAACCCTCACCTTCATTCAAGTGCGAGACGCCCAAATTCCGGATCGTCGTGGATGTCGGCCACACGCCGGACTCCTACGGTGCATTGAGCGCACGCAACGATCCGGAGTTCGGCTTCAACTTCCGCCTCGCCCGGCTCATCACGGCCAAGCTCAAGGCCGAGGGCTTTGCCGCAACCCGCCTGCTCGTCACCGACGGCAAGGCACGGCCGAGCCTGTTCAAGCGCGTCGGCGCTGCAAACGAAGGCCGCGCCGATCTGTTCCTGTCGGTCCATCATGATTCGGTGCCGGACAAGCTGCTCGAGACCTGGGAATTCGACGGCGCAAAGAGCTATTTCAGCGATCGCTTTTCGGGCCACTCGCTGTTCGTGTCGCGGCAGAATCCGCACTTTGCCGCCAGCCTGATGCTGGCCAGGATGATCGGCCGGCAATTGAAGCAGCAGGGCCTGCACTATGCCAGCCAGTACACGCTGCCGGTGATGGGCCGCTACCGGCGCCAGCTGCTCGACAAGGATGTCGGCGTCTACCGCTATGACGGGCTGGTCGTGCTGTCGCGCACGCGAAGCGCCGCCGTGCTGCTCGAGGCGGGCTCGATCATCAATCGCGACGAGGAAATGGAGATGAACTCGCCGGAGCGACACGAGGCGGTCGCACAAGCCGTCGCGGTCGCGATGAGGGAGTTTTGCGAGAGACGGTAGTTGGCCCTGCCGGTTCAGCAGCAGTCATTGCGAGCGCAGCGAAGCAATCCAGAGTCCTTCCGCAGAGGCAGTCTGGATTGCTTCGCTACGCTCGCAATGACGAGGAAGCTACAGCGGCCCGGCTCGATATTCCCTATTCGCCAGGCTCGCCTCCTCCAGATCCAGATCGCGCTCGATCCGCCGCCGCGTCTCGTCGGTGATCTGGCCGTCGCGCAGCAGCTTGTGGATGAATTTGCGCTCGGCGGCGATCAGGTCGCGGGTCAGAGCGGTGCCGGCGGCAGAGATGTCGTGACGGTTGGGATCGAGCGAGTCCGGGAGCTGGTTGAAGCGGATCTCGTGGCGGGCGCGCAGCAGCCGCATCACCTCGTCGGAAACCTCTTTTTCCGCCGTGAGCGCGTCGAGCGATTTCAGCGCGGCCTCCAGCGCCTGACGGCGCGCGGCGATCTCCGCTTCGTGCTCGGCGGCATGCTCGTGACGACCGGCTTCGGCGACGCCGAGCCACCGCACGATCGGTGGCAGCGTCAGGCCGACGCCGATCAGCGTCACGAAGATGACACCGAAGGCGACGAACAGGATCAGGTCGCGATACGGAAACGCCTCGCCATTCGGCAGCGTGAACGGCAGCGCCAGCGCGGCGGCCAGCGACACCGCGCCGCGCACGCCGGTGAAGGCGAGCACGAATGGCCATTGCCATGGCGGCGAAGGATCGCGCTCGCGCAGCGACCTGGAGAGCATTCGCGGCAGATAAGTTGCGGGATAGAGCCAGGCAAAACGCGCGATCACGACGATCACCAGGACCAATGCGGTTGCGATGAGAATGTCGTCGAGCGGAAAAGTCTTTGATTTCTCGTAGAGCGCGCGCATCTGGAAACCGGTGAGCAGGAACAGCATGCCCTCGATCAGGTAGATCACGAGATCCCAGAAGAAGATGCCTTGCAGGCGCGTCGCCGAGGAGATCAGCAATGGGCCGTTCCAGCTGACATAGAGCCCGCAGGCCACCGTTGCGATCACGCCGGAGCCGCCGATATGCTCGGGCAGCCAGTACGAGACATAGGGCGTGATCAGCGACAGCGTCAGCTCGACCTGCGGATCTCCAGACCATTTGCGAAGGCGCAAGGAGAGCCAGCCGACGCCGATGCCGAAGGCGATCTCGCCGGCGACGATGAGGAGGAATTCACCGGCCGCGAGCGGCAGTGAGAAATGGCCGACGAGGATCGCGGCGAGCGCGAAGCGGTAGAGGATCAGCGCGGTGGCGTCGTTGGCGAGACCTTCGCCTTCGAGCACGACCAGGATGCGGCGCGGCATGTTCAGCCGGCGCGCGATCGCGAGCGGCGCCACCACATCGGGCGGCGCGACGATGGCCCCGAGCAGGAAGCCGACGGTCCAGGGCAGGCCGATCATGTAGTGTGTGGCGGCCGCCACCATCGCCGTGGTGAAGATCACGGCGCCGACCGCGAGCAGCACGATCGGACGCAGGTTCTTCTTGAATTCGCGCCAGCTCATCGCGACGCTGGCCGAGTAGATCAGTGGTGGCAGCACCACCAGCAGCACCAGCTCCGGCGGCAGCTCCACAGTCGGCATGCCCGGCACGAAAGCGAGGCCGACGCCCGCCAGCATCAGCAGGATGGCAGGGGCGACGTTGAAGCGTCGCGCGGCCAGTGCCACGCCTGCCAGCACGGCCAGCAGGATGAGAAAGGTCTGAAACTTCGCTTCCATGATGGTCTGTCTTGACCCGGAAGCGACGGCTAGGTCAATGCGCGGCTCACGCCAGCCGTTCGGCCACCATCCGCCCAATCCGCGCGAACGCGGATGTGATCTGCGCCGCGCTCGGCGTGCCGCCCTGGGTATAGGCCGCGATCAGGATCGGCGTATCCGGCTTCGGCCAGGCGACCGCGATGTCGCCCGAGGCGTCCTTGCCGTTGTTGCCGGTCTTGTCGCCGATCTTCCAGCCTGCCGGGAGTCCGCCACGCAGGCGATTTGCGCCGGTCTTGCAGTTCACCATCCAGTCGGTGAGCAGGGCCCGCGAAGCAGGCGACAGCGCCTCGCCCGCGACCAGCCGGCGCAAATTTCCCGCCATCGCTGCCGGCGTCGTGGTGTCCCGGGGGTCGCCGGGTTGCGAGCGGTTGAGCTCGGGCTCGTTGTGGTCGAGCCGCGAGGTGGTATCTCCGAGCGACCGCCAGAAGGCGGTCAGCGCGGCGGGGCCGCCGATCCGCGCCAGCAGCAGATTGGCGCAGGTGTTGTCGCTGAGCTCGACGATGGCCTTGCACATCTCGCCGACCGACATCTTGCCGGCCGCGAGATTTTCCCTCGCCACCGGCGCGTATTCCAGCAGATCCGACTGGCCATACCGGATCATGGCCGCGAGTTGCTCCTCGCCGCGATCGACCCGCGCCAGCACGCTGGCGGCGAGCGAAGCCTTGAACGTCGAACACATCACGAACCGTTCGTCGGCGCGCCAGGAGAGCTTCTTGCCGGTTGCGAGATTCTCCGCATAGAGCCCGATCCGCCCGCCGCTCTCGCGCTCGTAGGATTCGAATTCTGATGGGGCATCCCCGGCGAGCGCAGGGGAGGCGGCCAACCAGGCGAATGAGGCGAGCAGGGAGCGGCGGTCGACAAGCATGGTCATTTCCAGGCGAGCAGGGGTGGGAGATGGAGCGGACGCTGCATCCGCGTCGTCATTGCGAGCGCAGCGAAACAATCCAGACTGTCTCCGCGGTGAGATTCTGGATTGCTTCGCTGCGTTCGCAATGACGGAGAATTGGATAGCGAGTGCGTCCGAATTCGGGCAGCAGGACGGCGCCCGTCACTCCCTCAAATCATATCGGTACGACTTCGACACGATCTGCCAGCCGTCGGCGAGCTTCATCGCCACGAGATAGTCGGTGAAATAGCGCGGCGGCAGCTGGCAGCGCACCTTGATGAACGCGGTCTTGTCGTCCGACCGGTCGATGGTGACGATGAAATCCTCGCGCGGCTTGCCTTCGGCCTTGGCCGAGGCGCGCTTGCGCACGCGGTCGAGCCAGTCCGGCACGGTCAGAACCTGGAGCTCGCCCTTTTCGACCCAGCGCAGATCGGCGGAGGGATGGAAGATGGCGCCGAGCTTGTCGGCGTTGCCCTCGTAAAGTCCGTCAAAATAGGATTGCACGACGGCTTCGACGCTCGACCGGTCCTGGCTCATGGGTCGTTCCTTTGCATGATGGCTTCGGGCCAACTTAGTCGTACACGTTGAAATGCGCTATGGGTGTGTCAGCGATTTGCGCGAAGGCGTCACGATGGCAGAATCAGAAAATTCGAACGCTCGCATTCTTGTCGGCGAATGCTTTTGCCGCGCCGTGCGCTTCGAGGTGGCCGACGCATTCGCCTATGCGATGAACTGCCACTGCTCGAACTGCCGGCGCACCACCGGTGCCGCCTTCAAGCCCTTCGCCGGCATCCGGCAGGACAGGCTTCGCATTGTCAGGGGCGGCGACCTCCGGATGATTTTCGGCGACGACACCACCCAGGACGCGCATTGTGGCCGCTGCGGCTCGCTGCTCTATTCCCGGGTCCGAGAAGGAGAGTGGGTCCACGTCGCCATGGGAACCCTGGTCGATGCCCCCTCCATCCGGCCGAGCGCCCATATTTTCGTCGGCTCGAAGGCGCCCTGGCATGAAATTACGGACGACCTGCCGCAATATCGGGAGCACATCGGGGTTGTCTGACGGAACCCGGTCCGCACCGCCGTCCGTTGGCGAACCGCGACAGCGCTGGCGCGACAAACAAGAGAGGTCGTACGGCCTGCCGTCGGGGTCCGCTTCGTGACCTCCATCACAAGCGCCGGCGGTGGATGTTGCTAAAGCGGTCCCAAAGGGCCGAACGGCCCGGAACCATCGGAAGTCGTGTCATGCGCAGCTTGTTCAGACTTTGTCCGCTTCTCGTCGCCCTCGGCCTGATGTTCGGCGCCGGGCCTGCTTTTGCCGGAAAGCGCGTGGCGCTGGTGCTGGCCAATTCGGCTTATCAGCACGCGCCCTCGCTCGCCAATCCTGTCAATGACGGGTCGGTGATGGCCAAGACCCTGAAGGAGGCCGGCTTCGACGTCGTCGACTCCCGGCACGATCTGTCGGCGCTGGAGACACGGCGCGTGCTGCGCGACTTCGCCGACGCGACCCGCGACGCCGAAATCGCCGTGGTCTACTACGCCGGCCACGGCATCGAGGTGGAGGGCTCGAACTATCTGATCCCGGTGGATGCCAAGCTCGAGCGGGACACCGACGTCTTTGACGAGGCGCTCTCCCTCGACCGTGTCCTGGTCGCGGTCGAGCCCGCCAAGCAATTGCGTCTGGTGATCCTCGATGCCTGCCGCGACAATCCGTTCAGCAAGCGGATGAAGCGCACGGTCGCTTCGCGCGGCATCGGCCGCGGCCTCGCCCAGGTCGAGCCGTCCAGCCCAAACACGCTGATCGCCTATTCGGCCAAGGCCGGCTTCACCGCGCAGGACGGCGACGGTGCCAACAGCCCGTTCACCATCGCGCTGTCGAAGCATCTGACGACGCCGGGCCTCGACGTCCGCCGCGCCTTCGGATTCGTGCGCGACGATGTGCTGAAGTCGACCGGCAACAAGCAGGAGCCGTTCGTCTATGGCTCGCTTGGTGGCGAGGACGTGCCGCTGGTGCCGGTCAAGCTGGCGCCGGCAGCGCCCGTAGCCAATCCCCAGGCCGATATCCGCCGCGACTACGAGCTCGCGCTCCAGGTCGGCAACCGGCCGGCGTGGGAAGCCTTCCTTGCCCAGCATCCCGACGGGTTCTATGCGAGCCTTGCCAAGCTCCAGCTCGAGAAGATCGGCGCGGAGCAGGCGCATGCGGCGGCGATCGCGAAAGCGAAGCAGGCCGAGGCCGAGCGCGACCGCCTTGCTGCGCTCGGCGCGCAGAAGGATGCGCAAGCCAAGGCCGCGGCCGATGCGAAGGCCGCCGAGCAGGCGCAGCTTGCCGCGCAGAAGGCCAAGGAGCAGGCCCAGCAGCAGGCCGCCGCCGCCGAGCAACAGCGCGTCAACCTCGCCGCCACGGCGCCGGGCGTTGCGCCGGGCAACACCACGAGCGCTGCCGGCACCAACGTCGCCGCGCTCAGTCCGACGACCGCGCCGGCCGATCTCAACCGCTCGGTGCAGAGCGAGCTCGGCCGCGTCGGCTGCTTCTCCGGGCAGGCCGACGGCAATTGGAATACGTCCTCGCAGCGGTCGCTGTCGCAGTTCAACCGCTATGCCGGCACCAAGCTCGACGTGAAGGTGGCGAGCACCGACGCGCTCGATGCGGTCAAGGCCAAGCCGTCGCGGGTCTGCCCGCTGGTCTGCGAGCACGGTTTCAAGGCCGAAGGCGACAAGTGCACCAGGATCGTTTGCGGCAACGGCTATGTCCTGAACGACGACAATGAATGCGAGAGGAAGCGCGCGGCCAAGCCCGCGTCAAAGCCCGCGACCTCGCGGCGCGACGACGGCGAGGACCGCCCCGCGCGGCAGCGGGCCGGTGCTGCAGCGGGCGGCTACGGTGCAGCTGCGGCGGCTGGCGCGGGTCGTGCATCGAGCGGCAGTGGTCAGATCTTTTGCAACGCTCTGCTCTGCCGGCCGGTCAGGCCCGGTTGCCGCCTCGTTTATCGCGGCGGCGGCGGCCCCCACGTCGACGCCAATGTCGAGGTCTGCAACTGAAATGGCACGGCTTTCCTGACCACTAGAGCATGATCCGGAAAAGTGTGAAGCGGTTTTCCGAAAAGATCATGCTCGAGGCAATAACCTAAAGCGCGATGACGATTCATCCTAATCGCATCGCGCTTTAGCTCAGTTCTTCCGCTCGGCCACGAAACGCGCGGCGGCCTGCAAAATTGCGGCGCGGTCGCCGAAGATCGAGACGGCGCTGTCGGCGCGCGCGAGCAGGTCGCGCACGCGCTGCTTGGCGCCTTCGATCCCGAGCTGGGTCACGAAGGTGGTCTTGCCGAGCGCGGCATCGGCGCCGGCCGGCTTGCCGAGCGCGGCCGCATCGCCCTCGACGTCGAGCAGATCGTCGGCGATCTGGAAGGCTTCGCCGAGCGCGCGGCCGTAATCGTCGAGCGCCTGATATTCCGCCTTCGAGGCCTGGCCGAGGATCGCGCCGGCAATGCAGCCGTAGCGCAAGAGCGCGCCGGTCTTCATCTGCTGGATACGGGCGACGTCGATCGGCTCGTTGCCGCCAAAGCGGCCTTCGCCGGCGAGATCGAGGATCTGGCCACCGACCATGCCGCCGATGCCGGCGCAGCGCGCCAGTGCACGCGTCAAGAGCAGCCGCACATTGGCGTCGCGATGGACCTCGTCGCGGGTGATGATGTCGAAGGCGAGCGTCAGGAGGCCGTCGCCGGCGAGGATCGCGGTGGCGTCATCGGTCTGCTTGTGCAGCGTGGGGCGGCCGCGGCGCAGGTCCGAATTGTCCATGGCCGGCAGGTCGTCATGGATCAGCGAATAGCAATGGATGCATTCGAGCGCGGCGCCCACGAGCAGGGCCGCCTCGCGCGGCACGCCGAACACGGCGGCGCTCTCGACCACCAGGAACGGCCGCAGGCGCTTGCCGCCGTTCAGGCTCGAATAGCGCATTGCGTCCATCAGTCGCTTGGGCCGGGCGATTTCGTCATGCAGGATGTCGTCCGACAGCAGGCGCCCGAGCAGGGCTTCGGTGTCATCAGCGGTCTTGTCCAGACGTTTGGCGAAATCGGACGGGGACGTGCCGGTCATCAAGAAGGGCTCCAGAACTAAAATTCGGCGGGACAATCCTTTATGCGCCCGCGCCAGTCAATCGTTTGGAAGGCCTAAAAAGTGCTGGAAAAGGCCCGAATTATCACAGACTTAATGCTCCAGCCCGTGGCCGCTCGTCAGTTCGTGCCGGAAAGGTCGATTTGCGCATCGTCAAAATCCTGCTGGTGGTGCTCGCGCTCGTGGTCCTCGCGCCCTATGTGATCGCGCCGTTCTACCGCACCGGCCACCCAGTTTCGACGCTGATGGCCTGGCGCAGCCTGCGGGGCGCGCCGATGCAGCGGGAGTGGATCGATCTCGCTGATATGTCGCCGTCTCTGCCGCGCGCGGTGGTGGCGGCCGAGGATGCCCATTTCTGCAAGCATCACGGCATCGATTGGGGGGCGCTGCGCGAGGCGATCGACGACGCCAGGGAGGACGGCACCGCCTTCCGGGGCGCCTCCACCATCACCCAGCAGGTCGCGAAGAACCTGTTCCTGTGGCAGGGGCGCGACTTCGTTCGCAAGGCGCTCGAATTCCCGCTGGCGCTTTGGATCGACCTCGTCTTGCCCAAGCAGCGGATTCTCGAAATCTACCTCAACATCGCCGAGCTCGGCCCGCAGGGGCAGTTCGGGGTCGAGGCGGCCAGCGCCTATGCCTTCGGCAAATCGGCCGAAAGCCTCTCGCCCCGCGAGGCGGCGCTTCTGGCCTCGATCCTGCCGAATCCGGTCAAGCGCAGCGCCCGGACCCCGGGACCGGGCGTCCGGCGGCTGGCAGCTACCTATATGGCGCGGGGGCAGGCGAGCTCGCTTGCGACCTGTTGGATGGAAAATCGCTGATTTTTTGGCCCGTTCCGGGCGCATTTTCCGGCCCAAGAGTCTAGCTTTACAGCCAGCCTTCCTCTATAAGCGCGGCCTTGATCGGCATTCAGCTCGCCTCGTTATTTGCGGGTGCTGAGCCGTCCCTTCGCGGACGATGCCCTGATGACACCAATCCCTAGAGGATATTGAAATGGCCGTTCCGAGAAGAAAAACCTCGCCGTCGCGCCGTGGCATGCGCCGCTCGGCGGACGCCATCAAGAAGCCGACCTATGTGGAAGACAAGGACTCCGGCGAGCTCCGTCGTCCGCACCATCTCGACCTCAAGACCGGCATGTACAAGGGCCGCCAGGTCCTGAAGAAGAAAGAGTCCTGAAGCCAGGATCTTTCTCGGGCGGGAGATCGGACCCGCCCGATTCGGCCAACCCATGAGATAGACGGTGATGGCGGCGGAGCGGATGCTTCGCCGCTGCATTGTTCTGTCCGGATATCTTGATCGAGAAGGCATCAAGCCGATGGTCGGTTTCCCGCTGCTCCTGATTCCGCTCGCGGTCTACAACATCATCGCCTTCCTGATGCCGACCGTGTCCTTCACGGACGTGCTGTTCAAGGTGCCTATGGTGTCCGGAGAGGTCTGGCCGGTCACGCTCGCCGATCTCCTGCTCGCGCTCGGCATCGTTCTGCTGCTGCTCGAGGTGGTCAAGGGTGCGCGGCCGGGCTCGAAATTCCTGATGGATCATTTGCTGTCGCTGATCATCTTCGGCGCGGCCGCTGCCGAATTCGTGATGTGGCCCAAATTCGGCAACTCCACCTTCTTTCTGCTGGTGCTGCTGGCGATGGCGGACTTCTTCGCTGGCATCGCCCAGCGCACGCGCCGCCGAGTCACCTATGTCGCCGAGACCACGGTGCCGGCCCCTCGTAAGGCCAAGCGCAGGGCCGAAGCGCCGGCGGAAGACGTGGAGTCCGAGCGCAAGTTCGAGCCGGTGATCGCGCCGCAGCCGGCGCCGGCCGCACCTACCGCGCAATCCGTCGCCGAATCCGTGCTGATGGATCACCCGGCGCCCAAGCCCGTGCAGGGCGCCCCCTCGCCGGAAATTCCCTCGCCGCAGCTGCAGCCGGGGAACGGCACGCCGTCTTCCGACACGCCGCCGCGCTGATTTCTCTGAATTGGCTCGCATCTCACCGCCGCGGCAGTGTGCTCCCTTGCCCCGTTCTTACGGGGAGTGGGTTGGGGTGAGGGGCCTCTCTCCGCGGATGCGATAGCCGCGGGACCTGTACCCCCTCACCCGGATCGCACCGGACGATGCTTCGCATCGCCGAGGCGATCCGACCTCTCCCCGCAAGCGGCGAGAGGTAAGAAGCGCGCTCTCACTTCAATCAATCTTAAGCTACCTGACGCGTGCGCGCGCTGACGGTTCCGAGCGGGCGCTTGCTGCCATAGGCCATCAGCGCATCCTCGGAGGAGGCGCGGCGGAGCCGGCTCGTTTGCGGCAGCTGCTCGGCATTGGCGATCAATTGTGTGACGAAGCTCGGATCGGGGCGGGGCAGGGGCACCTTATGGACCCACCGCAACGTCGGCATCAGCGGCACCAAGGCCGTGCCTGTGCCGTTGTCCGCCGCGTCCGATCGATCAGTACTCAACATCGCAATCACCGTTGATCCGGCGAGACTGTCGCGTTTCGAGACGCGGGGGCCGGCGCGAGTCCTGTACTCGCAAGGCCTATGCCGGCCGGGCCGGTTTGGTTCCGACGCCTTCGGAAACGTGGTTTCCAAATTGTTTATCAACTTTGCCTAGGTTCGGCAGCGAATCTGGCTCTATCCTGTGCCGGCTCAGGACTTCTCCACTGTCCCGAAACGAGGCGACTTTGACCCCTGGATTGCCGCAAGCCTCCGACATCCTGGCCGCGCTCGGTCAGGCCGTGTTCGCCTGGGACATCGCCAGCGATGCCATCGTCTGGGGTGAGCAGCTCAGCGCCGTATTCCCCGGCATTCCCGCCGAGCGGCTTTCGACCGGCGCCGAATTCGCCAAGCTGATCGAGCCCGCGCAAACGCTGCGGACGGCGGCGCTGGCACTGACGTCCCCGGTGCACGGCGCCGACGGCACCCCTTACCGAATCGAGTACGGCGTGCGCATGAGCGCCTCCGATCCCGTGATCTGGATCGAGGAGACCGGCCGCTGGTTCGCAGGTCCCGACGGCCGTCCCACGCGAGCGATCGGCTCCGTCCGCATCAACAATGAGCGCCACGCCCGCGACGAGGAATTGAGCAGGCTGGCCCGGCTCGATCCGCTGACCGGCGAGCTCAACCGCTCGCATCTGATCGCGGCGCTGGCCGAGGCGATCGAGGAGACGACGCGCTTCCGCTCGACAGCGGCCTTCATGCTGGTCGGCATCGATCATCTCGCCCGCGTCAACGATGCTTTCGGCTTCGACGTCGCCGACGCCGTGATCCTCGACGTCGCCAAGCGCATTCGCGCGCGCCTGCGCGGCGGCGACGTGCTGGGGCGCTTCTCCGGCAACAAGTTCGGCCTGATCCTGAAGAACTGCACCGTCGACGACATGAACGTGGCCGCCGAGCGCTTCCTCGCCGGCATCCGCGACGAGGTGGTGCCGACCAAATCCGGTCCGGTCTCGGTCACCGCGTCGATCGGCGCGGTCAGTCTGCCGCGCTATGCCCGCAACACCGACGAGGCCGTCAACCGCGCCCATGAGACGCTGGACGCCGCCAAGCGCCGCCGCTCCGGCTCGTTCGCGGCCTGGCGTCCGGATGCCGCGCGCGACGCACAGCGCCGCGTCAACATCCGCGTCACCGACGAGATCGTCACCGCGCTCAACGAGCGCCGCATCAGGCTCGCCTATGAGCCCGTCGTCTCGGCTGTCTCGCGCGAGCGCGCATTCCATGAATGCCTGGTACGGATGGACCAGGGCGACGGCCAGGTGCTGCTCGCGCCCGACATCGTGCCGGTCGCCGAACGGCTCGGCCTGATCCGCCTGGTCGATCACCGCGTGCTCGAGCTCGTGGTCGCCGAGCTCGCGGCGGCGCCCGACGTCTGCCTCAGCCTCAACATCTCGCCGGATACGACCATGGATCCGGACTGGTGGGCGGGGATCGAATCGCTGATGCTGGCCCATCCCGGCGTCGCCGAGCGACTGATCGTCGAGATCACCGAGACGGTCGCGATCCAGGACATCGACGACGTCCGCGCCTTCGTCAGCCGCCTCAAGCATTTCGGCAGCCGCATCGCCATCGACGATTTCGGCGCCGGCTACACCTCGTTCCGCAATTTGCGCAAGCTCGGCGTGGACATCGTCAAGATCGACGGCGCCTTCGTGCAGAACATCACCCATTCCGCCGACGACCGCGCCTTCGTGCAGACTCTGATCGACCTCGCTCGCCGCCTCGACATCAAGACCGTCGCCGAATGGGTGCAGGACGACGAAGCCGCAAACATGTTGCGCGACTGGGGCTGCGACTACATCCAGGGCCGCCTGATCGGACTGGCATCGGCGGAGCGCCCGTGGGGCCTGCCGTCGGATGCGCTGCCTGCGGCGAGCTGAGATGCCGTAGGGTGGGTTAGCCGAAGGCGTAACCCACCACTTTACTGTCCGCCTCGAGAGAAGCGGTGGATTACGCCTTCGGCTAATCCACCCTACCGACTACGAGATCTTCTCACGCCCCCTCGTCCAGCGCCACCAGCTCGCGCTTCTTGCGCAGCGACGGCAGCAGCGGCGCGATCAGCAGCACCAGGGCAAACACAAGACACACTGCCGAGATCGGCCGCTGCACGAAGGTCCAGAGATCGCCCTGCGACAGGATCAGCGACTTGCGCAAATTGTTCTCCATCATCGGACCCAGCACGAAGGCCAGCACCAGTGGCGCCGGCTCGTAGCCGAGCTTGCGCATGAAATAGCCGATGATCCCGAACGCGATCATCACATAGACGTCGAACACGTTGTTGCTCGAGCAGTAGACGCCGAGGATCGTGAACAGGATGATCAGGGGGAACAGGATGTTGTAGGGCAGCTTGAGCAGCTGCACCCACATGCCGATCATCGGCAGGTTCAGGATCAGCAGCATGACGTTGCCGATATACATGCTGGCGACGATGCCCCAGAACAGGCCGGGGTTCTGCGTGATCATCAGCGGGCCCGGCTGCAGGCCGTGAATGACGAAGGCTCCGAGCAGCAGCGCCATCACCACGTTCGGCGGGATGCCGAGCGTCATCAGCGGAATGAAGGCGCCGCCGGCTGCGGCGTTGTTCGCCGATTCCGGGCCGGAGACGCCCTCGATCGCGCCGTGGCCGAACCTTTCAGGGGTCTTCGACAGCCGCTTCTCCAGCGCGTAGGACGCGAATGACGAGACCACGGCGCCGCCGCCCGGCAGGATGCCGAGGAAAAAGCCGAGGATGGTGCCGCGGCCGACCGGACCGGCGCTCGCCTTCCAGTCCTCCTTGCTCGGCAGGAGATGGGTGATCCTGGTGTTGATGACGTCGCGCTTGATCGCCTGCTCGGTGTTGAGCAGCACCTCGGCGACGCCGAACAGGCCCATCACCACGGGCACGAGGCCGATGCCGTCGATCAGCTCCATGCGGCCGAAGGTCAGTCGCGGCTGCGCGGTGATGCTGTCGAGCCCGATCAGCCCGAGCACGACACCGATGCACGCCATCAGCAATGCCTTCGGCATCGATCCCTGGGTGAGGAAGGTGAGCACGACGAGGCCGAGCACCATCAGGCTGAAATACTCGGCCGGGCCGAAGGCAATGGCGAGGCTGGCAAGCTTCGGCGCCACCAGCATCAAGGCAACCAGCGCAAAGGTGCCGGCAGCGAAGGAGCCGAATGCAGCGATGCCGAGCGCGGGGCCCGCACGGCCCTGCTTCGCCATTTGGTGGCCGTCGATGCAGGTGACGACGGAGGCCGCCTCGCCGGGGATGTTGACCAGGATCGAGGTGGTCGAGCCGCCATACATCGAGCCGTAATAGATGCCGGCCATCATGATGATGCCGGATTCCGGCGTTCCCGACAGTGTCACCGGTAGCAGCAGCGACATCGCCGAGATCGGGCCGATGCCGGGCAGCACGCCGACCAGCGTGCCGATGAAGACGCCGATGAAGCAATAGAGCAGGTTGACCGGCAGCAGCGCGACGCCGAATCCATGTGCCACGTTGACAAGCGTATCCATGGCGTCAGCCGATCCCGAACAGGCCTGACGGCAACTGGATCAACAGCAGCCGCTTGAGCACCCACCACATGCCCGAGGGCACCAGCACCGCGATCGGAATCGCCAGCCTCCAGCGCACCGGATCGATCAGCCGCAACAGCAGCAGCATCAGCGGGATCGATGTCAGCAGGAATCCCAGCGGCTCCAGCGCGAACGCGAATGCAGTGAGGCAGGCGATGAGGACAAGCGGCTTGCTCCAGCGCACGTTCTCCCAGCGCGAGGCCAGCGTCGGCCCACCCTCGGTGATCGCCGAGACGATGATCGCGCTCGCGAACACGCACATCAGGATGCCCGTGTAGAACAGCACATAGCCGGAGCCGGGATCGTTGATGGTGCCGAGCCTGAGCTTCAAGCCCGACCAGATCACGAAGCCGCCGAGTGCGAGCCCGATCAGCCCGCCCCAGAGTTCGGAGTTGCTGAGGCGGAGCTTGACGTTGGTTGGATCGTTCATCGATTCTCTCTCGTGCCCCGGACGCAGCGCAGCACCGCAAGTTGCGTTCACGCACGTCCTCGACGTGCTATGGCAGGTGCGCTGCAAAGCCGGGGCCCATGCGTGTGGGCGAAGAAGATGGGTCCCGGCACTGCGCAGCAGCGTTGCACGCTGCAGCGCGTCCGGGACACAAGCAGCGCGGTCTTACTTCTTCGCGAGCCCGAGCGTCTCGATCACTTTGCGCTCGGATTCCGTGACCTCGACGATGAATTTCTTGTAATCCTCGGTGTTCTTGTAGTTCGGCACCATGTCGTATTTGGCGAGCGTCGCCACCACCGCGGGGTCTTCGACCGCCTTCTTGAAGGCGTCGTGCAGCTTGGCCACGATCTTGGGATCCATCCCTTTCGGTCCTGCAATGCCGAACGGGGAATCATAGACCATGGGATAGCCGAGCTCCTTCAGCGTCGGCACGTCGGGATAGTTCGGCGAGCGTGCGCCGGTCCACACCATCAGGAGCCGCAGCTTGCCGGCGTCGACCAGCGGCCGCCATCCCGTGGAATCCGCCTGCAGCATGGTGTGCTGCCCCAGCACGGCGGCGTTGGTCTCCGCACCGCCCTTGAAGGGGACCTGGGTCAGCTTGATGCCGGACATCGCGGCGATCTGCTCCATGCCGATATGCAGCGAGGTGCCGGCGCCGGGCGTGGCATAGGTCACCTTCCCCGGATTCGCCTTTGCGAACTCCACCACGTCCTTCCAGCTCTTGAACTGCGATTCCGCGCTCGTGGTCACGCCGAAAGTGTAGCCGGTGAGATGGACGATATAGGTGAAATCCTTTGCCGGATCCCACGACACCTCCTGCATCAAGGGCAGGCGAAACACGGTGATCGGGATCTGCGAGATGGTATAGCCGTCCGGCTTCGCCGCCGCGGCCATCGTCGCCGGCCCGACCGTGCCGCTGCCGCCGGCCTTGTTGTCGATCACGATCGGCTGGCCTAGCACCTTCGAGGCGCTGTCGGCGATCGCGCGCATCGAGAGATCAGTCGATCCGCCGGCCGGCCAAGGCACGATCAACGTGATCGGCTTCGTTGGATAGTCCTGCGCATTGACCGCCGTGGAGAGCAATAAGCCCATGACGGCGTGCACCGCGGCAAATGCAATCGTCTTCAGCCCGTACCCCGACATCGAAAGCCTCCCTCGCGGCGGCCTCTCTGGGGGCGCCGTCTCTCGTTGCGAGGCGATTGTTCCTGAATTTGACGGAGAAGAAAAGCGTGTTGCGCGCATCGCTGTGCGGCCGTCGGTCAGCTAACGCCGACAGAGCCGACCTCTGCGACAATGCCGAGAGGCGGAATTTGAGCGGCCGAAGCGGTCAGGCCACCCGCCGGACCGTGTTCAGCGTCTCGATGGTGCGGCCGACTTCCGAGGCGAGACACGGCTTGCCGAAATAATAGCCTTGCACCGCGGTGCAGCCGCATTCGCGGACGAAGTCGAGCTGTTCCTCGGTTTCCACGCCCTCCGCCGTGGTCTCGACGCCGAGCACGGAGCCGAGGCTCGCGATCGTTCTGACGATGGCAACGCTCTCCGGGCTTTCGCCGAGCGTGCCGACGAAGGAGCGGTCGATCTTGATGCGGTCGAATGGAAACTTGCGCAGATAGCTCAGGGAAGAATAGCCGACCCCGAAATCGTCGAGGCTGACGCGCACCCCGAGCGCGCGGAGCTGGTGCAGGATGTCGATGGTCGCCTTGCTGTCGTCCAGCAGCGCCGTCTCCGTGACCTCGAGCTCGAGCCGCTGCGGCGGCAGGCCGGCTTCCGCAAGCGCGCTCGTGACCATCGCCACCAGGCCGCGGGAGCGGAATTGCACCGGAGACAGGTTCACCGCGACGGTGACGCCGGGCCAGGACGCGGCGGTGGCGCAGGCCGTGCGCAGCACCCATTCGCCGATCGGAACGATCAGCCCGTTCTCCTCCGCAATCGGGATGAACTCGGCCGGAGAGACGAAGCCGCGCGAGGGATGCTTCCAGCGCAGCAATGCCTCGAAGCCGGTGAGCTCGGAGGAATCGAGCCGCATCTGCGGTTGGAACACCAGGTGGAATTCACGCCCTTCCAGCGCGCCGACCAGGTCCTGCTCCAGCGCGTGCCGGCTGCGCGCCTGTTCCTCCATCTCGGGCTCGAACAACTGATAGGCTCCGCGCCCCTTGGCCTTGGCCTGGTAGAGCGCGAGGTCGGCGCATTTCATCAGCTCATCGGCATCGAGTCCGTGGTCGGGCGCGATCGCGATGCCGACGGAGACGCCGACATGGATCGACTGGCTTTCCAGCGGCGGCGGATGACCGATGATCTCGACCAGGCGGCGGGCGAGCGCCTCGGCCGATTGCGGCTGCGGCCCGCGCTGGAGCACGGCGAACTCGTCGCCGCCAAGCCGCGCGACGGTGTCGTGCTCGCCGACATTCTCCTTGAGGCGCGCCGCGACCCAGCGCAGCAGGCGGTCGCCGGCGGCGTGGCCGAGGCGGTCGTTGACGGTCTTGAAATTGTCGAGGTCGAAGCACAGCACGGCCATGGCGCCGCCGGCGATCGCGACCTGGTTCAGCCCCTCGCCCATCTTCTCGCGGAACAGCGTGCGGTTGGGCAGGTCGGTGAGCGAATCGTGCCGCGCCATGTGCGCCACCCGGGCCTGGGCCTTGTGGCGCTCGGTGACGTCCTCATAGGTCACGACCCAGCCACCATGCTCCATCCGCTTGTGGTTGAGCTTGATGATGCGGCCGTCGTTCAAATGGCGGTGCAGCGTGTGCTCGCCCTCGCGCAGCCTCTCGACGTAGTCGGCATAGAGCTTGGCGCCGGTCATGTTCGGATGGATGCCGAGCTCGCAGGCGTGCTCCATGATGTCGCGCATCGAGACGCCTGGCTTCACGGTCTCCGGCGACAATCCATACATCTCGATGTAGCGGCGGTTGCAGACGATCACGCGCAGGCTGCCGTCGAGCATGCACAGGCCCTGGCTCATGTTGTTCAGGGCGGCGTCGAACCGGCGGTATTGCTCGCTCAGCTCCTCGATCGCACGCTCGCGCTCGGTAATGTCCTCATAGGTGGCGACGAAGCCGCCTTCGGCCAGCGCGCAATAGCGCACCGAGATCACCGTGTCGTTCGACATGCGCCGGCGCATCGGCGAGGAATCACGGCTTGCGATCCGCGCGCGGGCGGCTTTGAGGATCTGCTGCGGGCTGTATTCTGGGGAGAACGCGCCGTTCGCCATGGATCGCTCGATCAGCTCGGCGAGGTGTGTGCCGGGGCGGGTCTCCTCCGGCGACAACAGGTAGATCTTGAGGTAGGTGGAGTTGCAGACCCGAAGCCGCATGTCGCTGTCGAAGAAGGCGAGCCCGTGGGCCATGTTCTCCAGCGCCGCATCGAGGATGAAATTCTGCTGCCGCAGCGTTTCCTCGTATTGCAGCCGCTCCGTGACGTCCTCGTGCACCGTCACCCAGCCGCCGTCGGGAAGAAAGCGGGAGACCGCCTGCACCATCCGTCCGTCGTAGCGCATCACCAGCAGCGTCTTCGGCTTCCTAGTGCGCACGTCCTCCAGCCGGTTCTGGTAGAATTCGTCGCCCGACATGCCCGGCAGGTTGCCGCGCGACATCCAGTGCTCGATCACCGTGGAATGCGCGACGCCCGGCTTCACGATCTCGGGGTCGAGGTTGTAGAGCTTCAGGAACCGTTCGTTGCAAACGACGACACGGCTGTCGACGTCGTACATGATCAGTCCGTGCGACATGTTGGCGAGCGCGTGCTGGCTGCGCTCGGTCTGCACGCGCAGTTCCGCTTCGAGCCGGGCGAGGCGGGTGACGTCATCGCAGATCGTCATCCAGCCGCCGCCGGGGAGCGGCTTCAGCTCGAGCGACATGACGAGGCCGCTCGCCAGCATTTGCTCGGTGCGGAACGGCTTGCCCGCGGCGATCTGCGCCATCCGCCTCGAATACAACGCGTCGAGCTGGTCTTGCGGAAAGTTGCCGCGGCTTGCGCTGTGCGCGAGCACCTCGCGATAGCTGGTGCCGATCCGCACGATTTCGGCCGACATGTCGAACAGTCTGAGATAGCGCTGGTTCGTCAGCACGATCCGGTTGTCGGCATCGTAGACGCAGACGCCCTGTTCCATGTGGTCGAGCGCAAGCTGGCTCAGCGCGACGAGGGCGCCTGGGCCCTGCTCACGGCCTGTACCAAGCTCGCTCTCGCGGGTCGACATCATGGGGTCGGCGGGGCCTCGGCCAGCAATAGACTGAATGCAGCCTAATTCAGCCGCCGAGGCTAGCGAACAGGCCGGAAAATTCCCTTAAGCGCCGTAGTTTACGGAGGATGACCGGCGATGGTGAGCGCACGCGTAAACGGCCCGCTGCCAAGGCGATAGGCCGTAGCTCCGGACGAGCGCGGCGATATTCCCGCTCCGCTCGTACAGATTTACAGCGCCGGGCGTTGCTCTACGGCCCGTACAGCACGAGCTCCGTATCGGTGAGGTCGCCGAGCTGTGGCTGGTGCGGGCCCCTGAAGTATTTCCGGCCGCGCCGCTCGGTGTAGATGCCGACGAGGCCGGGAACCGGACCGTTGGCATCGACGGCCACCGCGATCTTGCCGAGCCGCAGCAGCAGCCGTCCGATGCGGCCGGCGCATTCGGCAAATTCTGCGGTGCTCCGGCAATAGATCAGCTTCATGGCGGGCGGTGCGATGAAACCGCGGCGGATGCGCACCGGTTGCAGGATGAAGGGGAAGGTTCCCTTCGGCGTGCGGCATACCAGACTGAGGCAATTGTAACGCGCATGTCGCGTCAAAAGCTCGGTCTCCGCCTCGGAAAGCCCCTTGATCTCCTTGGCGTGCGGCGGAATGACCTCGATCTCGTTCCAGCGCGGGACGCGCGCTAGCGCAGGGACCGAGAAGAATATGCCGCGGCAATAGGCGCGAAAGCCCTGCGTCTCGATGATTGGCCAGGTCCACTGCGCCGGGCTGATGTTGAAATAAGTGACGTGCTTGTGCCGCTGCGCGATCTTGGTCAGCAGCGGCGCGTAGTTGCGGTAGGCCGGGTCGACATACCAGCTCGACAAATTGCACCGGATGGCGGTCTCGTCGCCCTCCTTGCGTTCGCTGTAGATCAAGAGCAGCACGCCGACGGGCGTGCCGTCGTCGTCGAGCATGTAGCCGAAGCGCGGATAGCCCTCCGGCGCGGCCCGGAAGGCCTGCCGGCGCAGACCCTGGATCCAGTAGTCGCGTGAACGGCCGACGAAGCCGCGCGTCAGCAAGTCCGCGATCTTATCGACGTCGGACTCGGTGATCTCGCGGCATCGGACCTTGGTATGGATCACGCTCGTCTTGCCCGTGGAAATGGTCGGCCTCGTGAGGTCTATCGTTTCAGCATGATCTTCTCGGAAAACCGCTCCGCACTTTTCCGGATCATGCTCTAGCGCCAGCCTTCGCCATGGGCCTCGGCCGCGACAGGCGGCTGCAGGGCCAGGATGTCCCGCACCTTGGCGGGCCAGGCGGAAAGATCGGTGCCGTGGGTGTGGAACATGGCGACGGCCAGGCGGTCCATGCCGAAGGCCACGCAGCCGGTGTGCGCCGGCTCGCCATCGGCGTCCTGGATTCCCCAGGTCGTGCCGAAATGCTCGCGGTGATAGTTGAAGCTCATGCACGCCGTCGGCTGCTCTTCCGAGCGCAGCGGGATGAGCAGCTCGAACTTGAGCTGCTGCTGCTTCTGGCTCACCGCCTTCATCTGGCCGACCCGGCCGAAGAACGGATCGCTGGCATAGTCGACGCGGAAGCTGAGGCCGAGGTCGGTCGCGATCTTCTGCGCGCGCACCATCCAGCGCTCGCGGAAATCAGCGACGTCGTCTGGGCTGCCGATGCAGACATATTCGCGCATGCGGAACGATTGCAGCCGGTCGAGATGCTTCGACGGCTCGCGGCGGAAGCAATCCGCGGCAACGTCGAAGCGCAGCCCGCCCTTCGGCAAAGGTCCGCGGCTCGCCGCGATCGGATAGACCGGATAGCAGGCCGCCGGCGACAGCACGAGATCGGCCGGCGACAGCGAAGTCGTCCAGTCGCCGCCGGCATCGAAGCGGCTCACCGCGGCGTTGATCTCGCGTTCGGTGCCGTGCAGGCCGCAGACGCAGCCGAGCAGGTTGGGAAAGCTCTTGAGATAGCCGGACTTCTCCAGCTGCGAGCGGCTCATCACCGGCGGGAAGCGCATCACCTCGGTGCCGGCCTCGCGATGACCGGTGATCAGCGCGGCGAGCTTCTCGACAATGCCCTCGTAGAGCGCGGTGCGGGCATAGACGCCATCGGCGCCCATGCGGTGGAACAGCTGGTCGGCGAGATGATCGAGCGGATCGATCATTTGCGGCGCGGTGGTGGGCGAGTCGGGGAGGACGGCAATATTCATGGTTCGATGTCCTGCTATCTCAAAATTGTTCTTGTTGAATCGGCCGCGGAGGTACGTCAGTCGCGAAGGCTCGCCGGCACCCCGCTCATCAATGTCGACGTCGCGGCATTGGCCAGGATCCGGTCGTTGTTGATCATGATCGGCGACGACAGCACGTCGCGGAGGTGGCGGCCCATCGTGAACTCGCCGTCGTTGCGATAGCCGGCAAGTCCCGCGGTGCGCATCGCGTGCATCACGGTCTCGACCGCGAGCTCGGAGGCCTGCACCTTCAAGAGCGTGATCGAGGACTGGAAGTCGAGCGAGCTCAGAGCACGCTCGTCGTGCTCGACGCGGGCGAAAGCGTCGATATTGGCTGATATCAGCGCGCGCAGCTTGGCCAGCGACATCTTGGCGGCGGTGAAGTGCGCCGCGGCCGGGGGCATCTGTCCGCCGGACGAGCGGGCCGCCTTGCGGATGAAGGCCTGCGCGCGCGTCACCGCCGCAGCGGCGATGCCGGCCCAGGCCGACGACCAGCACAGATGCGCGAATGGCGTCATGGTCTGGGCGTGGATCTTGTCATAGGATTCCGGGAAGATGCGGTCGGCGGGGCAGTCGACCTTCAGCTCGAACCCGGTCGAGCAGGTGCCGCGCATGCCGAGCGTTTCCCAGCCCAGCGTCCGCTTCAGCGAATAATCGTCCTTGGCGAGCGCCAGCAGCACCTGGTCGGAGGCGGCGGCTTCGGTGGCGCGGCGGGCGATGGTGACGAGGCCATCGGCTTCGGCGCCGTAGGAGATCACGGTGGCGTCGCGCACCAGCGAGACGGTATCGCCGGCATGGTCGACCGCAGCCGCGCTGGCGCGGATGTTGCCGCCGTTCTGGCCTTCGGTGGTGGAGGAGGCGAGCAGCCACTGGTCGCGGGCGACCCGGCGCATCATGGTCTCCATCCAGGGGATGCCATGGCCGTGCCTGATGACGCAGGCGACCTTGGTCTGGTGCATCGCGTAGATCATCGCCGTGGACGCGCAGGCGCGTCCGAGCGTGTAGCAGATGTCGGTGACGTCATGGATCGAGGCGCCGAAGCCGCCGAACTCGACCGGAATCATCACGCCGAGCAGCTTCTGCTCGCGTGCGACGTCGAAAGCCCGGTGCGGGAAGCGGGCGTCGCGATCGACCTCGTCGGCGTCGGCCGCGGCCGCTGCGGCGGTCCGGGCGGCGCGCTCGATCAGGGAGGGACCCTGCTCGAGAAAGCTCGCCTGCATTTCGTCGACAGTGAGGACTGCTTCACGCACGTTCATGCTCGTCCGCCTCCGGTTTGCCGTTCGAGATCGCCGGCATCATTCGCGATGCCGCTTGAGGCGATCCTCCAGCCATCTTTGCTTGTGAGACGAGGCTACGGATTTAATTCAAATTCGTCGATGAAATAGAGGGTAAACAAAACCCAATTCCGAACGAACAGTTAAGGTCCGGTTGTTCGCATCGCCGGATTTTCTGGTATCGCGTTAGGACTCTGGAAGAAGGTTGGATTTCCGACAATCTGAGTCATCGTTTACTAAGAAACGCGAAGTATTGGTGCCGCCCATTGCAGGACCGGCAGCCCGCACCCATCGTAGCCGGCAGTCCGGTCCGCCTCCGATAGACAGATGGGAATTTGCCGATGCAGGCCTTTGATACCGTTTTGCGCAATCGCATCATCAAGCTGGTGAAGGGCATCCTCGAACAGAATTCGCTCACCGCGAACGTTACGCCTTCGGCCAAGCTCGTCGATATCGGCCTGACCTCGATGGACATGGTCAATCTCATGCTCGGCGTCGAGGCCGAATTCGACTTCACCATTCCGCAGTCCGAGATCACGCCGGAGAATTTCCAGTCCGTCGAGACGCTGGCGCGGATGGTCGCGATGCAGCTCCAGCCGGCGACCGCGGCTTAACAGGGGCGCATCTCCCCCCGTTCCAAATCCGCCGCAAAACTGGCATAGCTTAACCATGTCACATCTGGCGGACAGGGTGGAGCAGGCATGACGCAGGCGGTATTGGGCATCATCGGCGGCTCGGGCATCTATGACCTGCCCGGCTTAGAGGGTGCGCGCGAAGAGGTGATCGAGAGCCCCTGGGGCGAGCCGTCGGCTCCTTTAAGGCGTGGCTCCATCGCCGGCCTGCCGATCGTGTTCCTGCCCCGGCATGACAAGGGGCACCGGCTGTCCCCCTCCGACATCAATTATCGCGCCAACATCGACGTGCTGAAGCGCGCCGGCGTCACCGACCTGATCTCGCTCTCGGCCTGCGGTTCCTTCAGGGAGGAACTGCCGCCGGGCACCTTCGTTCTCGTCGACCAGTTCGTCGACCGCACCCATAAGCGCGAGAGTTCGTTCTTCGGCCGCGGCTGCGTCGCGCATGTGTCGATGGCGCACCCGGTCTCGCCGCGGCTGCGCATCCATCTGGCGGTCGCCGCGGAAGCCGAAGGCATCGCGATCGCGCGCGGCGGCACTTATGTCTGCATGGAAGGGCCGCAATTCTCCACTTACGCCGAAAGCATGACCTACAAGACGCTGGGCTGCTCGGTGATCGGCATGACCAATATGCCCGAAGCCAAGCTCGCCCGTGAGGCGGAGATCTGTTACGCCACCGTCGCAATGGTGACGGATTTCGACTGCTGGCATCCCGACCACGATGCGGTCACTGTGCAGGACATCATCCGCGTGCTGAATTCGAACGCCGACAAGGCGAAGGCGCTGGTGGCGCGGTTGGCCAAGGATTTTCCGCGTGAGCACGAGCCGTGCCCGATCGGTTCGGACCGTGCGCTCGACACCGCGCTGATCACGGCGCCCGAGGCGCGCGATCCCGAGCTCCTGAAGAAGCTCGATGCGGTGGCCGGGCGCATCCTGCGAGCGTGAGACGCAAGACAAACGAAAAGGCAGAATGCCATGAAGGTCGACGGCAAGCATTTCCGCAGCATCTGGCGCGAGCGCGACGGCTGGTCGGTCGGCGCGATCGATCAGCGCCGGCTGCCGCATGAATTCGTCATTGCGCGGCTGACTTCGTGTGAAGATGCGGTCGTTGCTATACGCGACATGCTTGTGCGCGGCGCGCCGCTGATCGGCGCCACCGCCGCCTACGGCATGGCGCTCGCGATGCGCGAGGACGCTTCCGACGCCGGGCTGCAACGCGCTTATGACACGCTGGTCGTGGCGCGGCCGACCGCGATCAACCTGAAGTGGGCGCTGGACGAGATGCGCGCGGCGCTCGCGCCGATCGATCCGGTGGAACGGGCGGAAGCGGCCTATGGGCGCGCCGACGAGATCGCCGAGCAGGACGTCGAGATCAACCGCGGCATTGCCGACAACGGCCTGAAGCTGATCGAGGCCACCGCGGCGAAGAAGCCGGGCGAGGTGGTCAACGTGCTGACTCATTGCAACGCCGGCTGGCTCGCCACCGTCGATTGGGGCACGGCGACGGCGCCGATCTATCTTGCGCATGAGCGCGGCATCAAGATCCATGTCTGGGTCGACGAGACCCGTCCGCGCAACCAGGGCGCCTCGCTCACGGCCTGGGAGCTCGGCCATCACGGCGTGCCGCACACGGTGATCCCGGACAATACCGGCGGACATCTGATGCAGCACGGCATGGTCGATCTCGCCATCGTCGGCACCGACCGCGTCGCCGCCAATGGCGACGTCTGCAACAAGATCGGCACTTACCTGAAGGCGCTTGCGGCGCATGACAATGGCGTGCCGTTCTACGTCGCGCTGCCGTCGCCGACGATCGATTTCGCCGTCCATGACGGCATCCGCGACATCCCGATCGAACAGCGCAGCGGCGTGGAGGTCACCGACATGACCGGCCGCACCGCGGACGGCCGGCTGGAGACGGTACGCATCGTGCCCGAAAACTCGCCGGTCGCGAATTACGCCTTCGACGTGACGCCGGCGCGGCTCGTCACCGGTCTCATCACCGAGCGCGGCGTGCTGAAGCCGGACCGTGCCGCGCTGGCCGCGGCGTTTCCGGAGCGGACCTCTGCTGCGGCGAAGTAGATTTGGTTGGGCGATATCTCGCCACAACCGTCATTGCGAGCGCAGCGAAGCAATCCAGACTCCCTCCGCGGAAAGACTCTGGATTGCTTCGCTGCGCTCGCAATGACGGCGTATGTCGAACTACCCCAGCTTCAGCCCCGTCGCCGTCTCCAGCTCCGCGATCGCCTGCGCCCCGCTCGTCACCTTGATCGTGGTCATGCCCATCTGACGCGCCGGCTTCAGGTTCACGCCGAGATCGTCGAGATAGACGCAATTGTTCGGATCGACCTTCAGCGTCTCGACCATCATCTGGTAGATGCGTGGATCGGGTTTGCGCAGACCGATCTTGGCGGATTCGATGACGTGATCGAACAGCACCATGACTTCGGCGATGTAGAGAGAACGTCCCGTCATGCTGCCGATCGCGTTGGCCGGCAGATTGTTGGTGATGCAGCCGGTCTTGAATTGCGCCTTGATGCGCTTCAGGGCCTCGACCATCTCCGGGCGCAGATCGCCCTGCAGCAGCGGCAGCACGTCTCGGCCGCGCACCTCCGCACCGAGCGCGAGCGATTCGGCGGCGAACAATGCGTCGAACGTCTCGATGTCGACCTCGGCCCGCTCGAATTTGGCCCAGGCGTTTTCCAGATGATTGGCGGCGTTGGTGCGCCGGATGATATCGGCGGGCAGGCCGCGCTCGGTCTCGAACCGCGTGAACGCCTCGAAGGGCGAGCTCGTCAGCACGCCGCCGAAATCAAAGATCACCGCCTCGATCGCCAATGTCCTGCCCTCGTCAATTGCTTTCCAAGAGGGCTAGCATGCGCTATCGGCAAGAGCCAGTCCGAAGCAATCGCCCGCCTTCATCGATGCCGATGCGTGTTCCCATGAAGAAGCTCGCCACCCTCATCGCAGCTACGCTGCTGCTCGCTGCGCCCGCTCACGCCATCGTCGGCGGCGGCACGCCGCAGGCAGATGGCGTCGCCCGCGCCGTCGTCAGCATCGTCGGCTCGCGCGGCAATTTCTGCACCGGCAGTCTGATCGCCCCGAGGCTGGTGTTGACGGTCGCCCATTGCGTGCAGCCGGGCGCGGATTACAAGGTGGTCGATCGCGGCGGCGACGGCCAGCCGCAATTGCTGAACGTGCGCACCGTCGCGATCCATCCGAACTTCAACATGCAGGCGATGCAGGCGCATCGCGCCACCGCCGACGTGGCGCTGCTGCAGTTGGAAATTCCACTGAAAGGAAAATCCACGGTGACGGTCGGCATGCCCACGATTCCAATTCAGGTCGGCAGTCGCTTCGTCGTCGCCGGCATCGGCGTCACGGTTCTCGGTGATGGCAAGAGCGGCGGCACCACGCGCGTCGCCGGCCTCGTTGCGACCGGACAGCCCGGCACGCTGCAGATCCGTCTGGTCGATCCCGTAACCAACGGTGTTCGCGGCGGAATTGGCGCCTGCACCGGCGATTCCGGCGGCCCCGTGTTCGAGGACAGGTCGAACGGTCCCGTGCTCGTCGGCCTCATCAGCTGGTCGACAGGACCGAACGGCGCCGCCGGTTGCGGCGGCTTGACCGGCGTGACGCCGCTGACGCTCTACCGCGACTGGATCGTGCAGACCGCGCGGAGCTGGGGTGCGGCACTGTGATTTGACCGCGACTTGATCTATGTCATTTTGAAGCGGAGGCGCGGCGGGTGATCATGCCCGTCGCGGAGGAAACGCGCCGTCCAATCAAGGACGGCCACAAAGACAAGCAAGGCATAGAAGCAACAATGAATGTCGCTGTTCGCAGTCACGCCACGGCCAAACAGGCTTCTGAACATTTCGACGTGCTGATCGTCGGCGCCGGCATATCCGGCATCGGTAGCGCCTATCACATCCAGAAGCAGCTGCCGGGCACGAGCTACGTCATCCTGGAGACGCAGGAAACATTCGGCGGCACCTGGAGCACACATCGCTATCCCGGTATTCGCTCCGACAGCGATCTCCACACTTTCGGCTACAGCTTCAAGCCTTGGGTCGGCCCGCCGATTGCGACCGCCGAAGAGATCCTCTCCTATATGAAGGAGGTGATCGACGACAACGATATCGCGCGGCACATTCGCTACAAGCACAAGATCAATTCCGCGAGCTGGTCGAGCGAGCAGAATCTCTGGACCATCGACGCCGTGACGACCGACACCGGCGAGCCCAGGACCTTCACGGCGAACTTCCTCTGGATGTGCCAGGGCTATTATCGCCATTCCGAAGGCTACACGCCGGAATGGAAGGGCATGGACCGTTTCAAGGGCCGCATCGTCCATCCCCAGACCTGGCCCGACGATATCGACCTCACGAACAAGAAGGTCGTCGTGATCGGCTCGGGCGCGACCGCGGCAACGCTGGTGCCGAACATCACCGACAAGTGCGCCCATGTCACCATGCTGCAGCGCTCGCCGACCTATTTCCGCCTCGGCCGCAACGCCATCGAGATCGCGGAGGAGCTGCGCCGGCTGCAGGTCGACGAAGCCTGGATCCACGAGATCGTGCGGCGCAAGATCCTGTTCGAGCAGGATGCGTTCACCAAGCTCTGCGTGTCCAAGCCCGAGCAGGTGAAGAAGGAGCTGATCGGCCAGATCAGCGCCGTGCTCGGTCCCGACTACGACGTCGAGACCCATTTCACGCCAAAATACCGGCCCTGGCGGCAGCGCATTGCCTTCGTGCCGGATGCCGATTTGTTCAAGGGCATCGCCAGCGGCAAGGCCTCCGTCGTCACCGACGAGATCGAATGCTTCGTCGAGAATGGCATCCAGCTCAAGTCCGGCAAGCTGCTTGAGGCCGATGTCGTCGTCACAGCGACCGGCTTCAATCTTGCCGCGCTCGGCGATATCGCCTTCGAGATCGACGGCAAGCCGCTCGCCTTCGGCGACACAGTCACCTATCGCGGCATGATGTTCACGGGCGTGCCGAACATGGTCTGGGTGTTCGGCTATTTCCGCGCCAGCTGGACGCTGCGCGTCGATCTCGTCGCCGATTTCGTTTGCCGGCTGCTCGGGCACATGAAGGCAAAGGGTGCAAAGAAGGTCGAGGTCAAGCTGCGACCTGAAGACCACAACATGCCGATCCTGCCCTGGATCGATCCGGAAAACTTCAACCCCGGCTACATGATGCGCAACATGAACCTGCTGCCCAAGCGCGGCGACAAGCCGGAATGGCAGCACAGCCAGGATTACTGGACCGAGAAGGACGAGATCCCGAAGACGGACCTGGATGACAAGGCGTTCGTCTACAGTTGACGATGCCGATGTAAGGCGAGGTTAGCGATCGCCACTGTCGTCCCGGGGCGCGAAGCGAGCCGGGACCCATACTCCCAGGCGGTGGTTATAGAGCGAGCTGGTCACTCCGAGCCTTCGCCAAACTACTCCCTGGGGTTATGGGTCCCGGATCGGCGCTCCGCTTCGCTGCGCTTGTCCGGGACGACACCATTTGCTCGGTTGGCAGCGCCTCAACTCATCTACACCACGCTCAAGAATTCCGCCGCGTCGCATTCGCGGCGATCGCGGCCGCGGCGGTCCGGTTCTCGACGCCGAGCTTGGCGTAGATCTGCTCCAGGTGCTTGTCGACGGTGCGCGGGCTGAGGCCCAGAATTTGCGCGATGTCGCGGTTGGTCTTGCCCTTGCTGAGCCAGGCCAGCACCTCGCCTTCGCGCGTGGTGAGGCCGAGCTCGCTGGTGAATTCGGGCGGCAGCGCGGTGCCGGCTTCCTTGGACAGCCGCAGCAGGAATTCGTTCGGCGCGGTCTCGCCCATGTAATAGAAGCGGAGCTGCGGACTATCGGGCAGCGACGCGGCCTGGGATTTCGAGCCGCTCTTGGCCTTCGCCTGCTCGAGCCATTGCAGCAGCGTCGGCGGCAGCACGAAGTCGTCGGTCTGCGCGCCGTGATGATCGGATAGCAGCTTCTGCGCCTGCGGCGTCGCCCACAGCACGCTGCCCTGGCGATTGACCGCGAACAGGAAACGGCCGGAGACGTCGAGCGCGGCGCGCGCGCTCTGGGTCAGCCGGGCATTGCCGAGATGGACCCGGATGCGCGCCAGCATCTCCTCGATCACGATCGGCTTGGTCACGTAGTCGACGCCGCCGGCTTCCAATCCACGCACGATGTGCTCGGTTTCGGCCAGACCCGTCATGAAGATCACCGGGACATTGGCGAGACCCGCGTCGCGCTTGAGCCGGCGGCAGGTCTCGAAGCCGTCGATGCCGGGCATCACGGCATCGAGCAGGATGATGTCGGGCGTGATCTGGTCGATGATTCGCATCGCCGCGGCGCCGTCGAGCGCCACCATCACCGTCATGCCGGCGCTGTCGAGCGCGTCGGTGAGCAGCCGGAGCGTCTCCGGGGAATCGTCGACGACGAGCGCGACGTCGCGCTTCTTCGATTCAATGCTCATAAGCATGCAACGTCTTCAATGTGTCCATGTACTGGTCGAGATCGAAGCGATCGACCAGCGACCGCATCTGCGCGACGAAGTCGGCATGCTCGGGGTGCTCGCTGCCGATCTCGTCCAGCTTCAACTGGATGCCCTTGACGTAGCCGATCTGGCCGAGCCCGATCAGCGCCTCGATGTGCCGCAGCGGCGGCTTCGATCCGGTCTCCGGATGCCAGAACGGCACCGCGACCTCATGCGAGCCGTATTGCCATTCGATCTTGAGAAGCTGGCGAATCGTCGCCAGCAGCCGCGGGATGTCGATCGGCTTCATCAGGTAGCCGTCGTGGAAGGGCTGCGCCAGCGGCGTGCCATGAGCCTCGAGCGCGCTTGCCGACACCATCAGGATGCGGGCCTGATGATGGCCGCTGGCGCGCAAGGCCTCGGCGACCGCCCAGCCGTCCATGGCAGGCATCGAGATGTCGAGCAGGAACAGATCGGGCCGGCAATGCTGCGCCAATGCGAGGCAGCCGGCGCCGTCGGGTGCGCTGAGCAGGATGAAGCCGAGCGGCGTCAGCACCTCGCGCAGGAGGTCGCGATGCACGGGATCGTCGTCGGTGACGAGGATGGTCTTGCGCGGGCCGTGATAGCCTGAGACCGGCGCCTCCACCGGCGCGATCCGCTGGGGATTGGCGACCTCCGAGAGCAGGATCTTGACCCTGAAGGTCGAGCCGGTGCCGACCGTGCTCGTGACCTTGATGTCCCCGCCCATCACGCCGGCGAGCAGGCGGCTGATGGTGAGCCCGAGGCCGGTGCCGGTCTGCGGCTGCGACGCGCCGAGCGCACCCCGCTCGAATGGTGCGAAGATACGTTCGAGGTCGCCGCCCTGGATGCCCGGGCCGGTGTCGATCACCTCGAACTCGGCGACCGGGCTGCGGTAGTGCACCACGAACTGCACGCTGCCGGACTGGGTGAACTTGATGGCGTTCGAGAGCAGGTTGATCAGCACCTGACGCAGCCGCTTCTCGTCGGCATAGACCACCCGCGGCAGCGTCGGCGGCCGCCTGAACACGAAGTCGATGCCCTTGGCGGCGGCCTGGAGGCGGAACATGCCGACGAGCTGGTCGAGGAATTCGCTCAAGCGCACCTCGTCGCGCGACAGATACAGCCGCCCCGCCTCGATCTTGGAGATGTCCAGGATGCCGTCGATCAGGCCGGAGAGATGGTCGGCGCTGCGGCGGACGACGCGGACCTGGTCGCGCGGCTTGGCACCAAGGCTCGTATCCTGCTCGAGCAGTTGCGCATAGCCGCTGATCGCATTGAGCGGCGAGCGCAGCTCGTGGCTCAGCCCGACCACATAGCGGCTCTTGGCGAGATTGGCGGATTCGGCGACCTCCTTGGCACGCTGGAGCTCGGCATCTGTGCGCTTGTGCGCGTCGATCTCCTGGATCAGCAGCGCGGTCTGCCGCCGCGTCTCGGCCTCGGCGGCGCGGCGGCTCTGCTGCGCCAGCACGAACAGCCACGCCACCACGCCGATGATGATGCTGAGCGAGAAGAACACCTTCCACAGCACGTCGGACACGAGCTCGTTGTCGCCGTGCACATTCGCCGACGTCTGTAGATAGATGAGTCCCAGCACCAGGGCGATCAGCCCGGCGGAGACCACGAACACGCCGATATAGTGGCCGACTTGCGAGTTGATCCGGGCGTAGATCGGCTGCGGCATCAGCCGGCCCAGCGTCTCCGACACCTGCGCCTGGAATCTCGCATGCGGCTTGCAGAGATCGTGGCAGCGCGCGTCCAGCGAACAGCACAGCGAGCAGATCGGGCCGGCGTAAGCGGGGCAGGAGGCCATGTCCTCCGGCTCGAACGAGTGCTCGCAGATGCAGCACTGGATCGCCTCGATGTTCTGCCAGCTCCGCTTCGGCTTGCGCGCGATGTAGTATTTGCCGCCTGTGGCCCAGGCGATCAACGGCGCCGTGAGGAAGGCCGCGGCGAGCGCGATGAAGGCCGACAGCGCCTTCGCGGTCGGCCCGAACAGGCCGTAGAAGGCGCTGATCGAGACGATGGTCGCGATCGTCATCGCTCCTACGCCGACCGGATTGACGTCGTAGAGATGCGCGCGCTTGAACTCGATCTGCTGCGGCCGCAGTCCGAGCGGCTTGTTGATGACGAGGTCGGCGACCAGCGCGCCGACCCAGGCGATCGCGACGTTCGAATAGAGCGCCAGCGTCTGCTCCAGGGCCTTGTAGACGCCGATCTCCATCAGCAGCAGGGCCACGACGACGTTGAAGACCAGCCAGACCACGCGCCCGGGATGGCTGTGGGTCAAGCGCGAGAAGAAATTCGACCAGGCGATCGAGCCGGCATAGGCGTTGGTAACGTTGATCTTGACCTGCGACAGGATCACGAAGGTGCCGGTCAAGGCCAAAGCGAGGTCGGGCTGCGACAGCACATAGCGGAACGCTTCGAGATACATGTGCGCCGGCTCGGCGGCTTCTTCGGGCGGCACGCCGTGGCTGAGTGCGAAGAAGGCGAGGAACGAGCCCGCCAGCAGCTTCAGCGCGCCCAGCACGATCCAGCCCGGCCCCGCGCTCATCAGCGCCATCCACCAGGAGGCCCTGGAGGCGCGGCGGTCGCGCGGCAGGAACCGCAGGAAGTCGACCTGCTCGCCGATCTGCGCCACCAGCGAGAACACGACCGAGGCCGCAACGCCGAACAGCAGGAGATCGAAATGCCCGTTGAGGTCGCCGTGCTCGCCGGAGAACTTGTGCCACTCCGCAAAGGAGCGCGGGTTGTGCCAGGCGATCGCGGCAAACGGAATGATGTGAAGGATCACCCACAGCGGCTGCGTCCACAATTGGAAGCGGCTGATCAGCGTGATGCCGTAGGCCACCAGCGGGATGATGACGACGGCGCTGATGAGATAGCCCACCGGCCGCGGAATCCCGAAGCACATCTCGAGTGCCGACGCCAGGATCACGGCCTCGATCGCGAAGAAGATGAAGGTGAAGGAGGCGTAGATCAGCGAGGTGACGGTCGAGCCGATGTAACCGAAGCCGGCCCCCCGCGTCAGCAGGTCGATGTCGATGCCGCATTTGGCGGCATAATACGCAATAGGCACCCCGCAGCCGAAGATGATGATGGAAACCACGACGATGGCGGCAGTCGCGTTGGTGACGCCATAGTTCAGCGTGATGGTCCCGCCGATCGCCTCCATCGCCAGGAACGAGATCGCGCCCAGTGCCGTGTTGGCGACGCGGGCGGCGGACCAGCGCCGCGCGCTCTTGGCGGTGAAGCGCAGGGCGTAATCTTCCAGCGTCTGGTTGGCGACCCATTGATTGTACTGGCGCCTGACGCGGTCTATTCGCTGCCGCCCTGCCACTTAACCCCACTCCCGATACGGACCCGGACCCCTCGCAAATTCCGTACCAGAAGCCTACGTCGGCATTTTGCGGTGCAGTATACGCGATCTTGCGTATGCGTGGGCTGCATAAATTCGAGCCATCCTCACGGGCACCAATCGCGTGTTCTCGAACAAAAGTGGGGTGCTCATGTCAGACGAAGCAAACAAGGGCCTGTTGTCGCCGCTGCGGCGCAAATTATTGATGGGAATGGCCGCGGTCCCGGCCATCACCATGCTGCCGCGCGGGTCATTTGCGCAGGCGCCGGCGACCTCGGCGGTCAACACCACGGGTCTGGCCGTCACCGACACCGAGGTCACGGTCGGCATCCTGCATTCGGCGACCGGCACCATGGCGATCTCCGAGACCGGCTCGATCCAGGCCGAAAAGCTTGCGATCGAGCAGATCAACGCGGCCGGCGGCGTGCTCGGCCGCAAGATCAAGTTCATCCAGGAGGACGGCGCATCGGACTGGCCGACCTTCGCCGAGAAGGCGAAGAAGCTCCTCGTCAACGACAAGGTCGCGGCGATCATGGGCTGCTGGACCTCGGCCTCGCGCAAGGCGGTGCTGCCGGTCGTCGAGCAATATAACGGCATGCTCTACTACCCGACCTTCTACGAAGGCCTCGAGCAGTCCAAGAACGTCATCTATACCGGCCAGGAAGCGACCCAGCAGATTCTCGCCGGCCTGAACTGGATCGCCAAGGAGAAGGGCGCCAAGTCCTTCTTCTTCATCGGCTCGGATTACATCTGGCCGCGCACCTCCAACAAGATCGCGCGCAAGCACGTCGAAAACGTGCTCAAGGGCAAGGTCGTCGGCGAGGAATATTATGCGCTCGGCTCGACGCAGTTCAACTCTGTCATCAACAAGATCAAGCTGACCAAGCCGGACGTGATCTTCACCGACGTCGTCGGCGGCTCCAACGTCGCCTTCTACAAGCAGCTCAAGGCGGCCGGCATCGATCTCTCCAAGCAGGCACTGCTGACGATCTCGGTGACCGAGGACGAGATCGACGGTATCGGCGGCGAGAACATCGCGGGCGCCTATGCCTGCATGAAGTACTTCCAGTCGCTCGACAATGCGAACAACAAGGCTTTCGTCTCGGCGTTCAAGAAGATGTGGGGCGAGAAGACCGTGATCGGAGACGTCACCCAGGCTGCCTATCTCGGCCCGTGGCTGTGGAAGCTGACGGTCGAAAAGGCCGGCTCTTTCGACGTCGACAAGATCGCCACGGCTTCGACCGGCGTCGAGTTCAAGGGCGCGCCGGAGGGCTATGTGCGCATCCATGAGAACCATCACCTCTGGTCGAAGACCCGGGTGGGGCGCGCCAAGCTCGATGGCCAGTTCGAGCTGATCTACGAGACCGCCGATCTCGTCGAGCCGGATCCGTTCCCGAAGGGTTACCAGTAAGAAGCGTTACCGGTAAGTCGCGGCGCCCGTCGCACCCCCTCAAGGCAAAACCGCTCCCTGGCGTGGATCGCAAGTCCATGCCTCAAGCCCCCGCGTCGCGAACCTGCTCGCGACGCGGGACCCTTTCCCGACGGAGGACATGGATGTTCGGTGACTATTCGATTGGCGACCTCGGCTCGATCTTCGTCATGCAGGGGTTCGCCGGACTGATCCTGTTCTCCGTCTATGTCCTGATGGCGCTCGGCCTTGCGATCATCTTCGGCCAGATGGGCGTCATCAACATGGCCCATGGCGAGTTCATGATCCTCGGGGCCTACGTCACCTGGATGACTTCCAATTTCTTCCAGGCCTATTTGCCGAGCCTGTTCAGCGGCTACTTCTTCCTTGCCATGATATTGGCCTTCCTCGCATCCGGCGCGCTGGGCATGCTGGTGGAATGGGTGCTGATTAAGCACCTCTACAAGCGCCCGCTCGACACGCTGCTCGCCACCTGGGGCCTCAGCCTGATGCTGCAGCAGGCCTATCGCTCGGTGTTCGGCGCGCGCGAGGTCGGCGTCGAGCTGCCGCAATGGATGCTGGGCTCGCTGCAAGTCACCGAGAGCATCGAGGTGCCGATCAACGGCGTCTTCGTGATGTGCCTCACCGTGCTGATCACCATTGCCGTCGCCTATGTTCTCTACATGTCGCGCTGGGGCCGCCAGGTGCGCGCGGTCGTGCAGAACCGCATCATGGCCGGCGCGGTCGGCATCAACACCGAGAAGGTCGACCGCTACACCTTCGGCCTCGGCTGCGGCATCGCCGGTGTCGCCGGCAGCGCCTTCACCATGATCGGCTCGACCGGGCCGACGTCGGGCCAGCTCTACATCGTCGACACCTTCCTCGTCGTCGTGTTCGGCGGCGCCGCCAGCCTGCTCGGCACCATCGCCTCGGCCTTCTCGATCTCGCAGACGCAATCGACGCTCGAGTTCTTCATGTCGGGCTCGATGGCCAAGGTGCTCACGCTGCTCGCCGTCGTCGGCATCCTGATGCTGCGGCCGCAGGGTCTGTTCGCCCTCAAGGTCCGCAAATAACGAGAAGCAGGCAAGTCATGATCATCAATTCACGCTTCTTCAACCGATCCGAACTGATGGGCTTCATTGCGCTCGCCGCCGTGCTGTTCGTGATCCTGCCGCTGACGCTGGACGTGTTCCGCCTCAACCTGGTCGCGAAATATCTGACCTATGCCTTCGTCGCGATCGGCCTCGTGCTGTGCTGGGGCTACGGCGGCATCTTGAGCCTGGGGCAGGGCGTGTTCTTCGGACTCGGCGGCTATTGCATGGCGATGTTCCTCAAGCTCGAGGCCTCCAGCGTCGAGAATACCAAGATCCAGTCGACGCCCGGCATCCCCGATTTCATGGACTGGAATCAGATCACGGCGCTGCCGTTCTTCTGGCAGCCGTTTCACAGCCTCACCTTCACCATCCTCGCCATCATCCTGGTCCCCGGCCTGTTCGCTCTGATCATCGGCACCGCGATGTTCAAGCGCCGCGTCGGCGGCACCTATTTCGCGATCATCACCCAGGCCGTCGCCGCCATCCTGACCATCCTCATCGTCGGCCAGCAGGGCTATACCGGCGGCATCAACGGCATGACCGATCTGCGCACGCTGAAGGGTTGGGACATCCGGCCCGACCACGCCAAGATCATCCTGTACTTCGTCGAGGTGGTGTTGCTGTTCGCTTGCATCGGCATCGCGCAGTTCATCCGCCTGACCAAGCTCGGCCGCATCCTGGTGGCGATGCGCGAGCAGGAGGACCGCGTCCGCTTCTCCGGCTACAGCGTCGCCAATTTCAAGATCTTTGCCTTCTGCATGGCCGCGGTCTTCGCCGCGATCGGCGGCGCCATGTTCGCGCTCAACGTCGGCTTCATGTCGCCGTCCTTCGTCGGCATCGTGCCGTCGATCGAGATGGTGATCTACACCGCGGTCGGCGGGCGGATGTCGATCTTCGGCGCGGTCTGGGGCGCGATCCTGGTGAACTTCGCCAAGACCAGCCTGTCGGAATCCTTCCCGCAACTCTGGTTGTTCGGCCTCGGCGCGCTGTTCATCGCGGTCGTGCTTGCTTTCCCGAATGGCTTGTCCGGGCTCTGGGCCGATTACGTGCAGCCGCGCATCGACCGGCTGTTCGCCTCGCGCAAGGCGAAGGAGAACTGGACCGACAATTCCGTCGCCGACGGCGCGCCGGCAGAGTGAGGAGGCGATCATGCTCATCGGTCATCAGCCGAAGGACTTCCTGCTCGCGGTCTCCGGCCTCACCGTCTCGTTCGACGGGTTCAAGGCGGTCAACGATCTCTCGTTCTATGTCGAGGAGAACGAGATCCGCGTCATCATCGGCCCCAACGGCGCCGGCAAGACCACGGTGCTCGATCTGATCTGCGGCAAGACCAAGGCGACCTCGGGCTCGATCCAGTTTCGTGGCAAGGAGCTCACGAAGATGAAGGAGAACGAGATCGTGCAGACCGGCGTCGGGCGCAAGTTCCAGACGCCGTCGGTGTTCGAGGACCTGACCGTGTTCGAGAACCTCGAGATCTCGTTTCCGCGCGGCCGCACCGTGTTCGGCTCTCTGACCTTCCAGCGCGACCAGATGGTGAAGGAGCGGGTCGAGGAGGTCGCGGAGATGATCTTCCTCAAGGACAAGCTCAACACCTATGCCGACGAGCTCAGCCACGGCCAGAAGCAGTGGCTCGAGATCGGCATGCTGCTGATCCAGGATCCCGACCTCTTGATGCTCGACGAGCCCGTCGCCGGCATGAGCGTGTCCGAGCGCGCCAAGACCGCCGAATTGCTCAACCGCATCATCAAGAACCGTTCGGTGCTGGTGATCGAGCACGACATGAAGTTCGTCGAGGACATCGCGCACAAGGTCACCGTGCTGCACCAGGGCCAGATCCTCTCGGAGGGGACGATGGAGAAGGTGAAGAACGATCCCAAGGTCATCGAAGTGTACCTCGGTCACTAGCGCATGATCCCGGAAAGTGGCGTCCGGTTTCCGGACAAGATCATGCGCCAGAAGCAAGGAGCAGGCTGATGCTGGCTATTTCTGATCTCCACGTCGCCTACGGCCAGAGCGAGGTGCTGCACGGGCTCAACGTCAAGGTCGCGGCGAACGAGATCGTTGCGATCATGGGCCGCAACGGCATGGGCAAGACTACGCTGATGAAGTCGCTGATGGGCATCCTGCCGGCTAAAAGCGGCTCGGTGAACATGGATGGCGCCGAGCTCGGCAACCTCAAGAGCTTTGAGCGCGTCGCCAAGGGTCTCGCCTATGTGCCGCAGGGCCGCATGATCTTCTCCACCATGACGGTGAAGGAGAACATCGAGACCGGGCTCGTCGTCTCCGGCGGCTCCGAGGTGCCTGACGACATCTACGAACTGTTCCCGGTGCTGCTGGAGATGAAGGGCCGCCGTGGCGGCAATCTCTCCGGCGGGCAACAGCAACAATTGGCGATCGCGCGCGCGCTCGCCACCAAGCCGAAGGTGCTGCTGCTGGACGAGCCGACCGAAGGCATCCAGCCCTCGATCATCAAGGAGATGGCGCGCACGTTGAAGCGCATCCGCGACGAGAAGGGGCTCTCGATCGTCGTTTCCGAGCAGGTCCTGAGCTTCGCGCTCGACATCGCCGACCGCGTGCTGGTGATCGAGAACGGCGAGATCGTGCGCGATGATCCGCGCGATGCCGTCGATGCCGCGCAGGTCTCGAAATATCTGTCCGTCTAACCAACCGTGTAAAAGGGGAGCATCTCGATGCCAGAGACATTGATCAAGGTCGATCTCACCAAGTCGGCCTATGAAAACGACATGGTGCACAACCGCTGGCACCCCGACATCCCGATCGTGGCCTGGGTCAATCCCGGCGACGATTTCATCATCGAGACCTATGACTGGACCGGCGGCTTCATCAAGAACAACGATTCCGCCGACGACGTGCGCGACATCGACCTGTCGATCGTGCACTTCCTCTCCGGCCCGATCGGCGTCAAGGGCGCGGAGCCCGGCGACCTTCTCGTCGTCGACCTGCTCGACGTCGGTCCGCTCAAGGAGAGCCTGTGGGGCTTCAACGGCTTCTTCTCCAAGCAGAACGGCGGCGGCTTCCTCACCGACCATTTCCCGCTGGCGCAGAAGTCGATCTGGGACATCAAGGGTCTCTACACCTCATCGCGTCACGTGCCCGGCGTCAACTTTGCCGGTCTGATCCATCCTGGCCTGATCGGCTGTCTGCCCGATCCGAAGATGCTGGACACCTGGAATAAGCGCGAGGCCGAGCTGATCTCGACCAACCCGACCCGCGTGCCCGGCCTTGCCAATCCGCCGTTCGCGCCGACCGCCCATGGCGGCCGCGCCAAGGGCGATGTGAAAGCCAAGATCGGCGCCGAGGGTGCGCGCACCGTGCCGCCGCGCGAGCATGGCGGCAATTGCGACATCAAGGATCTCTCGCGCGGCTCGAAGATCTACTTCCCGGTCTACGTCCCCGGCGCGGGCCTTTCGATGGGCGACCTGCACTTCAGCCAGGGCGACGGCGAGATCACCTTCTGCGGTGCGATCGAGATGGCCGGCTGGCTCCACCTGAAGGTGGAAGTGATCAAAGACGGCATGTCGAAATACGGCATCAAGAATCCGATCTTCAAGCCGTCGCCGATCACGCCGAACTACAAGGACTATCTGATCTTCGAGGGCATCTCGGTGGACGAGGCCGGCAAGCAGCACTATCTCGACGTCCACATCGCCTATCGCCAGGCCTGCCTCAACGCTATCGAATATCTGAAGAAGTTCGGCTATTCCGGCGCCCAGGCGTATTCGATCCTCGGCACCGCGCCGTGTCAGGGCCACATTTCTGGCGTGGTCGACGTACCCAACGCCTGCGCCACGCTGTGGCTGCCGACCGAGATCTTCGACTTCGACGTGATGCCGTCGGCGGCCGGACCCATCAAGCACATCACCGGCGACATCCAGATGCCGATCTCGCCGGACAAATGACGCCGCGCTCCCTCTCCCCGTTCTCACGGGGAGAGGGCCGGGGTGAGGGGCTGTCTCCACACGCACGGTGGCAGCGAGTTGTGTGAACAGGCAAGAGCGTAGGTGATGCGATGCCGGTCTACGAATATCTCTGTGACGATTGCGGTCCCTTCAAGGACCTGCGCCCGATGGCGGAATGCGACGATCCGCAGAGCTGCCCACACTGCGAGACGATGGCGCCCCGCGTCATCCTGACGGCGCCGAACTTCTTCTGCATGCCGGCGGAGAAGCGCAAGGCGCACGCCGTCAACGAACGCAGCACGCACGCGCCGCAGACGCTGGCGCAATATAAGGCCTCGCACGGCCCGGGCTGCGGCTGCTGCTCCTCGGGCAAGACCGTGAAGGACAAGAGCGCGGCGGACAGGACAAAGCCGGCGCGGCTGATGACCAAGACCAGGAGCGGCGCCAAGGGCTTTCCGACCGCACGCCCTTGGATGATCAGCCACTAACCCACGCCAGCATCAGACAACAGGAGCGCTCCACATGCTTCACGGTGACATCTCCAGCAGCAACGACACGGTCGGCGTCGCGGTGGTCAATTACAAGATGCCCCGCCTGCACACCAAGGCCGAGGTGCTCGACAACGCCCGTAAGATCGCCGACATGATCGTCGGCATGAAGGTCGGGCTGCCCGGCATGGATCTCGTGATCTTCCCGGAATATTCCACGCAAGGCATCATGTACGATGCCAAGGAGATGTACGAGACGGCCTCGATGGTGCCGGGCGAGGAGACCGCGATCTTCGCGGAAGCCTGCCGCAAGGCCAAAGTGTGGGGCGTTTTCTCACTCACCGGCGAGCGTCACGAGGAGCATCCGCACAAGGCGCCCTACAACACCCTGATCCTGATGAACGACAAGGGCGAGATCGTGCAGAAGTATCGCAAGATCATGCCCTGGGTGCCGATCGAAGGCTGGTACCCCGGCAATTGCACCTATGTCTCCGAGGGGCCCAAGGGTCTGAAGGTCAGCCTGATCATCTGCGATGACGGCAATTATCCGGAGATCTGGCGCGACTGCGCCATGAAGGGCGCGGAGCTGATCGTGCGCTGCCAGGGCTACATGTATCCGGCCAAGGAGCAGCAGGTCATGATCTCAAAGGCCATGGCCTGGGCCAACAACGTCTATGTCGCGGTCGCCAATGCCGCCGGCTTCGACGGCGTCTATTCCTATTTCGGCCACTCCGCGATCATCGGTTTCGACGGCCGCACGCTCGGCGAATGCGGCGAGGAGGATTACGGCATCCAGTACGCGCAGCTGTCGAAGCATCTGATCCGCGACGCGCGCCGCAACGGCCAGTCGCAGAACCATCTCTACAAGCTGGTTCACCGCGGCTACACCGGCATGATCAATTCCGGCGACAGCCCGCGCGGCGTCGCCGCGTGCCCGTATGATTTCTACAAGAACTGGATCAGGGATCCCGAAGGCACGCGCGACATGGTCGAGGCAATGACCCGCTCGACGCCCGGCACCGAGGAATGCCCGATCGACGGCATTCCGAACGGGGCGGCGGCCGGCAATTACTGAGCCGTCGCCGATTCCGCCTTACCCTCCCCTGGAGGGGGAGGGTTGATCGCGCGTAGCGCGAGCGGGGTGGGGTGATCCCTCCTCTCGGGCGCTGTTGGATGGGGAGAGACCGTCACCCCACCCCGTCTCACATTTCGCTACGCTCCATGTGAGCCGACCCTCCCCCTCCAGTGGAGGGTATGAAAGAGGCGTTACCGCTTCTGCTCGGTGGGCCTGCGCGGGGGCCGCGGCGGCGCCGGCGTGCCGCTCATCTTGTTGGCGGCCTCGCTGACGTCGAGCAGCGAGCGGCGAATGTCGTCGAGGTAGGCCGCCGATTTCTTCTTCATGGTGCCGGCAAGCTCGTGCAGTCCCTGGATCTTCTCGAACAGCTCGTCGGCCTTGCCGTCGACGAAGCCCGGCACCGCGCCCTCGATCTTGGCGACCGCCTTGTCGAAGCCCGCAAAGGCGCTGTCGACCTTGGCCATGACCGAATCGATCTCGGCGCCCTTGCTCCTGAGGTCGGCGGTATAGGTCTCGAACGTGTGCAGGCCCTCCTTGATTGCGGGGGCGTTGTTCACGATGGTGCGGTCGACGCTGTGCAGAGTTTCGACGATGGTTTCGGCGTCGCTGAGATCGGCCGTCAGCACCGGGATGCCGTCCGCGTCCAGCGGCACCGGCGGTGCAGAGGGGGCGCCGCCGATGAGTGAGATCGCGGCAATGCCGGTGAGGCCCTGGAACTCGATTCCGGCCACGGTGTCCTTGCGGATCGGCGCGGTGTTGTCGAGCATGACGAGTGCCACGATCCTGCGCGGACTATCCAGCTTGATCGACAGGATCTGGCCGGCGGGCACGCCGTCGAAATTGACCGGCCCGCCGCGGCGCAGCCCGCTGGCGGAGCCGCCCTCGAACACCACGCGCAACTGGCTGCGGCTCTGGATGGTGCGCCATTTCTGCGCGCCGAGCAGGCCGCCGAACGCCACGGCGATCGCCGCCAGCGTTGCCGTTCCGATCACAAGATTGCTCGCGCGTGCCATGCAGGGGCGATTTTACGGCCAAAGCGGGGAAGTTGGAAGGAGCCCGCGATGTTACGTAGGGCGGGTTAGCGAAGCGTAACCCGCCACCATCTCTCGTACGCCTGGGGATGAATTGGTGGATTACGCTGCGCTAATCCACCCTACGGCACGGCGCGACGTCAATGCCCGGCCGCCCGCTTTGCCGCAGCATTGTTCAGCACGATCAGGGCATCGACGGCCACGCCCGTCCTGGTGTTGATCAGGAACGGGTTGATATCGATCGAGGCGATGCGATCGCCCGCATCCGCGATCAGGTTGGACAGCCCGACCAGCGCCTTCACCGCCGAGGCCTCGTGCAAGGCCGGCCTGCCGCGATAGCCGCGCATCTTGACGCCGGCCTTGGTGCGGCCGATCAGGAGCTGTGCCTCGGCCTCGTCCAGCGGCGCGCCGGCGAGCGCGACGTCCTTCATCAGTTCGATGTCGATGCCGCCGGTGCCGAACAGCACGACCGGGCCCATCTCCGCATCGAGCGAGGCGCCGACCACCAGCTCGAACTCGGCCTTGACCTGCTGCGCGATCAGGATGCCGTCGAGCTTCGGCTTGCCCTTGAGCTTCGCCACGCGCGCGGTGATGTCGGCGAACGCCTTCTTCACCTCGGCTGCGCTGTTGAGGTTCAGCACCACGCCGCCGATGTCGGACTTGTGCAGGATCTCCGCACTGACGAGTTTTGCCACGACCGGAAAACCGATCTGCTTGGCAATCTTGATGGCGTCCGCCGCGGTCTGTGCGATCGCCTCCTTCGAGATCGGGATGCCGTAGGCCTTGAGCAGCTTCTTCGAGGCGACCTCGTCGAGCGCAGCACCGGTCGCCGATTTCAACGTCTTCTCCAGCACGGCGCGGGCGGCGGGTTTCGAGCTCGAGACGATATCGGGCACCTCCTTGCGCAGCTTCGCATAGGCGAGCAGCGACTTGATCGCGGTCACCGCGCGGTCCATGCCCTGCATGACCGCGAGATGCGGCAGCGACTTCCGCAAGCCCTTGGTGTATTCGGTGAAGCCGATCGACATCGCGCTGATGTAGATCACCGGCTTGCCCGCCTCGCTCGCCATCTCGTTGACGATACGCAAATTGCGCTCGCGCAGCTCGTGCGGCGCCTTCGGCAGCTCGGCATCGACGATGACGATGTCGATATCGGGGTCGTCGATCATCAGCTTGATCGACTTCATGTAGACGGAGGGATCGACCACCGCGGCGAAGCCGGCATCGAGCGGATTGCCGACGATCGAGCCGGGGCCGAGCATCTTCGCCAGCTCCGCGCTGACATGCGGGCTCAGCGGCGTGAAATTCAGGCCTGCGGCATAGAATGCGTCGATCAGCATGCCGCGCTTGCCGCCGGACAGCGTCACAGCGGCGAGCCGGTCGCCTTTCGGAACGGCCGCGTGCACGAAGCACTCGGTGGTCTCGATCAGCTCGTCGAGGCCGCCGACCCGGATCACCCCTTCGCGCGTCGCGATCGCGTCGAACGTCTCGATCGAGCCGGCGAGTGCGCCGGTATGCGCCATCGCCGCGGCGCGGCCGCCTTCGGAGGCGCCGAGCTTGAGCGCGATCACGGGCTTGCTCGCCGCGCGCGCCGCCTTGCAGGCATCGCGGAACGCCTTGGTGTTGCGCACGCCTTCGAGGTAGACGACGATCACCTTGATGCTCGGATCCTCGGCGAAGTAGCGCATCAGATCCGGCGTCTCGAGCCCGGCCTCGTTGCCCGTGGTCACCATGTAGCCGACGCCGACACCCCGGTCTTCCAGCGTCTGGCGGATCGCCATGACGATGGCGCCGGATTGGCCGGCGATTGCCACCGCGCCCTGCTCCATGGTGACGATGCGATCGTCGATATTGGTGAAGAGCTTCTCGCCGGCGCTCAAATTGCCGAGGCAGTTCGGGCCCGTGACCGCGAGCCCCGTCTCGCGCACCGCAGCCTGCAATTCGGCAGCGAGCTTCTGGCTTTCGTCATCCTGCAGCTCGCTGAAGCCGGAGGTGACGATGGTGGCCGACCGCGCGCCGGCTGCGGCGGCGTCGCGGATCACCTGCACGGCAAAGCGCGCAGGCACCAGCACCAGGACGTGATCGGGCTTCTCCGGAAGACTCGCAAAATCCTTGTAGCAGGGAACGCCCCAGACGGTATCGCGCTTGGCGTTGACCGGATAGAGCCCGCCTTCGAAACCATATTTGATCAGATTGTTCCAGATGCGCTCGGCATAATTGCCGGGCTTGTCGGTCGCGCCCACCAGCACGATGTTGTGCGGGTGCAGCATTGCGTGGATGCCCTTGACGATGTCGCTGGCATCGGGCGGCGGAGACCATGGACGTGATGCGGGCGCAGCAGACACACGGGCTTCCATGGCGTGACCTCACCTGTTGTTCTTATTGGTGTCGCGTCACTCTGTTCTATGGCGAGTCCTTTGGCAACTGTGTGGCTGGTATGCCGTGTGGTGGAATGAAGCGCGCACCGGTGCGTGTCAGTCCGATCGGCGATCTAGCCGTCGGCGCCAATCAATGTCGCATGCACGATGTAGCGCTCGGGGCCGGATGTGACGGCATCGAATGGCCAGCAGGTCGCGAGAACAAGCTCGAAACCCTGTGCCATGGGATCGATGCCGGATGCATCGAAGCGAACCACGGCCGAGGAATCCGCGCGATAGCGAAAGTGTCGACCGTCACTGCGCGTGACATCGATGACGTCGCCAATGGCAACATCTTTCAGGAAGCGGAAATGGGTGTCGCGATGGGCGGCATAGACGGCGATCCCGCGTTCGCCCGCATCAGCCGTGTCCTGGATATGACCGGGCCCGAAAGCGAGCGCTTGCCCGCTCGTGCCTTCCAGCACGATGGCGCTGGCGCCGATCCGCTTCACCTCGATCCGCGCGACCGGCCAGGTGTCGGCCCATGACCAGGGCTTTACCGCCTGTCCCGTGGCAATGCTTCGGTCGAAGGCCCGCTCCAGCAGCACCTGCGCCAGCCACGCCTTGGCGTGGATATAGGCGCCGTCGCCGAACAGGATGAGGCCGCCAAGCGCGAGGACCAGCGGAGAGATGAAGCGGGGCATTGTGTTTCGTCTCCCGTCATTGCGATAGCGAAGCGAAGCAATCCAGACTGTCTCCGCGGCGGCAGTCTGGATTGCTTCGTCGCTTCGCTCCTCGCAATGACAGTGAAAAAAGGCGCGCGCGGCCGTTTGGAAGGGACGGGCAGCCGCGCGCGCTAACAGAGGAGTCGGGGAGCTCCTCTCTCAAGCGGCGTCGGTGAGCAAGGTCCGACGCCGGTTGAACACGAACAGGATCAGGGCGAGCACGATCAGGATGAAGCCCGCGATCATCTTCAGCTCGGCCGAGGTCGCGGTCTTGGGCAGGCGGATCGCATCGGGCGCAGCAGGCATAGGCCGTCGCGTTGCCGGCTGATTGCGCGCGTCGGCATGGCGCTCGTGCAGCTGCGTTGGCGTCAGATGCGGCCGCTCGCCGAACACTTTCTCGAACTCCCAGCCCGCGGGCAGGTTGATCGGCAGTTCGCTGAGCTTGAGCGGTTCGCCTTCGGGACGGCTTGGCGTCTTGTCGACCGCGACGAGGCTGGTCAGCCGCGTGACGATCTGATGGTCGAGCGCCAGCGCCAGGATCGCCTTGTCAGCTTCCTCCGGCGTCATCTCGCGCAGGGTGCGCGCGACTTCCGCATCGGCGATCTTCCGCCTGGCCCAGAGCTTTGACAGGCCCTTGCCTTCGGCTGCGTTTTGCAGCGGCAGCGTCACCGACCACGGACGGTCGCCGACGCGGCCCTTGATCTCGAGCGAGCCTGCGAGCTTGTCGAGTCTCGCCGCCAGCACCAGGGGCTCGTCGCGATAGACGTCGGGGATGATCGCCGGGGTGACGTCGGCATTGGCCTCGGAAAACCTTGCGGTGAGGCCGGTCACGGCCGGATTCTCCAACTTGGCGAACAGGCCGCGCATGCGCTCCTCCACCTGCTCGGTGGAGCCGATATGGGTGAAGGCGCCGCGGCCGAGCTCGGCGGCACGGGTCATCAGATAGGTGTTGGGCGCGGACCCGATGCCGACCATGAAGACGCGCGAGCGGCCGCGCATCGTCGTGATCGCATCGAACAATTGCTGCTCGTTGCCGATCGCGCCGTCGGTCAGGAACACGACCTGGCGGACCATGCCGGTGTCGCCGAGCCTGTCGGCCAGTGCCGCGCGCATCGCCGGCACCATCTCGGTGCCGCCGCGCGCCTGCAAGGCGCCGACGAAGGAGGTCGCCTCGCCGACATGCGCAGCATCGGCCGGCACGGAGGCCGGAAACAGCACGTCCATGGTGTCATCGAAGCGGATCACGTTGAAGCGGTCATTCGGCTGCAGGCGGCCGAGAGCGTAGAGCAGGCTTGCCTTGGCCTGCACGATGGACGTGCCGCCCATCGAGCCGGAATTGTCGATCACGAACACGACCTCGCGGGGCAGCGGCTTCTGCGCCGCCTGCCCGGCGCTCGGTGGGGTGACGAAGGCGAGCAGGTAATCGGCATCGCCGATGTGCTCGCGGAACAGTCCGACCGATGGCGCTGTCTCGGCAGCCGGCTTCCAGGTCAGCTCGAAGTCGCGGTCGGCGGGAATAGTACCGTCAGCGAGCGTCACCACGCGCGTCGTGTTGTCCGGGCTTTCCGTCTTGACGTTGTGATGGTGGCTCTTGACCTCGCCGAGCGCGAAGCCGGCCTGCAGGCGTACCGTGATGCTGGTCGGATTGACCGGCGGATGTTTGGCGGGATCCAGCACAGGGGGCGAGATGCGCTCGCGATCCGGCACCGGGTCCGACGATGTCGCGCCCCAGCCCGAGCCGTCCTTGCGGAAATCGACGCTCTGGATGATCGGTGCGGGATTGTAGCGCGGCCCGACCACGAGCGGCAGGCGCAACGAATATTCGTTGCCGACTTGATGCACCGGCTCCTGGTACTCGATCTGCACCAGCACGGTTTCGCCGGGACCGATATTGGCGACCGAGTTGGTGAAGATGTTCGGCCGCTCCTGCTCGGTGAGCGCGGCCTTCTGGCCGGCGCGGCGCGCCTCCTCGTAGATCACGCGCGCTTGCTGCCGTTCCTTGATGTCGCCGATGATGACGCGGTCGCCGACCACCATCTTCAGTGTGTCGACGGCGCCGCCGGCCGCGAGCGGATAGACGTAGGTGGCCTCGACCCAATCCTTGGTCGGGTTGCGAAATGCTTGCGTGACGCGGGCGCGCAAGGTCGGGCCCGACACGGTGATGTCGATATCGGTCCCGAGGCGAATCGCCTCCGTGGTAGTGCCGTCCTCTTTCAGTAGCAGGCTGCCCGACCGTGCTTCGCCGGGCTGGAGCAGGCTGGCCTGTTCGGTCGTCGCCGACCAGCTCGCCCCGAAACTCACCAGCAGGGCCAGGAAGGCGACCAGCATCACGGCGATGCCCTGCGCCAGAAGGAACAGTCCGACCTTGATGAGGCGGCTCAACAGCGGGTGGTCGTCGCTATCGGCCGTGTCGTAGGCGTTCATTTGGCTTGCTCCGAAGCATGTTTGCTGGTCCTCAGCATCCGCCGGCGGGGCGGGATTTCGCGAGCAGAATGATCGGCAATGTTCCGCCGCGGCCGGCCCAGGCTCGCTTGAGCCGGGGCGGTCATGTGCGGTTTTGTGCTGGTTTGTCCGCCCTGCTAGAGTGACCGGCCTGGAGCGGGGCTGACGGTGAAGATGCAGGACAAACTCACGGACAAGCAGCTTTCGGACGAGCAGAGCCGCGAGATCGCCGAGACCATTCGCGAGGAGCTCGCCCGGCGCCGGATGTCCCGGCAGGCGCTGGCCGAGCAAGCCAAGCTCAGCCTGTCGACGCTGGAGAAGGTGCTCGGCGGCCGGCGGCCGTTCACGCTGGCGACGACCGTCCGGCTGGAGCAGGCGCTCGGCGTCTCCTTGCGCAAGAGCGTCATCGTGGTGACGCCGCCGGCCGCAAACGACGTCGCGCCCGACAGCCTCGGCTCTTATGCCCACCGCGCAGTGACCTGGCTCGAGGACGTCTACATCACCCTGCGGCCGTCGTTCGGCGACAAGGACGCGATCTTCGCCTACCGCACCGAGATCGCCTGGGAGCCGAAACTCTCGTCGCTGGTCTTCCGCGAAGGCGAGCGGACCGATGCCGCCTACGAGCATACCGGCGAGGTCGCCGTTCCCCATCAGTCCGGCTTCATCTACCTCGTCATCATCAAGCACGGCCAGCACCGCGTGATCACGGTGTCGCGGCCGACGGTATCAGGCGAGATGTACGGCATCATCTCGACGCTGCGCGCCGGGCCCGGCTCGCAGCTCACGCCGATCGCCGCGCCGATCGCCTATGTGCCGCTCAGGAATATCCCAAAACCTTCCTTGGGCCGGGTTGCGCCCGAGGATCCCAACCACGCCTTGTATCGAAAGCACTTGCGCCGCACGGTGGAAGAGCCGTTCGCGTTGTTTCTGACGCTGTGACAGCAATCCGCTGGGGGGGTGCGTTGCTGGCTTGCTCGAAGCGTTCGCGCCGATCAGCCACTCCGCGCAAGTGAACGGCCCAGGTTAAAGCCATGGTGGTCGGGACGAATCCGGTCGAGGCAAGTCTCGCGATGAAGAGCCCGTTCTATACCGCCGAGCACGACGCGTTCCGCGACGCGATGCGGCGGTTCGTCGAGAAGGAGATCGCGCCCTTCGCCCATGAATGGGACGAAGCCGGCGAATTCCCGCGCGAGCTCTATCGCAAGGCGGCGGGAATCGGCCTGCTGGGGCTCGGATTCCCGGAGGAATATGGCGGCATCGCCGCCGACCAGTTCATGAAGATCGTCGCGAGCCAGGAGCTTGCGCGCGCCGGCGCAGGCGGCGTCAGCGCCAGCCTGATGAGCCACACCATCGGCTCTCCCCCGATCGCGCGGGCCGCACGCGCCGAGGTGAAGGCGCGCGTGCTGCCGCAGGTGCTGGCAGGCGAGAAGATCTCCGCACTGGCGATCACCGAGCCGGGCGGCGGCTCGGACGTTGCGAACCTGCGCACCCGGGCGCGTCGCGACGGCGATGACTACGTCGTGAGCGGGGAGAAGACCTTCATCACCTCGGGGATGCGCGCCGATTACCTCACCGTTGCGGTGCGGACCGGCGGCGAGGGCGCCGGCGGCGTCAGCCTGCTCCTGATCGAAGGCGACACGCCCGGCCTGTCCAGGACCAAGCTGAAGAAGATGGGCTGGTGGGCCTCCGACACCGCGACGCTGCATTTCGACGCGTGCCGCGTGCCCGCCGCGAACCTGATCGGTGAGGAGGGCCAAGGCTTCAAGATCATCATGCAGAACTTCAACAGCGAGCGCATGGGCATGGCCGCGAGCTGCACCGCCTTTGCGCGCGTCTGCCTCGACGAGGCCATCGCCTACGCAAAGGAGCGCAAGACCTTCGGCAAGCCGCTCGCGCAGCACCAGGTCATCCGCCACAAGATCGTCGACATGGCGCAGAAGGTGGCGGCATCGCAAGCCATGCTGGAGATGCTGGCCTGGCGGCTTGAGCAGGGCGAGAGCCCGGTCGCCGAAATCTGCATGATGAAGAACCAGGCGACGCAGACCATGGCTTTTTGCGCCTCGGAAGCCGTGCAGATCTTTGGCGGCGCCGGCTTCATGCGCGGCATCAAGGCCGAACGCATCTATCGCGAGGTTAAGGTCAACGCCATCGGCGGCGGCACCGAGGAGATCATGAAGGATCTGGCCTCGCGGCAGATGGGGCTTTGAACGCTCTCTCCTCGCGTCATTCCGGGGCGCGAGCGAAGCGGAGCGAGCCCGGAATCCATAACCACAAGCGGAGGTTATGGATTCCGGGCCCGCGCCAAGGGGCGCGTCCCGGAATGACGAGGCTGAGAGAGAATGTTATTCACCGCCGACCACGACGACATCCGCCGCTCGCTACAAAGATTCATCGCCAACGAGATCAATCCGCACGTCGACGCGTGGGAGAAGGCCGACATCTTCCCGGCGCACGAGCTGTTCAAGAAGATGGGCAGCCTCGGCTTCCTCGGCCTGAACAAGCCGGTCGAATTCGGCGGCTCGGGCCTCGACTATTCCTATGCGCTGATGATGGCGGAAGAGCTGGGCGCCATCACCTGCGGCGGCGTGCCGATGGCGATCGGGGTGCAGACCGACATGGCAACGCCCGCGCTGGCGCGGTTCGGCTCGGACGAGGTGCGGCGCGAATTCCTGGCGCCCTCGATCTCGGGCGATTACGTCGCCTGCATCGGCGTCTCCGAGCCGGGCGCAGGCTCCGACGTCGCCTCGATCAAGACCCAGGCACGTTCCGACGGCGATGACTACGTCATCGATGGCGGCAAGATGTGGATCACCAACGGCACCCAGGCCGACTGGATCTGCCTGCTCGCAAACACCGGCGACGGCCCCGTTCACCGCAACAAGTCACTGATCTGCGTGCCTATGAAGAGCAAGGGCGTCACCGTCGCGCGCAAACTCGACAAGATGGGCATGCGCTCGTCCGACACGGCACAGATCTTCTTCGACAATGTCCGCGTGCCCAAGCGCAACCGGATCGGCGAGGAGGGCCAGGGTTTTACCTACCAGATGATCCAGTTCCAGGAGGAGCGCTTGTGGGGCGCGGCCGCCTGTCTGAAGGCGCACGAATACATCATCGACCAGACCATCGAATACACCCGCAACCGCAAAGCCTTCGGGAAGTCGATCCTCGACAACCAGGTCGTGCACTTCAAGCTCGCGGAGATGCAGACCGAGGTCGAGCTCTTGCGCGCGCTGATCTATCGCGCCGGCGAGCAGCTGGTCGCCGGCGAGGATGTGACGCGGCTCGCGACCATGGCCAAGCTGAAGGCCGGGCGGCTCGGCCGCGAGCTCACCGACGCCTGCTTGCAATATTGGGGCGGAATGGGCTTTACCAACGAGACACCGGTCAGCCGCGCCTATCGCGACAGCCGCTTGACCTCGATCGGCGGCGGCGCCGACGAGGTCATGCTGATGGTCCTGTGCAAGATGATGGGCACGCTGCCCGGCAGCAAAGGAAACGCCTGATGATCACGCTGTATCACTGCGACGCCGCACGCTCGTTCCGTCCGCTCTGGATGCTGGAGGAGATGGGGCTGCCCTATGAATTGAAGATGCTGCCGTTCCCGCCGCGCGTCTTCGCCAAGGACTATCTCGCGCTCAATCCGCTCGGCACCATCCCCTTCATGATCGACGGCGAGACCAGGATGACGGAATCCTCCGGCATCTGCCATTACCTCGGCATCACATACGGCCCGACGCCGTTGATGGTCGGCCCTGAAGATCCCGCCTACGGCACGTTCCTGAACTGGATGTACTTCAGCGACGCCACGTTAACCTTCCCGCAAACGCTGGTGCTGAGATACACCCAGCTCGAGCCGGAGGAGCGCCGCAACCCGCAGGTCGCCACCGATTACGCGAAATGGTTTCTGGGGAGACTGCGCGCCGTTGAGGCAGCGACCGCGAATGCCGAAACATTGTGCGCTGGCCGCTTCACCGCCGCCGACATCGTCATCGGTTACGCGCTTCGGCTCGCGAGCAATATCGGGCTTGCCAAGGATTTCGGGCCAAACGTCACAGCCTATTGGTCGCGTCTGCAGCAGCGCGAGGGTTTCAAGCGCGCGGTTGCTGCGGAGCAAAAGGCCGGGCAAGAGCAGAATGTCGCGCCGAGGGTGAGGGCGTAAGGGAGGCTGTCATTCCGGGGCGCGGAAGCGCGGTCCCGGAACCTCGAGATTCCCGGTTCGCGTTATTGCGCGTCCACGACGCGCCATGTCTTTTGACAGCGCTATCCTACCGTGACAGCGCCCAAATTTCCGCTAAGGTGACCTCCGTCCGCAGCGGCCAGAGAGCCGCGCGAGGAGGAACCCAATGGAATATAACGGTCGCGAATCCGACCATCTGATGCTGATCACGCCGGAGCGGGTGTTTTATGCGGGCCTGCTTGGTCGTCCGCGCAAACGGACACCCGGCTGCTGCCATGTCTATGTCGCGGTGAAGGGCAATCTGCACCTGACCATCGACGACGTTCTCGCCACCGGCGAGCTGTTCGTCACCCTGCCGAACCAGCGGCACTCCATCGCCAGCGACTATCGCACCGTCATCAGCGTGACGCTGGAGCCGGAGAGCATGCCGGATGGCGTGATCGAAGCCTTGGCCGCACGTCTGACCGGACCCGATCAGGCCGCCTATGCCCGCAAGATCCTCGCCGCCTACGCCTTGCTGCGTCAGCGCCGCTATGGCGACATCACCACGGCCGAGTTCGACGAGATGTGCTTTGGCGAGGCGCTGCCGCGCCGCGTGCTGGATCCGCGCGTGATGCGTGCGGTGGCCCGCATCGAGCGCTTCTCCGGCGAGCCGGTGACGGCGGATACCTGCGCCGCTGAAGCCGGCCTCTCGGCCTCGCGCTTCCTGCACCTGTTTAAGGAGGAGACCGGCATCTCGTTCCGCTCCTTCCGCGCCTGGAAGCGCGCGCGGTATCTGCTGCACTTCGCCAACCAGGACCTCAACCTCGCCCATCTGGCGCAGGACATCGGCTATCCCGATTCCACGCATTTCAGCCACTCGATCCGCCGCTTCTACGGATTGAAGCCGCGGGCGATCTTCGTCGGCTCGCGCGATCTTGCGATCTATCGCAGCACCGAGACCGTGCGGATGGCGGAGGCTTCGTAGGGTGGGTTAGCCGATCAGATGCGCGAAGCGCAGCTGCTCGGCGTAACCCACCTCGTCAATTTCCACGGAGGCAGACAGTGGTGGGTTACGCCTTCGGCTAACGCACCCTACGAATTCGTCGTTTTTCCCAGCTTCTCCGCGCAAGAAGCCGCATGTCGCGCGTCACATGATCGCAAGCGTTGAATTCTCAACGTGCGAGACATTGAACGCATGAGCGACAAGGCCGTCATCACCTGCGCGCTGAACGGCGTGCTCACCGACCCCAAGCAGCACAACGTGCCCGTGACGCCCGAGCAGATGGCGCGCGAGGCCAAGGCTGCGTTCGAGGCCGGCGCGTCCATCATGCACATCCATCTGCGCCAGCAGGCGCCGGGCAAGGGACATCTGCCGTCCTGGGAGGTCGCGGTCAGCAAGGAAATCCAGCAGGCGATCCGCGAAGCCTGCCCCGGCGTGATCATCAACCACACCTCCGGCGTGTCGGGGCCGAACTATTCAGGCGCGCTCGACTGCATCCGCGAGACGAAGCCCGAGATTGCCGCCTGCAATGCCGGCTCGCTGAATTATCTGAAGGTGAAGGCCGACAACAGCTGGGCCTGGCCGCCGATGATGTTCGACAATGCGGTCGAGAAGGTGAAGGACTATCTCGACGTCATGAACGCGGTCGGCACCATTCCCGAGTTCGAATGCTTCGACGTCGGTATCGTCCGCTGCGTCGGCATGTACCACCAGGTCGGCATGTACAACGGCCCGCTCGAGTACAATTTCGTGATGGGTGTCGCCTCCGGCATGCCTGCTGATCCCGAACTGCTGCCGATCCTGATCAAGCTGAAGCGCCCCGAGGCGCATTGGCAGGTCACCGCCATCGGCCGCGAGGAGATCTGGCCGCTGCACCAGCGCTGCGCCGAGCTCGGCGGTCATCTGCGCACCGGCCTCGAGGACACCTTCTATCTCGCCGACGGCAAGAAAGTGACGTCGAACGGCCAGCTGATCGAGGCCGTCGCCGCCTGCGCAAGGCGCGCCGGCCGCGAGATCGCGAGCCCCGCCGAGGCGCGGAAGATCTTTGGGACGAACAGGTAAGGTATCGCCCCGTCATTGCGAGCGAAGCGAAGCAATCCAGAATCTTTCCGCGGATGCAGTCTGGATTGCTTCGTCGCTTCGCTCCTCGCAATGACGAGCAGGATCAAGTCATGTCCATTCTCCAAAACACCATCTCCCCCGGCAGCGCCGCCTACCAAGCCAACCGCGACGGCATGCTCAGCCTGATCGACCGCATGCGCGCGCTCGAGGAGCGCACGCGCGCCGCGTCCGCCGCGGCCAAGGACCGCTTCCACAAGCGCGGCCAGTTGCTGCCGCGCGAGCGCGTCGCGCTGGTGCTCGATCCCGGGGCGCCCTTCATCGAGCTGTCGACGCTCGCCGGCTACATGTTCGACGTGCCGGATGCGAACAAGAGCGTGCCGGGCGGCGGCGTCATCGCCGGAATCGGCTTCGTCTCCGGCATCCGCTGCATGGTCAGCGCCAGCGATTCCGGCATCGACGCCGGTGCGCTGCAGCCTTACGGTCTCGACAAGACGCTGCGGGTGCAGGAGCTCGCGCTGGAGAACAAGCTGCCTTATGTCCAGCTGGTCGAAAGCGCCGGCGCCAATTTGCTGCGCTACCGCGTCGAGGATTTCGTTCGCGGCGGCAACATCTTTCGCAACCTGGCGCGGCTCTCCGCTGCCGGTCTGCCGGTCGTCACCGTCACGCACGGCTCCTCCACCGCGGGCGGCGCCTATCAGACCGGCCTCTCCGACTACATCGTCATGGTCCGCGGCCGCACCCGCGCCTTCCTCGCCGGGCCCCCGCTGCTGAAAGCCGCGACCGGCGAGATCGCGACCGAGGAAGAGCTCGGCGGTGCCGAAATGCATACGCAGATCTCCGGCCTCGGCGATTACCTCGCCGAGGACGATCGTGACGCATTGCGCATCGCGCGCGAGATCATGGCCGCGCTGCAATGGGAGCGGCCGGGCAAAGCGGCGGCGCAGTTCAAGCCGCCGCGCTATGACCAGGACGAGCTGCTCGGCATCATGCCGATGGACCACAAGCGCCCGGTCGACATGAAACAGGTGATCGCGCGCATCGTCGACGATTCCGATTTCACCGAGCTGGCGCCGAGTTACGGCCCGGCCACTGTCTGCGGCCATGCCCGCATCGAGGGCCAGGCCATCGGGATCATCACCAACAACGGCCCGCTCGATCCCGCCGGCGCCAACAAGGCGACGCATTTCATCCAGGCCTGCTGCCAGACCCGCACGCCGCTGCTCTATCTCAACAACACCACCGGCTACATGGTCGGCAAGGCCTATGAGGAGGCCGGCATGATCAAGCACGGCTCCAAGATGATCCAGGCGGTGACGTCGGCGACGGTGCCGCAGATCACCATCTATTGCGGCGCCTCGTTCGGTGCCGGCAATTACGGTATGTGCGGTCGCGGCTTCCATCCGCGCTTCTGCTTCTCCTGGCCCAATGCCAAGACCGCGGTGATGGGCGGCGAGCAGGCCGCCGAGACCATGGCGATCGTAACCGAGGCCGCTGCCGCCCGCCGCGGCAAGCCGATAGAGCAGGACAAGCTCGACGCCATGAAGGCGCAAATCATCGGCGTGTTCGATGGCCAGATGGATGTGTTCTCCACCAGCGCCCGCGTGCTCGACGATGGCGTGATCGACCCGCGCGACACCCGCGCCGTGCTATCGGAGGTGCTCGCGATCTGCCGCGAGGGCGATGCGCGCACGCCCCAGCGCATGCAGTTTTCGGTGGCCCGCCCATGAGGAACGGATCAGTGCAGCACCGGCCGTTCTTCAAGGTCCTGGTGGCAAACCGCGGCGAGATCGCACTGCGCGTGATGCGCAGCGCGCGAAAACTCGGCCTCGGTGTCGTCGCGGTCTATTCCGATGCGGATCGCGATGCGCTCCATGTGCGCGAGGCCGACCAGGCCGTGCGCATCGGCGAAGCCTTGCCGGCGCAATCCTATCTCAACATCCCCGCGATCATCGAAGCGGCCAAGGCCAGCGGCGCGGATGCCGTTCATCCCGGCTATGGCTTTCTTGCCGAGAACGAGGCGTTTGCGCGCGCCTGCAAGGATGCCGGCCTCGTCTTCATCGGCCCGTCGCCGCAGGCGATCGAGGCGATGGGCAACAAGGCCGGCGCCAAGGAGATCATGAAGAAAGCCGGCGTGCCCATCGTGCCCGGCTACCAGGGTGCTGAGCAAGGCGACGAGGTCATGTTCGCCGAAGCCGGGAAGATCGGCTTTCCCGTGATGATCAAGGCGGTCGCCGGCGGCGGCGGCCGCGGCATGCGGCTCGTCACTGACGCGGCATCCTTCCCCGAAGCCCTGCGCAGCGCGCGGTCGGAAGCGAAAGCCGCGTTCGGCGATGCGGCCGTCATCCTCGAGCGGGCGATCCAGAATCCGCGCCACATCGAGATCCAGGTGTTCGGCGACAGCCACGGCAATGCCATCCATCTCGGCGAGCGCGATTGCTCGGTGCAGCGGCGGCACCAGAAGCTGATCGAGGAGGCGCCGTCGCCGGCGGTCACGCCGGAGCTGCGCGCGAAAATGGGCGAGGTCGCGGTGTCAGCGGTCAAGGCGCTGCGCTATGAAGGCGCCGGCACGCTGGAATTCCTGCTCGATCAGAGCGGCGCGTTCTACTTCATGGAGATGAACACGCGGCTGCAGGTCGAGCATCCCGTCACCGAGGCGATCACCGGGCTCGATCTCGTCGAGCTGCAGCTGCGCGTCGCGCGCGGCGAACCCTTGCCGGTGAAGCAGCAGGACATCAAGTTCTCCGGCCACGCCATCGAGGTGCGGCTCTGCTCGGAAGATGCCGCGCAGGATTTCATGCCGCAGTCCGGCCGCATGGCGCGCTGGCAGGTGCCTGAGGGCATCCGCGTCGAGCACGCGTTGCAACCGGGCTCGGAGATTCCGCCATTCTACGATTCCATGATCGCCAAGCTGATCAGCCATGGTGCCAATCGCGAGGAGGCGAGGGGACGGCTGATCGTCGGATTGGAGCAGCTTACGGCGTTCGGCGTGACGACGAACCAGGCGTTCCTATTGTCGTGCCTGCGTCATCCCGGCTTTGCCAAGGGGGAAGCGACGACGGCTTTCATCGGCGCCCATCGCAACGAGCTGCTTGCGCCGCGTGCGGACGCGGCATTCGAGATCGCGCTGGCAGGCCTGCTGCTCTACGTCACCAACCCGCGCGCGCCATCGTGGCAGGGCGGGCGGAGCCTTGCCGCCACCTTTCCGCTGCCGGCGAAAATCGACATCGGCGGCGATGCGCACGAGCTCGACATCATGCGCGAGCGCGACGGCAGCTACACCGTCGCCGTCGAAGGCCGCCAGCATAAGTTCGAGATCGATCAGCTCGATCTCGACGCCATCCGCTTCCGCCTCGCCGGCGTGGTGGACAGCGCAAAATTCCTGCGGGATGGCGATCGGCTGTACGTCCAGCACCGCGGCATCCCGCTGGTGGCGAATGATCTCACCCTCGCCGCGCCGAAGGCGACTTCAACGAATGGCGGCGACGGCAAAGTCCGCGCCGCCATGAACGGTCGCGTCGTCGCTGTCCTCGTCAAGCCCGGCGATCGCGTCACCGCCGGCCAGCCGGTGCTGACGCTGGAGGCGATGAAGATGGAGCACGTCCACAAGGCCGGCATCGCGGGCGTGGTCGGCGCGATCGACGTCGCCGAAGGCGAGCAGGTCACGACGGGCCGCATCGTCGCGGAGATCGGGGCGGGTTAGCGCCACAAACGCGGTCTCGTAGGGGGGCAAAGGCGCGCAGCGCCGTGCCCACGAATGTCGATCATAAGCGGAATGGTGGGCACGCTTCGCTTTGCCCACTCCACGGCTGCGGTGGCCGCTCAAATTCCAAAAACAAAGCAATTTCAAGATCTTGCTTGCTGCGGAAATCTCGCGACACTTCCCATTGAACGCCGTTCATTTTCGAGCTACCAATATTGAACAATGTTCAATATCTGGAGATGTTCATGCTGCGCGCGCGCGACCAAGCTCAACCGGCCAATGCACTGGTCCCGCCAGTCGTTCGCCGACTCTCGTACGTCCCCCTTCAAACCGGCGAGAAACATCTTATCGGTGCGCTCCTCGTCCTGACGCTCACCGCGCTCCTGGCGCCCACGATGCCCGCCGCCGCCTGGCACATCCCGCATTTCGTCGATAGCCGCACCTTCCTCGGCGTGCCCAATGCCGGCGACGTGCTGAGCAATCTCGCCTTCCTCGCGATGGGCGTCTGGGGCTCGGAACGGCTGCGTGCCCGCCACGATGCGCCGGTGGGTGCGAACTGGTTCTTCGTCGGCCTGATCCTCACTTGCCTCGGCTCGGGCTTCTATCATCTCGACCCCGACGTGCCGCAACGGCTCATCGCCGATCGTCTCGGCATGGCGGTCGCGTTCGCGGGCTTTCTGGGCATCGCGGCCAGCGAGCGCATCAGCACGCGCGCAGGCGAAGCGGTGCTGGTGCTGACCATGGTCGCGGGCCTATTGGCGGCCTGGGTGGCACGCGAGAATCTCACGCCCTGGGTGGTCGTGCAGTTCGGCGGCATGACGCTGGCCGTGGGCCTCGCGTTCACACGCCCGCGACCCGGCGCGCTTGGCGTGCCGCTCGGCGGCGTGATGGTCTTCTATGTGCTGGCCAAGCTGTTCGAACTCGGCGACGTGACCGTGTTCGAAGCGACCGGCCACATGGTCTCGGGCCATACGCTCAAACATCTCGCCGCCGCGCTCGCGGCCTGGCCGGTGATCCGGGCACTGGGATCTAGGCCGTGTACGCATTAAGCGGCTGGCCGTCGACTGATGTCCGCTTAAGCCCCAACACCAGCGGAGAAGCAGCAATCTTCCAATGTAGCTGAAGGGCCACATGCGGATTCATGCAGCGCAGCATCATTCAATCACCTCGTCAGCCGTCGCGAGTAGCGCGGTTGGAATATTCAGACCGAGAGCGCGAGCAGTCTTAAGATTGATCACCAATCGGAAGCGTTCCGGCTGCTGGATCGGGAGTTCGGCCGCTTTCGCGCCCCGCAGCAGTTTTGCAACATAACCGGGCGGAGCGGCGATTGAGGTCAATGATGTCAGGGCCATACGCGAGAAGGCCACCTTCGACCGCTTCTTCACGCCAGTGATACACCGCCGGAATGCGGTTTTGCGCGGCGAGCTCGATGATCTTGCGCCGGTTGGCGAACCCGATGGGGTCCACAAGCACGAGCAGGCCCTGAATATCCTTCGAAGCTATGGTCTGGAAAGCAGGGCCTATGTCCTCCACCGAGCGTTTGATCACCGGAAGTATCTCGACCTGCCGGTCCGCGGCGGTTTTCTGGAAGTCGGCCATCAGCCGTGCATGATATTGGTTGTCGGGGTCGAGGAGCACCGCGAACCGCGACGCCCGTGGCAGTAACTCCAACAGAAGCCCGAAATTCTTGCCGCTGCTTGCGACCCCGGTCAGTCCCGTCACGTTTCCACCCGGCCGCGCAAGACTTGCCGCAAGGCCGACACCGACCGCGTCTGCGGTGGCAGTCACGATGGGGATCGTGCCGGTGACTGCCCTGGCGGCAATTGCCTCGGGCGTGCTGGACGCCACAATCACCTCGACTTCGAGAGCCACCAGCTCGGCGGCAAATCTCGCCAGTTGTTCCCGGTCATTCTTCCAGAACCGGCGCTCGATGATGATGTTCGCGCCCTCCACATATCCCATCTCGCGGAGTCCGCGATCGAAGGCTTCGATTCGTTGGTGCGGAACTGACGCCAGGAAACCGATGCGAGGCATCTTCTTCATGAGCTGATGGGCGGGCTGCGCGATCAAGCTGCGCGGCCAAACGGCACCGATGGCCCCGATCAGTGCAATGAACTCCCGCCGCTGCATGTACCCTCCAAGGACCACGCCTGGGGACATTAGCATTTTGCCATGGGACCGTGTGATCGACGGAGGTATGCGGGATTGAGATGGGCCGTTTGGGTTGAATAAGTCGAAAATAACGTCACAGCAAGAACCTCGCTGAATTAGGTCAGAGCGAGTGATGAAGTTCTCGCCTTCAACCCAACTATGCTCTCGGAGCTTTCGCAGAAAAGCATCGAGCGCGCGTTGTACCAACTCCCGGCTCGGAGCACTTAGATAAACAATTCGATGGACACGTTCCTTTTGCCAGGCGCGCGGCAACTGGCCAAATTGCAGCCAGTCCGCCGAGGGTCGACATGAAATCGCGTCGCCTCATGACTAGCCTCCAAATAGCGGAGCATTATGGGACGCAATCAGGACCGAGGATAGGGTAATGAGTCCGCAATGGGTCGAATGCAGACGGTCGCGGTCGCGCGGCAAGGTCGCTACGGGCCGACATGGGGCGTAGAGCCTTATTCGATCACCTCGTCCGCACGGGCGAGCAGTGATGGCGGGATTTCGATGCCTAACGAGCGCGCGGTTGCTGAGTTGAGAACCAAACTGAACTCCGTGGGCTGCTGAATGGGCAAATCCTCCGGCCGAGCACCTCCCAAGATTCGTGCGGCGTAGATGCCGGCTTTTTCAAAGTTTGCGACAAGGCTCGGCCCGTAGCTCATCAGGCCACCGGCCGCCGGAAATTCGCGGAATTCATAGGACGCCGGAAGCGAATGACGATCGGCCAATGCGACAAGTTGCGCACGCAGGTTGAAAAATATCGCATCGTTGCTGACGAGGACCGCCCCGACTTGGGCACTAACAAGCTGCCTGAAAGCTGGCTCTAATTCATCCTGGTTGCGCGCCTTGGCTACTTTCAAGGTCCGCCCGGTCGAACGGGCAACTTCGTCAATTTCCTGAAGCAAGTCTTGATTGTCAGGGTTCACCAAAAATCCGACGGTAGCCTTTTGCTGGAGCAGCTCCTGGATCAGTTCGAGGCGCTTTAGGACAAGCCTCGCTGTCATCATAGATATGCCCGTGGCGTTGCCCCCGGGGTGAGCGAAGCTCTTTGCCAGTCCGAGCTTCACGGGGTCTGACGCGATTACGAATACGATCGGAATGGTTGAAGTCACTTTCCTTCCGGCGAGCGCAACCACATTGCCCCCTCCGATGATCAGCGCTGGATTGAAATGCAAGAGCTCCTGAGCGAGCTCCGGAAGCCTACTGTGGTTTCCTCGTGCCCACCTACGTTCTATCGTAACGTTTTTGCCAACTACGAAACCCCTCTCCGCGAGACCTCTTTCGAATGCTGCGTCATAGGGACTCGCAATGTCAGGGGAACCCACGGACAACACACCGATAACAGCTACCGCTGAACGTTGCGCGCTCGCCGTCAGCGGCCACAGAGGTGCCGCGCCGACAAGAAGCGTGATGAACTCCCGCCGTCTCATGTGCGCTCCTAAGCTCTCTGGTGACGGCATCGTAGCCGTTCAGGCGAGCTCATTGAAAGTGGCCAAGGTCAAAAGTGTTGCATCCGCGAACCGCCGCAGACTTCTGTCTCCCCAGCTCCACGAAGCGAGAAGCATTTGTTCCCGCTCCTAGAATTGCAATATGGCAAGCCAATTTGCGACAGCATTACTGCTACACATCTCGCTGGGATTGCTGACCATGCCATTGTTTAAGGAGATCAGGGACCCTGACGATGCTCACGTTCCGGCGTCAGGCACGTGCAACCGCAAGAATGAGTTTCGACCCGGGCGGTTGAGGGGTTGGAGTGCAGGCTCAGACTTCTGCTACGGGTCAAAAGCGGTGCTCGGAGGGCGAGGTCCCAATGGTCGGCTGAGGGCCACAAGCGGACATCAACGGGACGATGCAAGAGCACATGGCGGATTTTCGGTTGCCATGATCCGGCCCCGCGCTGGGGAGCACGGAGCGTACAGAACGCTGGCTTGAGGTTGAGGCAATTGGTCCAATCTTCTGATCCATCTTGAAACAAGATCA